>NZ_JBSHXL010000001.1:3102500-3582500 GCF_055616315.1 Rhizobium sp. O111 | reverse complement strand
ACACGCAAAGTTTTTTGACAGTTTTATAACATGTTGTTTTGACTGGGGGAATTTCCGGAACGGCTTCGAGTGGACGAACGGCCCACAGCGGGAAAGCACCAGAGATATCGGTGAAATGCCCCCGAACGGGTCGAAATCGACAAAATCCCGAGCACAAAAGACGTTTTTCAGCGGCTTCCGGCTACCGACGCGCCTATTAGGACATGAAAGCCCTCCAGCCGATCCGCTTCCGGCGCTTGCGCGGCGACCAGCAATCACTAGTTTGGCCGGATCGGCGATCGCCATACATATATAAGAGGGATGGACACATGCTTGTCCTCAATGAGACGGAAACGCGCGCAGCGCTGGACTGGCCTGCGCTGATCGATGCGCTGGCGGCAATGTTTAGCGGCGACTGCGTTGCGCCAGTGCGGCATCATCACGAGATGGAAGTACCCGGCGAGCGCGACGCGACCATGCTGCTGATGCCGGCGTGGCTGCCGGGGCGTTATGCGGGCGTGAAGATCCTCTCGGTGTTTCCCGACAATGCGCGACGCGCGCTACCAGCGATCTTCGGAACCTACCTGCTCTCCTCCGCCAGGACAGGCGAGATGCTGGCGGCGATCGAGGGCGGCGAGTTGACGGCACGGCGTACCGCGGCGACGTCGGCGCTGGCAGCGCGCTATCTCGCCCATTCCGAAGCGCACGAGCTGCTCGTCTGCGGTACCGGACGGCTATCGCTCAACCTGTTGCAGGCGCATGCGGTGACGCGGCCGCTGCAGCGGTTTCGGATCTGGGGTCGGAACATAAAGAATGCAGAGGCGATCGCGGCCGAGGCGCGGGCGCTGGGTCTCAACGCCGAAGCCGTGAACGACCTTGAGACGGCCGTGCGGACGGCCGATATCATTTCCTGCGCGACGCTCTCCAACGAACCGTTGATTTCAGGCGACTGGCTGAAGCCCGGGGCGCATCTCGACCTGATCGGCGGCTTCAAGCCCGACATGCGCGAGGCCGACGATACGGCGATCCGCCGTTCGAGCGTCTTCGTGGACACGCGCGCGGGCGCCACCCGCGAGGCGGGCGACATCGTGCAGCCGCTGAAAAGTGGCGTCCTTTCCGAAGGCGGCATCAAGGCCGAACTGGCGGAGTTGACGAGCGGCAGGCATCCGGGCCGGCGGGATGACGACGAGATCACCTTCTTCAAGTCGGTGGGCGCCGCACTTGAGGATCTCGCGGGCGCGATCCTCGCCTACGAGACGGCGACGAAGGCGCGAGCGACGGCGTGAGTGACGTGCCCATATTGCCGGAGCTCCCGGTCTCTCATGTTCTACCCGCGATCGGCGCGGCTCTGACGACGGCGCGGCGCGCCGTGCTCTCCGCACCGCCGGGGGCGGGCAAGACGACGCTGGTGCCGCTTCATCTTCTCAATGAGGTCTGGCGCGGCGATGGCAGGATCATTCTGCTCGAGCCGCGACGGCTCGCGGCGCGCGCGGCGGCCGGGCGGATGGCGGCGCTGCTCAATGAGAATGTCGGCGAGACGGTCGGCTATCGTATGCGGCTCGATACCAGAATCTCGGCGCGGACGCGGATCGAGGTGGTGACCGAGGGTGTGTTCGCGCGGATGATCCTCGACGATCCCGAGCTGTCGGGCGTATCGGCGGTGATCTTCGACGAATTTCACGAGCGGTCGCTCGACGCCGATTTCGGTCTGGCGCTGGCGCTCGACGTGCAATCGGCGCTGCGCGAGGATTTGCGGATCCTGGTCATGTCGGCGACGCTCGATGTCACCGGCGTGGTGGCGTTGCTCGACAACCCGCCCTTGATCGAGAGCATGGGACGCAGCTTCCCGATCGATATTCGCTACCAGGACCGGCCGGGTGGCGAGCGGATCGAGGATACGATGACGCGGGCGATCATCGATGCGCACAAGACGGAGAGTGGATCGATCCTGGCTTTTCTGCCCGGACAGGCCGAAATCACCAGGACGGCCGAGCGGCTGCGGGAGCGGTTCGACGCGGCAACGGTGATCGCGCCGCTCTACGGCAATCTCAGTCAGAAGGAACAGGACGCGGCGATCCGGCCGGCGGCGGTGGGCACCCGCAAGATCGTGCTGGCGACCTCGATCGCCGAGACCTCGATCACCATCGACGGCGTTAGGATCGTGATCGACAGCGGATTGCAACGCCTGCCGGTGTTCGAGGCATCGACAGGGATCACCCGGCTGGAGACGGTGAGGGTGTCGCGGGCCTCGGCCGACCAGCGGGCGGGGCGCGCCGGGCGAACCGAGCCGGGGATTGCCATCCGGCTCTGGCATCAAGGGCAGACGGCGGCGATGCCCGCCTTCACGCCGCCGCAGATCCTCTCGACCGACCTTTCCGGTCTCGTGCTCGATCTCGCCCATTGGGGCGTGCAGGACACGAGGGCGCTCAGCTTCATGGACCAGCCGCCGGAGACGACGCTTGCCGAGGCGCGCGCGCTGCTGCGCGAACTCGGCGCGCTTGACCGGGATGGCGGGCTGACCGCGCGCGGCCGCGAGATGCGCGACATGGCGCTCCCTCCTCGGCTGGCGGCGATGGTGCTCTCCTCGGGAGAGACCGGGCATGCGAGGGAGGCGGCGATGATGGCCGTGCTTCTGACGGAACAGGGATTGGGCGGGACAAGCATCGATCTCGAGGACCGGCTGCGCCGGTTCAAATCCGAGCGCGGCGAGCGGGCCGAGGCGGCGCGGCAGCTGGCTATCCGGCTGGCGAAGGGGCGCGATCAGATGGTGGCGGACGAGCCGGGTCTTGCCGGCCGGTTGCTTATTCATGCCTTCCCCGACCGCATCGCGCTGCAGCGTGGCGGGCGTGGTCGGTTCGTGATGGCCAATGGGCGTGGCGCGGAGATTGCCGAGACCGAACGGCTGGCGAGCAGCCCGATGCTTGTGATCGCTGACCTCACGGGCCGGGCGGCGCAGGCACGGATTCTCGCGGCGGCAGAGGTGACGCGCGGGGATGTCGAGGCGGAGCTGCCGGGCGCGATCCGCACCGACGACCAGACCTTCTTCGATCGTCAGAGCAAGCAAGTGCGGGCAAGGCGGGCGACGCGGCTCGGCGCCATCGTGTTCGACGAGACGCCGCTGCCTCGGCCATCCGGCGAGGCTGTCACGCGGGCGCTTGCAGAGGGGATCAAGGAGATGGGGCTTGAGCAGCTGCCGTTTTCCAAGGAAGCGATGCAGCTGCGCGAGCGGATCGGCTTTCTCTATAGAAGCATCGGCGCGCCATGGCCCGACATGAGCGAGGCGGCGCTGCTTGCCCGCATGGACGACTGGTTCATTCCCTATCAGGCGGATGCGCGCGGGCTTTCAGACATTTCGGCGGGCGGGCTTTCGAACGGATTGATGGCGCTGGTGCCGCATGAGCTGCAACGCGACCTTGCGCGGCTGGCGCCAACGCATTTCGAGGCGCCGACCGGGCAGCGGCATCCGATACAATATGACGGGGAAGAGCCGACACTGACCATCCGCGTTCAAGAACTGTTCGGGCTGAAGGCGCACCCGACAATTGCCGGCGGGCGGCTTTCGCTGCTGCTCGAGCTGACATCGCCGGCGCATCGGCCGATCCAGACGACGCGCGATCTTCCGGGGTTCTGGGCCGGGAGCTGGAAGGATGTGCGCGCCGACATGCGCGGGCGCTATCCCCGGCATCCATGGCCGGAGAGGCCGGAAGAGGCACCACCGACGACCCGGGCAAAACCGCGAGGAACATGAGCCGCAATGCCGATCAAGAATAAAGAGATGGCCGACAAGGTCGAGAGCATGCCCGAGGAAGATAGGCAGAGCAGCCGTCGGCTAAGGCTGGAGACGCTGGTGCGTCTGCGCTGGCTTGCCGTCTGCGGGCAGACCGCCACGGTGCTGATCGTTGCCCTCTGGCTGCAGTTTCCGCTGCCGGTGCAGGCGTGCATCGCGCTCATCACGGCACTGGCGATCGTCAACTTCTATCTGATGATCCGCTATCCGGCGACGCACCGCATCGACCCGGTGGCGGCGCTGGCGCTGCTCGGCTTCGATCTGTTGCAGCTCTGCGCGCTGCTCTTCATCACAGGCGGGCTTGTCAATCCATTCGCTGTTCTTGTGTGCGTTCCCGTCATCATCGCTTTCGCGTCGCAGCCGATCCGCTACAGCATGCCGCTGATCGTGGTGGCGATGGCCTGCATCACGATCCTGTCGTTCTCGCCCTTCCCGCTTCCCTGGTTCGACGGGGCGGAGATCAACGTTCCAGAGGTGATGCAGTTCGGCGTCTGGTGCTCGATCGCCTCGACCATGACGTTTGCCGCCTTCTATGCCTATCGGGTCTCGATGGAGGGGCGCCAGCTGGCCGAAGCGCTGGCGGCGACCGAACTGGTGCTGCAGCGCGAGAAGCATCTGTCGCAGCTCGATGGCCTGGCGGCAGCGGCCGCGCATGAGCTGGGAACGCCGCTCGCCACCATCAGCGTCGTTGCCAAGGAGATGGAGCGGGAGCTGAAGGACGACGATCGCTTCCGCGAGGATGTGCAGCTGCTGCGCAGCCAGAGCGAGCGCTGCCGCGACATCCTGCGCCGGCTGACGACGCTCTCGGCCGAGGGCGATGCGCATCTGCGGCGCCTGCCGCTCTCCTCGATGATGGAGGAAATCGTCGCACCACATCGCGAATTCGGCATCAAGCTCAACCTCGTGGAGAAGGCGCCGCGCAAGGGCGAGCCGGTGACGGAGCGCAATGCCGGAATGATGTACGGGCTTGGCAACCTCATCGAGAACGCCGTCGATTATGCCCGGCAGGAGGTGACGGTCACGGTGGAGCATGATCAGGAGAAAGTGCGGATCACCATCGAGGACGACGGCGAAGGCTACTCGCCCGACATCCTGCTCAGGATCGGCGAACCCTATGTGACCAAGCGGCAGAAGGAGGACCGGGCCGGCGGGCTGGGGCTCGGGCTGTTCATCGCCAAGACGCTGCTGGAACGCTCGGGCGCGGCGCTGACCTTCGAAAATCGGGGTCCTGACTATGTCGGCGCGCGCGTTCGCGTCGAATGGCCGCGGGTGCTGATCGATACGCATTCGACAAAATGAGCCGATGAGGCTAAAGAAAATGCAATGCAATCGGCCTATATCAGGCTGACAGCACCAGGATTGAATAGATGAGCGAGCAGATTACCAACCCCTCCCCCGCCAGCGACGACTATATCGGCCCCGATGCGAGCCTGCTGATCGTTGATGACGATGGACCGTTCCTGCGCCGGCTGGCGCGCGCCATGGAGACGCGCGGCTTTCAGGTCGAGACCGCGGAATCGGTGGCGGAAGGCGTTACCAAGTCCCACGCCAATCCGCCGAAATACGCGGTGGTCGATCTGCGGCTCGGCGATGGCAATGGTCTGGATGTGATCGAGGCGATCCGCCAGAAGCGCGACGATACCCGCATCGTCGTCCTGACCGGTTACGGCAATATCGCAACGGCGGTGACCGCAGTGAAGCTCGGCGCCGTCGACTATCTCGCCAAGCCGGCGGATGCCGACGATGTCTACGCGGCGCTGACGCAGCGCAGCGGCGAGAAGGCTGAATTGCCTGAGAACCCGATGTCGGCCGACCGGGTTCGCTGGGAGCATATCCAGCGTGTCTATGAGATTTGCGAGCGCAACGTTTCGGAAACGGCGCGGCGGCTCAACATGCACCGCCGCACATTGCAGCGCATTCTCGCCAAGCGGGCGCCGAAGTAAATTCAAGCTAGACGTCGTCTACGCCGAGCGGCTTGCCGGTGGCCCATTCGGCCATCAGCAGGCGCTGGGCGGCCGCGCGCGAGAAATTCAGCGTAACGGATTTGCGGGTGGCGGGCGCCAGTCTATGCTCGGGCGCCTCGCGGATCATGTGGGCGCCATAGCCATCCGAGAGAAACAGGCCGCAATCCTCCGGAAAGATATCGAGCGGCACATCCTTGTGTGTCGCGAAGAACAGCCGATCGCAATGCAGGCGATATTCCGGCCATTTGCGATCCACCCTGAAGTCCTCGATCGAGGTCTTGATCTCGATGATCCAGATCTCGCCCTTGTCCGAGACGGTGATCAGATCGGCGCGCCGACCGCTTGCGAGCGGCAGTTCCGGCAGGACGGCGTGACGCATCTCGTGAAGTAAAATCTGAGTCCCGCGACGCACGAGCATGGCCCTGTCCGATTGCCGGCCATCGATTAACGGATTGTTATTGTAAACACTCAAAATCGTCATGGATAAGTTAGGGTCCAGCGCGCGCGTTGTTGCAAAAAAACCATGCGCTTCTAGTTTGCCGTTGCGTAATTGCTCCGCCGCATTGCAACAGCTTGCCAAGGCGAAGTTAATCGAAAATAAACCATAATCTAAGATGGTTCGAAAGAACGATCCTCCCTTGCCCCATTCTTAAGAGACATCCATGCGCATCCGCAATGCACTTCCTGTATTCGGCCTGATGGCGACGCTCGCTCTGGCCGGTTGCTCCACGACTTCCGAGAGCGCCTCTGTCGAAAACAAGGCTGCCATGCCGGGTCCGACCGTCCAGACCGCGCAGATCTTCGACGACGCTTACGGCGTTACCACGGATGCCGGATATTCGCTGCCGGCGATCCCGATCCAGAAGGTCAAGCCGCAGTTCCACAGGCAGGTTGTCTCCTACGAAACCACGGAGCGTCCAGGCACGATCATCGTCAACACCCGCGAACGCTTCCTCTACTACATCATGCCCGGCGGCAAGGCGATGCGTTACGGCATCGGCGTCGGCAAGCAGGGCTTCGCATGGGCCGGCACCGCATACGTCGCCTGGAAGCAGGAATGGCCGAACTGGCATCCCCCGAAGGAAATGGCCGTTCGCCGCCCCGAGATCGCCAAGTACGTCGAAGACGGCATGGGTCCTGGCCTTTCCAACCCGCTCGGCGCGCGCGCCATGTACCTCTTCAACGAAGAAGGCAAGGACACCCTATTCCGCCTGCACGGCACGCCGGAATGGGCTTCGATCGGTACCGCAGCTTCGTCGGGCTGCATTCGTCTGATCAACCAGGACGTCATCGACCTCTACAGCCGCGTCCGTCCGGGCAAGACGACCTCCAAGGTCATCGTTATCCAGTAAGTTGGGTTATCCAGTAAGCTGGACCTGAAATTCGGTATAAAAAAGGCCGCCGGAACATTCGCTCCGGCGGCCTTTTTGTGTCTGCTGCGTGGGGATCAGGCCGCTTGCGCGGCCTTCAGCTCCAGGCGGCGGCGGTGCAGGACCGGCTCGGTGTAGCCGTTCGGCTGCGCCCTGCCCTTCAGCACCAGTTCGAGAGCAGCCTGGAAAGCGATCGAGCGGTCGAAATCTTTAGCCATCGGATGATAGGCCGCGTCGCCGGCATTCTGGCCATCGACCACTGCGGCCATGCGCTTCATCGTTTCGACGATCTGATCTTCGGTGACGACCTTGTGGTGCAGCCAGTTCGCCATATGCTGCGCCGAGATGCGAAGTGTCGCGCGATCTTCCATCAGGCCGACATTGTTGATGTCGGGAACCTTCGAGCAGCCGACGCCCTGATCGACCCAGCGCACGACGTAGCCCAGGATCCCTTGCGCGTTGTTGTCGAGTTCGCGCTGGATTTCCTCGGGCGTCCAGTTCGGACGGACGGCGACAGGTACGGAGAGGATGTCGCTCAGCTTGGCGCGCGGGCGATCCTTCAGGCCGCGCTGGACATTGGCGACGTTGACGCGGTGATAATGGGTGGCGTGCAGCGTGGCGGCCGTCGGCGACGGGACCCAGGCGGTGTTGGCGCCGGCCTTCGGATGGGCGATCTTCTGCTCCAGCATGGCGGCCATCAGATCCGGCATGGCCCACATGCCCTTGCCGATCTGCGCATGGCCGGAGAGGCCGCATTCGAGACCGATATCGACGTTCCAGTTCTCGTAAGCGGCGATCCAGGCGGCCTGCTTCATGTCGCCCTTGCGGATCATCGGCCCGGCTTCCATCGAGGTGTGCATCTCGTCGCCGGTACGATCGAGGAAGCCGGTGTTGATGAAGACGACCCGCTCGCGGGCGGCGCGAATGCATTCCTTGAGGTTGACGGTGGTGCGGCGCTCCTCGTCCATGATGCCCATTTTCATGGTGTTTTTCGCCATGCCGAGCGCATCCTCGACGCGGCCGAAGATTTCGACGGCGAAGGCGACTTCCTCGGGGCCGTGCATCTTCGGCTTGACGACATACATGGAGCCGGTGCGCGAATTCTTGCGGCGGCCATTCGGGCCGATGTCGTAGAGCGCGATGGCGGCTGTGATCATCGCGTCCATGATGCCCTCCGGCACCTCGTTGCCATCCCGATCAAGGATAGCCGGATTCGTCATGAGGTGGCCGACGTTTCTGATCAGCATTAGCGAGCGGCGATGGACCTCGAAGCTGGCGCCATCCGGGCCGGTGTAATCGAGATCGGGATTGAGCTTGCGGATGAAACTCTTGCCACCCTTGGTGACCTCTTCCTGCAGATCGCCCTTCATCAGGCCAAGCCAGTTGCGGTAGACCTCGGTCTTGTCCTCGGCATCGACGGCGGCGATGGAATCCTCGCAGTCCATGATTGTGGTGATGGCGGATTCAAGCCAGACATCGGAGATGTGGGCGGCGTCGCTCGTGCCAATCGCAGTTCCCGCATCGATGACGATGTCGATATGGATGCCGTTGTTCTTCAGGAGGATGTTGGTCGGAGTGGCCGCATCGCCTCGGTAGCCGGCGAAATGCGAGGCATCCTTCAGCGCGACATGCTCGCCGTCAGTGGACGTGATCGCGAGTGCGCCGTCCTTGATGACGAGGCCGGCGACGTCCTTCCAGCTCCAGTCGACGAGCGGCACAGCGTTGTCGAGGAAATCGCGGACCCAGGCGATGACCTTTTCGCCGCGCTTCGGATTGTAGCCCTTGCCCTTCTCGGCGCCATCGGCCTCGGAAATGGCATCGGTGCCGTAGAGTGCGTCATAGAGCGAGCCCCAGCGGGCGTTGGCTGCGTTCAGCGCGTAGCGGGCATTCATGACCGGAACGACCAGCTGCGGGCCGGCGATGGAGGCGATCTCCGGATCGACATTGGTCGTGCTGACCTGGAAATCGGAGCCCTCGGGAAGGAGATAGCCGATCTCGCGCAGGAAGGCCTGATAGGCGTCCATATCGGTCGGCGCACCGTGCTGGCGATACCAATCGTCGATGCGCAGCTGCAGGGCGTCGCGCTTGGCAAGCAGTTCGCGGTTTTTCGGCGCCAGATCGTGGACGATGGCCGAGAAGTCGGCGAAGAACTTGTCCACATCGAGCCCGAGACCGGGAAGCGCCTCCTTGACCAGGAAATCATGAAGGACGGCTTCAATCGCAAGAACGTGTTTTTCGATGCGGCTCATAGACTATCTCCTCGGGCGGCGCGTTTTTCGCATGCTGCCACTTTGACCGGCTTTCATTCATAGTCAATCAGGCAATAGTTTGAAAGATTTATGCCTTTTCAGGCAGGAACTCTCGGCGTGACGCGCATCGGCAGGCCGTTCTGCGGCTGGGTGGTCAATTTCTGCACCGGCCAGGGATTGGTCTCATCGGTCATGTCGAAACGGAAGCGGTGCATCATGACGGCGAGCGCGATCACCGCCTCCTGCAGCGCGAAGGTGGCGCCGATGCAGACGCGCGGGCCAGCGCCGAAGGGGAGGAACTGGAAGCGGCTGATCTTGCCGCGGTTTTCGGGCAGGAAGCGCTCGGGCATATAGGCGCGGGGCTTGTCCCAATAGAGTTCGTGGCGGTGCAGCGTCCAGGGCATGATCAGCACGGTGACGCCGGCCTCGATCTCGACGGTCTCGCCCTTGGCATTCGTCCAACGATCATCCGATATCGCGGCGCGGTTGATCGACGGGGCCGGCGGATAAAGGCGCAGGGCCTCTTCGAAGGCGGCGCGCGTATAGGGCATGAGATCGAGCCATTTCACCGGCTCGGCGCCTGTCGCGAGCACGCGGTCGATCTCTTCTTCCATCGCGTCGCGGATATGCGGCGTGTTGGCGACGCAGTAGAGCGTCCATGCGAGTGCGCGGGCCGTGGTTTCGTGGCCGGCGCCGATGAAGGTCAGGATATTGTCCTCGATCTCGGCATTGGTCAGCCCGCCCGATTTCGCCTGGTCGAGCAACAGCGTCAGGAAATCCTCGGGCGTCGTGTCGCGGTCCTTGTCCATGCGGCCGAGGCGGGCATCCATGGTTTCGCGGACGATGGTGCGGAATTTCTCGAGTACCTTCTGGCCGCCGATGCGGGTGACGCGGGGCACCCAGGAGGGGGCGCGCAACAGGTCCATCGGATCGACGCGGCCCATGCGATGCAGGAGCGCGTTGACGTCGTCGGCGAAGCTGTCGGAGGAGGTAACGATCTCGCCCGAAAACAGCGTGTCGGCGAGGATGGCGAAGGTGAGTTCGGCCATGTCGCTGGCGATCTCGAAGGTCTTTCCGTCGCTGCCCGCTTCTTCGTACTTCCTGATGTATTCTTCCGACTGGCGCAGCATCTGGCCGGCGAAGCCATTGGCGTGGCGCGGGGTGAAGACCGGGGCGACGGCCTTGCGCGAACGCTTCCAGACCTCGCCTTCCGCCGTCAGCAGGCCATCGCGCAGGATGGGCCGCAGGATCAGCTGGCGAATATCCGACATGCGGTAATTGGCGGCGTTGTCGACAAGCACATGCTTGATCAGGCCGGGATCGTTGACGATGATCGTGCGTTCGCGGAAGAACTTCGTCTTGATGAAGGGCAGCGTGTAGGACGGCTCGCCCCAGAGCTCCAGCGGATTGCGCAGGATGGTGCGGATGATCTCAAGCCGGCTCGGCGGCACGGTGCGCGGAACGGGCGCTGGCGGAACGAACGGATCTGGACGCATGTCCATCGGATACTAGCCTTTCGCGGAAGATTGCCCTCCCCGGCAGGCTAAAAAACTAGAGCAGGCGTTCCAGATCGTCCAGCTTGTCGTTGATCAACCATCCGTAATAGTTCTCTTCCGGCCAGACCGTTTCGCCCGACGCGCGGTTTTTGGCGGCGAGCGCCGCGGCGCGCTGGCGGGAATTTCCGAGATTGTAGAGCGTTGCCGTCAGGCCCGGGTTCTTCGAGATATCCATGCCGGCGATCTGCTTGTAATCGTCGATCGAGCGGCGCACGGCGGCCGCCACGAAGGCCAGCGAGATATCGGGCTGCATGATCGCCTTGTAGACGCTGCCGGCATCCTTCTCGTTGAGCTTTTCGTAACCGGAGACGCGGCTGACGAGATCGGAGAGCATCAGGGCGGTCAGCGGATTGATCTGGCCGAGGCCGAAGGTCTGGCCGGCGTAGAAGGGCTGGAAGAAGACCGCGCTGAAGCGATTGTTCGGGAAGCTCTTGCCGCCGACGGTCTTGCCACGGAAATCGCTCTCCCAGACATCCTCGCGGCAGCTCCACAGCGTGTAGGAATCGCTCTTGCCGTTGCATTCAGCAAATTGCGGGCGCTTGACGAAGTCATCCACATCCTCGCCGTCATAGGCGAAGCGGAAGCTCTGCCCTGCGTAGGACGCGGCCTTGACGTAATAGGACTGCAAGCGGTCGTAGGCGTCGACATTATAGGTGTGCTCGCCGACGATAGCGCCGATGACGTGGATCGGGTCGATGCCATAGGCGGCCGAGACCTTCTTGATCTTGCCCATCAGCTCGCGATCCGTCGCCAGGAGCTCGTGGACCTTGTCGTACTTGCGATCGAAGGTGGTTTTGGTGCCCTTGGTGCGGCGGACCGATGCGCCGGGAACGTTCGGCTGCTCGACGTTGCGATTGCCTGGCGGCACGAGCTGCATGGAAAAAGCGGGCGCGGCGGTCAAGACCGTGGCGGCAATTACAAGGCTCGTCAGAAGGCGTCGCACGATCAGCTTTCCCATCATTTCCAATAGAGGCATTTCCGGTATCGGTCGGCATTTGCAGCTTGGCTGGCGCGCTGACTGTACCAAAATCTTGGCCGAATAATGCTGGCGCCAACAACAAAACGGGCCTTTCACTAAAAAGTAAAAGGCCCGTTGTCGAGAGTTCAGTCGGTCAAAGTTGCGGCATCATGGCAGTAAAGCCTGAGACCGGTGTTTGCGCATCACAGAATGAAGCGCGAGAGGTCGGTGTTCTGGGCGAGATCACCGACATGCTTGCGCACATATTCGGCGTCGATGGTCACGGCGGTGCCGCCGCGATCCGGCGCGTTGAAGGAGATTTCGTCCAGCACGCGCTCCATCACCGTCTGCAGGCGGCGGGCGCCGATGTTTTCGACCGAGGCGTTCAGGTGAACGCCGACGTCGGCCAGCGCATCGATGCCGTCATCGGTGAATTCGAGCGTCAGGCCTTCGGTTTCCATCAGCGCCTTGTACTGGCGGATGAGGCTGGCCTCGGTTTCCGTCAGGATGCGGCGGAAGTCTTCCTTGGTCAGCGGGCGCAGCTCGACGCGGATCGGCAGGCGGCCCTGCAATTCCGGCAGCAAGTCCGACGGCTTGGAGACGTGGAAGGCGCCCGAAGCGATGAACAAGACGTGGTCGGTCTTCACCGGCCCGTACTTGGTCGACACGGTGGTTCCTTCGACCAGCGGCAGCAGGTCGCGCTGCACGCCTTCGCGCGAGACGCCGGCGCCCATGCCGCCATCGCGGGCGGCGATCTTGTCGATCTCGTCGAGGAAGACGATGCCGTCGTTTTCGACGGAGCGCACGGCCTCGCGCTGGATGACCTCATTGTCGATCAGCTTGTCGGATTCGTCGCGGATCAGGTCGGTGTAGGAGGCCTTGACCGTAGTGCGCACCTTCTTGGTGCGGCCGCCCATGGCCTTGCCGAACATTTCCGACAGGTTGATCATGCCGATATTGCCGCCGCCGGGCATGCCGGGAATGTCGAAGCCGCCCATGCCGGTGCTGGTGTCGGCCACTTCGATATCGATTTCCTTGTCGTCGAGCTCACCGGCGCGCAGCTTCTTGCGGAAACTGTCGCGCGTGGCCGGCGAGGCGGTCGATCCGACAAGCGCATCAAGCACGCGTTCTTCTGCGCTCATGTGAGCCTTGGCCTCGACCTCGGCGCGCTTCTTTTCGCGCGCAAGGCCGATACCGACCTCGACCAGATCGCGGACGATCTGCTCGACATCGCGGCCGACATAGCCGACTTCGGTGAACTTGGTGGCTTCAACCTTGATGAAGGGGGCGCCGGCGAGCTTGGCGAGGCGGCGAGAGATTTCCGTCTTGCCGACGCCGGTCGGGCCGATCATCAGGATGTTCTTGGGCATCACTTCGTCGCGCAGGCTCTCATCGAGCTGCTGGCGGCGCCAGCGGTTGCGCAGCGCGATGGCGACGGCGCGCTTGGCGTCATGCTGGCCGATGATGTGGCGATCCAGCTCGGAGACGATTTCCCGGGGAGAAAAGTTGGTCATGATATCCTCTTGGCTTTCCTGCTCCGGCCGGCCGTTCTCGGCCCGGCCCACAGGACCCATTGTGAACGATTGCCGTTACTCGGCGTCGAGCGTTTCGACCACGAGATTGTGGTTGGTGTAGACGCAGATATCGGCGGCGATATCGAGCGCCCGGCGCGCCACTTCTTCGGCCGACTTGTCACTGTCCATCAGGGCGCGGGCGGCGGCGAAGGCGTAGTTGCCGCCTGAGCCGATGGCGATCGCGCCATGTTCGGGCTCGAGCACGTCACCGTTGCCGGTGATCGCCAGCGTCACCGACTTGTCGGCGACCAGCATCATGGCTTCGAGGTTGCGCAGATACTTGTCGGTGCGCCAGTCCTTGGCGAGCTCGACGGCGGCGCGCATAAGCTGGCCGGGATATTGCTCGAGCTTCTTTTCAAGCCGCTCCAAGAGCGTGAAGGCATCCGCGGTGGCGCCGGCGAAACCGGCAATGACGTCGCCCTTGCCGATGCGGCGCACCTTGCGGGCATTGCCCTTCATGACGGTCTGGCCGAGGCTGACCTGTCCGTCGCCCGCCATGATGACCTTGCCGCCCTTTCGAACTGTAATAATGGTTGTCATCGAATATACCCTAGCCCGTCAGGCGGGCTCTTACCTCGGGCCGCACATCGGCCCTGTTGAGCCCTATGTAAGTTGGCAAATCGCGATTGCAATCGGCGTCGATTTCTCTACTCGCGCTTCTGGATATTTCCCGGCACGCCTGATAAGGAACCCCCGTATTTCCAAGTGGAGTAGCCATATGGCCGAGACCGCAGCAAGCCGCACGGGATCCGTATCCCGCAAGACCAGCGAGACCTCGGTTTCCGTTTCCGTCAATCTCGACGGCACCGGGAAATCGACGATTTCGACCGGCGTCGGCTTCTTCGACCATATGCTCGACCAACTCTCGCGACATTCGCTGATCGACATGGAGATCGAAACCAAGGGCGATCTGCACGTCGACGACCACCATGCGGTGGAAGACACGGGCATCGCCATTGGCCAGGCCATCGCCAAGGCGCTCGGCGACCGTCGCGGCATCACCCGCTACGCCTCGATCGACCTTGCCATGGACGAAACGATGACGAAGGCCGCCGTCGATCTCTCCGGCCGCCCCTTCCTCGTCTGGAACGTATCGTTCAGCGCGCCGAAGATCGGCACGTTCGACACGGAACTCGTGCGCGAATTCTTCCAGGCACTCGCCCAGAACGCCGGGATCACCTTGCATATCCTGAACCATTATGGTGCCAACAACCACCATATTGCCGAGACATGCTTCAAGGCCGTCGCCCGCGCGCTGCGCACGGCGACAGAGATCGATCCTAGGCAGGCGGGCCGTGTACCCTCGACGAAGGGCACGCTCGTCTAAGCCCCTTCAGGGAGCTTGACGACATGACTTCCAGCTATCTGGTTCTGACCGCCCCTGGCGGCGCCGATATCAAGCACGAGAAGACGCGCTTCATTCGCGACGGCTTTACCGTGCTCGGCTTCCTGTTTCCCTGGATCTGGCTCGCCGTTAACAGGCTCTGGCTCTACGCCGTCGCCGCCTTTCTCTTGCAGAGCATCGGCGGCGCGTTGATGGATCAGTCCGGCCTGTGGCTGGTCGGCTTTGCCGTGACGTTCGGCACCAGCCTGCTTGTCGGGCTCGAGGGGCAGAACCTGCGGGTTCGCAACCTTGCCTCCAAAGGCTGGCAGGACGATGCGCTGATCTCGGCCGATCGGCTCGATGTCGCCGAGGAAATCTACTTTTCTGAAATTCAGACCGATCTCAGTGACGGCACTCCCTTGCCGTCGCCTAAATGGGATGGCGGGAGCCGCACAGAGCGCGGCACCACCACATCCCTCGGTCTCTTTGGCTTTGATGGAGGACGCTGATGCGCGTCGCAATTATCGATTACGGTTCCGGCAATCTGCGTTCGGCGACGAAGGCCTTTGAGCGGGCTGCTCGCGAGGCTGGCGTGGACGCGGTGATTGATCTCACCGACAAGGCCGAGGCCGTTGCCGCCGCCGATCGCGTCGTGCTGCCGGGTGTCGGCGCCTATGCCGATTGCCGCCGTGGGCTGGACGCCGTGCCCGGGATGACCGAGGCGCTGATCGACGTCGTCGAGAAGAAGGCGCGGCCGTTCCTCGGCATCTGCGTCGGCATGCAGTTGATGTCCTCGCGCGGTCTGGAGAAGACCACGACCGAGGGCCTCGGCTGGATTCCAGGCGACGTCGTTGAAATGACGCCTGATGATCCCAATCTGAAGATACCGCAGATCGGCTGGAACACGCTGGACCTGAAGCGCCCTCACCCGCTGTTCGAGGGTATTGCAACCGGCACCGACGGGCTGCATGCCTATTTCGTGCATTCCTACCATCTGGCCGCGCAAAACCCCGAGGATTTGATCGCGACGACAGGTTATGGCGGACCGCTGACAGCCTTTGTCGGCCGCGACAACATGGCCGGCGCGCAGTTCCATCCGGAGAAGAGCCAGAAGCTCGGTCTCGCCCTGATTGCCAATTTCCTGCGCTGGAAGCCCTGAGCTCGCGCCTTTGAAGGACTGACAGAATGATCCTCTTTCCCGCCATCGACCTCAAGGACGGCCAGTGCGTTCGCCTCAAGCTGGGCGACATGGAACAGGCCACCGTCTACAATCCGGACCCCGGCGCGCAGGCCAAGGCCTTCGAGGACCAAGGCTTCGAATGGCTGCACGTGGTGGACCTCAACGGCGCGTTTGCCGGCGAGAGCGTCAACGGCGCTGCCGTCGATGCGATCCTGAAGGCCACGAAGAACCCGGTGCAGCTGGGCGGCGGCATTCGCACGCTCGACCATATCGAAAGCTGGCTCAGCCGAGGGCTGACGCGCGTGATTCTTGGAACCATCGCGGTGCGCGATCCGGCGCTGGTCATGGAGGCTTGTAAGAGGTTTCCGGGCCATGTGGCCGTCGGCATCGACGCCAAGGGTGGCAAAGTGGCTGTCGAGGGCTGGGCCGAGGCCTCCGAGCTCGGCATCATCGAGCTCGCCAAAAAGTTCGAGGGCGCCGGTGTCGCGGCGATCATCTACACCGACATCGACCGCGACGGCATCCTGACCGGGATCAACTGGGATTCGACGCTGGAACTGGCGGGCGCCGTCTCGATCCCCGTTATCGCATCGGGCGGACTGGCCTCGATCGACGACATCAAGCGGATGCTGAAGCCGGATGCCGCAAAGCTCGAGGGCGCGATCTCCGGCCGCGCGCTCTATGACGGCCGTATCGATCCCGCTGAAGCGCTGGCGCTTATTAAAGCGTCGCGCGCGAAGGAGACCGCGCAATGACCCTCAAGGCTCGCGTCATTCCCTGCCTCGACGTCAAGGACGGCCGTGTCGTCAAGGGCGTCAACTTCCTCAACCTCGTCGATGCCGGCGATCCCGTCGAGGCCGCCAAGGCCTATGATGCGGCCGGCGCTGACGAGCTCTGCTTCCTCGACATCACCGCCTCCTCCGACAACCGCGAAACAATCTTCGACGTGGTGTCGCGCACGGCCGACCAGTGCTTCATGCCGGTTACCGTCGGTGGCGGTGTTCGCACGATCGCCGATATCCGCAAGCTGCTTCTTTGCGGCGCAGACAAGGTGTCGATCAATTCCGCTGCCGTCAGCAATCCGGATTTCGTGGCGGAAGCGGCCGACAAGTTCGGCGACCAGTGCATCGTCGTTTCGATCGACGCCAAGCGCCGGCAGACGCCAGCTGGCGGAGACGCCAGCGCCTGGGAGATCTACACCCATGGCGGCCGCAACGCGACGGGCATCGATGCGGTGGATTTCGCGCGCCGGATGGTCGAGCGCGGGGCCGGCGAATTGCTGGTGACCTCGATGGACCGCGACGGAACGAAAGCCGGCTACGATCTGGCGTTGACGCAGGCGATCGCCGATGCCGTGCGCGTTCCCGTCATCGCGTCCGGCGGTGTGGGCGACCTCGACGATCTCGTGGCCGGCGTCAAGGAAGGGCATGCGACTGCGGTTCTCGCCGCCTCGATCTTCCACTTCGGCACCTATTCCGTCGGCGAAGCGAAGCGCTATATGTCTTCCTGCGGCATCGACATGCGTCTCGACTGAGACTGAAAGCGATATGATGAGCGAATTCACACTCAGCGACCTCGAAACGATCGTCGACGCGCGGTCGAAGGCCTCGCCAGACGAATCCTGGACGGCGAAGCTCGTTGCGGCCGGCCAGCCAAAGGCGGCGAAGAAGCTTGGCGAGGAAGCGATCGAAGCCGTGATGGCTGCCGTGACCGACGACCGCGAAAACCTCACCTATGAGGCGGCCGACGTGCTCTATCATCTCTTGGTCGTATTGAAGATCGCCGGTATTCCGCTACAAGATGTCATGGCGGAACTTGAGCGCCGTACCGCTCAATCCGGCCTCAGGGAGAAGGCCAGTCGGCAAAGCTGATGGGTATCGCAAGACAGATCACCGGTGCGCAAGAAGCGCACGATCATTTCCAGGCGAATGCCTATTCGCCCTATCACTTCTTTTCATCCGAGGAATGGGCGAAGTTCAGGGCGGATACGCCGATGACGCTGACCTCGGACGAGGTCAAGCGACTGCGCTCGATGGGCGACCCCATCGATCTCGACGAAGTCCGGCGCATCTATCTCTCGGTCTCGCGCCTGCTTTCGGCGCATGTGGAATCGTCGCTGCTCCTGTTCAAGCAGCGCAACAGGTTCCTCAGCCTGTCGAACGTCGCGAAGACGCCCTTCGTGATCGGGATCGCCGGCTCCGTGGCGGTGGGCAAATCGACGACCGCGCGTATCCTGAAGGAGCTTTTGCGCCGCTGGCCGTCCAGCCCGAAGGTGGATCTCGTGACCACCGACGGCTTCCTCTATCCGAACGCCGTGCTGCAGCGGGAAAACCTGATGCAGCGCAAGGGTTTCCCGGAGAGCTACGACACCGGCGCCATCCTGCGGTTTCTGGCGGCGATCAAGGCCGGGCAGCCCGACGTCAAGGCGCCGTCCTACTCGCACCTCGTCTATGACGTGCTGCCCAACGAATACAAGATCATCGACCGGCCCGACATCCTGATCTTCGAAGGCATCAACGTGCTGCAATCGCGCGACCTGCCGGCGGGCGGCAAGATCGTGCCGATGGTCTCGGACTTCTTCGACTTCTCGATCTATATCGACGCGGATGAAAGCCGGATTCACGACTGGTACGTTACCCGCTTCATGGGCCTGCGCGAGACCGCGTTCCGCGATCCGAACTCCTTCTTCCATCGCTATGCCTCGATCAGCGAAGAGGAAGCGCTTTCGATCGCCGAAGGGCTTTGGCAGAACATCAACCTCAAGAACCTCCGCGAAAACATCCTGCCGACGCGTCCGCGAGCCGACCTGATCCTGCGCAAGGGGCAGAATCATCTGATCGAGCAGGTGGCGCTCCGCAAGCTTTAAGGCGTCACGCGCCGAAGCGTCAGGTTGATGCGGCCGCCATTCTTCAGAAGCGTGGATGTTGCAGGATAGATGCGGTCAACGCCGTGGAAGCACAGGCGCCCCTGCCCGCCCAAAATGACGACATCGCCGCTTGAGAGCTTGAAGGACGTGGTCTTGTCCGTTCGCTCGAGGCCGCCGACGCGAAACAGGCAGGTGTTTCCGAGCGAGATTGACACGACGGGTGCGGAGAGGTCCTGCTCGTCCTTGTCCTGATGCAGGCCCATCTTGGCGTCGTCGGCATAGAAATTGACGAGGCAAGCCTCGGGCGGCTTTTCGTAGCCGGACACGTTATTCCAGATATCGAGCAATTCGGCCGGGATTTCGGGCCATGGTTTTCCCGTGGCCGGATGGGTCGGCTGGTAGCGGTAGCCGCGTTCCTTATCGGTGACCCAGCCGAGCGCGCCGCAATTGGTCATGCGCACAGACATGGGCTTGCCGGTGCCGGGCATCACTGGTGTGTAGAGCGGCGCCTGCGTGACGATGCTGCGAATGATCTCAACCAGCGCTTCCTGGCGGGGGCGACTCAGATAATCAGGGCTGTGGCGAATGCCGTTTGGCAGTTGCAGCATCGTGCCCTCCCCTGATTACTCGCCGCTCGGGCGGCTGCGCATCTTCTTGACGTCGGAGCGGCCGGACTTGGCCTTCAGCCGGCGCTCGACGGAGCCCTTGGTCGGCTTGGTCTTCTTGCGCGGCGGCGGCGGCGGCTTGGCGGCCTCGAGGATCAGCTCCTTCAGCCGTTCGCGCGCATCCTCGCGATTGCGCTCTTGGCTGCGGAAGCGGCTGGCCTCGATCATCAGCACGCCTTCCTTGGACATGCGACGGCCCGCCAGTTTCACGGCGTTTATCTTGACCCGCTCGTTCAGCGCCGGCGAATTCTGGATGTTGAAGAAGAGTTGGACTGATGTCGAGACCTTGTTGACGTTCTGCCCGCCGGGACCGCCCGCCAGAACAAACTGTTCCGTCAGTTCCCATCCCGCGATGGTGATCCTGTCGTTGATATAGAGCGGGTCGCTGGCCATGTGATGTCTATCTCACATCGCCTCCCGCTTGGAAAGGCGCTTCAAAACGCGCAAAACCCGGTCGTTCAGGACCGGGTTTCACGTGAATCATCAATCAGTTGTCGCTGATTTACTCAGCGGCCACCCGAAAACCCGGGGCCGCATCGCGCACTCCGCCATCGACGTGGCCTTCGAACTTGGCGAAATTGTCGATGAACATGGTCACCAGCTTGTTCGCCTGTGCGTCATAGGCGGCAGCGTCCGCCCAGGTCGAGCGCGGATCGAGAATGCCGCTCTCGACACCTTCGACCGCAACCGGAACGGCGAAGCCGAAGTTCGGGTCGGCGCGGAAATGGGCCTTGCTGAGTTCACCCGAGAGGGCGGCTGCGAGCAGCGCGCGCGTTGCCTTGATCGGCATGCGCTTGCCGGTGCCGTAGGCGCCGCCGGTCCAGCCGGTGTTGACGAGCCAGCATTCGACGCCGTGGCGGCCGATCAGTTCCTTCAGTAGATTGCCGTACTCCGACGGGTGCCGGGGCATGAACGGGGCGCCGAAGCAGGTCGAGAAGGTTGCTTCCGGCTCCGTCACGCCGCGTTCCGTGCCGGCGACCTTGGCGGTGTAGCCGGACAGGAAGTGGTACATGGCCTGATCCGGCGTCAACCTGGCGATCGGCGGCATGACGCCGAAGGCATCGGCGGTCAGCATGATGATCGTCTTCGGATGGCCGGCGCGGCCGGTTTCCGAGGCGTTGGGGATGAAATCGAGCGGATAGGCGCAACGGGTGTTTTCCGTGAGCGAGCCGTCGTTGAAGTCCGGAATGCGGTTCTCATCGAGCACGACATTTTCAAGCACGGTGCCGAAGCGCTGCGTCGTCGCGTAAATCTCCGGCTCGGCTTCGGCCGAGAGGCGGATGGTCTTGGCGTAGCAGCCGCCCTCGAAGTTGAAGATGCCGTCCTCGCCCCAGCCATGCTCGTCGTCGCCGATCAGCGTGCGGGCCGGATCGGCCGAGAGCGTCGTCTTGCCGGTGCCCGACAGGCCGAAGAAGACCGCGGCATCGCCGTCCGGGCCGACATTGGCCGAGCAGTGCATGGGCATGTCACCCTTGGCCGGCAGCAGGTAGTTCAGCGCCGTGAAGACCGACTTCTTCATTTCGCCGGCATAGAAGGTGCCGGCGATCAGGATTTCGCCGTTCGTCAGGTCGCAGGCGATGACGGTTTCGGTGCGGCAGCCGTAGCGCTCCGGATCGGCCTTGAAGGTCGGCAGGTCGATGATTGTCAGCTTCGGCATGAAAGCGTCCAGCGTGGAACGTTCCGGCCGGATCAGCAGGTTGCGGATGAACAGCGAGTGCCAGGCAAGCTCGGTAACGACGCGGGTCGGCAGCGCATTCGCCTCATCGGCACCGCCGATCAGGTCCTGCACGAAGAGCTCCTTGCCGGCGGCATGCGCCAGCATGTCCTGCTTCAACAGCGCGAAATGCTCCGGCGACATCGGCTTGTTGTTGTCCCACCAGATCTGGCCATCGGTATTCGCGTCGCGGACGACGAACTTGTCCTTGGGCGAGCGGCCGGTGTGCTGGCCGGTCAATGCCCGCAAGGCGCCGTGAGCGGTGAGTTCGGCTTCTCCCCGGCGAATCGACTCTTCGTAGAGGGAAGCGGCGGTGAAGTTATAGCGGACGCTCTTCGCGCCTGCAAAACCTGCCGTCGCCAGCTCTATCGCTGGGTTGTGGGTACCGAACTGCTCCATGGTCATTTCCTTCCCTTGGGGCTCAACGCCGTTAAGAACTGAGCGCGAACCTACGGACAGGATTTTTAAAACGCAAGTAGCATAAATCGATATTATTTAATGATATCAGTTATTTAATCGATTTAAATTTCTGGCGTTTATTTTAAATCGTTTGAACTGGCTTGGCGTGGTCAATTTCACCGCACGACTTTCGGTTGTCTTCAAAAATTACCGATCGCCCCACCCTTTATCTTTGCCACAATTTGTTCCACCTTTATCCCCATAAGCGCATCCGGTTCATATGGCCGCCTGGGGACCTTCAAAAAACCTGGAGACGCGCATTAGATGACGGAGACGAATACAATGCCGACAATCGCGCTCGTTGATGACGACCGTAACATCCTGACCTCGGTGTCGATCGCGCTTGAGGCCGAAGGATACAAGGTCGAGACCTACACGGATGGCGCCTCGGCCCTTGACGGTCTTCTCGCCCGCCCGCCGCATCTGGCGATCTTCGATATCAAGATGCCGCGCATGGACGGAATGGAACTGCTGCGCCGTCTGCGCCAGAAATCCGACATGCCGGTGATTTTCCTCACCTCCAAGGACGAAGAGATCGACGAGCTCTTCGGCCTGAAGATGGGCGCCGACGACTTCATCACCAAGCCGTTCTCGCAGCGACTGCTGGTCGAGCGCGTACGCGCCGTCCTGCGCCGCGCTGCCGGCCGCGAAGCCGCGGCGGCTGCCGCGACCGGTGCCGCACCCAAGCCCGGTGCCGCACAGCTCGCGCGCTCGCTCGAGCGCGGCCAGCTTGTGATGGACCAAGAGCGCCACACCTGCACCTGGAAGAGCGAGCCGGTGACGCTGACCGTGACCGAATTCCTGATCCTGCACTCGCTGGCGCAGCGCCCCGGCGTCGTCAAAAGCCGTGACGCGCTGATGGATGCGGCCTATGACGAGCAGGTCTATGTCGACGACCGCACCATCGACAGCCACATCAAGCGGCTGCGCAAGAAATTCAAGATGGTCGACAACGACTTTGATATGATTGAAACGCTCTACGGAGTGGGATACCGCTTCCGCGAAGCAGCCTGACGCCTAAGGGCGCGGCGGATAGGAATATATGAGAGCCGGCGCCGCGGACGCGGCCCGCTCTCCGAAAGGGCTGTCGTTGGCACAGTTGGTGCAGGAGAAGGATCTGGATGACGCAGACGGCGTAGGCCGACGCGTCAGGGGACGACGCTGGTCGCATCCCTTCACGATCATTCGGCGTATCTTCGGCAACGCCGTCTTTTCCAGCCTGACGCGCCGCATCCTCTTCTTCAATCTCGCAGCACTCGTCGTTCTGGTCGGCGGCATTCTCTATCTCAACCAGTTTCGCGAGGGGCTGATTGACGCCCGCGTCGAAAGTCTTTTGACGCAGGGCGAGATCATCGCCGGTGCCGTCTCCGCTTCCGCCTCGGTCGATACCAACTCGATCACCATCGATCCCGAAAAGCTTCTGGAACTGCAGGCCGGCCAGAGCATCACCCCGGTTCCGAATGACGAGGACCTGGAATTTCCGATCGATCCGGAAAAGGTCGCGCCGGTTCTGCGCCGGTTGATCTCGCCGACCCGCACACGCGCGCGCATCTTTGATGCCGATGCGAACCTTTTGCTCGATTCGCGTCATCTCTACTCGCGCGGCCAGGTGCTGCGCTTCGACCTGCCGCCGGTTGCCGATGAAGAGCAGACCTGGGGCGAGTGGTTCACGACGATCTTCAACAAGGTTCTGCAGCCGGGCAACCTGCCGCTTTACAAGGAAGCGCCGGGGGGCGACGGCTCGATCTATCCTGAAGTCATGAACGCGCTGACCGGCGTGCGCGGCGCTGTCGTCCGCACCACGGAGAAGGGCGAGCTGATCGTTTCCGTCGCGGTGCCGATCCAGCGTTTTCGTGCCGTGCTCGGCGTGCTGCTGCTATCGACGCAGGCGGGCGACATCGACAACATCGTCCATGCCGAGCGCCTCGGCATCATGCGCGTCTTTGGCGTCGCGACACTGGTCAACGTGCTCTTGTCGCTGGTGCTGTCGTCGACGATCGCCAATCCGCTGCGCCGCCTTTCGGCCGCGGCGATCCGCGTGCGTCGCGGCTCCAAGGAGCGTGAGGAAATCCCCGATTTCTCGGTGCGCCAGGACGAGATCGGCAACCTGTCGATCGCCCTGCGCGACATGACGACCGCGCTCTACGACCGGATCGATGCGATCGAGAGTTTCGCAGCCGACGTCAGCCACGAGTTGAAGAACCCGCTGACCTCGCTGCGCAGCGCCGTCGAGACGCTGCCACTGGCGAAATCGGACGATTCCAAGAAGCGGTTGATGGATGTCATCCAGCACGATGTGCGCCGCCTCGACCGCCTGATCAGCGATATCTCCGATGCCTCGCGCCTCGACGCCGAGCTTGCCCGCGTCGATGCGGGATCGGTGGATCTCGAAGTTCTGCTTCGTGACCTCGTGGAAATCTCGCGGCAGATCCGCAACCGCAAGAAGGAAGTGCAGATCGAATTCGCGATCGAACGCAAACCCGGCGTGAAGACGCGCTTCCTGGTCAACGGTCACGACCTGCGCATCGGTCAGATCGTGACCAATCTGATCGAAAACGCACGCTCCTTCGTTTCCGACCAGGACGGAAAAATCACCGTTCGTCTGGTGCGCACCCGCTCGCGCTGCATCGTCTATATCGAGGATAACGGCCCAGGCATTCAGGCGGAGAATATCGACCGCATCTTCGAACGCTTCTACACCGACCGGCCGGAGTCGGAAGGTTTTGGCCAGAATTCCGGCCTCGGCCTGTCGATCAGCCGCCAGATCGCGGAAGCGCATGGCGGTTCGCTGCGCGCCGAAAACATCATCGACGCCGAGACCGAAGAAGTGGTCGGCGCCCGCTTCACGCTTGCGCTTCCCGCAGATCCCAATTCATGACCACGGCCGCGGTCAATATTCACGCGACGGCGATCGTCGTCGGCAAGACCGGGCTTCTCTTTATAGGGCCATCGGGTTGGGGCAAGTCGATGCTTGCCTTTGCCTGCCTCACCGAGGCGAAGCGGATAGGGATCGAGGCCGCCTTGGTCGCCGACGATCAGGTGATGATCTCGGCTCGGGACAATATGACGATCGCGGCCTGCCCGCCCTCCATACAAGGGATAATCGAGCTGCGCGGAACCGGCATCGTCCGCATCCCCTCCATCCAGGAAGCGCCCATGCATTATGCGGTGCTGCCCGGCCACGTTTCGGGGGAAGACCGTGTGCCGCCGGAGGGCGAGACGACCGTGGTTTCAACAGGTATCACGCTCCCTGTCATTCGGTTGCTGGCTAATGTGCCGCTTCCACTGGCGGTATTGATGGCCAAAGCACCTGAAATCGGGCTCTAATGCCCACGAAACCGGCAGCTGGCGCGCGAAACCGTGCATTTTTGTCTTGCCATTCGGCTTTTCATAGCCAAGATGTGCCCCCACGGTGGACGCGATTGCTGCATTGCGATATTGGGCCTACCGTTTGCATACGCCATTGGGAGCAGTAGTATCATGATCGGACTTGTGCTTGTCACTCACGGCAAGCTGGCTGAAGAGTTTCGTCATGCGGTCGAACATGTTGTCGGTCCTCAGAAATTCATCGAGACGGTCTGTATCGGCCCCGAAGACGACATGGATCAGCGACGCCAGGACATTCTGGGCGCTGTTGCAAACGCCGATGACGGCCATGGCGTGGTCATCCTGACCGACATGTTCGGTGGTACCCCTTCCAATCTGGCGATCTCCGTGATGAGCAGCGGACATACCGAAGTGATCGCCGGCATGAACCTGCCAATGCTGATCAAGCTCGCCGGCGTGCGCGGCGAAGACAACATGGAAAAGGCGCTCGCCGAGGCATCCGAAGCCGGCCGCAAATACATCAATGTCGCCAGCCGCGTCTTGAGCGGCAAATAACGAGCCCCAGATGACCGTCCAGCTCTCCCGCGAAATTCTGATCATCAACAAGCGTGGCCTGCATGCGCGCGCTTCGGCGAAATTCGTGCAGACGGTCGAGACCTTCGACGCTTCGATCACCGTGTCGAAGGATGGGATGACCGTTGGCGGCAACTCGATCATGGGGCTGATGATGCTGGCCGCGAGCCCGGGCTCCAGCGTTTTGGTCTCGGCCAGCGGTAACCAGGCCGAACAGGCGCTCGACGCGCTGGACCAGCTGATCCAGAACAAGTTCGGCGAAGATATGTAACGGTCCGCCGGACCATATAAACATATAAAGACTTCTTTATATCATTATTGCCTTCGTCATAGAAGCCTGCTAAACGGCTGGCATGACCGCGCCTGCGCGGAGCTTTTCGTCGCGCGACCTCGTTTCGCGCCTTCGCATCTGAGACGCTTTCAGCATGGAGAACCCAATGAGCACTGAAAAAGATTACGTCGTCGCCGATATCGGCCTCGCAGACTTCGGCCGCAAGGAAATCACGATCGCTGAAACCGAAATGCCGGGCCTGATGTCCTGCCGCGAAGAGTTTGGCGCATCGAAGCCGCTCAAAGGAGCGCGCATCACCGGCTCGCTGCACATGACGATCCAGACGGCTGTTCTCATCGAGACGCTGGTTGCTCTCGGCGCCGAAGTGCGCTGGGCTTCGTGCAACATCTTCTCGACGCAGGACCACGCCGCTGCCGCGATCGCCGCTTCGGGCGTGCCTGTCTTCGCCGTCAAGGGCGAGTCGCTGCATGACTACTGGGTTTACACCGACCAGATCTTCCAGTGGGCTGACGGTGGCCTCTCCAACATGATCCTCGATGACGGCGGCGACGCCACCATGTATATCCTGCTCGGCGCCCGCGCCGAAGCCGGCGAGGACGTACTGTCGAACCCGCATTCGGAAGAAGAAGAGATCCTCTTCGCACAGATCAAGAAGCGCCTCGCCGCAACGCCCGGCTGGTTCACCAAGCAGCGCGACGCGATCAAGGGCGTCACCGAAGAAACCACCACGGGTGTCAACCGTCTGTACCAGCTCTCCCAGAAGGGCCTGTTGCCCTTCCCTGCGATCAACGTCAACGATAGCGTCACCAAGTCGAAGTTCGACAACAAGTATGGCTGCAAGGAATCGCTGGTTGACGGCATCCGCCGCGGCACCGACGTGATGATGGCCGGCAAGGTTGCCGTCGTCTGCGGTTACGGCGACGTTGGCAAGGGTTCGGCTGCTTCGCTGCTCGGCGCCGGCGCACGCGTCAAGGTCACCGAAGTCGATCCGATCTGCGCCCTGCAGGCCGCCATGGATGGTTTTGAAGTTGTCACGCTCGAAGACGTCGTCTCCACCGCCGACATCTTCATCACCACGACCGGCAACAAGGACGTCATCCGCATCGACCACATGCGCGCGATGAAGGACATGGCGATCGTCGGCAACATCGGCCACTTCGACAACGAAATCGAAGTTGCCGCGCTGCGTAACCTGAAGTGGACCAACATCAAGCCGCAGGTCGACCTGATCGAATTCCCGAAGGGCAACCGCATCATCCTGCTCTCGGAAGGCCGCCTGCTGAACCTCGGCAACGCAACGGGCCATCCGTCCTTCGTCATGTCGGCTTCGTTCACGAACCAGACGCTGGCGCAGATCGAGCTCTTCACCAAGCCCGGCCAGTACCAGAACCAGGTCTACATCCTGCCGAAGCACCTCGACGAGAAGGTCGCGCGCCTGCATCTCGCCAAGCTTGGCGTCAAGCTGACGCAGCTTTCGGAAGAACAGGCATCCTACATCGGCGTCACGCCGCAGGGTCCGTTCAAGGCTGACCACTACAGATACTAACAGCGGATTTTATATCCACAACATCTAGAGAGTGCGGCATTGACAAATGCCGCACCCTTATTTTTTGGGACACATCTTCCCGACGAATCCTATCCGAAGTATTGTTTTAACACTCGATTCGTGGAGACGGACGCGTCCGTTTGCTTCGAAAATGGGATGTCTTGTCGTAATGCGGCACAAAAGGACGGAGACATACCGCGCATGTCGGAAATGATGCACCGCCTGGTCAAACAGGCAGAAGACGGCGTTTACCCGTCTTGCTGCACTGGTCACCCGGGCAATGGAAAACCGGTCGATGCCCGCAAGGGTTCGACGCAGCGATCAGGCTTGTTGGCTCAGGTGGCAAAGATCTTTGCCGCGGGGACTGCAATGGCGTCGATCGCCCAGCCGGTTTTCGCACAGGCGGCGGCAGAGGCTGCCACGTCTCCGCATCTTTTCACCTCCACGCAGGTTGTCGGTTTCTCCGTCGTGATCGGCGTCATCTCGGCAGCCCTTCTTTCCACGCTCTGGGTCGTGCGCCAGCGCGGCAATCTCGAGAGCGAAGGCCGCGAGATCCGCTCCGCGCTATCGGACGCGCAGCAGCGCATTTCGCAGTACCAGGCGCTGATCGCCGACAAGAACCGCCGCATCGTGATCTGGGACGGCGATGAGCGCCCCGAACTGCTGGGACAGCTGCCGGCCGAGACCGGCGCACCACAGGACAATGAATTCCTGGCATTCGGCCTCTGGCTGAAGCCGCGCTCGGCATCGGAACTCGACCGCGCCATCGACGGCCTGCGGCAGTCCGCCAAGAGCTTCGACATCGTCGTCGAGACCCACCGCGAAGAAGTGCTGGAAGCGCAGGGTCGGGTTTCCGGCGGCCGCGCCTTCGTTCGCTTCGTGGCACTGAACAATCTGCGCGCCGAGCTTGCCGAACTGAAGATCGAGCGCGACCGGCTGATGTCGTCGATCTCGGCGTTTCAGGGGCTGCTTGATTCCATCGACCTGCCGGCATGGCAGCGCGATACCGAGGGCCGGCTTACCTGGGTGAACCACGCCTATGGCGCCGCCGTCGACGCCGCATCGCCCGACGAGGCAATCTCCGAGGGCCGTGAAATTCTGACGACCATCGCGCGCGAGCGCATCCGCGCCGTCGCAACGCCGGAATCGCCATTCCACGACAAGATCTCGACCGTCATTCACGGCAACCGCACTTTCCTCGACGTTGTTGATGTGAAGGTTCCGAGCGGTTCGGCCGGCATCGCGGTCGACGTCTCCGGCGTCGAGACCGTTCGCGCCGAGCTGGAGCGGACGCTGAAGAGCCATGCCGAGACGCTCGACCACTTGGCGACGCCAGTCGCGATCTTCGACGGCGACCAGCGCCTGCAGTTCTATAACCAGGCCTTCGTCACGCTGTGGCAGCTCGATATCGCATTCCTCGAGAGCAAGCCTGACAATGCCGAGCTTCTGGAGCGCCTGCGCGCCGCAAAGAAGCTGCCGGACCAGCTGAACTGGAAGACCTGGAAAGAGACCGCGCTTTCGGTCTATCGGGCGCTCGATACGCAATCCGACCTCTGGCACCTGCCGAACGGTCAGACGCTGCGCGTCTTCGCGACCGCGCATCCGCAAGGCGGCGCCACCTGGGTGTTCGAGAACCTGACCGAACAGGTCGATCTCGAGACGCGTTACAACACGCTGGTGAAGGTTCAGGGCGAAACGATCGACCATCTGTCCGAAGGCGTGGCGGTGTTCGGGCCTGACGGGCGCATTCAGCTGTCGAACCCCGCTTTTCGGGCGCTCTGGGGCATTACGGAAGCGGAAGCAAAGCCGGGTACACATATCCGGGCGCTGGGCGATGCCTGCGCGCCATCCTACGACAAGCCCGATGGCTGGAAGACCTTCGCCGAGCTGATCACCAGCTTTGACGACGAGCGTCGCTCGAGCCAGGGAACGCTGGAGCTGTTCTCCGGCCTCGTGCTCGATTACGCCGTCATTCCGCTGCCGAACGCGCAGACGATGCTGACCTTCGTCAACATGACGGATAGCGTTCGCGCCGAACGGGCACTGACGGAAAAGAACGACGCGCTGCGCAAGGCCGATGAGCTGAAGAACGATTTCGTTCAGCACGTGTCCTACGAACTGCGCTCGCCGCTGACCAACATCATCGGCTTCACCGACCTGTTGCGCACGCCGGGGCTTGGCGATCTCAACGAGCGGCAGGCGGAATACATCGACCATATCTCCACCTCCTCGTCGGTCCTGCTGACGCTGGTGAACGACATTCTCGATCTCGCGACCGTCGATGCCGGTATCATGCGGCTGAACTATTCGGAAATCGACCTTGGCGACCTGCTCGACGACGTCTCGATCCAGATCGCCGACCGGCTGCAGGAAAGCGGCGTGACGCTGGAGATCACCGCGCCGGCGCGGCTCGGATCGATCATCGCCGATCCGCAGCGCCTGAAGCAGATCCTAGTCAAGCTTTTGTCCAACGCCGCGAATTTTTCGCCGGAGGGTGCCTCGATATCGCTGGCCTGCCAGCGCGAGGGAACGGACTTCGTCTTCAGCGTGACCGATCAAGGCCCGGGCATCTCGCAAGAGATGATCTCGACCGTCTTCGACCGCTTCGCGACGGGCGCGAAGAGCGGCAAGCGCGGTGGTGCCGGCCTCGGCCTGTCGATCGTCGACAGCTTCGTCAACCTTCATAACGGCCAGGTCGTCATCGACAGCCAGCCGGGCAAGGGAACGACGGTCATTTGCCGGATTCCTTCGGCCAACCTCCCCTCCTACGCCGCCGCCGAATGACGACAAGCGCGCCTGTCATCTCGCTTTTCCTGGAAGACGAGGCAGCGACCGACCGTCTCGGCGAAGATCTGGCGCTGGCGCTGAAGCCGGGCGACTGCCTGGCGCTATCGGGCGACCTCGGCGCCGGCAAGTCCTCGCTGTCGCGCGCGCTGATCCGCGCGATTGCCGACGACGCGGAGCTGGAAGTGCCGAGCCCGACCTTCACGCTCGTGCAATCTTACGAGCTGCGTATTCCCGTCGCGCATTTCGATCTCTACCGGCTGGGCGATGCGGCGGAACTAACCGAGCTCGGCTTCGACGAGGCACTGCAAAGCGGCATCTGTCTGGTCGAATGGCCGGAGATGGCCGAGAGCGAGCTGCCTGATGACCGGATCGTGCTGACGTTGACGCATGAGGGCGCGGGGCGACGGGCGACGATCGCCGCGCCCGAAAAGCAAGCGGCGCGGATCAATCGTGTGCTCGCCATCCGCGCCTTTCTGGCAGAGGCCGGATATCCGCTTGCCAAGCGCCGGTTTCTTACCGGCGACGCATCGCTACGGGCCTATGAGGCGATCTATCCCGACGATGGTGCGCGCCGCATCCTGATGGACTGGCCGCCGCTGCCGGAAGGGCCGCCGGTGCTTGACGGCAAGCCCTACCCGAAGGTGGCGCATATTGCCGAGAACGCCTATCCGTTCGTCGCCATCGCCGACATATTGCGCGAGCGCGGCTTCGCAACGCCGCTGATCCATGACGTCGATTACGAGCAGGGAATCCTGTTGATCGAAGATCTCGGCGTCGATGGGGTTCTCGATGAGAACGGCCAGCCGATCGCCGGTCGCTATCTCGAAAGCGTCGCATGCCTCGCGGCCCTGCATGCGCAGGCGATCCCGCAGGATATCCGCGTCACCGACGGCCACGTGCACCACATCCCGGATTTCGACCGCACCGCCATGAAGATGGAAGTGCGTCTGGTGCTCGACTGGCATCTGCCATGGAAACGCGACGGGGCGCCGGTCACCGATGCGGAGCGCGACGAATATCTGGCGATTTGGGACGCGCTGATCGACCAGCTTGATGCGGCCGAGAAGAACCTGCTGCTGCGGGATTTTCATTCGCCGAATATCATCTGGCGGGAAGACGAGACCGGCGTAAAGCGGGTCGGCCTGATTGATTTCCAGGACGCGATGATCGGGCCGACAGCGTATGATCTCGCCTCGATCGCCCAGGATGCGCGCGTGACCATCGAGCCCGATCTCTTCGACCGGCTGATGGAGCACTATCTATCGCTGCGCCGCGCGCAGGGTGGATTCGACGAGGCGGGTTTCCTGAAAAGCTGGGCGATCATGTCGGCGCAGCGCAACTGCAAGCTGGCCGGCCTATGGGTCCGGCTGATGCGGCGCGACGGAAAACCCGGCTATATGAAGCACATGCCGCGCACGCTCTCCTACTTGAGCGTGGCGCTTCAGCATGAAACGCTTGCCCCCTTGCGCGAGTGGTGCGTAAGGACTGGAATAGTCACCAGCGAATCATAAGTTTCGGACGATATGACCATCAAACAAGCCATGGTGCTGGCTGCCGGTCTCGGCACCCGCATGCGCCCGATTACCGATACGATCCCCAAGCCGCTGGTGAAAATCGACGGCAAGGCGATGATCGACTATGCGCTTGATTCGCTCGCCGAAGCGGGCGTCGAGAAGGCGGTGGTCAACGTCCACCATCACGCCGACCAGATGCTCGACCATCTCAGCCGCTACAAAGCGCTTGAGATCATCATCTCCGACGAACGCGCCGGCTTGATGAACAATGGTGGCGGCCTGGCGAAGGGGTTGAAGCTGCTCGATCGTGGCCCTGTTTTCGTCACCAATGCCGATCTCTTCTGGATCGGCGAGCGGGCGGATCGGCCGAGCAATCTGAGGCGCTTAGCCGGATTCTTCGATGCGGACCGGATGGACATGGCAATGCTGTGCGTCAATCTCGAGGACACGACCGGGCATAACGGCAAGAACGACTTCAACCGCGATGAGGAAGGCCGGCTGAGCCGTCTTCGCGCCGATGGTCCGGACCCCGTGGTCTATGCCGGGGCGATTGCCATGCAGACGGCGTTTCTCGATGATGCGCCTGCCGACGCCTTCAATCTCAACATCTATTTCGACAAGGCGATCGCGCGTGGCCGGCTTTACGGCATGATGCTCGAAGGGCATTGGCTGACCGTCGGCACGCCCGAGGCGATCGGCGACGCGGAAGAGACGATCCGGCGCTACCGGGCGTTGGCATAGGCCATGAGCGAGCGGCACCAGCCCAGGGTTCTGACAATACCGGCAGGGCTGCCCTTTCTCGCGACCCTGGCAGAGACGCTCTGCGACGGACGGCTGACGCCGCTGTTTCGCCATGACCCCGCCGATCCGCTGTCGCTCTCCAAGGTGACGATTTATCTGCCGACGCGGCGCGCCGTGCGCGTGCTTCGCTCGGAGTTCGTCGATCTGCTCGGCGGGCGATCCGCGATCCTGCCCATCATCCGGCCGCTTGGCGAGACGGATGACGATAGCGGCTATTTCGACGAAGCGTTGCCGGCGACGCTCGATCTTGCGCAGCCGCTATCGAACACCGCGCGGCTCCTGGAACTCGCCCGTCTTATTCTCGCCTGGCGCAACAAGCTGCCTGATATCGTGCGCAGCATTCATTCCGATTCGCCGCTCGTCGCGCCCGCCAGCCCGGCCGACGCGATCTGGCTTGCCAGAAACCTGGCCGAGTTGATCGATTCCATCGAGACCGAGGATCGCGACTGGAGCGAACTTGCGACGCTGAGCGCGAGGGATCATGCCCTGTGGTGGCAGCTGACAGCGGAATTCCTGCAGATCGCCAGCGCCTTCTGGCCTGAACGCCTGAACGAGCTTGGCAAGTCCTCGCCGGCGCGGCATCGCAACGCGATCCTGAGAGCTGAAGCCAACCGCATCGCGACGATGCCGGAAAGCGGGCCCATTATTATCGCCGGCTCGACCGGCTCGGTGCCGGCAACGGCCGATCTGATCGCGGCGGTGGCAGCGCGGCGCGAGGGCGTCATCGTGCTGCCCGGTCTCGACGTCGGCATGCCGGATGAGCACTGGCGGATGGTCGCCCCCGATATGGCCGATGCCGCAAGCCGCAGCCATTCGCAATATGGCTTGGCGCAGCTGCTGAAGCGCCTGAGCCTAACGCGCGACGATGTCGCGACACTGGCAAGCGCGCCCGACCCGCTCGCGGTGCGCGCGCAAATCCTCTCGCATGCGCTGTCTCCATCCGAGGCGACCAGCGATTGGAGCCGATGGAAGACAGCGCTTTCGGAGAGCGATATCGCGGCGGCCTTCGCCGATGTGTCGCTGATCGAAGCCGGCAATGAGCGCGAAGAGGCGACGGCGATTGCCATTGCGCTTCGGCTGGCATTGGAGCAGCCGGCCACGGATGGCGAAAGCCGTGCGGCGCTGATTACGCCGGATCGCAACCTCGCCCGCCGCGTCATGGCAGAGCTTTCGCGCTTCGGCATTACTGCCGACGATTCCGCCGGTACGCCGCTTTCGGCGATGCCGCAGGGAACCCTGCTGCAGTTGTTGCTCGAAGCGGCGCTGCGACCCGGCGATCCGGTGGCGATCGTCAGCCTTCTGAAGCATCCACTGGCGCGCTTCGGGCTGGAGCGCGGCTCGCTTTCCGAGGCCGTGGCGGCGCTCGAATTGCTGGCCTTGCGCGGCGGCGTGGCGGAGGTCGATATCAGCGCGCTTGGGCCGCTTCTCGAACACCAGCTTTCGGAGCAGGCGCTCGACCGGCATGCGCCGCATTGGCGCAAGGCCCTTCCCGTCCACGCAATCGATCTGGCGCGCGATCTCGCCCGCCGGGTGGGTGAAGCGACCGAACCGCTCGCTTCCGCTCTCGTGCGCCACGACACCGCTAGCCGCGGCCTGACCACGCGCTTCACGCTCTCCGACTGGGCCGATCGCACCGGCCGTGCCATCGAGGCGGTCGCGCGCGACGAGAAGGGCGATCTCTCCGGGCTTTGGTCCGGCGAGGCAGGCGACACGCTGGCAACCTTGCTTGGCGAGGTGATCGGGACCGACGGCCAGATCGAGGCGGACGGGGCGCAGTGGATCGATATCATGGCAGCGCTCTCGGCCGGACAGGCGGTGAAGCCGCAAGCGCTCAGCCATCCGCGGCTGTTCATCTTCGGCACGTTGGAAGCCCGCCTGCAGAGCGTCGATACACTGATCCTCGGCGGCTTGAACGAGGGGTCGTGGCCGGGCCAGACCGCCAACAATCCCTTCATCTCGCGATCGATGAAGACCGAGATCGGCCTTGAGCCACCGGAGCGCCGTATTGGCCAGCTGGCGCACGACTTCGAGATGGCCAACGGGACGCGGCATCTCGTCTATACCCGCGCACTCCGCAAGGGCTCGACGCCCACCGTCGCCTCGCGCTGGCTGCAGCGGCTGATGGCCTTTTGCGGGAAGAATTTCGAAGCGACGCTTAAGGATCGCGGAGAGCAGTTCGTGCACTGGGCAGGGCTGCTCGACGAAGGGCAGCGGCAAGCGCCGGCGCAGCGACCGAGCCCGACGCCGCCGCGCGAGGTGCAGCCGAAATCCTACTCGTTCAGCGAGGTCGGCCGGCTTCGGCGCGACCCCTATGCGATCTATGCGCGCCGCGTTTTGAAGCTCGACGCCGTCGATGCCTTCAACCGCGACCCCGGGGCTGCCGAGCGTGGGACGCTCTATCACAAGATCATCGACAGGTTCATCCGCGAGGGCAACATCGCCGGTACGCCTGACGGAACGGCGGCGATGGAGCGCATCCTCACCGAGCTGTTCGACATGGAGCAGCTGCCGGCGCATATCGATGCCGTCTGGCGGCCGCGTTTTCGCGAGGTGGCGCGCTCGTTCCTCGCCTGGGAAGCGGAGCGGCGGCCTGGGCTCCAACGCACGCTGACCGAAGTGCGCGGCGCCATGCAGCTCGAGCAGGTCGATATCCGGCTCAGCGGCGTTGCCGACCGGATCGATATCACCGGGCCGCACGCCGCCGATCTGATCGACTACAAGACGGGCTACAACCCCTCGCCCGCGCAGGCGCGCGCGCTGCTTGATCCGCAGCTGGCGCTGGAGGCCGAGGTGCTGAAGGCCGGCGGGTTCATGGATGCGGGCAAGCTGGTGCCGCAGGATCTGCTTTATGTACGGCTGCGGCCGGGAAGCCGGTTCCAGGTCGATACCGTCAACAATGAATTCTCGGCGCGCAGCGACAAGGCGAAGTCGGCGATTGAGCTTGCCGGTGATTCGATCGATCAGCTGGTGAAATTCGTGGCACTGCTGCAATCCGGCGAGAAGGGTTTCACCTCGCGGCTCATTCCCGCACAGCAATTCGAGTTCGGCGGCGATTACGATCATCTCGCCCGCGTCTCGGAATGGTCGACGGCCGAAAGCGATGAGGCCAGCAATGATGAGTGACGAAACGGCACTGCCTGAGGGCGACGACCCTTACGACTGGACCAGCTGGACGACGGTGCAGCAATCGATCGCATCCGACCCACGCCGATCGGCCTGGGTTTCGGCCAATGCTGGATCGGGCAAGACGCACGTCCTGACACAACGGGTGATCCGGCTGCTGCTATCCGGCGCCCGGCCCTCGGCGATCCTGTGCCTGACCTATACGAAGGCCGCCGCCTCCGAAATGTCGAACCGCGTGTTCGATCGGCTGGCCGAATGGGCCGTGCTCTCGGACGATGAGCTCCGCAAGCGCATTGCCCAGATCGAGGGAACGCCGCCTGACTTCCTTAAGCTCGCGGAGGCGCGCAGGCTTTTCGCCAAGGCGCTGGAGACGCCCGGCGGGCTGAAGATCCAGACCATCCACGCCTTTTGCGAAGCGCTGCTGCACCAGTTTCCGCTGGAAGCGAACGTGGCAGGACACTTTTCCGTGCTCGACGACCGCGCAGCCGCGACACTGCTTGCGGACGCGCGGCGCTCGCTGCTGACGGCGACGACGCCCGAGGAAGACAAGGCGCTCGCGGATGCCTTCTCCTATGTTCTGAACCTCGGCGACGAATCCGGGCTGGAAACGCTGCTTGGCGAGATCGTTGCCAACCGCAATGCGATCAAGGCATTCACCCAGGCCGCTGAGCAGAATGGTGGTCTCGACAACGTGTTGCGCGCAGAGCTTGGCCTTTCAGAGGGTGACACCGAGCTTGCGATCGCCGGGCAATACTGGCCGCTGCCCGGTTTGGCCGGCGGCACGCTCAGCCTTTATCTGGAGCTCGCGGACAGCAAGGGCGGCGCCAAGGCGCAGGACGTGGCCTCCGCGCTGAAGAGCGTGGTGCGGGAAACGGATATCCTTCGCCGGATTCCAACGCTCGAAAAGATCTTTCTCACCGCAAAGGGCGAACCGAAGACGGACGGACAGTTTTTCGTGAAGGCGATGCTCGTCCAGGCGCCAGAGCTTGCCGAGGCCATTGCCGCGGCGCGTGCGCATGTGGTCTCCTGCCGCGACCGGCTGAAGATCGTGCGGATGTTCGATGCCACGCGCGCTGCCCTCGTGCTCGCCGACAGACTCAATCGCGACTACGACGACCTCAAGAAGCAGCGAAGCCAGCTCGACTTCGAGGATCTGATCACCCGCACCGCCGATCTTCTGAACAAGAGCGATGTCGGGCCATGGATTCACTACAAGCTGGACCAGGGTATCGACCACATTCTCGTCGACGAGGCGCAGGATACCAGCCCGATCCAATGGAGCGTGATCCAATCGCTGGCGGAGGATTTCTTCTCCGGCGAAAGCGCGCGCGACGTGGTGCGCACACTGTTTGCCGTGGGCGACGAGAAGCAGTCGATCTATTCGTTTCAGGGTGCGCGGCCCGAACGTTTCTCGGAAGAAAGCCGGCGCACGCGGCAGCGCGTTTCGCAGAGCGGCCGGGATTTCTCCTCGGTTCGACTGCCGCTCTCTTTCCGATCGACCTCCGACGTGCTTGCCGCCGTCGACCACATCTTCACGCCGCCCGACAATGCGCGCGGACTGAGCGCCGGCGGCGAGCCGGTGGTGCATCGCTCCAACCGTATCGGCCACCCCGGCGCCGTCGACCTCTGGGAGATGATCGCGCCGGAGGTCGCGATCAAGGACGAGGACTGGACGGCGCCGTTCGATGCGACGCCGGAAAGCGCACCCGCCGCCATTCTGGCGCGCCGCATGGCGCACACGATCGACATGATGGTCGGCAAGAAGACGATCATCGAGAAGGGCAAGGAGCGGCTGATCGAGGCCGGCGACATTCTTGTTCTCGTGCGAAAGCGCGATGCCTTCGTCAACGCGCTCACGCGTGCTTTGAAGCGGCGCGGCAATATTCCGGTTGCGGGTGCTGACCGGCTGCGGCTCACCAGCCACATCGCGATCCAGGACCTGGTCGCGCTCGGCCGCTTTCTGCTCTTGCCGGAAGACGACCTTTCGCTGGCCGCCGTCATGAAGAGCCCGCTCTTTAATCTCAACGAAGACGACATCTTCGCGGTGGCGGCGCTCCGTGGCGACGGACAAAGCGTGTGGGCGCATCTGCAGGCCTATGCGGCGGATGGCAATGAGCGCCTTGGCGCTGTCGTCAAGCGGTTGCAGCTGTTTCTCGAGGAATCGAAAAGCCTTCCGGTTCACGACTTTTACGCCCGGGTGCTTGGTGTTCATGGCGGGCGGCGGCAGTTTCTGGCGCGGCTGGGGACCGAGGCGAGCGATATTCTGGACGAGTTTCTCACCTTCACGCTCGACCATGAGACCGCTGCACTGCCCGGCCTGCAGTCATTCATCTCGACGCTTGAGCTCGAGGCGCCCGTCGTCAAGCGCGAGCAGGACAAGGGCCGCAACGAGGTCCGGATCATGACCGTGCACGCCTCGAAGGGGCTTGAGGCGCCGATCGTGTTTCTGGTGGATGGCGGCTCGAAGGCGTTCACGCATTCGCATATGCCGAAGCTGCGGCTGCTGGAGCAAAGCGGCGAGCGGCCACCGCTGCCGGTCTGGGTGCCGCTCGGCGATCTCAGCAATTCGCTGACGCAGGCCGACGCCGCGCGCATCCAAGTGCAGGCGGAAGAGGAATATCGCCGGCTTCTCTACGTGGCGATGACGCGCGCGGCCGACCAGTTGATTGTCTGCGGCTACAGGGGCGTGCGGCTGAACACCGACACCTGGCATGCGATGATAACGGCTGCGATGGACGACAGCCATCCGCATGTCGAAGCAGCCACTTTCTCCGGGCCCGACGGAGACTGGCAGGGCGTCGAATGGCGCGTGCCGACGATGGAGCGGATGTTCGAGCGTGCCGACCACGTCGAGCAGACTGCTGCCCGCGACGCCTTGCCATTCGACCTCAATCGCCCGCTGCCGCCGCAGAAGAAGCTCCCTCGCCCGCTTAGCCCTTCCGGAGCCGGAACGATCATCGACGAGGAAGCCGACAATCTTCTGGTGGCTTCACCGCTGTTTACCGACACGCCGAAATCCGACCGGGCGCTGCAGAAAGGCCGGCTTTTGCACCGGATGCTGCAGACCTTGCCCGAGATACCGCTGGCAGAGCGCGCGGACGCGGCAAGGCGCTATGCCGAGCGCGCCGCCCGTTTCTGGCCGCAGGATGAGCGCGACAGGCTGATCGATTCGGTTCTGAAACTATTGGACGTACCGGATCTGCAGCCGGTGTTCGAGGCCCATGCACAGGCCGAAGTGTCGATCATGGGGACGCTTACGCTGGACGGGCGCGACTATGCCGTTTCGGGTCGTGTCGACCGGCTTGCGGTGCTCGATGACCGCGTCGTCATCCTCGATTACAAGACCAATCGCGTGCCGCCGGAGACGACTGCAGCCGTTCCCTTCGCGCATCGGGCGCAGCTTGCCATCTACCAGACGATCATGGCGCCGCTCTATCCCGGCAAGCGGATCGACTGCGTGCTCGTCTACACCGAGAACGGCTCCGTGCACACGCTGACGCCCAAGGCCATGGCATTGGCGCTTGCACAGCTCAAAACAAAGTGAAATACCGGTCATTGAAATCCCGCCGGCGCACCATCACATGTGCTTCAACAGGAATCCTTTAAAGGAGCGGCCTTATGGCTACCGTGAAAGTCGATATCAATAATTTCCAGGCTGAAGTTCTGGAATCCGCAGAACCCGTCGTTGTCGATTTCTGGGCTGAATGGTGCGGCCCGTGCAAGATGATCGCTCCGAGCCTCGAAGAACTCGCTGTCGAGTTCCAGGGCAAGGTGAAGGTTGCCAAGCTCAACATCGACGAAAATCCTGAGCTTGCCGCCCAGTTCGGCGTGCGCTCGATCCCGACGCTTGCCATGTTCAAGGCCGGCGAAGTTGCCGACATCAAGGTTGGCGCTGCTCCGAAGACCGCTCTTTCGAGCTGGATCTCCAGCGCGGCCTGATTTTTCAGGACAATAGAATGAAAAAAGCCCGGTCGATGCCGGGCTTTTTTTTCATTTGGGGGGTGTGCCGTTGTCGGCAAGGACGTCGCCGACAAGATAGAGCGATCCGCCAATCAGGATGCGTGGCGGCTGTTCCCGCTCGAAGGCGGTGTCCCGGATGGCTTCCAGCGCTTCGCCGACCGTGGACATCGGTTCAGCGACGAGACCGGCGTCATAGGCGGCGTTGGCGAGGATGACAGGGTCGATCATCGCGTCGCTGCCGCGAATGGGCACGCAATAGACCTTTTCCGCCAGGCCCTTGAAGGCGTTGAAATAGCCGATCGGGTCCTTGGTGTTGATCATGCCGATGATCAGAAACAGCGGGCGCGGCTGCTTTTCCTCGAAATTGGCCATGGCTTCGGCGATGACTTCGCCGGCACCGGGATTATGGCCGCCGTCGACCCATATTTCGGCGCCTGAGGGAGCGCTCGCCATCAGATTGCCATCGCTCAGCTTCTGCAGGCGGCCGGGCCATTCGACCGACGCCATCGCCTTCTCCATCATCGCTTCGGTGACGGTGAAGCCCGCGGCCTTTACGGCGCGGATGGCGGCGGCGGCGTTGGCATATTGGTGGCGGCCGGGGAGCCTCGGCAGCGGCAGGTCGGCGAGGCCGAATTCGTCCTGATAGACAAGCCGGCCATATTCCTCATGCGCGATGAAATCCTGGCCGAAGGCGGCGGTCGGACAACCGAGACGCTCCGCGGTGGAGATCAGCACGTCGAGCGCTGCATCATATTCCTGCTTGCCGATGACGACGGGCCGCTTGCGCTTCATGATGCCGGCCTTTTCGGCGGCGATCAGTTCGACGCTGTCGCCGAGATAGGGCTGGTGATCGAGCGAGATCGGCATGATGACGGATACCGCCGGATCGGAAATGACGTTGGTGGCATCGAAACGACCGCCGAGGCCGACCTCGATAATGGCCGCGTCGGCAGGATGTTCGGAGAAGAGGATGAAGGTGACCGCCGTCAGGATTTCGAAGACGGTAATCTTCTGGCCCGCATTGGCGGCGGCGACACGGCGCAGCGCATCGGCAAAAACCGCGTCATCGACGAGCTTTCCGCGACCGCCCTCGACGCCGATGCGATAGCGTTCGTGCCAATTGACGAGATGCGGCGAGGTGTGGACGTGGGCGCTATAGCCTCCCGCTTCCAGAAGCGCGCGGCAGAAGGCGGTGACGGAGCCCTTGCCATTGGTGCCCGCCACATGGATGACCGGCGGCAGCTTCTTTTGCGGATCGCCGAGAACGGCAAGCAGGCGGGTAATGCGATCCAGTGACAGATCGAAGCCCTTGGGATGCAATCCCATGAGCTTATCGATTTCCCGTGCTGCTTCGCTCACCGCGGTCTGACCTCTGGGTATCATCGCTCAACCCGCCTGTGATGTTTGCGGTCAGGCGCTTGCGGCGATCGCAAGCGTGCCGTTGTTTTCGTTGGCAACGGCAGCCGGCTTCTTCGTCAGGATCTTCAGGACACGCGCGAGCGTATCGGGAATGTCATGGCGCTTGACGACCATGTCGACCATGCCGTGCTCAAGCAGGTATTCCGACGTCTGGAAGCCTTCCGGCAGCTTTTCGCGGATGGTCTGCTCGATGACGCGCTTGCCGGCAAAGCAGATTTCGGCGCCAGGCTCGGCCATGTGGATATCGCCGAGCATGGCGTAGGAGGCGGTGACGCCGCCGGTCGTCGGGTTTGTCAGCACGACGATGTAGGGCTGGCCGGCTTCCTTCAGCATGTCGACGGCAACGGTGGTGCGCGGCAGCTGCATCAGCGACAGAATGCCTTCCTGCATGCGAGCGCCGCCAGATGCCGGGAACATGACCAGCGGGCACTTCTCCGCGATGGCGCGCTCGAATGCCTTGACGATCGCTTCGCCGGCAGCAATGCCGAGCGAGCCGCCCATGAAGTTGAACTCATGCACGACGGCAACGAGCTTCAGGCCGCGAACCTTGCCGACACCGGCAACGATCGTGTCTTCCTGGTCGGTCTTGATACGGCTATCGCGCAGGCGATCCGTATACTTCTTGGAATCGCGGAACTTCAGCGGATCCTGTGCGACCTTCGGCTGGATCAGCGCTTCATAGGCACCGTCGTCGAAGAGATCGGTGAGACGAGCCTTGGCCGGCATCTTCATGTGATAGCCGGAAGCCGGGATGACCCACTTGTTGTCTTCGAGATCCTTATGGAAGACCATTTCGCCCGTTTCCGGGCACTTGATCCAGAGGTTCTCCGGCACTTCGCGGCGGCCCAGCATGGAATTGATGCGGGGGCGAACGTAGTTGGTGATCCAGTTCAAGTCGAAAACTCCTGATTAACTCTTGCCAATGTGGGAAAACTATTCGGCAGCAACAAGGCGCGCCGAACGTGTTCCCGATGACAGCCCGCGAACGAGCGTTGCGACAGCCTGTACGGTATCGGCTGTCGCCTTGCCGTCCTTGGTCAGGCTGAGGGCTACCTGATTGACGATTGCCGTGCCGACGACGACGCCATCGGCAGACGCGCCGATAACCTTTGCGTGGTCGGCCGTCTTGACGCCGAAGCCGACGCAGACAGGCAGATCGGTGTGGTTCTTGATGCGCTTGACGGCGCCGGCGACCAGCGTCGGATCCGGCAGCGCCGAGCCGGTGATACCGTTCATCGAGACATAATAGACGAAGCCGGACGTGTTCTTCAGAACGACCGGCAGGCGCTTTTCATCGGTGGTCGGGGTGGCGAGCCGAATGAAATTGATGCCCTTGCGCAGCGCCGGGATGCAGAGCTCGTCGTCCATTTCCGGCGGCAGGTCGACGACGATCAGGCCATCGATGCCGGCTTCCAGCGCGTCGTCGAGAAACTGTTCGACGCCGTGGACGTAGATCGGGTTGTAGTAGCCCATCAGGACGATCGGCGTGTCGTTATCGGTCTTGCGGAAGTCGGCTGCGAGCTGCAGCGTCTTCTTCAACGTCTGACCGGCCTTCAGCGCACGCTGGCCGGCCATCTGGATCGCCGGGCCATCGGCCATCGGATCGGAGAAGGGCATGCCGAGCTCGATGATATCGGAGCCCGCTTCCGGCAGCGCCTTCATGATGCCGAGCGAGGTGTCGTAATCGGGGTCGCCGCCCATGAAATAGGTGACCAGCGCCGGGCGGCCTTCTGCCTTCAGAGCGGCAAAGCGTTTGTCCATACGTGCGGTCATGACTTATGCACCCATTCCCAGAATCTTGCCGACGGTGAAGATGTCCTTGTCGCCGCGACCGGACAGGTTCATCAGGATGATCTCGTCCTTGCCCATCTTCGGCGCGCGCTTGATGACTTCGGCCAGAGCGTGAGAGGGCTCGAGCGCCGGGATGATCCCTTCAAGGCGCGTCAGCGTCTGGAAGGCTTCGAGCGCTTCGTGGTCCATGATCGGCACATATTCGACGCGCCCGATATCGTTCAGGTAGGAGTGCTCAGGGCCGATACCGGGATAATCGAGACCGGCCGAAATCGAGTGGCCTTCCTTGATCTGGCCGTCGCTATCTTGCAGCAGATAGGTGCGGTTGCCGTGAAGAACGCCCGGCGAGCCCGCGGTGATCGAGGCGCAATGCTCGTCGCCCTGAAGGCCCTTGCCGCCGGCTTCGACGCCGACGATCTTGACGCTGGCATCATCGAGGAAGGAATGGAAGATGCCGATCGCGTTCGAGCCGCCACCGACGGCCGCAACCACGAGATCCGGCAGGCGGCCTTCGGCTTCGAGCATCTGCTCCTTGGCTTCCGCGCCGATGACGGCTTGGAAATCGCGGACCATCTCCGGATAGGGATGCGGACCGGCGGCCGTGCCGATCAGGTAATAGGTGTCGTCGACATTGGTGACCCAGTCGCGCAGCGCCTCGTTCATGGCATCTTTGAGCGTCCCGTGACCGGCGGTGACCGGCTTCACTTCGGCGCCCAGGAGCTTCATGCGGAACACGTTCGGCGCTTGGCGCTCGACATCGGTCGCGCCCATATAGACGACGCAGGGGAGACCGAAACGGGCGGCAACGGTTGCCGAGGCAACGCCGTGCTGGCCGGCACCGGTTTCGGCGATAATGCGGGTCTTGCCCATGCGCTTGGCAAGAAGGATCTGGCCGATGCAGTTGTTGATCTTGTGCGAGCCGGTGTGGTTCAGCTCTTCGCGCTTGAAATAGATCTTGGCGCCGCCGAGTTCGGCGGTCAGGCGCTCGGCGAAATAGAGCGGGCTCGGGCGGCCGATATAATGGGCGCCGAGATGCTTCAACTCTGCCTGGAATTCCGGATCGGTCTTGGCCTTGTCCCACTCGTCCTGCAGTTCCAGGATCAGCGGCATCAGCGTTTCGGCGACAAAGCGGCCGCCATAAATGCCGAAACGGCCATCCTCATCGGGACCGGAGCGGAATGAATTGGGTTTTGGGGTCTCGTTCACTATCAACTCCCTGAGGCCATTTCAGGCCGGCAAGCCTGCTCGACCGCATCGAAAAACTCATCAATCAGTGCGACGCTTTTCACGCCGGGCGCGCTTTCCAGGCCCGAGGACGCATCGAGCCCCGGCGCCTTGGTGATGGCAAGGGCTTCGGCGATGTTGTCCTTGTTCAGGCCACCGGAAAGCATGTAATCCACGGTGCCGTCAAGCCAGCTGAGCAGCGTCCAGTCGAAGGACACGCCATTGCCGCCCGGCAATTCGGATCCCTTCGGCGGCTTCGCGTCGAAGAGGAAACGATCGGCGATACCAATATAGGCCTCGACGCGCTTCAGATCATCGGCGGTGCGGATCGAAAACGCCTTCATGACAGGCAAAGCGTACACGGCCTTTATGGTCAAAACGCGCTCGGGGCTTTCATCACCGTGAAGCTGGAGAATATCCGGCCTCAAGGTGGCAACAATCTCGTCGAGATCGTCATTGGTCGGATTGACCACCACGGCAACGATCTTGGCGCGGCCGCGCACCCGGTCGGCCAGCTTGGCGGCATCGTCGGGCTCGATGTAGCGCGGGCTCTTTTCGAAGAAGATGAAGCCGATATGGGTCGCGCCGCGCGTCACCGCGCGATCGATCGCTTCGGCCGTTTTGAGGCCGCAGATTTTGATATCCGGTTTCATGGCAGCGAAGTGACACGAAAAAGGCCGTGAGTCGAGCCAATTCCGAGTGCTGCGATATTTTGAACCGCGGTTTGTTGGCGGGGGCTGATCAGTCGAAGTCGATCGCGTGCAGCAGGCTGCCGTGCCGCTTCAGCCAGGATTTCGCATCTTCCATCCCAGGGCAGAGCTTCTTGCACAGCGCCCAGAAGTGAGGACCGTGGTTCATCTCCTTGAGGTGAGCGACTTCGTGGGCGGCGAGATAATCGACGACTGCGGGCGGCGCCATGATGATGCGCCAGGAAAAGCTGAGGTTTCCCTCGGCCGAACAGGAGCCCCAGCGGCTGCGCGTATCCTTCATCGAGATCGACTTGATCGGCGCCCGGATCGAATGTGCATGGAACTTTGCGAGCCGCTCGAGATCGGTCCGTGCTTCCTTCTTGAGAAACGTCGCGATGCGGCGGCCGAGATGCTCCGGCATGCCGCTCACCCGCAGCACCGGCTTGCCATCGACGACCGTCGCCTCGGTCAGTCCGCGCAGGCTGCCGGTATGGTGAATGCGATGGGACACGCCGCGAAACAGGATCGTGCCGCCATCATGAAGGCCGGTATCGGTCGAGAATTTCGCGAGCTTGGTCATGAGCCAGCCCTGGTGCCGGTCGAGGAAGGCATCGACATCGCGTCGTGCCAAGCCGCTCGGGATCGTCATTTTCAGGGCGCGGCCACCGGGCTCGATGCGCAGCGTGATGCGGGTTGCGCGCTCGTGCTGCTTGATCGTCAGCGGCATCAGCCGTCCGGCAACGTCGAGCGTGCGCGTCTCCGGCGGAGCCGGTTTGCGGACACTGCGTCGTGGCTTGGACAAGAGCGGGAACATCGGCATTTTCTATATGATTCGTCGCAATTCCGGTCAAAGAAAAACCGGCACCTAATGGTGCCGGCTGATGTTTTGATGCCGATCGCGGTTACGGCGCCTGATATTCGGCCACCGGGCCGTTATCGTCGCGCCTGGTGTTCTTGCGATCGCGCATGTAGCGGTCGAACTCGTCCTGGTCCTTGGCGCGGCGGAGCTCGCGCACATAGGTTTCGAAATCCTCGCGCATTTCATCGAGCTTGCGGCGTTCTTCCTCGAGCCTGTCGAGCTCGGCCTTGCGCCAATCGTCGAAGGCGACATTGCCCGTTGAGAAGTGCGGGCGATAGCGGCCATGCGAACGTCGGCAGCCGGCGAAGAATCCATCGGCGGCACTGTTGGCGTCGCGCTTGAAGCCGCGCAGACGCTCCCCGAAGATGATGTAGGCGAGCATGGCGAGACCCAGAGGCCAGAAAACCACGAAGCCGAGGATCATCAGGGCAATGGTAGCCGGAGTCCAATCCGGGCGAAGCAATGCTGACTGGTTCATCGTGCGGTATCCTCGCATTTTCGCGCCCGGCGAAATGCCGAACGCTGGAAATCGATGTGGTTACCGTTTGACACCGCTTCAAGACGATCTCCGCCCAAATCGGACAAGGCCTTGAAAGCACAACACTAATTCAGATGATGCTAAATCAGGTCGATTTACCGCCCTTGATCACACGCTTGACCGCAGGCTTTCCGGCGCGACCATGCTCGCGGACGAAGTTGATGATGCGCGGCGCGATCTCGCGGCGGAAGCGCGAGCCGTTGAAGACGCCGTAGTGGCCGACATCCGGCTGCAGGTAGTGCATGCGCATGTGATCGGGGATGTTGGTGCAGATGGTCTGCGCGGCCTTGGTCTGACCGACGCCCGAGATGTCGTCGTTCTCGCCCTCGACGGTCAGAAGGGCCACGTTGCGGATCGCCGTGGGGTCGACCAGCTTGCCGCGATGCTCAAGTTCGCCCTTCGGAAGCGCGTGCTTGATGAAGACCTGATCGACGGTCTGCAGATAGAACTCGGCGGTCAGATCCATGACGGCGAGATATTCGTCATAGAAGTCGCGATGCTTCTCGGCCGGCTCGCCGTCGTTCTTCACCAGGTGCATGAAGAACTCCTTATGGGCGACCAGATGCCGGTCGAGGTTCATCGACATGAAGCCGGAGAGCTGCAGGAAGCCGGGATAGACCGGCCGCATGAAGCCCGGCTGCGGCCAGGGAACGTTCATGATCACGTTTTCGGCGAACCATTCCAGCGGCTTGTCCTTGGCCAGCTGGTTGACGGCGGTCGGATTGATGCGGGTGTCGATCGGGCCGCCCATCAGCGTCATAGACGCCGGCGCCAGCGGATCGTTGGCCTCTTCCATGACGGCTGCGGCAGCAAGCACCGGCACGGAGGGCTGACAGACCGCGATCACGTGCGTGTCCGGCCCGAGGAAGTGCAGCATCTCGATGACGTAGTCGACGTAATCGTTGAAATCGAAGGTCCCGTCGGTCATCGGCACCATGCGGGCGTCGATCCAATCGGTGATGTAGACATCCGCGCTCGGCAGCAACGCTTCGACCGTGCCGCGCAGCAGCGTCGCATAGTGCCCGGACATGGGGGCGACGATCAGGATGCGTGGATCGGGAGCGTGAGCGGCCGGCAGGTTGCGGGCGAAATGCAGCAGATTGCAGAAGGGCCGCGCCCAGACGACCTCTTCTCGAACAGCGACCTTCTTGTCGCCGACGACAGTCTCGGGCAGATCGAAGGACGGCTTGCCGTAGCGGCGCGTCGTGCGCTCGAACATCTCGAGTGCTGCGGCCATTGTCCGGCCCCAAGGGGTTTGGGACAGCGGATTGAGCGGGTTGGCATAAGCAAGCCGCATGATATCGGCCACGGCGCGGTAAGGCGCCATCGCGGCATGATTCATTTCATAAAGCTGGTAAAACATGAGATGCATCACCTTTCTTTCATCTGGAAGATGACGCCTGCTGAAAGGCATCGGACTCTTTCCAACGATGTGCTGGCATCTCAACGCACAGTAACAGGTTTTTGTTGCACAGCAACATGAGCGATCCGCACCGCAATAAAGAAATGCCGGGGATCCTCTCCCCGGCATGATGCTGCGCTCAAATACTTAACACTCGTAAAACGCCTAGAGATCGGCCTGAAATGTCTGCTTCTGCGTGCCGAGACCCTCGATACCGAGCTCGACAACGTCGCCGGCGCGCAGGAAACGCGGCGGCTTCATGCCCATGCCGACGCCAGGAGGGGTGCCGGTCGAGATGACGTCGCCCGGATGCAGCGACATGAACTGGCTGAGATAGGAAACGACGAATGCGACGCTATAGACCATGGTCTTCGACGAGCCGTTCTGCATGGTCTCGCCATTGACCTTCAGCCACATGCCGAGGTTCTGCGGATCGGCGATCTCGTCCTTGGTCACCAGCCATGGGCCGATCGGACCGAAGGTGTCGCAGGACTTGCCCTTGGTCCACTGTCCGGCCCGCTCCGTCTGGAAGGCGCGCTCGGAGACGTCGTGCGAGACGCAGTAGCCCGCCACGTAATCGAGCGCGTCGGCTTCGCTGACATATTTCGCGGTCTTGCCGATGACGACGCCAAGCTCGACTTCCCAATCGGTCTTTTCGGAGCCGCGCGGGATGAGAACGTTGTCGTTCGGGCCGACGATGGCCGAAGTGGCCTTCATGAAGATGACGGGCTCGGGCGGTACCGCGGCGCCGGTTTCGGCGGCGTGGTCGGAGAAGTTCAGGCCGATGCAGATGAACTTGCCGGTGCCGGCAACGCAGGCGCCTACACGACCGGGCTGAAGCTCCGGAAGGGTTTTCGAATCGAGCGCTGCCAGCTTGGCCAGACCGTCCGGCGAAATCGTCGCGCCCGCGATATCGGATACATGCCCGGACAGATCTCTGATCTTGCCATCAGCATCCAGCATTGCCGGCTTTTCTTGACCGATCTCTCCAACGCGCATGAGCTTCATCGAATATCCTCCTCAGCGTGAGCCATGTTTCCATCACCTATGAACGAATTATTCACCGGTGTCATTACGGCTTTTCGTGCGAGCGGTACACTCGTTCAAAAGTCCGGCAAAAATCCGGGCAAGGGGCCACTGTCTTTCCGGCGCGTGGTACCCACATATCTTGACGGATGCATAAGAGTGACAAGACTGCGTTTGCCGAGGAGATCAAACACCGGCACCGCGCTACCAACCATCGGAAAGATCATGACAAAGAGCAACAGCCGCGAATCCCAATACCCGATCGAGCCGATCTTTCTCGACCGCTGGTCGCCACGCGCTTTTACCGGCGAAATCATCGATGAAGCCGACCTGCTGACCGTGTTGGACGCCGCGCATTGGGCGCCCTCCTCCGCCAACCAGCAGCCGTGGCGCTTCATCTACACGCTGAAGGGGTCAAACGACTGGGACAAATTCGTATCGCTTCTGGTCGATTCCAATCAGGAATGGGCGAAGAATGCATCCGCGCTGATCTTCGTCGTGTCGAAGGGATTCAGCGGCGATTTTTCCGAGGGGCGCAAGAGCTATACGCACTCCTTCGATGCCGGAACCGCATGGGGCTATCTAGCGCTGCAGGCCAAGCTTTCCGGCTTCTATGCCCACGGTATGGGCGGCATCAAGCATGACGAGATCCGCGATACATTCGCCGTCCCGGAGGGCTACCGGGTGGAGGCGGGAATTGCCTTCGGGCGCCTTGCCGACAAGAGCGTGCTTTCGGAGCGCAACCAGGAACGCGAATTCCCCAGCCAGCGCAAGCCGCTCGCCGAGGTCGCGTTCAAGGGAAAGTTCGTAGCCGGATAATAGAGCAATAAAAAACGGCCCCGCGGCTGGCCAAGCCGCAGGGCCGTTTTCGATAAATGCCAGCGATCAGATGTCGAGGTTGGCCACGTTGAGCGCGTTTTCCTGGATGAATTCGCGGCGCGGCTCGACCTCATCGCCCATGAGGCGGGCGAAGAGACCATCGGCATCCGTGGCGTCGCTGACGCGCACCTGCAGCAGCGAGCGGACGTTCGGATCGAGCGTGGTTTCCCAGAGCTGCTCGGCGTTCATTTCGCCAAGGCCCTTATAGCGCTGCATGGTCAAGCCCTTGCGGCCGCTTGCGAAAACGGCTTCCAGCAGTTCGCGCGCACCCGACAGTTCCAGGTTGCCGTCGCGACGCGTCAGCTTCGGCGGCGTCTGGTAGATTTCCTTCAGGCGAGCCGACATCTGGTCGATCAGACGGGCATCCTGCGAGCCAATCAACGCCATGTCGAGAACCACGACTTCCTTGACGCCGCGAACCATGCGCTCAAGACGCAGACCGCCTTCGCTCGTCAGGCCGCCTTCCCAGCCACGCTCAGTTTCCTCGGCGATAACGTCGAGGCGACGCGCCACTTCGGCCACCAGTTCCTGGGCGCGGGCACCATCGCTGATCGCTTCGGCGTTGAGCGCGCCGGCGATGGCCGCCTGCTCGACGACCGCGCGATTGTATCGCGAATGCAGATTGTCGAGCAGCGCGCGCAGGCGCAGCGCATCGACGATGACTTCGCGCAGATCCTGTCCGACGCGGACTTCGCCGCTGCCGAGCGTCAGCGCAGCGTCGTCGAGGCCCTGGGCGATAAGGTATTCCTCGAGCGCCTTTTCGTCCTTCAGATACTGGATCGACTTGCCGCGCGACACCTTATAGAGCGGCGGCTGGGCGATGTAGATATGGCCGCGCTCGATCAGTTCCGGCATCTGGCGGAAGAAGAAGGTCAAGAGCAGCGTTCTGATGTGGGCGCCGTCGACGTCAGCGTCCGTCATGATGATGATCTTGTGATAGCGCAGCTTGTCGGCGTTGAATTCGTCCTTACCGATACCGGCGCCGAGCGCGGTGATCAACGTGCCGATTTCCTGGCTCGACAGCATCTTGTCGAAGCGCGCGCGCTCGACGTTCAAGATCTTACCGCGCAGCGGCAGGATGGCCTGGTTTTCGCGCGAGCGACCCTGCTTGGCCGAACCGCCTGCGGAGTCGCCCTCGACGAGGAAAACTTCGGACTTGGACGGATCGCGCTCGGAGCAATCGGCGAGCTTGCCGGGAAGCGACGCGATATCGAGCGCGCCCTTGCGGCGCGTCAGTTCGCGCGCCTTGCGGGCGGCTTCGCGCGCGGCGGCGGCTTCGACCACCTTGCCGACGAGGATCTTGGCATCAGCCGGATGTTCTTCCAGCCAGGTGCTCAGTGCTTCACTGACGAGATTTTCGACGACCGGGCGAACTTCTGATGAAACGAGCTTGTCCTTGGTCTGCGACGAGAACTTCGGATCCGGCACCTTGACCGACAGAACAGCCGTCAGGCCTTCGCGGCAGTCATCACCCGTCAGAGAAACCTTCTCTTTCTTGGTGATGCCAGAGGTGTCGGCATAAGAGGTGATCTGGCGGGTCAGCGCGGCGCGGAAGCCGGCCATATGGGTGCCTCCATCGCGCTGCGGGATGTTGTTGGTGAAGCAGAGCACGTTCTCGTGGTAGCTGTCGTTCCACCACATCGCGACTTCGACGGTGATCCCATCCTTGTCACCACGAATGGCGACCGGACGCTCCACGAGCGGCTTCTTGGCGCGATCGAGATAGGAGACGAAGGCTTCGAGGCCGCCATCATAAAGCAGCTCTTCCTGGCGCACGTCGGAATGGCGCTTGTCGGTCAGGAGGATGCGGACGCCGGAATTGAGGAAGGCAAGTTCGCGCAGGCGGTGTTCGAGCGTGTTGAAATCGAACTCGATCATCGTGAAGGTTTCGGAGCTCGGCATGAAACTGACTTCGGTGCCGGTCAGGCCACCGGAATCACCGGTTTCCTTGAGCGGGGCATCCGATACGCCATGCGTGAAGCTCATCTCGTGGATCTTGCCCTGGCGGCGGATCTTCAGCTTTAGCCAAACCGACAGCGCGTTGACGACGGAAACGCCGACGCCGTGCAGACCGCCGGAGACCTTGTAGGAATTCTGGTCGAACTTACCGCCGGCGTGCAGCTGGGTCATGATGACTTCGGCAGCCGAAATGCCTTCGCCGCTGTGAATGTCTGTCGGAATGCCGCGACCGTTGTCGGTGACGGTGACCGAACCATCCGCATTGAGCGTGACGGTGACGATGTCGGCATGACCGGCGAGCGCCTCGTCGATGGCGTTGTCGACGACTTCGTAGACCATGTGATGCAGGCCGGAGCCGTCATCGGTATCACCGATATACATGCCGGGGCGCTTGCGCACGGCGTCAAGACCTTTCAGGACCTTGATCGAGTCTGCGCCATACTCGGTGCTAACGCCGTTTTCCGTCGCGGGTGTATCGGTCATATTGTCGAGAATTCCCTGTTGTCGATGCCGTGGTGACACGCGGGCGAATCACCGGCCTTAATCACATTGAATATAGGGTTTTTGCATGAAGTTCCCAATGCCAGCGGCCCCCAAGAGCGCATAAAACAGGGGATTATGACCGTTTTCCGTCGGCGTTTTCAGCATTTTCGAGAACCTCCGACAGTTTTGCCAGGGTCGCCTCATCCAGATGGCGAATAGACCCCGCCAGACGGTTGGCGAAGGTCGTGTATTCGGCCGCCAAACCCGAGGTATCGATGACAATTCGCGGATCGGAAAAGCGCGCGATCAGGAACAGATCGTCGGCCTCATCCCAAATGATGTTGAAGTAGCCGGCGATGCGCTGCAGAAGATCGAACGTCGGGACGCCGCGCTTTCCATGCTCAAGTGCCGAGAGATAGGCGGGCGACACGTTCAACGCCTCGGCCATCTGCTTCTGCGACACGCCCTTGCGCTCCCTGAGCTTGCGGATCGCTTCCCCGAACGGCGTCATAGCCGATCGCCCGCGCGACGAGACAGGCGGATGTAGAGCGCGCCCTCGCCGCCATGATGCTGCGCCGCCGCCTCGTAAGAAGAGATGAGATAGCGAAACTCCGGCTTGGAGAACCACATCGGCACGGCACGCTTCAATGCACCGTCGCTGCCAAGCGAACTGCCCTTGCCGGTGATGACGAGGACATGGCGCATACCGCGATCGTGGGCCCGCATCAGGAATTCGAGCAGCATGATGTGAGCTTCGCTTTGAACCAGGCCATGAAGATCGATGCGGGCCTCGAGCGCGAGGCGGCCCTTGGCGATCTTGCGCTTCACCGGACGCTCCAGCGGGTGATGGATGCCGCCCGCGGGCTTCGGCGCGGCTGCCGGTTCAGGCTGCCCGCCGCCTGCGACAGCTTTCGGTGCGGCAGCGGTTTTCATATTGGTGGCTTCCGCTTCCTTTTCGGCCTCCACCAGGAAGGCATCGAGATCGTTCATTGCGCCAGCGTTGCCGGGCATGGGGCGCGTGCTGCGCGCGACCTTGCCCCAAAGGATGCGTTCATCGGCGCTGAGTTTGCGGTCCTTCGCCATCACGCAAACCTCGCGGCGGCTTTGTTCGGGATCAGGATAGCGAAATCGGCGTCATGGCGCACGGTGCCGGCAAGCTCGCCGGCCGCGTCGCCGGAGCCGGTGAAGATGTCACCCCGCGCCGGGCCGACGATGGCCGAACCGGTATCAAGCGCCAGCATCAGGCGCTGGAAAGGCTTTCCATTCTCCAGGTGCAGCAGGCCTTGCGAGTGGATGTAGAACGGAAAGCCGAAGGTGTGGATCAGGCGATCGACGGCAAGCGACCGTCCTGCGATGAGCGGCACCTTGGCGGCCGCGATCGGGCCGGCATGCGCGTTGTCGATCTCGACCTCGCGGAAGAAAATGTAGGACCGGTTGTGCGCAAGAATGTCATCGACACGGTCGGGGTTGACCGCGAGCCAATGCCGGATCGATTGCATCGAGATGTTCGCCCGGTCGATCTCGCCGAGATCGATCAGCAGTTTGCCGACCGCCGAAAACGGATGGCCGGCCTTGGCCGCATAGGTGATACGCCCCGTGTGCCCATCGGGGTAACGCAGGCGTGCGGCGCCCTGGACATGCACGAGGAAGACGTCGACCTTGGACTTTGCCCAGCAAATCTCCAGCCCCTGCCCTTCCAGCGCCCCTTTGTCGATGGCGGCGCGGTCGAGATAGGGCTCAATCGTTCCCGCGCGCAAACGGCCGAACATATAGTACGGATCCATCGAGGCGGGACGGATGTGATCGTCGAGGTCGATCAGGTCCTCGGGGCGACGGTAGAATGGGAAGCGGTATTCGTCGTCGGGACTTGCTGAGACGGTTATCTCGGGCTCGTAGAAGGCAGTGACGAAGCCGGGTTGGCCGTCGGTTCGCTTGATCCTGAAGGGCCGACAGTGCGCTTCGAAGAAGGCGCGCGCCTCGCTCGCCGACATCGGCCGTGCATCGCGCGCGGCCTGCAACAGTTCCAGGAGATCGGAGCTGGTTAGGCCCAACGATCCTGTGCGGTAGGGCTTGGTTTGCTCGATATGTTGACGACAGGCTTCCATAGCCTCGAAAAGGCTGGAGGGATCGTCATCCCGCCAGCCTTCCAGGTCGTCAAAGCCTATCGCCTCGAGGGCAAAGCCTCGTTCATCATCACTCATGTTCCGATTCGGTGGCCACGAGTTTCCAGTTCGGATCGCGCGAGCGGGTGTCGCGTGCGAATGTCCAGAGGTCGTTGATCTCGGCAACGGTTTCCGCGTCACCGTCAACAAGGACATCGGCCTTGTCGTATGTCGCGGAAATCATCTGGCTGATGATGCGCAAGGTGATCTGCGCTTCGCTGCCATTGACCTCGACATTCTTGATTTCGGCCTTGTCGATGCCGACGAAGGTGGATTTGACCTTCTCGCCCTTGCTCTCACGATCGGCGATCGCCGCGTCGAAGCCTTCGTAAACTTCCTTGGACAGCAAATTCTTGAGCGTCTTGCGATCGCCGTCGGCAAAGGCCATCACGATCATTTCATAAGCCATGCGCGCGCCGTTGACGAATTCCTTCGGGTTGAAGGAAGGATCCGCCTTGTTCATCTCCCGCAGCGATTCATTGAGCGGTGTGCCGGCCGGAGCGAAGGCGTCGATTGCCGCGAAGCGGTCCTCTTCCTCGCCTGCCGCATCGCGGCGCGGCAGGGTGACGACCTTTCCGGCATCCGGCGTCTCGGGGCCGGCGGCATCGCGCGGCGTGTAGAGATCGCGTGGCGGCTTCTCATTTCCCGTGCGTCGACCAAGGACGTTGCGCAGCTGCAAAAATATCAGCACCGCCGCCACGAGAAAAAACAAAGTGATGAAGTCGTTTGAACCCATATCCCGCCGCAATCTGTTAACATCTAGAATTTGTATACCCATATAGTCTGCATATACAGATGATTCAAATGGGTCCGGTACGTTGGGCCGATTTCAATGGAGACCGGTGAGAACCGGAGAGAAATAATGCGCCTTACAATGCTGCCTGGTTTTCTGCTGCTCATGCCTTTGGCCGAGATCGCGGGCTTCGTGATTGTCGGCAAGGCGATCGGCCTTTGGGCGACGCTCGGACTTGTCATGCTGAGTTTCGTGGCCGGCATGATGCTTTTGCGCCGGCAGGGTATCGGCATCCTGCAGCGCATGTCGATGGAAGGACGTTCTGGCGCAGTGCCCGGCCGCGAGCTGCTGCGGCCGGCAATGTTCGTGATCGCCGCGCTGCTCCTGATCATTCCAGGCTTCATCAGCGATATCGTCGCGCTGCTCATCTTCATCCCGGCGGTACGCGATCTTGCGTGGAATTATGTGAGCCGCCGTTTCGTGGTGGTGGGTGCATCCGGGCCATCCCCCACATCGGCGCACTCCCCTTATCGGGACAACAATGCAACCGTCGTCGATCTCGATGCGGACGATTATCAGCGTGACCCGAACGGCAAGTCGCCCTGGTCCGGCAAAAGCCTAGGCGAATGAGGCTCTTGCTAGATTGGCGCTGGCTGGCCTAGGGTTGTAACGACATCGTCGAAATGATAGATGCGGCGAAATCCAATGCCCTCGAGGAAAAGCCAATGGACAGCGAAAACAGCAATAACGGCGCAACGAGCCCGAGCCTTACCATTCTAGCACAGTACACCAAGGACCTTTCCTTCGAAAATCCTGGTGCACCGCGTTCGCTGCAGGCCCGCGACAAGGCACCGGCCATCAACATCAATGTCAACGTCAACGCCAACCCGCTTTCCGACACGGACTTCGACGTCGTTCTCTCCTTGAACGCCGAAGCCAAGGAAGGCGACAAGACGGTATTCCACACGGAGCTCGTCTATGGCGGCGTTTTCCGGATCGCTGGCTTCCCGCAGGAACACATGCTGCCGGTTCTCTTCATCGAGTGCCCGCGCATGCTCTTCCCGTTCGCACGTCAGATCATTGCCGACGTGACCCGCAACGGCGGCTTCCCGCCGCTGATGATCGATCCGATCGATTTCTCGCAGATGTTTGCCCAGCGCGTTGCCGAAGAGCAGGCCCGCGCAAAGGTTCAGGCGAACTAATTGCTGATCAAATGATCACCGAGATGCCCGGGCCAGCGCCCGGGCATTTTAGTTTGGGCGATCGTATTTGGCCCAGATACCCTTCTGGCCGAGCTTGGCAATCAGCGCATCATGCTGCTCGGCTTCGGTTCCGCTGAGGCGCGGTGCCAGCGGTCGCGGTCGCTCCAGCGCGACCAGGACAATATCGTCATCGCTGTCGTTGCGTTCCGAGGCGCCGTTGTTCTGCGCCACACCGAGACCAAGTGCTGTCTGGCGACCGCCGATCATCTCGATATAGACTTCGGCGAGCAGTTCGGAGTCGAGCAACGCGCCGTGCTTGGCGCGATGGGAATTATCAATCCCATAGCGACGGCAGAGCGCATCGAGCGAGTTCGGGCCCATCGGATTCTTGCGACGGGCCATCGACAACGTATCGATCACATTTTCGGGAGAGATCGGCGGCAGCGAAAGCCGCGCGAACTCGGCATTGATAAAGCCCATGTCGAAGGTGGCGTTGTGGGCGATCCACTTTCCTTCGCCGAAGAAATCGAGAATCTCCTGCGCTACTGCCGCGAAGGGCTGCTTGTCCTTCAGGAACTCATCGGTGATCCCATGAACGGCGAGCGCGTCCGGATGGACCTTCTGGTCACCGGGATTGATGTAGATGTGCAGCGTCTTTCCCGTCGGGAAGTGATTGAAGAGTTCGATGCCGCCAATTTCGATGATGCGATCGGTGCGGTTATCAAGCCCGGTGGTTTCCGTATCGAAAATGATTTCACGCATTCGGGAAATCTCCGTTCGCTATCCGCTGTTTCAGGTCCGCGATGATGACACCGACCTGCTCCCTCGCCTGATCGATGCCGTGACCGGTATCGACCACGTAATCTGCGCGCCGGCGCTTTTCCGCATCGGGGGTCTGGCGCGAGAGAATCATATTGAATTTCTCTTCCGTCATGTTCGGACGCGCAAGTACCCGCTCACGCTGAATCTGTGGATCACAGCTGACGACGACGATGACATCGACGCGATCCGCGCCGCCGCTCTCGAAAAGCAGTGGTATGTCGAGAAGGACCATCGGTGTGCCCTGCCCCCGCTGCTCGTCGAGAAACATCGCCTCGCGCTCGCGGACGAGAGGATGAACGATCTGCTCCAGTTGCTTGAAGCCTTCTGGCCGCAACGCAAGTTGCCGGCCCAATTCCTGGCGATCGACCGTGCCATCTTTCACCGAGCCTGGAAAAGCCGCCTCGATCAGGGGCGCCGCGGCACCCGCATAAAGATCATGGACGACGGCGTCGGCATCATTGACCGGCAGACCGGCATCGGCAAACAGCTTTGCCGTGGTCGATTTGCCCATCCCGATCGAGCCGGTCAGTCCAATTTTCAGCATCAATGCTTTTCCATATCCTCGATGATCAAGGCGCGAAGCGTCTGATCGACAACGGGCCGCTTGCCGAACCATTTCTCAAAACCGGGCGCCGCCTGGTGCAACAACATACCCAAACCATCGACGGTCGCGAAACCCTGTTCCTCAGCCTGCGCGAGAATGGGCGTCTTCAGCGGCACGTAGACAATGTCGGTGACAACGGCGTCTGACTGCAACGGAGAGAAATCGATATCGGGCGCGATCTCCCCTTCCATGCCGAGAGACGTGGTGTTGATAAAGAGGCCTGCGCCTCTCATCACTTCGGAAAGAGCCGTCATCGGATGCGGATGCACGGCTGCTCCAAAGCGATCCGCGAGCTCGACCGCGCGGGCGACGGTACGGTTGACAAGGTGGATCTCCTTGATCCCGCGATCGCGGACGGCCTGGATGACGGCACGGCTGGCGCCACCGGCGCCCAGGATGACCGCCGATCGCACCTTGTCCCAGCCGGGATGTCGTTCATCAAGATTTGCGGTGAAGCCGCGGCCGTCGGTGTTCGTGGCCTTCAGCTTGCCGTCCTCGAGCCAGAGCGTGTTGGACGCACCAAGCTCGCGCGAGAGATCATCCGGCTCGTCAGCCAGGTTGAACGCAATCTCCTTGTGCGGGATCGTTACGTTGCCGCCGACAAAACCCGAGGCGCCTGATTTCAATGATTGGATGAAAGCTGGAAAATCGTCCGGCGCGACTTCATGGGTGCGGTAGCTTCCGTCGAGCGACAGCGACTTCAGCCAATATCCATGGATGATCGGCGAGCGCGAATGCTTGACGGGAAAGCCGGTGACGAAGGCGCGCGGGCCGATTGTTTCACGTGAATCATCCATCGATCGCACCCAATTCTCGCAGTTTTTCCAGAAGCGGCAGCATCGGCAGCCCCAAGATGGTGAAGTAGTCGCCATCGATTTTCGAGAAGAGCTGCAGTCCCTCCCCTTCCAGCTGATAGGCGCCGACGCTGCTCAAGGCGCGCTCGCCGACCCGCTTCAGGTGCCGTTCGATGAAATCATCGGTGAGCGGACGCATCGTCAGTTCAGCGCGCGAGACATGCTCCCAGATGATGTCGCCGTTATAGGCGAGCGCGACCGCGCTGTTCAGCCGGTGGGTATGCGCGGACAGCGCGGCGAGATGAGCGGCCGCGTCTTCCATGCTCTTCGGCTTATGAAATGTGCGCTGCCCTAGAGACATGGTTTGATCTGAACCGATCACGATTGCGCCCGGCGAGCGATCACTCACCTCCCTGGCTTTGGCCTTGGCCAGGACCAGCGCGATCGCATCCGGCGTTGCGCCATCCCGCTCAAGCGGTGCTTCGATCGCCCGCTCATCGACCTTCGCCGGATGAGCTTCAAAGGACAGGCCGGCGTTTTCCATCAGCATGCGACGGAAGGGGCTGGAGGAGGCGAGTATGAGTTTCGGTATCATCTGTGCTCTCGGCGCGATTGGCTTGGGGCAGCGCTTAGCGCAGCTTGGGACGCAGGGCAACGATTGCCGCCGCCGTCTCCTCGATGGAGCGGCGGGTTACGTCGATCAGCGGCCAGTTGTGGCGGGCGCAAAGCGAGCGGGCATATTTCAGCTCTTCGGATATGGCGGCTCGATCCGTGTAGTCGCCGCGATCAAAGCCGGGCGTCGCGCCGAGGTCGCGATTTTCGCGGACCTGGGAGATTCGATCGGTGGTGGCTATCAGGCAGACGATGAGCGGCTTGGTCGCTTCGAAGAGGCTTTCCGGCAGGGGCACGCCATAGACGATCGGGATGTTGGCGGTCTTGATGCCGCGGTTGGCGAGGTAGATGCTGGTCGGTGTCTTCGACGTGCGGCTGATCCCGATGATGACGACGTCGGCGTCATTATAATCATCCGGCATCTGACCGTCGTCATGATCCATCGTGAAGTTCAGCGCTTCGATGCGCGCGAAATATCCGGCGTTCATGACATGCTGGGCGCCGACCCGGCGACGCGACGGCGCGCCAAGGTAGATCTGAAACGCATTGAGAACGGGCTCAAGCACATTGACCGAGGCGACGCCCATTTCGAGGCAACGCTCGTCGATCAGCGTGGCGAGCTCGCGATCCACGATCGTGTAGAGCACAATGCCCGGCTCGCCGTCGATTGCCTGCAGCACTGTCAGCAACTGCTTGCGATTGCGGATCAGCGGATAGACATGTTCGATCGGCTGCGCCGACTTGAATTGCGCCGATGCCGCGCGGCCGGCCGAAATCAGCGTTTCGCCCGTCGAGTCAGAAATGAGATGCAGATGGAAGAAGTTCGTACGGTTCTCCACGCTATTTTCCGCTGCCTGTTGAAAACACTGGATGACGGAGAGCTACGAGACGCGCCGGGGGTTAGGCAAGGGAAAACATGCCTGGTTTTCCACATTTCGGATTCTTTGGAGGCCGGGAAAGATGGGCTGTTGGTTTTGTGGAAAGTCTGCGGCTGTTCGTCGGATAGCCACAGCTTGTCCACAGCTTGGCGAATTTCATCTAAGCCTATATCTCATTGAAATTGTATCGAATTTCGTACCAATCCTGTTTCTGACATCGAATTGCGCGATTTTCTTCCCGAGCAGCTCGCGAAACAGTGACAATTGGTATCGGACGTGGATGGATTTTAATCCTTGATAGTCACCGACTCTAAGAAATAGAAACCTTATAAATATCTTTGATTTTTTATAGGGAAGAAGCGCTTGAGTGAAATGCGCCGGAAGATCATGCGGGTTCTGGACGGGGAAGCATTGAGCCCTCCCCCCATCTGGCTGATGCGGCAAGCGGGCCGATACCTGCCGGAGTATCGAGAGGTACGAGCCAAGGCCGGAAGCTTTCTCGATCTCTGTTATACACCGGATTACGCAGTCGAGGTGACATTGCAGCCGATCCGGCGTTATGGCTTTGATGCTGCCATTCTCTTCTCCGACATTCTCGTCATTCCCGATGCGATGAAGCGCAATGTTCGTTTCACCGAAGGACATGGACCGGAGATGGATCCGATCGACGTCGATGGCATCGATGGTCTGGATGGCAGCCGCGTAATGCAGCATCTGGAACCGGTGCTGGAGACCGTTCGACGTCTCCGGAATGATCTGCCAACGGAAACCACGCTGCTTGGCTTCTGTGGCGCTCCCTGGACCGTTGCGACGTATATGATCGCCGGCCATGGTACCCCCGATCAGGCCCCTGCCCGTCTGTTTGCCTATCGGCATCCGAAGGCATTCGAGAAGCTGCTGATGTTGCTGGCGGATGTTTCGGCAGATTATCTCGTGGCGCAGATCGATGCTGGCGCCGATGCCGTGCAGATTTTCGATTCTTGGGCCGGCGTGCTCGGCGAGCGTGAGTTCGAAGCATTTGCCGTAAAACCCGTGGCGCGTATGATCGCCTCGATCAAGGCGCGGCGCCCGAATGCGAAGATCATCGCCTTTGCGAAAGGCGCCGGCTATTTCTTGAAGACCTATCGCCAGAAGACGAAGGCTGATGCGATCGGCCTTGATTGGTCCGTCCCGCTCGATTTCGCAGCCGAGCTGCAGAAGGATGGCCCAGTGCAGGGCAACCTTGATCCGATGCGGATGGTTGCGGGCGGGACGGCACTTGAGGAGGGTATCGACGATATCCTGCAGCGATTGGGCAATGGTCCGCTGATCTTCAACCTCGGACATGGAATTACCCCGCAGGCCGATCCTGAAAATGTTCGGCTACTTGTCGAACGTGTTCGCGGCGGAAGGGTTTGAGCATGGAACGCCAGATCGACGAAAGACCGGGTTCTTATGCGCGCCGGCGCGCCTTCATCGCTATTGCCTTCTTCGTTGCGCTGGCAGTCGGTCTCTTCGTCTGGAATCCCGATACGCTCTATCTCTGGATCAAGGCGCTTCACATCATCGCCGTGATCTCGTGGATGGCCGGGCTGTTCTATATGCCGAGACTGTTCATCTACCACACGGATGCCGAGCCGGGCTCGGTGCAGTCGGAAACCTTCAAGGTGATGGAACGGCGTCTGCTGAAGGTGATCATGAACCCGGCGATGATGCTGACCTGGATCTTTGGGCTGTATCTCTCCTGGTCGGTCTACGGCTTCCAGGGCGGATGGCTGCACGCAAAGATCGGGCTTGTCGTTCTCTTGACCGGCGTGCACGTGTTTTTCAGCCGTGCGGCAAAGGCATTCGAGTGTGACGAGAACCGGCGTTCGGCGCGCTACTGGCGCTTCATGAATGAGGCGCCGACCGTTTTGATGATCGCAATCGTCATCCTTGTCGTCGTCAAGCCATTTTGACGCAGCCGGCTGACGGGTTAAATTTGCTTCATTTTAAGCAGCCCCCTTGCGGCGGGGGAGCTGACTCGCTATTTTCCGTCCACCTCATCCTTGTGGCATGTATGTAAAGTTCGATCGTCTGCGGGTTCCTCGCAGGACCGGTTACTGTCTCGACATCGCCTTTCCCCTCAAAATTATAGAGTAATGGACACTTCATGTCTGAAATGAAGCTTCAGGAACTTAAGAGTAAATCCCCGACCGATCTTCTGGCGTTTGCCGAATCGCTCGAGGTCGAGAATGCCAGCACGATGCGCAAGCAGGAGCTGATGTTCGCAATACTCAAGGTTCTTGCCAGCCAAGACGTCGAAATTATCGGCGAAGGCGTGGTCGAAGTTCTGCAGGACGGCTTCGGCTTCCTGCGTTCCGCCAATGCCAACTACCTCCCCGGTCCTGACGACATCTACATCTCCCCGTCCCAGATTCGTCGCTTCTCGCTGAAGACTGGCGATACAGTTGAAGGCCCGATCCGCGGACCGAAGGAAGGCGAGCGCTATTTTGCGCTGCTGAAGGTCAACACGATCAACTTCGACGATCCGGAAAAGATCCGTCACAAGGTCCATTTCGATAACCTGACGCCGCTCTATCCGAACGAGCGCTTCAAGATGGAACTCGAGATCCCGACCAACAAGGATCTCTCGTCGCGCGTCATCGATCTCGTGGCGCCCCTCGGTAAGGGCCAGCGTGGTCTGATCGTCGCACCGCCGCGCACGGGTAAGACGGTTCTCCTGCAGAACATCGCGCATTCGATCACCGCCAATCATCCGGAATGCTATCTCATCGTCCTCCTGATCGACGAGCGTCCTGAAGAAGTGACGGACATGCAGCGTTCGGTTAAGGGCGAAGTCGTTTCCTCGACCTTCGACGAGCCGGCAACGCGTCACGTGCAGGTCGCCGAGATGGTCATCGAGAAGGCAAAGCGTCTTGTCGAACATGGTCGCGACGTCGTCATCCTTCTCGATTCGATTACGCGCCTCGGCCGCGCTTACAACACGGTTGTTCCCTCTTCCGGTAAGGTTCTGACCGGTGGTGTTGATGCCAACGCGCTGCAGCGCCCGAAGCGCTTCTTCGGTGCTGCGCGTAACATCGAAGAAGGCGGTTCGCTGACCATTATCGCGACCGCGCTGATCGATACGGGTAGCCGTATGGACGAAGTCATCTTCGAAGAATTCAAGGGTACCGGCAACTCGGAAATCGTTCTCGACCGCAAGGTCGCCGACAAGCGCATCTTCCCGTCTATGGATATTCTCAAGTCCGGTACGCGTAAGGAAGACTTGCTTGTTCCACGCCAGGATCTGCAGAAGATCTTCGTTCTCCGCCGTATCCTCGCCCCGATGGGCACGACCGATGCGATTGAGTTCCTCATCGACAAGCTGAAGCAGACGAAGAGCAATTCGGATTTCTTCGAATCGATGAATACCTGATTTATCCTTAGCCGGATTCAATCAACCAAAGCCGGCCTCTATCTTGGCCGGCTTTTCTGTTTCTATGCACCTGATCGAAGCAGACGATCGTCCTTCAAACGACGATTGATCGATTCGGTATCGTACCAATTGGAGTGTGTCCGTGGCGGAATTCACCGAGACAATCTATGCGCTCTCCAGCGGCGCCGTTCCGGCCGGCTTGGCCGTGATCCGCATAAGCGGCCCAAAGGTCGAGGATGTGGTTCGCAGCATGGTTTCAGGCACCGTCCCTGCTCGCACAACATCTTTACGAACGATTCGAACCCGTAACGGTGATGTGCTGGACAATGGTCTTGTACTATTCTTTCCAGGGCCAAACTCCTTCACCGGTGAAGATGTCGTCGAATTTCATCTGCATGGCGGCCGCGCGGTCGTCAGTGCGGTTTATCGGGAGCTGAACTCGTTCGATGGGCTGCGACAAGCCTTGGCTGGCGAGTTCTCCCGACGCGCTTTCGAAAATGGCAAGCTTGACCTACTGGAAATCGAGGGTCTCGCGGACTTGATCTCCGCAGAGACAGAAATGCAGCGCCGCCTCGCCCTTGAGCAGAGCTCCGGCGGGCTCTCAGCGATTTATGAAGGCTGGGCACAACGTCTGACGCGCGGTCGCGCGCTGATCGAGGCCGAACTGGATTTCCCTGATGAGGAAGATGTCCCAGGCTCAGTGTCGGACCAGGTCTGGTCGGATATGACCGAGCTTGCGAAAGAGATACGTCAACATCTTGGCATGGCAAAGACCGGCGAGATCATCAGAGACGGGTTCAAGGTTGTTATCGCCGGCTTGCCGAATGCAGGCAAGTCGAGCCTGATGAACGCGCTCGTTCGTCGCGACATTGCGATTGTCACGGATATCGCCGGAACGACACGTGACGTGCTTTCGACGGATCTCGATATCGATGGATTTCTCGTCAAGCTTTACGACACCGCCGGCTTACGGGAGACTGATGAGGTTGTTGAGCGCGAAGGTATTCGTCGTGCACGAACCGCGATGGATGCCGCCGATCTCGTCATCTATATAGAAGACATGTCGGTTCCGTCAGAGAATGACCGCGTCCCGTCGGCCGCACTTCGTGTTGGAACGAAGGCGGACTTGCCCGCCATTTCGCCGAATGAATACGATGTGAGGATCTCGGTAGAGACCGGCGCCGGCTTAAATGACCTACGGCAGGCGATCGGAAATCGACTAAGAGAGCGGGTCCCGCCGCACTCGCTCGCTATCCCTACTCGCACGCGCCACAACGATTCGCTAGCGGAATGTATTTCGGCTATCGAACGAGCCATCGCTAACGATCATGTTGACCTGGATATTAGAGCGGAAGAACTCCGCATGGCCGGCACCGCGCTTGGCCGCATCACGGGCCGGGTCGATGTCGAGAATCTGCTCGACGTTATCTTCGGTGAATTCTGCATTGGCAAATGATTCACGTGAAACACTTCGACGAAGCTGAAAAACGTGGTTTCACGTGAAACGTCTTGACTCCTGGGGCGGCTTGCCGCATCACCGAGCGATCTCAGGAGCATTGTTATGAATACCTCACGGTTCGATGTCATCGTCATTGGTGGCGGACACGCTGGATGCGAAGCTGCTTCCGCGGCCGCGCGCACTGGCGCCAAAACCGCGCTCGTGACGCACAAGCGCGAGACGATCGGCGTCATGTCGTGCAATCCTGCAATCGGCGGCCTTGGCAAGGGCCATCTTGTTCGCGAGATCGATGCGTTGGACGGACTGATGGGTCGCGTGGCTGATGCCGGCGGCATCCAGTTTCGTATGCTCAATCGCAAGAAGGGTCCGGCAGTACGCGGGCCGCGCACCCAGGCAGATCGAAAGCTCTACCGCCAGGCGATGCATGCAGAGATTTCCGCCGTCCCCAATCTGACTATTGTCGAGGGCGATGCCTTTGATTTGTCGATCAAGGACGGACGTGTATCGGGCGTTATCATGAAAGATAGCCGGATTCTTGATGCTGGTGCCGTGGTCTTAACGACCGGCACGTTCCTGCGCGGCCTTATCCATATTGGTGATAAGAAGATCCCAGCCGGCCGTGTCGGCGAAGAGCCATCGATGGGTCTGTCCAAGACACTTTTGGGAATGGGATTGCAGCTCGGTCGTCTGAAGACTGGTACCCCTGCCCGGTTGGACGGGAAGACCATCGACTGGGCGGGCGTTGGCCGGCAGGGCGCCGATGATGACGCCGTCCCCTTCTCCTTTATGACCGACCATATTTCCAACCCGCAGATCGATTGCGGCGTTACGCGTACAACGGAAGCGACGCATCGGATCATCGTCGACAATCTGAAGCGCTCGGCCATGTATTCTGGTCAGATTGAAGGTGTTGGTCCACGGTATTGCCCTTCGATCGAGGACAAGCTTGTCAAGTTTGGCGAGCGAGATGGTCACCAGGTGTTTCTTGAGCCTGAGGGTCTCGACGACGACACGGTCTATCCGAACGGCATATCGACATCACTTCCTGCCGAAGTCCAAGATGCCTTCATTCGAACGATACCGGGTCTTGAGCACGTCACCATTCTGCAGCCGGGCTATGCGATCGAATATGACCACGTGGACCCGCGAGAGCTGAAGCCTTCGCTTGAGGTAAGGAATCAACCAGGCTTGTTCCTGGCCGGGCAGATCAACGGCACGACAGGATATGAAGAGGCGGCGGCTCAGGGTTTGGTCGCCGGGCTCAATGCGGCTCGGCTGGCTGGACAGCAAGACGCGGTGCGCTTCAGTCGTACCGATTCCTACATTGGTGTCATGATCGACGACCTGACGTCGCGCGGCGTGGCCGAACCCTATCGGATGTTTACATCGAGAGCGGAGTATCGTCTTTCGCTCCGTGCAGACAATGCCGATGTTCGCCTGACCCCGCTTGCTATCTCATTGGGGATTGCATCCCGCGCCCGTGTCGATCGGTTTGAGCAATATGCAGCGGCGATCGAAGCGGGTCGCGAAATTTTGACGTCACTCTCGATCACACCAACAGAGGCACGTCGGTCTGGCCTTAAGCTCAACCTCGATGGTCAGAGGCGGACGGCTTATGAGTTGCTGGCGTTCCCTGACTTCGATCTTGAGACGCTTAGGCCGGTGTGGCCCGAGTTGAGCGCGATCGATTTGAAGGCGGGCGCCGCCCTTGAGATCGAGGCGAACTATGCGGTCTATATGGATCGGCAACAAGCCGACGTGGCGCATATCAAGCGGGATGAAGAGCGGCTTATCCCAGCGGATTTTGACTTCGACCGCTTGTCCGGCCTATCCAACGAGCTTAAGCAGAAGTTGGCGAAGGCTCGTCCTTATGACGTCGCGCAGGCTTCGCGAATTGATGGGATGACTCCGGCGGCGATTTCGCTCCTGCTGGTGCATTTGCGACGCGGCGACGTCGCTGCATAGACTGCAACCTACACTATTTGAGAGTCCTCATATGGAATTGAACGGCCGGCGTGTTTCACGTGAAACACAGGAACGACTTGAGCAATTTGTGGGTCTATTTCAGAAATGGAGCAAGGCGATCAACCTCTCCGCGCCCTCCACTCTTAAGGACGCGTGGGAGAGACATATTGCTGATAGCGCTCAGATCTTCCAGCTTCAGCCGCACGCCGGCAACTGGGTGGATCTCGGTAGCGGCGGCGGCTTTCCCGGCGTGGTAACAGCGATATTCCTCGCGGAGCTCAATGACGGTTGGGTGCACTTGGTCGAGAGCAACAACAAGAAGGCTGCCTTCTTGCGCACAGCACTCAGGGAAACGGGCGCCCGTGGTTCGGTGCATCCGGTGCGGATCGAGGATGCGGTCGCGGACCTCCCCGTCTGCGATTTCGTGTCGGCCAGGGCGCTTGCGGACCTGGATAAACTTCTGGAGTTCGTCGATCCATTCGCGATCCGTAACAAAAAAATCCGCGCGTATTTCCATAAAGGCCGGGATTACCGATCAGAGGTGGCAAATGCGCATGGTCGCTGGGCATTTGATCTGGTAGAACACAAGAGTGCTGTCGAGATGGACTCAGTCGTTCTCGAAATTTCCAATTTACGGCATTTGGTCTAACAAATCGGGCGTTGCGACAATGGTTGCTGGACGGAATCGGATTATCACGATCGCAAATCAGAAGGGTGGCGTTGGTAAAACGACGACGGCTATCAATCTGGCAACCGCGCTGGCCGCGATCGGCGAGCGGGTTCTCATTGTTGATCTCGATCCTCAGGGCAATGCAAGCACGGGCTTGGGTATCGATCGCAAGAACCGTAGCCGGTCCTCATACGATCTTCTGGTCGGCGACCATGGGATCCTCGATGTTGTGCAGGAAACCGCTGTACCGAACCTCTTCATAGTCCCTTCGACTATGGATCTGCTCGGGATCGAGATGGAGATCGCACAGCAGAGCGATCGCGTCTTCAAGCTCAAAAAGGCGCTTGCCGAGCGCGATGCGTTTCAGTTCTCCTATATCCTTGTTGATTGCCCACCGTCGTTCAATCTCCTGACGATGAATGCGATGGCGGCTGCGCATTCGGTGCTGGTTCCCCTGCAGTGCGAATTTTTCGCGCTCGAGGGGTTGAGCCAGTTGCTGGAAACCGTCGACCAGGTGCGCAGGAGCGTAAACCCGCAGCTCGATATCCAGGGTATCGTGCTGACGATGTTCGATTCGCGAAACAATCTGGCGCAGCAGGTCGTGAACGACGTGCGCACCCATCTCGGCGAAAAGGTTTACCATACGTTAATTCCGCGCAACGTGCGGGTGTCCGAGGCGCCTTCTTACGGCAAGCCTGCCATTCTCTACGACCTTAAATGTGCTGGAAGCCAGGCCTATTTGCAGTTGGCTTCCGAAGTCATTCAGCGCGAGCGCCAGCGTCTGGCTGCCTGAACAAGCTCTTGAATAAGTGGTGAGTACCGACATGAACGATGATGTCTCGAAGAGAAGACTGGGGCGCGGCCTCGCAGCCCTGATTGGTGAAATGGATCAACCGGCGCCTGTCGATGCAAGCCAGCGCGCCGTTAGTGCCGATCGTCTGGTGCCGATCGAGTTCATCACGCGCAATCCGCGCAACCCTCGCCGCTTCTTCGATGACGGTGAGCTTCATGATCTTGCAAGCTCCATCCGCCAGCATGGTATTGTGCAGCCGGTTGTTGTACGTACACTTTCGACGAGCCAATATGAAATCATAGCCGGCGAAAGACGTTGGCGCGCGGCGCAGCTTGCGGGCCTTGTCGAGATTCCTGTCATCGTGCGCGATGTCGATGACAAGACCGCGCTCGAGATCGCGATCGTCGAAAACGTTCAGCGATCTGATCTCAATGCGCTGGAAGAAGCGCTCGGCTACGAGCAGTTGATTGCAGACTACGGTTACACGCAGAACGATCTCGGCGAGATCATCGGCAAGAGCCGCAGCCACGTCGCGAACTCGCTGCGGCTTCTGAAATTGCCTGAGCCTGTTCGTGACTTGCTCGCCGCTGGCAGTCTGTCTGCAGGCCATGCGCGCGCGCTGGTTTCCACGTCGGACCCAACCGTCCTGGCTCGCACGATCGTTTCCAAGGGCATGTCGGTACGTGACGCGGAGCGGCTTGCGCAGAACGACATTAAGGCGCAATCGGAGCCGAAGCCAGCAGTCAATCCGCGGGATCAGAAGGATTCCGATACAATCGCGCTTGAGCGTACCCTCTCCGATACGCTTGGATTGGACGTCGTCATCAATCACAAGGCAAGTGGCGGGCAGATCCGGATTTCTTATAAGTCATTGGATCAATTGGAAGAAATCTGCCGGCTTCTGGAGCGGCGCTGATCCGGCCTATTTTCGGCCGGACTGAAGCGTGGTGGATAAAAGCGTTTGCATGGCGATCGTGTCCTCTAGCGCGGCGCGGCGCCGGGTCTGAAGGATGGCGGCTTGCAAGCGGCTTGTTTCACGAGCCAGTGCGTCGGCCGACCATGTTCTAAGCGCTTGCTCGATGACTGGCTTGCGCTTGAAATGAAGGTGACGCCCGAGAGTCTGCATCACCTGGGACGCAGGCGTGCGCTTCTCTTCCATCTCGGCCCGCATGGCATCCATCAATTGAAACTGCCGCAGGCATGCCTGTATGACCAGGAAGACGGAGGTCTTCGACGCCGTGATCTTCTGCATGGCATGCAAAAAGTTTCCGGAATTTCCGGTTAGGATCGCATCGACGGCATCGTCGACGGATATGGCGCTGGCGTCGCCGATAATCTCCGTGACGTGATGCTCCTCGATAACCTCCAGATTGAGGCAGTATAGCGCGAGCTTTCTCACCTCGTTGCGCGAGGCGATGCGATCGCCTCCGATCAGTTCCAGCAGCGCCTGGCGCGCTCCGGTGGTGATGCGAAGGTTCGCGCCAGCGAGCTCTGCGTCTATCAGGTTATTGAGCGCGCGCGCATCATCGGCGTAGCATGGGATCGTCGCGACGCTTCGGGCTCCTTCGCTCGTCTTGCGCAGGAGCGACCCCTTCTTCAGATCGCCAGCCTCGATGATGACGAAGGTCGCCTCAGGAGGCTTTTGCGCAAGCACCTGCAGGGCGTCAACGAGGTACTTCTCGTTTGCCGCGCCGCGGATCCAGATAAGCTTCTGGCCACCGAAGAGGCCGATCGCGCCTGCTTCGTCGAGCAGGCGTCCGTGGTCTTTCTGGAGGTCACCAATGTCAAGTTTTATCAGGGAAAATGGGTCGGTTAGGTCGACACCAGTCTTGGCCGCGAGCAGGCTGGCGCGTTCAGACACCAGCCCGCGATCGGGGCCATAAATGACGAATAATTGGTAGTGGCGGGCGGATTTCTCCAGAAATCCCTCGAACTCATGCGACTTTATCTCCGCCACTCAACCGCTCCTCAGCGGCCAAGCGCCGCGGCGATATCGGCAGCCACGAATTCAGCCACCTGGCGTGCTGCGCGGTCCTCAGCGTCGCGAATAGCGCGTTGCTTGGCAAACTCCTGAGCGGGGAAGTCGACAAGTGCTGTCGCCGACTGATGGCCGGCACGGATCACATGGCCGTCCTTGTTCGACTTCAGCGTATAGTCGACGCTGACGGTGGCGCGGCCCGCGCGTGACTCATCCGAGGATGCGACCAGCAGCGTATCGATGACGTTTGATCGGGCGTTCATCTCGACCTTGTAATCGGCCTTGTCTGGTTCGCCAGCGCCGCGGGAGGCGAGGAAGATCAGCCGATTGCGAACTTCCTGCTCGACACGCGAATTCGCCTCGGAGAAGGAGATGGATGACAACTTGCCGGCAACGCCCGACGTTTCGGAATAGAGCGGCCGGACCTGGCACGAGGCGAGAAGAACCGTGGTTGCCAGCACCGCGGCAATCCCTGCGCGGCTAGCCAGCCTGGAAGCGATATTAAACGACAATGTTCACAATCCTTTGTGGAACCACGATAATTTTCTTCGGCGCCTGGCCGTTGAGCACGCGCTTGACATCCTCCAACGCAAGGGCGGCGTCGCTGACCGTAGTTTGATCTGCGTCGCGGGAGATTGTCAATTCAGCGCGCTTCTTGCCGTTGATCTGCACCGGCAGGACGACGTCGTTTTCAACGACAAGAGCGTCGTCGTACTTCGGCCACGCCGTCTGCGACAGCAGCGTGTCGTGACCGAGCACCGACCAGCACTCTTCCGCCAGATGCGGTGTCATCGGTGCCACGAGTTGCACGAGGATTTCGGCTGCATCCCGCACGGCGGCACGATAGGCGGCATCGGCTTTGCCTGCTGCAACGGTTGTTAGCGGGCCGGCAATGGCGTTCACGAGCTCATAGATGCGCGCGACGGCCTTGTTGAACCACAGCTTGTCGTAGTCGTTCTGAACGGCCTTCAGCGTCTTGTGCGCCAGCTGGGAGATGGCAAGGGCATCGCCATCCTTAGCCGGAGTCGCAGTGACATCACTCAAAGCTTCGGCAGCTTCCGAGATGAGGCGCCACAGGCGCTGGGTGAAGCGGTGTGCGCCCTCCACGCCCGCTTCCGACCAGATCACATCGCGCTCGGGCGGGGAGTCCGACAGAACGAAGAAACGAGCCGTGTCGGCGCCGTAGGAAGCAATGATGTCATCAGGATCGACGACGTTCTTCTTCGATTTCGACATCTTCTCGATCGAGCCGATGGCAATCTCTTCGTTGTTGGAGAGGAGGAACGCGCGGCGTTTTCCGTCCATTTCCTCGATCTTGATATCGGCCGGTGCGACCCACTCGCGGCTCATACCAGAGCCACGGCTATAGGTCTCGTGCACCACCATGCCCTGCGTGAACAGGCCCTTGAACGGCTCCTTCACATCGACATGGCCGGTTTCGCGCATGGCGCGGGTAAAGAAGCGCGAATAGAGCAGGTGCAGGATCGCGTGTTCGATACCGCCGATATACTGATCGACGGGCAGCCAGCGGTTGGCAGCCGCGAAATCCGTCGGCTTGCTCTCCCAAGGCGCCGTGAAGCGGGTGAAGTACCAGCTGGAATCGACGAAGGTGTCCATCGTGTCGGTCTCGCGACGGGCATCCTTACCGCAATGCGGGCAGGCGACGTGGCGCCAGGTTGGGTGCCGGTCGAGCGGATTGCCGGGCTGATCGAAGGTGACATCTTCCGGCAGCTTGACCGGGAGATCCTTCTTCGGCACCGGCACGACACCGCAATCCTGGCAGTGGATGACCGGGATCGGGCAGCCCCAGTAGCGCTGGCGGGAAATACCCCAGTCGCGCAGGCGGAAGTTGACCTTGCGCTCGCCCTGCGGGGCATTGCCCAGAGACGCGGACGACAGACGGTCGGCCACGATATTGAAGGCTTCGTCCGTCGACTTGCCGTCCAGGAAACGTGAGTTGATCATGATGCCGTCGCCGTCATAGGCGGTATCGCCGACAGCGAAGGTCGCGACGTCGCCGTCACGCGGCATGACAACGGGTATGACCGGAAGGCCGTATTTGCGGGCGAAATCGAGATCGCGCTGATCGCCTGCCGGGCAGCCGAAGATGGCGCCCGTGCCGTAGTCCATCAGCACGAAATTGGCGATGTAGACGGGCAGTTCCCAGGAAGGGTCCAGAGGATGGCGGACACGGATGCCCGTGTCGATGCCCCGCTTTTCGGCTGTCTCGAGCGCTGCCAGCGACGTGCCGGCGCGGCGGACGTCTTCGCAGAAGGCGTCGATTTCGGCGTTCTTGGCCGCGGCGTCCTTGGCCAGCGGGTGATCGGCGGAAATGGCGAGGAAGGAGGCGCCAAACAGCGTGTCCGGGCGCGTGGTGTAGACCGTTACCTCGGTCTCGCCAGCAGGCGCGGTTTCGCCGACTATCTCCCAGCGGATGGTCATGCCTTCGGAGCGGCCGATCCAGTTCTTTTGCATCAGGCGGACCTTCTCGGGCCACTGATCGAGACCATCAAGGGCGTCCAGCAGATCTTGGCTGAAGTCGGTGATCTTGAAGAACCACTGGGTCAGTTCTCGCTGTTCGACAAGCGCGCCGGAGCGCCAGCCGCGACCGTCGATAACCTGCTCGTTGGCGAGAACGGTATTGTCGACCGGGTCCCAGTTGACCTTGGATTGCTTGCGGTAGACGAGGCCCTTTTCCAGGAAGTCCACGAACATGTGCTGCTGATGCTGATAGTATTCGACATCGCAGGTTGCGAATTCGCGGCTCCAGTCGAGCGACAGGCCCATCGCCTTCAGCTGCGACTTCATCGATGCGATGTTCTGGTAGGTCCAGGCTGCGGGATGAACGTTGCGCTCCATGGCGGCGTTTTCGGCCGGCATGCCGAACGCGTCCCAGCCCATGGGATGCAGCACATTATAGCCCCGGGCGCGCTTGTAGCGCGCGACGACGTCGCCCATCGCATAGTTGCGGACGTGGCCCATGTGGATGCGGCCGGACGGATACGGGAACATCTCCAGCACGTAGTATTTCTCGCGCGGATCGGCGTTGTCGGTCTCGAAGACCTTCGCTTCGTTCCATTTTTTCTGCCAGCGAGGCTCGGCATCGCGCGGATTATAACGTTCGGTAGCCATGGTATTCGTATTTCCGGAAAATCAAGGGAAGTTGGTGGTGACCTTCACCATGAAACCACCGTAGCGTCAAGTTTTGCCGACGTGGTTTGGGGCCAATCGGCGCCTAGCTGCGATAATTTCGAGGCTTCGGACCTTGGCAAGCCAAGATCGGGTGTTTAGTGCATTTTCATTGTTTTCGATGATGGACCGAGGCGCAACATGGAACTTCAAGAGCGACTGGAAGAGGTTCGCGGCCGGATCGCCGCGGCGGCCCGTGAAACGGGCAGAGCGGAAGGCTCGGTGCAGCTCGTGGCGGTGTCCAAGACATTCGACGCGGATCATATCCGCCCGGCCATCGAGGCTGGTCAGCGCGTGTTCGGTGAAAACCGGGTGCAGGAGAGCCAGGGCAAGTGGCCGGAGCTGAAGAGCGAGACGGCTGGTATCGAGCTTCACCTGATCGGACCGCTGCAGTCGAACAAGGCCGGCGAAGCGGTCGCGCTCTTCGATGTCATCGAGACGGTCGATCGCGAGAAGATCGCGCGTGCGCTGGCTGATGAAATGAAGCGCCAGGGCAAGGCCCCTCGCCTTTATGTGCAGGTCAATACGGGGCTTGAGCCGCAGAAGGCCGGCATTGCGCCTGACGATACGGCGGCGTTCGTGGCGCTCTGCCGCGATGAGCTTGGTCTTTCCGTCGAAGGGCTGATGTGCATTCCGCCGGCGGATGAAAACCCGGGGCCGCATTTTGCCCTGCTGGCGAAACTCGCGAAGGCTTGTGGCGTCCAGAAGCTCTCGATGGGCATGTCGGGAGATTACGAGACAGCGGTCGCTTTTGGCGCCACCAGCGTGCGGGTCGGGTCTGCCATTTTCGGCACCCGCTGATCATCGTATCTGCTCCAGTGGTCGGCGTGAATGTTTCACGGGAAACATTTGCGATCCGCGCTACGGCGCAATTGCCACCGGCAATAAAAAACCCCGCCAAAGCGGGGTTCTAATCTCAGTCCGTCCAACCGCTTAGTAGCGATCGTCTTCGTCTTCATCCGGCGTCGAGGACTTCAGCGACTTCAACTTCGCGAAGACGGCGTCGGCGTCGATTTCCTTCTCTTCCTCACGCTCGTAGCTCGGAGCCAGGCGTTCGGTTTCGTGCGCGGACTGCAGCGTTTCGCCGAGTTCGGCAGCGGTCGGCAGCGGACGGCCCTTGGCGGCTTTTTCGACTTCCATGTCGAGGTCGATCTGGCTGCAGAGACCGAGCGTAACCGGGTCCATCGGCGTCAGGTTGGCGGCGTTCCAGTGGGTGCGCTCGCGAATCTGTTCGATGGTCGACTTGGTCGTGCCGACGAGACGCGAAATCTGGGCGTCCTTCAGTTCCGGGTGATTGCGAACAAGCCACAGGATGGCGTTCGGGCGGTCCTGGCGCTTGGAGACCGGCGTGTAGCGCGGGCCACGACGCTTGGATTCGGGAACGCGCACCTTCGGCTCGGAAAGCTTAAGCTTGTGGGCCGGGTTCTTCTCGGCGCGTTCGATTTCGTCGCGCGACAGCTGACCGGTGGAGATCGGATCCAGGCCCTTAATGCCCTGCGCAGCTTCGCCGTCGGCGATCGCCTTCACTTCCAGAGGGTGCAATTTGCAGAACTGAGCGATCTGGTCGAAAGACAGAGCTGTGTTGTCGACGAGCCAAATAGCGGTCGCCTTCGGCATAAGCAGTTGTTGAGCCATGGATATAGTCCTTCTGTCGTCCGCGCCGGTGTCGCGGTCCGTGGGTTGTCACCACTATGTCCGGGAAATTATGCCGCTATATAACCGGAGTGACGCATAATTGCAATTGATCACGAATGAAATGACCTTTGTCTAATTGCCGGGTCGATCTGACCTGTTATGAATGCACAAAACCGCCTGCGGCGTAGTTCTGCCGCCGGCGTCCGAGTGAGGAGGAAATCGATGTCGGAGAAGATCTACCCGGTGCAAAAGCCGGTTCAAAACCATGCGCTGATCGACAAGGCCAAGTACGAGAAATGGTACGAGGAGAGCGTCGAGAACCCGGATAAATTCTGGGGTAAGCATGGCAAGCGGATCGATTGGTTCAAGCCTTATACGAAGGTGAAGAACACCTCTTTCACCGGCAATGTGAAGATCAAGTGGTTCGAAGACGGCCAGACGAACGTCTCCTACAACTGTATCGACAGGCACCTGAAGACCAACGGCAATCAGGTCGCGATCATCTTCGAGGGCGACAACCCCTACATCGACAAGAAGATCACCTATAACGAGCTCTACGAGCACGTGTGCCGCATGGCGAACGTCCTGAAGAAGCATGGCGTCAAGAAGGGCGATCGTGTCACCATCTACATGCCGATGATCCCCGAGGCGGCCTATGCGATGCTGGCCTGCGCTCGTATCGGCGCCGTGCATTCCATCGTGTTCGGCGGCTTTTCGCCGGAAGCCCTGGCGGGGCGGATCGTGGACTGCGAATCAACCTTCGTCATCACCTGCGATGAGGGAGTGCGCGGCGGCAAGCCGGTGCCACTGAAGGAAAACACCGACACGGCGATCCATATCGCAGCCCGCCAGCATGTGATCGTCGAGAAGGTACTGGTGGTTCGCCGCACCGGTGGCAAGACGGGTTGGGCTCCCGGTCGCGACCTCTGGTATCATCAGGAAATGGCGACGGTGAAGCCGGAGTGCCCGCCCGCCAAGATGAAGGCTGAGGATCCGCTTTTCATTCTCTATACGTCGGGCTCGACCGGCAAGCCGAAGGGTGTGCTGCATACAACGGGCGGCTATCTCGTCTACGCGGCGATGACGCACGAATACGTGTTCGACTATCACCCCGGCGATATCTACTGGTGCACGGCCGACGTCGGCTGGGTCACCGGCCACTCCTATATCGTCTACGGCCCGCTTGCGAACTGCGCGACCACGCTGATGTTCGAGGGCGTTCCAAACTTTCCGGATCAGGGCCGCTTCTGGGAGGTGATCGACAAGCACAAGGTCAATATCTTTTACACCGCGCCGACCGCCATCCGCTCGCTGATGGGCGCCGGCGATCATTTCGTGACGCGTTCGTCGCGGTCCAGCCTGCGTCTGCTCGGCACGGTGGGCGAGCCCATCAATCCCGAAGCCTGGGAATGGTACTATAATGTCGTCGGCGACAAGCGTTGCCCTGTCATCGACACCTGGTGGCAGACGGAGACGGGTGGCCACATGATCACGCCGCTGCCAGGCGCGACCGACCTGAAGCCGGGATCGGCAACCAAGCCGTTCTTCGGCGTGAAGCCGCAGCTGGTGGATAATGAAGGCAACGTGCTCGAGGGCGCGGCTGATGGTAATCTCTGCATCACCGATAGCTGGCCGGGGCAGATGCGCACGGTCTACGGCGATCACGAGCGCTTCATCCAGACCTATTTTTCGACCTACAAGGGCAAATACTTCACCGGCGACGGCTGCCGTCGAGACGAGGACGGTTATTACTGGATTACCGGTCGCGTCGACGACGTGCTCAATGTGTCGGGCCATCGTCTCGGCACGGCCGAGGTCGAATCGGCGCTGGTGTCGCACAGCCTCGTGTCGGAGGCTGCGGTCGTCGGCTATCCGCATGCGATCAAGGGTCAGGGCATCTATTGCTATGTCACATTGATGGCCGGCAACGAAGGTTCGGACGAGCTGCGCCAGCAGCTGATCAAGCATGTCCGGAACGAAATCGGCCCGATCGCAGCACCCGACAAGATCCAGTTCTCGCCCGGGCTGCCGAAAACCCGATCGGGCAAGATCATGAGACGCATCCTGCGCAAGATCGCCGAGGACGATTTCGGTTCACTGGGCGATACGTCGACGCTTGCCGATCCAGCTGTTGTCGATGATCTGATCGCCAACAGGCAGAACAAGGCGACTGCTTAGTATTGGCTGTCTGCTAATGAGAGGCCGCTTCGGGAAACCGGAGCGGCCTTAATCGTGATCGGAGCACGGCGTCTTCGGCTTCCGGCCACCGTCATAGGCAACTGCGATCCCCTCGCCCAGCATATACTGAGCCGGATTCCGTCCATCGGATAGCGTGACGTCGGCCAGGATTCGGCCGAAATACTTGTCGCCGGAAATTCGGGTCAGCTGCACTTGCGGTGAGTTGTCGGTGAGCTCTTCCAACACTTGGCGGGCATCGATCCCCGCGCGCCTGACCGCAGCGCATTTTGAGTGCATCTCGGGCGTATCGATGCCACGAATGCGGACATAGACTTCCACGGTCTGCTGCGGCCACGGGCGAGCGGCGACCAGCAAGGTGTCTCCATCGATCACGCGCAGAATTTCAGCCGACACAGGCCCGGCGATCTCATCGCGCGCGAAAGCCGGCATCGAAATTGCCGCAAGGATCGCTAGTGCTGTGATGGAGCGCGTGAACATACAAGGAATAAATTCCGATATTCATGCGAAGTCAATAGGAATATTTACTTAGAAGTCGATCGCGCGACCGTTGATTTCCCAATCGCCGAAGCGGGCCGGATCGGCACCCCCTCGCCCACCGATCTCGGTCGGCATATCGGTCGGCTGTTCGTTGCGGCGACGCTCCTCGGCTTCGGCAAGCGCACGCTTGGCGGCGGGCGAGAGCATCTTGCGCGGGCGCTCCGTGCCTTCCTCGGCCAGAGCCTCGATATTGTCGTTGTCCGCTTCCTGCATCACGCACGCCCGCTTGAAAATATTGAAAATGGCCGATGAATAACCAGATTATAGGACGCCGACGCGGCGATTGAAACCCTTTGAGCGCAAACGGCGCTCGCCTGAAATGGAGATGATGATGAACCTTGTCCGTACTGCCATGTTGCTTGCCTTCATGACGGCACTGTTCATGGTCGTCGGGTTCATGATCGGTGGCCGCAGCGGCATGATGATCGCGTTCCTGGTTGCGGCCGGCATGAACTTCTTCTCGTACTGGAATTCCGACCGCATGGTGCTTTCGGCCTACCGTGCCCAGGAGATCGATGAGCGCAACGCGCCGGAGTTCTTCAACATCATCCGTGATCTCTCGCACAATGCGGGCCTGCCGATGCCGAAGGTCTATCTCTACGACAATCCGCAGCCGAATGCTTTCGCGACGGGCCGCAATCCGGAGAACGCCGCGGTCGCGGCATCGACGGGTCTGTTGAGCGCACTGTCGGCGGAAGAGGTTGCCGGCGTCATGGCCCATGAGCTCGCGCACGTCCAAAACCGCGACACGCTGACGATGACGATCACGGCGACGCTTGCCGGCGCCATCTCGATGCTCGGCAATTTCGCGTTCGTCTTCGGCGGTAACCGCGAGAACAACAACAATCCGCTCGGCTTCGTCGGTGTTCTGCTGGCGATGATCGTCGCGCCGATGGCCGCCATGCTGGTGCAGATGGCGATCAGCCGTACGCGCGAATATTCGGCCGACCGGCGCGGCGCGGAGATTTGTGGCAACCCGCTTTGGCTGGCCTCCGCACTTGGCAAGATCGCCCGTGGCGCCTCGAATATTCCGAACTACGACGCGGAGCGCAATCCGGCCACCGCTCACATGTTCATCATCAATCCGTTGACGGGTGCGGGCATGGACAACCTGTTTTCCACCCACCCGAATACCGAAAATCGCATCGCTGCGCTGCAGGAAATGGCAAGAGGCGGCATGAATAACTCGACGCCGTCGGCTCGTGCTGCTAATCCCGTGCGCAAATCGCGCTCAGTTCCGGATGCCGGCCTTGGCCGCGGTGGCTCGCAACCGCCAAAGGGTCCCTGGTCTTGAGTTCAGACGGTAAGAAAAAGCCATTTCGCAAACAAAAGTCGTCGGCGCCGGCGGAAACGTCCGCTTCCGCCAAGCCTGGTCTGCAGGCGCGTGCCGCAGCCTCGAAGATTCTGGCTGCCGTCATCGATCGCAAGCTCTCGCTTGACGGCGCCCTCGACCATGAACATGGAAATCCGGCTTACAAGGCGTTGGCCGACGACGACCGTGGTCTCGTCCGCGCAATTCTGAACACCACGCTGCGTCACCTGCCCCGCATCGAGGCGGCCGTGTCATCCCTGCTGGAATCGCCCTTGCCGGAGGGCGCGCGCTCGCTGCAGCACGTGCTTTCGATCGCGGCGGCGCAGATCCTCTATCTCGACGTTCCCGATCATGCCGCCGTCGACATTGCCGTCGAGCAAGCCAATCTCGACCCGAGAAACCGGCGCTTCGCCAAGCTGGTCAACGCCGTGCTGCGTCGCCTGGGGCGCGAGAAGGAAGAGATCCTTCGCCAGATCGACGACATTCCGTCGATGCCTAGTTGGTTTCTCGAACGGCTGGAGAAGGCTTATGGCCGTGACGCAGCGCGGGCGATCTCGGATTCCCAGCTGCAGCCCGCTGCCATCGATCTGACTGTAAAATCGGATGCCCAGGCCTGGGCCGAAAAGCTGAACGGCATAGTGCTGCCGACCGGCGGAGTACGGCTTGCCGCATTCGACGGCTCCATTCCGTCTCTCGAAGGTTTCGACGAGGGGCTGTGGTGGGTACAGGATGCGGCGGCGAGCATTCCGGCGCAGCTCTTCGGCAATCTCTCCGGCAAGCGTGTTGCCGATCTCTGCGCCGCTCCTGGCGGTAAGACGGCGCAGCTGATCCTGGCTGGCGGCAAGGTGACCGCCGTCGAGCAGTCCGAAAACCGCATCAAGCGCCTGCGTTCGAACCTTGAGCGTCTCCAGCTGTCGGCGGAAACGATGGCGCAGGATCTGACCAAGTTCACCCCTGACGAGCTTTTCGACGCCATCCTGCTCGACGCGCCCTGCTCTTCCACCGGCACGACGCGGCGACATCCCGACGTGCTCTGGACCAAGGGGCCGGAAGATATCGCAAAGCTCGCCGCGCTGCAGGAGCGTCTGCTTCGCCATGCGCTGCGGTTGCTGAAGCCCGACGGCACGATCGTGTTTTCCAATTGCTCGCTTGATCCGAGCGAGGGTGAAGAGGTCGTGGCACAGGTGCTCAAGGACACCGAAGGATTCGAGCGCGTGGCGATCGAGCCGAGCCGCTGGCCGGGGCTGGAAGAGGCAATCAGTCCGCTTGGCGAGTTCCGCACCACACCCGACATGCTGAAGCTACCATCAGGTTTCGCGCCGGGTCTGGACGGTTTTTATGCGGCCGTGTTGCGCCGTGTTGCCTGATCGAAGAGCAACTGGCATAGTTAAGCATTGTTGCAGAATCATCGACGGTCAGTGCCGTTTCCGGACTTGTCCATCCAATCCTAACGATATGGGTCAATAGACAATCGAAATGCGGTCCGGACGGTTTTCAGGTCTTTACCTGCGGGAGGCTTGGCGGCGGGTACTTTGCCGTGCTGCGCTTCTGCGCCTCAAGTTGTTTCGCCACACTGTCTATGTGCCCGAGCGGCTGATCGTGGCGCCGACGGATCTAAGGCCCGTCGATTCGCATGTCGCCGAGGAAATCATCAACGGTCGCTTCCCGCTTGCCGGCCGCATGCTGGAGACCGGCGGAAAGTCGCCGTTCACGTTTAGCCTCCCGTCTCGCGCCTTTGCCATCAAGCTCCATGGCTTCGGCTGGCTGCGCCATATGCGCTCCAAGAAGAACGATCTGCATTCGAACGTCGCCCGCGCCATCGTCAATAGCTGGCTGTCCATTCACGGCGGACGAATGGAGGGCATTGCCTGGGAGATCGATGTTACGGCAACGCGCGTCATTGCCTGGTTGTCGCATTCGCCCGTGGTGCTGCAGAATGCCGATCGCGGCTTCTATCGACGCTTCGTGCGTTCACTTGCGTTTCAAGTCCGCTTCCTGCGCCGCATGGCGCGTTATGCGCCGCCCGGCGAGGTGCGTTTTCGGGTCCGCCTAGCGCTTGCCATGGCGTCGATCTCTATGCCGGTACGCCCCAGCGCAATCCGCAAATCCTCCGAAGCGCTCGATGTCGAGTTCGATAGCCAGATTCTGCCGGATGGCGGGCACGTGTCGCGCAATCCGCGCGTCGCGCTCGAGCTTCTGCTCGATCTGCTGCCGTTGCGGCAGACCTATATCAATCTCGGCCACGATCTGCCGCAGAAGCTGATATCCGGCATCGATCGAATGTATCCGGCGCTGCGCTTCTTTCGCCACCAGGATGGCGATCTCGCTCTGTTCAACGGCGCGACGTCGACCTCGGCGAATGAGATCGTGTCGCTGCTGCGCTATGATGAGACGGCGGGTGAGCCGTTCAAGGCGATGCCGCATTCGCGCTACCAGCGCCTGGCGGCCGGTCGCACCGTCGTTATCGCCGATACTGGCCTTCCGCCGAGCGGTAACCTCTCGCGCACTGTTCATGCCGGATGCCTGTCCTTCGAGATGTCATCAGGCCGGCACCGCTTTATCGTGAATTCGGGCTCGCCGAAATTTGCCGGCAACCGCTATGTGCAGGTCGCGCGCACCACGGCCGCGCACACGACCGTGACGCTCAACGATACGTCGTCGAGCCGGTTTGCGTCTTCCGATTTTCTGGCGCATCTCATCACCGATCCGGTTAAGACCGTGCAGGTCGATCGCGTCGTGGCGGATGACGGCCGGGATGTCGTCAAGGCAAGCCACGACGGCTATCTGAAAGAGTTCGGCGTCCTGCACGAGCGCGAGCTCACCTTGAACGCCACCGGTTCGATCATGACCGGACTCGATCGCCTTACGGTTTCCGAAGAGCGAAGAGGCGAAGGAGAACTGCAGGCCGTGGCGCGTTTTCACGCCCACCCGTCGATCAATCTGAAGCAGATGGACCGGGAGTCCATCCTGATGACGGCGCCAGATGGCGAGAGTTGGCTGTTCTCCTCGCCCGGCAATACGGTCGAGATCGCCGAGGATGTGTTCTTTGCCGATGCCTCCGGTATCTGCGCGTCGGATCAGATGGAAATCAGCTTCGCCTATCCGGAAAAGCCGGAAATACGGTGGTTTTTGTCTCGCAGAAGCTAGCGGCTGTTTTCGCCGGCGCAAAGCTGTGCTAACGCGGCGCCATATTCCGCGCACCTCGCCGGATGTCTCCCGAAGATCGAACGGAGAAGCCACATGGCCGTTGTTTCCAAGAAAATCCCCGCCCCCGACAAGGTTGCCGTCAAGACCGCCTTGCTCTCCGTGTCCGACAAGACCGGCATCGTAGACCTCGCGCGCGCGCTTGCCGAAAAGGGCGTTCGGCTGCTGTCGACCGGCGGCACCCACAAGGCGATCGCCGCCGTCGGCCTCGATGTTACCGACGTTTCCGACGTCACGGGCTTTCCGGAGATCATGGACGGCCGCGTGAAGACGCTGCATCCGAGGGTTCACGGCGGTCTGCTGGCGATCCGCGACGACGCCGAGCATCAGGAAGCGATGAAGGCGCACGGCATCGATGGCATCGATCTCGCCGTCATCAACCTCTATCCGTTCGAGGATGTGCGCGCGGCGGGTGGCGATTATCCGACCACCGTCGAGAATATCGACATTGGCGGCCCGGCGATGATCCGCGCCTCGGCCAAGAACCATGCCTATGTGGCGATCCTCACCGATCCAGCGGACTATCCGGAGCTTCTCGAGCAGCTTTCGTCCGATGCCGGCCAGACCAGCTATGCCTTCCGTCAGCGCCTTGCGGCCAAGGCCTATGCGCGCACGGCCGCCTACGACGCGATGATCTCCAACTGGTTCGCCGAAGCGCTGTCCATCGACACGCCGCGTCACCGTGTCATCGGCGGCGTGCTGAAGGAAGAAATGCGCTACGGCGAGAATCCGCACCAGACGGCGGGCTTCTACGTGACCGGCGAAAACCGTCCGGGTGTTGCCACGGCAACGCTTCTGCAGGGCAAGCAGCTCTCCTACAACAACATCAACGACACGGACGGCGCCTTCGAGTTGATCGGCGAGTTCTCGCCCGAGAAGACCGGCCCGGCCTGCGCGATCATCAAGCATGCCAATCCGTGCGGTGTCGCTACCGGCCCTACGCTGAAGGACGCGTATCTCCGGGCGCTTGCCTGCGACAGCACGTCCGCTTTCGGCGGCATCATTGCGCTTAACCAGCTGCTCGATGCCGAGACGGCGGAAGAAATCGTCAAGCTGTTCACGGAGGTCATCATCGCGCCTGAGGTGACGGAAGAAGCCAAGGCGGTTATCGCGGCCAAGAAGAACCTGCGCCTGCTCGTGACCGGCGGCCTGCCTGACCCGCGCTCTCGCGGCCTTACGGCGAAGACCGTTGCCGGCGGCCTGCTGGTGCAGAGCCGTGACAACGGCATGATCGATGATATCGAGCTGAAGGTCGTCACCAATCGCCAGCCGACGGCACAGGAACTGGTGGACCTCAAGTTCGCCTATACGGTTGCCAAGCACGTCAAGTCGAATGCCATCGTCTATGCCAAGGACGGCCAGACGGCCGGCATCGGCGCTGGCCAGATGAGCCGTATCGACTCCGCCCGCATCGCCGCGCTGAAGGCTGAGGATGCCGCCAAGGCGATGGGCTGGGCCGAGCCGATGACCAAGGGCTCCGCTGTTGCTTCGGAAGCCTTCTTCCCGTTCGCGGACGGCCTTCTGTCGGCGATTGCCGCCGGTGCCACGGCCGTCGTGCAGCCAGGCGGCTCGATGCGCGACCAGGAAGTGATCGACGCGGCCAACGAGCACAATGTGGCGATGGTCTTCACCGGCATGCGCCACTTCCGCCACTAAACATCGATGAAAACGGCTACGCCCTATCCGCCGGATAGGGCGTCCGGATCAGCAGGATCAGCCCGCCAGCCAGAAACAGAACGAGCGTGGCCATGCCGAGATGCGACGAGCCTGTCGCATAAGTCACGATCGAAAACAGAAGCGTCGCCATGAAGCTGGTTGCGCGGCCCGAGAGCGCGTAGATGCCGAAGTAGCGGCCTGCCTCATCAAGGCTGACGCTGCGCGCCAGATAGGAGCGCGACGAGGCTTGCACAGGGCCGAATGCCAGGCCGATCAGCAGGCCGTAGCCGATATAGGCTTTCTCCGCCGCCGTGCCGAACAGACCGCCTGAATCCGCCGTCGGAAGCGGCACCAGCCCGAAGAGCGTATAGCCGGGTTCGGTGGATACGATGCCGAAGGTCGCGAGAAGCAGCATGGTCAGGCTGATGACAATCGTCGCCTTCGAGCCGATGCGCGCGTCGATACGTCCGGCGATGATGCAGCCGAAAATCGCCACCACGTTGAGGATGATGCCGTAGATGCCAATCTCGATGGTTGCCCAGCCGAACATGCCGGCCGCGAAGGCGCCGCCAAGGATCAGCAGGCCGTTGACGCCGTCCTGGTAGATCATGCGGGCGACGAGAAAGCGCATGAGCGGGCGGCGCTCCCTCAGTTCCGCCAGCGTGTGCCTGACTTCACGCAGGCCGGAGCGGACGGCGGAGCCGAAGGGAAGGCCACCCTTCACATCCGGTGTGAACAGAAACATCGGCAGGACGAAAATCAGATACCACACGGCCGAGATCGGACCGGTAATGCGCGCATCCTCGCCGGTGTGTGGATCAAGGCCGAAGATCGGGTCTAGGCCGAGGATGGTCTTGCCGGTCTCGGGACTTCCGGCAAGCAGCGCCACCACTGCGATCAGTACGATCATGCCACCAAGATAGCCGAGGCCCCAGGCGGTGTTGGACAGTCGTCCGACTTCGTCCTTTCCGACGAGGCGCGGCATCATGGAATCGTTGAAGACGATCGAGAATTCCGCGGCGATCGACGCCAGGATCATGAAGATCACGGGGTAGATGACAGGTGAGCCGGGTGCCGCGAACCAGAGGCAGCAGAGGCTGGCGATCTTGATGACGGCGAAGAAGCCGATCCATGGCTTTCGCCCGCCGGACTGGTCGGCGATCGAGCCGAGAATGGGCGAGAGGATGGCGATGATCACCGAGGAGATCGTCGCCATGTTGCTCCAGAGCGTTTGCGCGGAGACTGGATCGGCCGTCAGCCTGGCCACGAAATAGGGGCCGAAGATGAAGGTGGTGACGACGGTGAAGAACGGCTGCGCCGCCCAGTCGAAGAACATCCAGCCCCAAATGCCTCTGCGCGTGGCGCGCTGGGGCTGTGTTCCCGTCCAGTCAATGCGATTCACCGGCCTGCTCCTGATTTGGGAGCGGACTGTCTCACCTCGTCCCGTCTCTGGCAAGATCGGTCAGCAGGCCGGCGGCGACGGTGATGCGGGCGAGATTCGGATCGCCACCCTCGCTGAGACCCGCCAGTTCCTCGGCGATGCGGTTGATCCTGATCCGGTCGCTCGCATGCCATGCCTGCACCGGCAGTTTTTCCTTGCCGTTGTTTGAGAGAGCGGAGCTCACGATATCGCGACGGGCTGTCGCGATCTGGTCGAGGCTGCGCGCCAGCGCCAGGTTCTCGTAGTGATCCGAAGTGGTGATGCGGCTGCCGGCTGCTAGCAGTCGGCCGATACGGAAGGTCTGGCTGACCGCGAAATAGCTCTCGGCGGCGCGGATCAGCGGCTCACCCGTGCGCTCTGCGATCTGCATGATCTCCGGCACGAGCGCGAAGCCGATCAGATGCGCGATCTCGGCTGCAAGCTTGTCCGGCACGCCGGCGGCCTGATATTCGGCCTGGCGCGCCTCGAGTTCGGGAACGACCTGGTTGGCGAATACCGGCTGCAGCTTCTTGAAGGCCGCGCGGAGCCTGTCGATGGTCTCGGCGATATCACCCTTGGCCATCTGCATCTTCAACAGCAGGCGCGTCAGCACGGTGAAGATATGGCTGATTTCCTCGTAGATGCGGTTCTGCATCTGACCGGAAATCCGGCCGTCGAGCGCATCGGTCTCGCTCCAAAGCCGGCTCAGATCGAAGCCGTCGCGAGCGATGATGGCGGCGCGCACCACTTCGGGCGCTGATGCGGCCGTCGCGTCCATCATGCTGACGGCAAAGCTCGGCCCGCCGCGGTTGATTGCTTCGTTGGCAAGCACGGTCGCCACGATCTCGCGCTTCAGGCGGTGATTGGCAATATCGGACGCGTTGGACTTGCGCATCTTGGCCGGGAAGTATTGCGAGAGCGTCGCCTCGAAATAGGGATCATCCGGCAGATCGCTTGCCGCGAGCGCGTCGAAGAGAACGATCTTCGCGTAGGACAAGAGGACGCCGATCTCAGGCCGTGTCAGCGGTCTGTTCGCGGCGTAGCGCTCGGCCATCGTGGTGTCGTCGGGGAGCGTCTCGACCTTGCGGTTAAGCTGCTTGGCGGTCTCCAGAACACCCATGAAGCGGGTGAGTTCGAGGCCGTTCGCGGTGCCCTTCCTCTCGGTCAGCGAGATGGCGAGCGACTGCAGATAGTTGTTGCGAAGCACGAGCTTGCTGACTTCATCGGTCATCGAGGAGAGCAGCTGGTCACGCTTCTGTCGCGTCAGCCGTTCGTCGTGCATGGCGGCTGCGAGCGCGATCTTGATATTCACTTCGACGTCGGAGGTGTTGACGCCGGCCGAGTTGTCGATCGCATCGGAATTGCAGCGACCGCCCTTCAGCCCGTAGGCGATGCGGCCGCGCTGGGTGACGCCCAGGTTCGCGCCCTCGCCGATCACCTTGGCGCGCACCTCGTCGGCGCTGATGCGGATGGGGTCGTTGGCGCGGTCGCCGACGTCGGTATCGGTTTCGGCTGTCGCCTTCACGTAGGTGCCGATGCCGCCGAACCAGAGCAGGTCGACAGGGCTTTTCAGGATCGCGGTCATGACTTCAAACGGCGTCGCCACCGTCTTGTCCATGCCGATCGCGGCTGCGGCCTGCGCGGTGAGCGTCACCGATTTCGCCGAGCGTGAGATGATCATGCCGCCCTTCGAAAGCAGGCTCTTGTCGAAGTCCTGCCAGCTCGAGCGCGGCAGATTGAACAGCCGCTGACGCTCCGCCAAGGTCTTGGCCATGTCAGGATCCGGATCGATGAAGATGTCGCGGTGGTCGAAGGCGGCGAGAAGCCGGATCTTCGGTGACAAGAGCATACCATTGCCGAAGACGTCGCCCGACATGTCGCCAACGCCCGCGACCGTGAACGGCGTCGTCTGGATGTCGATGTCCATCTCGCGGAAGTGGCGCTTCACCGTTTCCCAGGCGCCGCGCGCGGTGATGCCCATTTTCTTGTGGTCGTAGCCGGCGGAGCCGCCCGATGCGAAGGCATCGTCGAGCCAGAAGCCGGCTTCCTGCGCCAGCGCATTCGCGGTGTCGGAGAAGGTCGCCGTGCCCTTGTCGGCGGCGACGACGAAATAGGGGTCGTCGCCATCGAGCCGCACCGTGTTTTCAGGCGGGATGATTTCGGTGCCGGAAATGTTGTCGGTGATCGAGAGCAGCGTGCGGATATAGGTCTTGTAAGCTTCACGCCCGGCATTGAAGATCTCATCGCGATTGCCGCCGACAGGGAGCTTCTTCGGATAGAAGCCGCCCTTGGCGCCGACGGGTACGATCACGGCGTTCTTGACCTGCTGCGCTTTCACCAAGCCCAGCACTTCGGTGCGATAATCCTCGGCGCGATCCGACCAGCGAAGCCCGCCACGGGCTACTCTGCCGAAGCGCAGGTGAACGCCCTCGACCTCGACGCCGTAGACGAACATTTCGCGGAACGGCTTCGGCGCCGGCAGGCCGTCGATCAAATGCGGATCGAGCTTGAAGGCTAGCATCGCCTTTGCGGAACCATCGGGATTGCGCTGGAAGTAGTTGGTGCGCAGCGTCGAGTCGACCACATTGACGTAGCGACGCAGTATGCGGTCGTCATCAAGGCTTGGAACGTCCGACAGCGCGGTCTCGATCTTGGCGTGAAGATCAGTCGCCTTCTTGATCCTGTTCTTCTCCGTCAGCTTCGGGTCGAGGCCATCGTGGAACAGGCGGAAGATGAGCGACGAGATAGCCGGGTATTTATCCAGCGTCGTCGCGATGTAATCCTGCGAATAGGCGATGCCGGCTTGGCGCAGATAGCGCGAGTAGGCGCGCAACACGCTTGTCTCGCGGGCCGACAGGCCAGCCGAGATGATCAGGCGATTGAAGTTGTCGTTGTCGATGACGCCTGAAAAAGCGAAAAGGAAGGCTTCTTCGAGTGCTGCGCCATGCTGCTGCAGATTGATCTCAGCGCCGCTTTGGGCTTCGAGTTCCATGTCATGCAGCACCACCAGCTTCTCGCTGCCGTCTGCCAGCGTCACGTTGATGTCGAAGGTGCCTTCGCTGATGACGCTGAAGCCGAGATTCTCGAGAAGCGGCACGCGGCGGGAAAGTGCGAGCTGGCCATTGAAGTGGAAGATCTTGAGGCAGAGAAGCGACACGCCATCCTTGATGCGCGTGTAGAATTCGATGCGGATCTGCTCGCCCGTGGCGCAGGCGACGATGTCGGCGAAGTCGGCGAAAGTTTCTTCCGGCGGGAAGAGATCCTGGTAAGCGTTGCTGACCTTGATCTTCGGCGCCTTCGGACCGGCAAGCATTTCGAAGCGGTCATCCCAGCGGGCCGTTATGCTGCGGATTGCTTCTTCGAGCTTTGCCTGAGGAATACGCGGGGTCTTTCCACCAGAGCGGCCGATGATGAAATGGACGCGGGCGACGCCGCCTTCGGGGAAAGCCGGGTAATAGGCCGAGACGCGGCCATCATAGATGGTCTTGAGATAGGTGCCGATCTTCTCGCGCACGATCGAATCATATTCCTCGCGCGGCACGTAGACGATAACGGAGACGAAACGATCGAAGTGATCGATGCGCGGCAGCACCCGTACGCGCGGGCGGTCGGTCAGATCGTTGATCTGTTCGGCGAAGGTGGCGAGCAGGGCGGTGTCGATCTGGAAGAGATCGTCGCGCGGGTAGGATTCCAGCGTGTTGTCGAGCATGCGGCCGGAATGGCTCATCGGATCGAAGCCGAAATGCTCTTTCACCTTCTCCACCTTCGAGCGCAGCAGCGGGATATCAGTTGCGAGCGAGGTGTAGGCGGTCGAGGTGAAGAGGCCGACGATGCGCAGCTCGCCGGTGACATTGCCACTCTCGTCGAAGCGTTTCACGCCGACATAGTCCATATAAGCGCGGCGGTGGACGACGGATTTGACGTTGGCTTTTGTGACGATCAGGAAGTCGGGACCGTCGAGGAAGGCCAGGATTTCGGGCGTCGTGGTGACGGCGTCGCGGCCGGTCCGGAGCACCAGCACATCGGGATTGGAGAGGATTCCCAGCCCCGTGCCCTTGTCGCGTTCGACCTTGGCGTTCGAGCCCTTGCCGGAATAGACATATTCGCGCATGCCCAGAAGGGTGAAATTGGCATCGCGCAGCCATGTCAGGAAAGCGACCGCTTCATCGCGATCCGCCTTGCGGCGGCCGACATTGCGTGACGATAGTTCGTCGATGGCGGTGCCGAGCTTGTCCAGCATCGGCTTCCAGTCGGAAACCGACAGGCGCACCTGTTCGAGGACGATTTCGATCCGCTCGATCAGATCTGCGGACTGCGCCGGCGTGAGCGGCGCGAGGTGAAGCTGGATGTGGCTGACGCGGTTTGCCGGCTCGCCCGGCATATCCGGCGAATAGAGTTCCGGCGGATGACCTAGCTGCATGACGAGAATGGGATGAACCGCCATGAAGAGATCGCGGTAGCTGCTCGTTACCTCGCCCATGACCGATTCGTAGAGGAACGGCATGTTGTGATCGGTCACCGACAGGACCGATACGGCCACCCCATCCGGCTCGACATTGTCGAGCGAGGTGACGGTGACGCGCGGCGCGTTGCCGGTCCAGGCGGCGAGTTCGGCCGCGCAGTGGACAGCGGAAATCGCCAGCATTTCGGGCGTGTAGGATTCGAGGTCGTCGCCGCTGGCGCGTCCGAAGAGAATATCCGGCGCGAGATAGTGCTCCCCCATCGCCGTCGCGATCTTGTTCGCGCTTTCGATCTGTTTTTCCCGTTTCGGATTGTTTCGAGCAGCCATTGACTGTGTCCCCCATTTTCTCGATTGCGCGCAGGTTAGCAGAAGGTTTGACAGAAAAATTGCAAAAATAGGGGCGTCGATCGCAGTTTTCGTGCGAATTTAGCCGGCATGTCGTCAATTCTGTAAAAAATGATCCGAATATGATTTTCGTCGCCAGAAGTTTGATCACGTCCCAATGAAGAGTTGTTGACAGTCGCGCAGCAAAAAGACGATCAACTGAGGATCGGAACCCGGATCGGATAAACATGTCGCAGAATGCAGCAGGCACGGTGATCGTCATATCGAGCCACGTCGTTCGTGGATCGGTCGGCAATCGGGCGGCGGTTTTCGCGCTCGAGACGCTCGGCCACCAGGTATGGGCGCTGCCAACAATCGTTCTACCCTGGCATCCGGGCCACGGCCGTTCGACGCGGCTGACCTTCGCGGAGGCCGATTTCGATGCGGCGATCGACGATCTCATACGCGCGCCCTGGATCGGCGAGGTCAAGGCGGTGCTTTCGGGCTATTTCGGCAATGCCGCGCAGGCCCGCTCCGTCGGCCGTCTGATCACCGCGCTTAGGGAGCAAAATCCCGATCTGTTTTACGTTTGCGATCCCGTGATGGGCGATCTCGGCGGGCTTTATGTTCCCGAGGCGACGGCTGAGGCGATCCGGGACCATCTGATCCCGCTGGCATCGTTGGCTACGCCCAATCGTTATGAGCTCGCCTGGCTGTCCGGCGCGCCGCTGGAGAGCAATACCGAGATCATGGAGGCGGCGCTGGCACTTGGCCCCGCACGCATGTTGGTGACCTCGGCGGTGCCGATGATGGCTGGTGGAACGGGCAACCTCTATCTCTCCGGGCGCCACGCGCTGCTTGCTGAGCACCGGCTGATCGACAATCCGCCAAACGGCTTGGGCGATCTTCTCGCCGCGCTTTTCCTGTCGCGGCTCCAGTCCGGCATGGAGGACGAGAAGGCGCTGCAGCTGGCGACGGCCAGCGTCTACGAGGTGTTGGCGCGGGCGGTGAAGCGCGGCAGCGACGAGCTGACGCTCGCAAACGACGCCTCCAGCCTGTCGACGCCGATGGCGATGGTGCAGATGCGACATCTGATGCATCCGGCGCAGCGGCGAAAGAGCTAGCGGCCGGGGGCCGTTAACGCATTTGGCGCTGCGATATTGATCTTGCATCGCTCACGCTGTAATCGAAGATCATGCAGCGTTTTCCAGATACACTTCTCGACGGCTATCGCAACTTCATGAGCGGGCGTTATGCCGACGCTCGTGACCGATACAGGACGTTGGCGGAGCACGGGCAGAGCCCGAGCACGCTGGTCATTGCCTGTTCGGACTCACGCGCGGCGCCGGAACTCATTTTCGATTCCGGGCCCGGCGAGCTCTTCGTCGTCCGCAACGTCGCCAACATGGTGCCGCCCTACGAGCCTGATAGTAATTTCCATGCGACCTCGGCTGCACTCGAGTTCGCGGTTCTGGCCCTGAAGGTTACCGATATCGTCGTCATGGGACATGGTCGGTGCGGCGGTATCCGCGCGGCGCTCGATCCCGATGCCGAGCCTTTGTCGCCCGGCGACTTCATCGGACGCTGGATGTCGCTGGTGCGGCCGGCGGCCGAGCAGATCCAGAGCAACGACGTGATGACCCCTGGCGAACGCCAGACGGCGCTGGAGCGCGTGTCGATCCGCAACTCGATCGACAATCTCCGGACCTTTCCGGAGATCAAGGCGCGTGAGGAAGCCGGTGATATCCAGCTTCATGGCGCTTGGTTCGATATTTCGACCGGCGAATTGTGGGTCATGGACGCAGAAACGCGCGACTTCATTCGCCCTGACGTCTGACACCATAGTTCGAGAAAAACAAAAAAGGCGCTGCGGTTTCCCGCGGCGCCTTTTTCATTTCATCATCAAGTCTGAATCAATTCGCGTCGATCTGCTGACCGATGTAGGCGATTGCCTGCTGGTAGACCGTTGCCGCGTTCCAGCCGGAGATGGCTGCGAAGTTCGACTCGCCCGGCTGATAGCCGGCACCCGGACGCCAGCCGTGGCCCTTCAGGAAGTTCGCGGTCGAAGCCAGCGCGTCGGCGCGTGAGCCGACCATGTCGACCCGGCCGTCACCATCGCCATCCGCTCCGTAGAGCACGACGTTGCGCGGGAGAAACTGTGTCTGACCGATTTCGCCGTGGGCGGCGCCGCGCGCCTGCGGGCTGAGGAAGCCTTCGCCGACGAGCTGAAGGGCTGCATAGAGCTGGTCAGTGAAATAGGCAGTACGGCGGCAATCGAATGCGAGCGTGGAGACGGCGGACATCGTGTGCTGGTTGCCCATGTAGCTGCCGAAACCGGTTTCCATGCCCCAGATCGCGATCAGGGGGCCGGCCGGAACGCCGTACTTGCGTTCGATGTTGGCGAAGAGCGCTGCGTTGGCGCGCTTCATGCCCTTGCCGCGCGAGATGATGGCCTGGCCGCCGCGCTTCTGCATGAAGGCGTCGAAGGAGAGCTTGAAGCTCTTCTGGCCACGGTCGGCAGAAATTGTCGGTCTGTTATAGACGACGTTGGCGAAAGCCTTGTCGAGAACGGAGCGGCTGACGCCGTTGGCCGCTGCTTCCTGCTTGAAGGCAACCACCCACTGGTCGAAGCCCGCGCTGGTGTTGCTGCACTGTGGTGCCGCTTCAGCCGTTGCCGGAAGTGCCTGGAACATGGCGAACACTGCCGCCGCTGCCAGCAAAAATCTTGTCTTGCGCATCGAATACCCCGATCTCGATCAGCCTAGCCTTCAGCCGGACTGGAGCCCGCTATCGGCAACGTTGTCACGACCATTCATTTGATGAGCGCGAGATGCCGTCTGACATCCCGCGCTCCTGAATAAGCCTTAACTTAAGTAACGGGCTTAACAAGACATGGTTAAGAAAATATTCAAGCTGCCTGCTTGCGGGGCTTCACAAGTCCGCGATTGACGAGCAGTTCGGCGATCTGGATCGCGTTCAATGCCGCGCCCTTGCGCAGGTTGTCGGAAACCACCCACATGTTGAGGCCGTTCTCGACGGTTGCGTCCTCGCGGATACGCGAGATGAAGGTCGCGTCTTCACCGGCGGATTCGTAAGGCGTGATGTAGCCGCCATTCTCGTGCTTGTCGATCACCTGGCAACCCGGCGCATCGCGCAGGATATCGCGAGCCTGATCGGCGGTGATTTCCTTCTCGAACTCGATGTTGACCGATTCCGAGTGGCCGATGAAGACGGGAACGCGCACGGCCGTGCAGGTCACCTTGATCTTCGGGTCGAGCATCTTCTTGGTTTCGGCCAGAACCTTCCACTCTTCCTTCGTGTAGCCGTCTTCCATGAAGCTATCGATGTGCGGAATGACGTTGAAGGCGATACGTTTGGTGAACTTCTTGTTCTCGATCGGATCGGCGACGAAGACCGCGCGCGTCTGATTGAAGAGTTCGTCCATGCCGTCCTTGCCAGCGCCGGAAACGGACTGGTAGGTCGAGACGACGACGCGCTTGATCGTGGCGGCTTCGTGAAGCGGCTTCAGGGCCACGACCAGCTGGGCGGTCGAGCAATTCGGGTTGGCGATGATGTTGCGCTTGGTGAACTGCTCGATGGCGTCAGGGTTCACTTCCGGCACGATCAGCGGAACGTCCTGGTCGTAGCGCCATGCGGAGGAGTTGTCGATCACGACGCAGCCCTGCGCGCCGATCTTCGGCGACCACTTCTTCGATACGTCGCCGCCAGCAGACATCAGGCAGATATCGGTGTCGGAGAAATCGTAGTTTTCGAGATTCATGACCTTCAGCGTCTTGTCGCCGTAGGACACTTCAAGACCCTGCGAGCGCGCGGAGGCGAGCGCTACGACTTCGTCAGCGGGAAAACCGCGTTCGGAAAGGATGTTGAGCATCTCCCGGCCAACATTTCCGGTGGCTCCCGCAACTGCAACTTTAAAACCCATTTTCAAGCTCTCTTTCTCATCTCTCCTCTTGTTCGGTGAGGGGGAAAGCGCGCAACGATTGCGGCTTTCTGTCCCCAGCCGAGCCGGGGAGAGAGCGGCAGGCCAGAGACGTCAGACGGTTTTCGTCGTCGTTTTGGCCTTGGTTTTGGAAGAAACCGGAAAAATCATAACCATCCCGGCAACTCGTGCCCGGTCACTGCGTGCAGCAATGGCGTGTTCTTGGCGAACCATGGATATTCCTTTTCCACCGCTGCTCTTAAAAGGTTTTCCACAGGAGTCAAGGTTTTTGCGAGGGACCGCGCCTGTGATGATGGCGCTGGCGCGGCCGTTGCGGTGTCACTTCCGATTGATGCCACGACCGTTATCGGCGCGCACGGAGACTGTCTGGAGTGCCCGGCCCTGCGGTGCCTTCAGCTTGGCGGAAGCCGCGCGACCCAGCTTTCTCTTGCGCTCAAGGTGATAGGCGTAAACGAACTGGATCACGATACCGAGAACCACGAAGATCGGGCCCACGATCCGGTCGCCGTTGTTGATGTAGAGCAGCACCTGACCGACCATCGCCAGGATCGTGCCGGCGACGAAGATGTTCAACGAATGGCGGCCGAAGATGACCAGCGGGTTGTCCTCCGGGCGGCGCAGCAGGTTCGAGAGCGCGCCGATGTTGAGCACCAGGTAGGTGAGGGCCAGCACGTGCAGAAGACGCGGCAGCGACAGGAAGGTCTTGTCGAAGCCGGTGATGACTGGCGGCAGGCCGAGCGAGGCCAGTGCATTGCCGATGCCCCAGAGCTGACCCACGACCCATACGAAGGACAAGGCGACATAACCGGCGGCCAAGGCCATCAGCAGCGGGTGCTGGGGCAGCTTACCGCCACGGCGCACATGCATCATGCCGACGATGCCGATCGTGAACAGGAACTGCCAGGAGAGCGGATTCAGGAACCAGTAGCCCTCGATCAGCGTGTTGTGAGGGGCGATCTCATATATCCCCGACAGCAGCCAGACCGAGCCGGAGACGGCCAATGCCAGCAGCGGGCTTTTCGCTTCAAGCAGAAGGATGATTGGGACCATCAGCATCAGCGCGCCATACATCGGCAGGATGTTGTTGTAGCCGATCTGGTGGCCGAGCAGCATCAGCGCCGGAATCCCGGCCTGCGGGTTGGTGAGAACCGCAAGAATATTGATTTCGCAAAGAAGGCCCGCGCGATGGAACAGCCATGCACCCGCGATGAAAAGCGCAAGCGTCATGAATGTCGTGATCATGTGAGCGAGATAGAGCGTGAAGGCGCGCTTCGTGGATTTCTTGGCTGTTTCGAACCAGGCGGCGACCTTGAAGCGCGAGCCGTAGGCAATGCCCACGGCGATGCCCGAGATCAGCACGAATGCCTCGGCGGCATCCGAGAAGCCGTAGTTCTTGGTGGTCAGATGCTCGAAGATTTGGCCGGGCACGTGATTGATGAAGATGGTTATCAACGCGAGACCGCGCAGAACGTCCAATCGCGTGTCTCGTTTCGATGGCGCCGCAGTCGCGATTCTCCGCTCTGCACCGAACGTGTTTTCGGGCGTCGTTACCATTGACCTCTCCATGCTTCCATTTTGCAAACGCAGTTGAGGCCAAAAGGTTTCCCTCTTGGCCTCAACGAATCGCCGGATGGTTTGCATGAAAAGTGCGGTTATCCGACCGGATATCCCTCGTCGGGATCGGTGACTTGACGTCCGTTGATGGTCAAATCGTAGCCCCTTGGATGGGACGATTTTGAGACCGAAATGAGGTATTTAGCTCCTGCGTGCTCGATTTCCGCGGAGAAGCCTTCCCACGTTGTCGGCAGCGATGGCTTCACATGGATGCGGCCGTTCTTGAGCCGGATTCCAAGGATGCCTTCGACAGCCGCGCGATAGAGCCAACCGGCGGAACCGGTGTACCAGGTCCAGCCACCACGACCGGTCAATGCGCCGTCGCCGTAGACGTCGGCGGCGATGACATAGGGTTCCACGCGGTAGTGCTCGGCGGAGGCTGGGTCCTTGGCGTGGCTGATCGGGTTCAGGAGGTCGAAGCAACGCAGCGCGTCGTCGCCGCGATTGAGCTCGGCCAGCGCCATGACGACCCAGGTGGCCGCGTGGGTATACTGGCCGCCGTTTTCGCGAACGCCGGGCGGGTAGGCCTTGATGTAGCCGGGATCCTTGGCCGAGTTGGCAAAGGGCGGCGTGAACAGGCGGATGATGCGCGCGTCCATGTCGACGAGCTTGGCGAGGACCGAATCCATGGCCTGTGCGGCATGGGCCGGATCGCCCTCCCCTGACAGCACGCTCCAGGACTGCGCGATCGAATCGATCTGGCATTCCAGGCTTTCCTTCGAACCAAGCAGGCTGCCGTCATCGAAGGTGCCGCGGCGGTAGTGGGCGCCGTCCCAGGCAGCGGTTTCAAGCGCTGCCTTGAGTTCGGTCAGGTGCTTGCCCCAGCGTTCGACGCGGGCGGTGTCGCCACGTTCGGCGGCAAAGGCGCTGAAGGAGCGCAGCGCGCCGGCGAGGAACCAGCCGAGCCATACGCTCGTGCCCTTGCCGCCGATGCCGACGCGGTTCATGCCGTCGTTCCAGTCGCCGCCGAGGAAGAGCGGCAGGCCGTTCGCTCCCTTGCGGGCGATGGCAAGATCGAGAGCGATGGCGGCGTGCTCGTATACGCTCACCTTGTCCTCGGATTTTTCCGGGCGGTAGAACGAATCGTGTTGTCCCTGAAGAAGCGCCGGGCCTTCGATGAAGGCGAGCTCGTCGTCGAGAACGCTCTTGTCGCCGGTCACCGTGCAATAGTGATGGATGGCATAGGCCAGCCAGACCACGTCGTCGGAGATTAGCGTGCGAACGCCGGCACCCGTTCCGGGCAACCACCAATGCTGGACGTCACCCTCGCGGAACTGGCGTGAGGCGGCGTTGACGATCTGCTTGCGGGCGATCGACGGCTCGTGCAGCACGAAAGCCAACGTGTCCTGCAGCTGGTCGCGGAAGCCGAAGGCGCCGCTCGCCTGGTAAAAGGCCGTGCGTGCCATGATGCGGCAGCCGAGGCTCTGATAGGGGAGCCAGGTGTTGATCAGGGTGTTCATGCCCTGGTCTGGGGTCGAGATCTGTAGCTTGCCGGTGAAGGCGTGCCAGAAGTCCCGGTTTGCCTGAACCGCGCCGTCGAAGGACGCCTTGCGGATATCGGCGATCAGCGCGCGGGCTTCTTCCTTCGTCGCGGTATCACCGAGATAAAGGATGACATCCCGCTCCTCGCCGGCGGCGAGGTCGATGTCGATTGCGAGAGCCGCTGCCGGATCACCATCCAGATCGATGTTGCTCGAAAGAACGGTAGCCGGATTCAAGGCTGCGGGAGCCTTGATGGTGCCCGTCTTGCCGATGAACTCGCGGCGGCTTGCCGTGTAGCCCGACAGTGTCTCGCTGGCGGCGAAGAAGGCCACGCGCGAGGAGTAGTCGATGCTGTAGTTGTTGCTGGCAAACAGGGCGCCGGTCTCGGCGTCGTGTTCGGAGAGAATAAACGGCGCCGTCTTCTGCGGATTGTTGCCGAGCACCCACTCGACATAGCCGTAGAGCCGCAGCTTGCGCTGGCTGCTGCCGTTGTTGCGCAGGCGCAAGCGCTGCAGCTTTATCGGCCGTTCGCGATCGACCGTCTGCGTCAGCTCCAGAGAAACGTCGTTCTGGACGCTGGAGAAGACCGAGTAGCCGAGGCCATGACGGGCTTCGAACTGGATGTCCTGGCGGTCGGACAGGGCAGCAAACGGCGTCATCACGGTTCCGCTGTCGCGATCCATCACATAGATCGCTTCGCCCGGACGGTTGATAACCGCGTCGTTGGTCCAAGGGGTCAGCTGGTAGTCACGAGAATTGGTGCTCCACGTGAAGCCGGCGCCTTCGGCCGCCACGTGGAAACCGAACTTCTCGTTCGAGATCACGTTGATCCACGGCTGCGGGGTGGCGTGGCCACCCGGGATGCGGACGACATACTCGCGTCCGTCGCCGGAGAAGCCGCCGATACCGTTCCAGAAGTTCAGATCGCCATGCTCTTCGACAACCAGTGCCGGGACCTGTGCCTTGGCGACCGGTGCCGTGCGCTTGGCACGCGACTTCGTGGCGTTGACCTTCTCAAGTTCCTGCTGCTCTTCCTTGGTCGGCGCAAACAGCGCCACGGCACGATTGATCTGATCGATGATCTTGCCGTTCTTTGCATGGAAGGTGACGCGGGATGCCGAGATCAGCGCGTGGTAGGTCGCCTCCTCCATCAGATCCTTGCGGACCGTGAAGATATGCTGGCGCAGGCCGTCGGCCTGGCCGAGACGACGGACGTTCTCGGCCATCTGGTCGACGGCGTGCTGCATGTCCTGTGCATAGGAGGACGCACGCTCGTTCATGATCACGAGATCGGCGGTGACGCCGCGCGAGCGCAGGTATTCCTGTGCCAGCAGGGCTTCCCTTGCGATATCCAGATCCATGTCGTCGTTGATGCGCAGGGTGAAGATCGGGAAATCGCCCGAAATCGCCAGCGGCCATAGCGAGGACTGCGACTGCATGCCTGCCTGAACCGCTGCCGTATCCGCACGCAGATACATGTCGGGGTAGACGAGGTGGCGGCCGAGATGCTGGAAGGCGGATGCCTGCTGCGAGGTGACGCCGACATGGCGCATCTGTACCTGCGTGCGCGTCCAGGCCTGGACGAGCTCGTGGTTGAAGGCATCGGCGTGACGGTAGCGATCGACCGCCTGATCCACCTCGTTGCGCGATGGCGCCGCGATGGTCCAGAAAATGACGCTGACCTTCTTGCCAGCCGGAACGCGGACGGTGCGGCGCAGCGAGAGCACCGGATCGAGCGTGAAACCGTCGGTGCCCGAAAGCGTCGCGCCCTGGTCGAAAGCGGCAGCGTTTGCAAGGCTGCGGCCGCGTCCGAGGAATTTGCGGCGGTCGGTTTCAAACTCGGTGTGGCGCGTCGCACCGGCGTTGTCGACGATTAGATGCGCGACCGCGATATTCGGCTCGTTGCCGTCGCGCTTGTTGCGCTCGACGCGAATGACGTCGCCGCGCTTGCCGATCTCCGTCTTCACGAACATGCGGGCGAAGGCCGGATGCGCGTTGTCGGTGTCGTCGTTGGTCAAGACCGGCTCAAGATAGGAGGTCACTTCGATGAAGCGGTCTTCCGTGCCGGTGTTGAGCAGCGTCAGGCGACGGCCTTCTGCGTCGTGCTCGGTGGCGACGATGACCTCGACTTCGCTGGTGAGTTCGCCGACGGTCTTCGTGAATTCAGCCTTTTCATCGGCGAAGAGAACCTTGACCTGTTCGCCCTCGATGCTCTTCGGTTCCGCCGTCGCCGACCACCATTCGTTGGTAGCGGTGTCGCGCAGGAAGATGAAGGTGCCCCAGCGATCCTCGGTCGGATCGGGCTTCCAACGGGAAACGGACTGGCCGTTCCAGCGCGAGTAGCCGGCGCCGGTGGCGGTCAGCATCATCGAGTAGTGGCCGTTGGACAGGAAGACGAGTTCGCGGTCGCGCGCGGCCGGATCGTAGATCTTGCGGATCTCCGGGCGCAACAGGTCGTCCTGGATGCTGGCCGGGGTGTCGGATTCGTGCTTGCCGCTCATGACGGGAATGTCGCGCGGCGCCTTTTCCTGCAGCATCAGCTCTGCCGCTTCGATGACGGGATCGGAGTGGAAGAGTTCGCGCAGGTGGCCGTTGAAGGCGACGTTGGCGACGGCCGCGATCGACATGCCATGGTGGTGGGCATAGTAGTTGTAGACCACCGCGCAGGTCTTGCCCTCGGGCACGCGGGTCGGCGTGAAGTCCACGGCGTCGTGGAAGCCGTATTTGCCGAGCGCGCCGAGCTTGCGCAGACGTTCGAGGTTCTCGATGGCCGCCGGCGGATTATACTGGCTGGCGAGGATCGAGGCGTAAGGAGCGATGACTGCGTTGTGGCCGAGACCACGCTTGAGGCCCAGCGTCGGTACGCCGAAGTTCGTGTACTGGTAGTTGAGGTTATGGTCGCGGGCGTTGAAGGCCGCTTCCGAGATACCCCACGGAATACCCAGCTTGCGGGCGTAGTTCATCTGCTCGACCACGACCAGATTGTTGGTCTGGTTCAAGATACCGCCGCCACGCTCCTGCATGACCAGAGGCGGCATCAGATATTCGAACATCGAGCCGGACCAGGAGACCAGCGCGCCGCGCGAGCCGACCGGCACGACTTGACGACCCAGGCGATACCAGTGTTCGGTTGGCAGGTCGCCCTTGGCGATGCCGAAGAGGCTGGTGAGGCGGCATTCGGATGCGAGAAGGTCGTAGCAGGCCTGATCGAGCTCGCCGCTCTCGACGCGGTAGCCGATCGACAGAAGGCGGCGTTCCGGACGGAAGAGGAAGCCGAAGTCCATCGAGAAGGCGAGATCGCGGGCCTTGTCGCGCAGTGCGATCAGGCGCGGGCGCAGCGCATCGATATTGGCGAGGTCGAAGGTGCTGTCGGAGATGTGGGCTTCGCAGACCTTGACCAGCGCCTCGGCCCACTGGGTGACCTCGGCGCTGAGTGCCGACTTCACCTCGTGATCGAGGTTGGCGGCGAGTTTCTGGATGTCGCGGGCAAGGACCGAGAGGTTGATGATGCGGATCGACGCGAATTCGTGCTCGCGCTTGACGGCGGCGAGCGCGTTCTGGAAGCCGATGATGCGTTCTTCCAGGCGGCGGCGCAGCGGACGCACGGTCTTGCGATCATCCGGCAGGTCGGCCAGCACTTCGGCCAGGATGCCTGCGGTGTCGCCGACGCCGTCCAGGCTGCCCTGCATATGCGCGGACGGGGCTTCGGCCCAGTTGCGGCAGGCCGACGAGATCGCGATCAGGTGACCGGCGAGGTTGCCGCTGTCGACAGCCGAGACGTAGCGCGGTCCAAGCGTTTCCAGCGTATCGGTGTGGTACCAGTTGAACAGGTGACCGCGGAATTTTTCCATCTTGTCGATGGTGGCGATCGTCTGTTCGAGACGTTCGATGGTTTCCTCGAAGGAGAACCAGCCGAACTGACGGCCCGAGACCACGGACAGGAGGTAGACGCCGATGTTGGTCGGAGACGTGCGGGTCGCGACGATGACGTGCGGCGTTTCCTGGACGTTGTCAGGCGGCAGGTAGTTCTGTTCGGCCGTGGTGAAGGTGTCGAAATAGCGCCAGGTGCGGCGCGCGATCTTGCGCAGATCGTTGGAGACGGATTCAGCCACTTCGAGGCGATCTTCGGTCTCGGCCGACTGGCTGACGTAATAGGCAACGAGCGGCGAGAGAATCCAGAGCGCAACGAAGGGGATGCCGACTAGGTAGGCCTTGTCGCCGGAGACGACGGCGAAGGCGAGGCCGAGCAGTGCAAGCACTGGCGCGTGCCACATGGCCTTGTAATAGGACCAGATCGTGCCCTGCTTGCCGGCCTGAACGCTGGCCGCTGTTTTCCACTGCAGCATCAGCTTGTGGCTGACGAAGAGGCGGTAGAGCGACCGACCGATGGCGTCGGCCATCATGCAGGCGCCGTCTGCGATGAAGACGATGCGGAGCGCCACCTGCGCGTTGGCTGCGCGGATATCGGACCAGACGGTATAGAGGTGGGCACGCGCGACGATATCGCTGGTGCGCGGGATGATGCCGTTGATCAGCGACAGCGTCGGAGCGACGAACAGGCAGAAGATCAGAACGATCTGCCAGATCAGGGCGCCGAGCGGGTCCATGAAGTACCAGCCGAGCACGGAGGCGAAGAACCAGGCGATCGGGGTCAGCGAGCGGCGCAGGTTGTCGAACATCTTCCAGCGGCCGAGCGCGGTGACGCCGTGCTTGGTGCTGAACATGTACGGCAGCAGCTGCCAGTCGCCACGCGCCCAGCGATGCTGGCGCGACGTCTCGACTTCGTAGCGGGTCGGGAAGTCCTCAACGAGTTCAAGGTCGGTCACGAGCGCGCAACGCGCCATCGAGCCCTCGAGCAGGTCGTGGCTGAGAACGGAGTTTTCCTCGATGCGTCCCTTCAGGGCCGCTTCGAAGGCGTCGACGTGATAGAGGCCCTTGCCGGTGAAGGTGCCCTCGCCCGCGAGGTCCTGATAGACGTCGGAGACGGTGAAGACGTAAGGGTCCAGACCGCGGTTGATCGAGAAGACGCGCTGGAAGACGGATGCGTCCTTGCCTGTCGTCAGCGACGGCGTTACGCGGGGCTGCAAGACGCCATAGCCGCTTTCGACGCGGCCGGTTTCCGGGTTGATCACCGGGCGGTTGGTCGGGTGATAAAGCTTGCCTACGAGCTTGGTGACGGCGTCGCGCATCAGGCGCGTATCGGCGTCGAGCGTCATCACGTACTGCACGTTTTCCGGCACGATATTGGCGCCCGGCAGATAGGTCGTGTCACGGTCGCCGCGCAGGAGCAGGTTCAGCTCGTGCAGCTTGCCGCGCTTGCGCTCCCAGCCCATCCATGCGCCTTCCGACGGATTGTAGAGGCGACGGCGGTGCAGGAGATAGAAGCGCGTCTTGCCGTCATAGGCGTAACGCGCCGAGAGGTTGGCAACTTCGCGGCGGGCATAGTCGAGAACTTCGAGATCGGCGGCCGTCTCTTCGACCTGGCTGTCCGGCCAGTCGCTGAGAAGCGCGAAGTAGATCTCGCCGCGCGGGTTGGCGAGATAGTGGACCTCGATGTTGCGGACGAGTTCGTCGACGCTGTCGCGGTTGGAGATCAGGCATGGCACGACCAGAAGCGTGCGCGCGTCTTCCGGAATCCCTTCCTTGAATTCGTAGCCGACGAGGCGTGCCGGCGTGACGAAGAAGGAGAGCACGGTGTTGAATAGACCCGTCGCGCCTTCCGATGCCGGCAGCGAGAACATGATCAGGAGCAGGATGATGGCAATCGGCGCCATGCCGGCGCTCGCCATGAAATGGCCTACGATGACCATCGCGAGAATGGTCAGGAGCAGTACCGGTACCGCGATCGACAGCCAGTTAAAACGGCGCACGGCGCGAACGAAATGCTGCACCAGCGTCGGGCTGTAGGTCGCTCTTGCTTCCAGCTTCGGGCGCTGCGCGCCGGCCAGGAAACTGCCGACATTGGGCTCGTGCGGATCGTCCTCGCCCGATTCCTTCGCCTCGTCCGTCATGTCGAGCGCGAGCTGCGCGATCTCCATTTCGGTCATGGTGGAGCGCTTGGCGAGCTTTTCGATCTGCTTGCGGTACTTGTTGCGCGAGCCGGAATCGAGAAGGCCGTAGTCGGAGTTGTCCCAGAGCAGCTTGTCGACGTGGCTGACCTGCTCGACCCAGACGGACCATTCGGTGTCGTCGATCTCGCGCAGGCTGCGAATGATGTTGCCCATGGTCACGTTGCCGGACGAGAGACGGCTGTGCTCGGCCATCGTCGTCGCTTCGGTATCACGGCCCAGCGCCTCGAGGCGCTCGTCCAGCCAGGTGATGGCGAGGCTCGAGGTCTGCGAGCCATCGCGCATGCGGTAGAGGAACTGCGTCGAGAAGGTATTGTCCTCGGCGAGCGGCTCGAGCGTCTTCAGATACTCGGCTGCCTTCGCGGGATCGGTCAGGCGCACCAACTCGTCGGCGGCCTCGTTGGCGCGGCGGCGCATGCGGCGGCTGCGCTCGACGCGGATCGAGATGCGGCGCAGGTTTTCGACCAGAACGTAACGCACCAGCGAAGGCAGCGCCCAGAGCTCGCCGATCCGCAGTGTTTCATGTTCCTGGAAACCATCGACCAGAGCCGTCAGGCTTTCCTGCGAAATGGTGCTGTGCGTGTGCGCGACATAGAGCCAGGCCAGCGCCAGCGTGCGCGGGATCTTGGTGCCGTTCACATCGATCGTCGGCAGTTCGCGATAGAAGCGCTTGGGGAAGTCGCGGCGGACTTCCTGGATTGCTTCCTCGACGATGTAGTGGTTGTCCAGAAGCCACTCGGCGGCCGGGGTAATCGTCTCGCCGGCCTCCACATCCGCCGCCGTCGTGCGGTAGACGCGCAGGATTTCCTTCTCGTTCTCCTTATGCCGGGCGAAGAAGTCGAAGGGTGCGAAAGCGACCAGCGAGTTGACACCTGAGGTGGCTGCGGATGCACCCATCGCCCTGATGTCTTCGATCGACATATAGGTCGCGCGGATCGAGTCGTTGTGATCGATCTGCTTGGTTTCGGACTCGCGGGACGGGCTCGGAGACGTGGGGGAAATAGACATGGGTTCGGTTCTGGATCCAAACAAAGTTATGATCGGTAGGGTTTGCCTTGTGCACTGCCAAATATGACTGCCGCATGAACAATACCGGTCTTTTGCGGCCACACTGAAAACATTGGCAGGTGCAATCGAACGGCAATGCGAATCGATTTAGATTTGATCTTGCGACCAGCCGGGCAAAGAGGTGGGTGAGATTGAACGACGCCTCCCCGCCAAGCCAATCGGGAAAGTTGGACACTATTGCGACAATTCAAGTCAAGAGGTTTCGGCAAGCGGCGAACGCACGAAAAATCCGGCGCCTTTTGGACGCCGGATTTCGTTGATTATGCTGGATTTAGACGCGACGCATGAGCCGCGCGACAAGCGATACAACAAACAGCACCAGGAATATGAAGAACAGTACCTGGGCAATCGATGCTGACGCGCCTGCGATGCCGCCGAACCCCAGAACGCCGGCGATCAGAGCTACAACAAGAAATACGAGTGCGTAGTAAAGCATTGCCATCTCCATTTAGTCGTTGCTGACCAGATAACGATGGTGTGCCTTTTTGGTTCCGTGCTTGGTGAAAAAGGGTTTGTTTTCGGTGCTCTAACCGATAACGCCGCAGACTACGGCTGCGAGAAAGGTGAACGCGGCCACAACGAGCGCCGCATTGGCTGCCAGATGCAAACGACCACGCGTCGTTGCCGGCTTCTTGGAGCGTGCGGAACGATAGTGGTCCGCGTGAGTATGCGACATACCCAAGTTTGCCATGTATTGCCTCCGCCTGTTTTCAGCTCTTATTGAGAGCTCAGTTTCTTATATAGTCTATCTGAATGGTAGAGATAAAATTCCACCAGATGTCGCTTGCTGAGAAAATCCGTCTTGTCTGGGACGGTCTAACAGATGGTATGCCAGGCCCAGATCAGGGAGCGCTCGACCGCGCTGTCCTTGTACGAGCTCTTCTTCTTCGCAACGATCTTTCGATCCCGCTTTGCCGTCTTGAACAGCGGAGCTGTCCGCTTGGCAGCCTTGGCTGGAGGTGCGAAGTAACCCATGGTCATGCCGCCGAGAAAGAACATCTTTATCTCCATGATCACGAAAGCTAACAGCCGTTAACGCAATCATGACAGAAGCAAGGCAGCTGTCAATAGTCTAGTCGATTGGTCGTGTTTTAACGGACCATTATTCTTAACGGTCCGCTGATTGTTAAAAATTTCAATTACTTGAAAAGATTGGGCTTCAGACTTTCACGAAGCCCTTGCTCGCGACCATCAAACTTTTCGTGTAGTCTTCGTGAACCTCGGCCTTGGCGAGCTGATCGGCCGTCAGGCGCTCGACCACGGTACCACCGCGCATCACGGCGAGGTTTTCGCACATGTGGGTGATGACGCCGAGATCATGGCTGACCATGACGAAGGTCAATTTCCGGTCGCGCCTGACCTGCTCGAGGAGGTTCAGCACCTCGGCCTGCACGGAGGCGTCCAGCGCCGACGTCGGCTCGTCGAGCAAGAGGATCGACGGCTCGACGATCAGGGCGCGGGCGATGGCGACGCGCTGGCGTTGGCCGCCGGAGAGCTGATGCGGATAGCGGAACCGGAAGCCATTGCCGAGGCCGACTTCATCGAGCGCACGGGCGATGCGCGTGTCGCTGTCCGAGATGCCGTGGATCGCCAGCGGCTCGAGCAGCAGCCGGTCGATGGTCTGGCGCGGATGCAGCGAACCGTAGGGGTCCTGGAACACCATCTGGACCTTGCGGTAGAAGGCCTTGCTGCGCTTGGAGCCTGACAGCTGCTCGCCGTGGATCTTGATGGTTCCGTTCTTGACAGGAGCAAGGCCCGCGACAGCGCGCAGGAGAGTGGATTTTCCGGAGCCGGATTCACCGACGAGACCGAAGGACTGGCCCTCGGCGATCTCGACGCTGACATCCTTCAGCGCATGGAAATGGTCGTAGATGACCGTGACATTGTCGACGGAAAGGGCTGCTGTCATGCGGCCCACTCCGGCTTGCGGTCCAGCACCGGCAGAGGATGCCTGTTTTCGCCGATCTGGGGCATGCAGTTCAAAAGTCCTTGCGTATAGGGATGCTGGGCGTTCTTGAGCTCGGAAGCCTTAAGCTCCTCGACGACCTTGCCGGCATACATCACGATGACGCGGTCGCAGAAGGAGGAGACGAGACGCAGGTCGTGGGACACGAAGATCAGGCCCATGCCGCGCTCGGACACCAGGCGGTCCATGATCCTGAGAACGTCGAGCTGCACGGTCACGTCGAGCGCCGAGGTCGGCTCGTCGGCGATCAGCAGTTCGGGGTCTGCGATCAGCATCATGGCGATCATGGCGCGCTGGCCCATGCCGCCGGAAACTTCATGCGGATAGAGATTGAAGACGCGCTGCGGCTCGCGGATCTGCACGGCTTCCAGCATGGCGATCGCGCGATCACGTGCTTCGCCCTTGCCGATCTTCTCGTGCGTTCTCAGCGTCTCACAGATCTGCTTGCCGATGGTCATGACCGGATCCAGCGAATATTTCGGATCTTGCAGCACCATGGCGATGCGCTTGCCGCGCAATTGCCGGCGTTCCTTGGCCGAGGCCGAAAGAAGATCGATGCCGTTGAAGTCGAGCGTACCGGCGCTGACGATGCCGTGCGGTGGCGTCAGGCCCATGATGGCGCGGCCGGTCTGCGACTTGCCGGAGCCGGACTCACCGACGATGCCCAGGCGTTCCTTGCCGAGCGTGAAGGAGACGCCGCGCACGGCCTCTATGACGCCGGTGCGTGTGGGGTAGCTGACCTTGAGGTTCTTGACGGTAAGCAGCGTACTCATTGGCCGCTCTCCTTCGGGTCCAGCGCGTCGCGGAGACCGTCGCCAAGCAGGTTGAAGCCGAGGCTGACAACCAGGATCGCGATCCCCGGCATGGCGGCAACCCACCATTGGTCGAGAATGAAGCGGCGGCCCGAGGCGATCATCGCGCCCCATTCAGGCAGCGGCGGCTGAGCGCCAAGGCCGAGGAAGCCGAGGCCGGCGGCCGTCAGGATGATGCCGGCCATGTCGAGCGTGACGCGCACGATCAGCGAGGAGATGCAGAGCGGCATGACATGGCGCACGACGATGCGCAGCGGCGACGCGCCCATGAGGCGGACGGCCGAGATGTAGTCGGAGCGCCGCACCGTCAGGGTCTCTGCGCGCGCGATACGGGCGTATGGCGGCCAGGAGGTGATGGCGATGGCGATGATGGCGTTCTGGATGCCCGGGCCGAGTGCTGCCACGAAGGCGAGCGCCAGGACGAGCTTCGGGAAGGCGAGGAAGATATCGGTGATGCGCATCAGGATGGCATCGACCCAGCCGCCGGCATAGCCGGAAACGGTGCCGACCAAGAGGCCGATCGGCGCCGAGATGATGGCGACGAGAACGACGACCATCAGCGTCAGGCGGGAGCCGTAGATCAGGCGCGAATAGATATCGCGGCCCTGGTCGTCGGTGCCGAGAAGATAGCCCTCGGCGCCCGGCGGCAGAAGGCGGGCGTTGCGGAGATCGCCGACGACGGGCGAGTGCGTTGCCAGCACATCGGCAAATGCCGCCATCAGGAGCAGCGCGATGATGATGAAGAGACCAACGACCGCCAGGCGATTGGCGGTAAACTGCCGCCAGGTGACATAGGCGCGGCCGAGACGGGCTTGCGTGCGCGATTGTGGGCGGTCGGAGAGCAGCCACTCGCGGCGGGTCATCGGTCTGACATTGGTTGCGGCGTTGTTTGCTTGCATGCTCATCGGGTTCGGGTCCTGGGATCGAGGGTCCGATAAAGAAGATCAGACAAGAGGTTGATACCGATGAAGACGGTGCCGATGACGATCGTGCCGCCAAGCACGGCGTTCATATCGGCATTCTGCAGCGAATTGGTGATGTAGAGGCCGATGCCGGGCCAGGAGAAGACCGTTTCGGTCAGCACCGATCCTTCGAGCAGTCCGGCATAGGATAGTGCGATGACGGTGACGAGCGGCACCGCGGCATTGCGCAACGCGTGGCCCCAGATGACCCGGGTTTCCGACAGGCCCTTGGCGCGCGCGGCAACCACATATTCCTGGCTGAGTTCGTTCAGCATGAAGCTGCGGGTCATGCGGCTGATATAGGCGAGCGAGAAATAGCCGAGCAGCGAGGCGGGCAGGATGATGTGACGGAAGACGTCGTAGAAGACGTCCCACTGCCCCTGCATGGCGCTGTCGAGCAGATAGAAGCCGGTGACCGGTGTGAAGCTGTATTCGAAGACGATGTCGATGCGGCCGGGGAAGGCGACCCAGCGCAGCTTGGCGTAGAAGATCACCAGCGAGATCAGCGACAGCCAGAAGATCGGCACGGAATAGCCGATCAGGCCGATGACGCGCACGATCTGGTCGGCAAAGCTGCCGCGCTTGACGGCGGCGAGAACGCCGAGCGGGACGCCGATCACCGAGCCGATGATGGTGCCGAGCGTGGCGAGTTCGATCGTTGCCGGGAAGACGCGCTTGATATCGACCATGACGGGATTGGTCGTCAGCACCGAGGTGCCGAAATCGCCGGCCAGGATCCCTTTGAGGTAGATATAGAACTGCTGGTAAAGCGGCAGGTCGAAGCCCATTTCGCGCCGTACGCGTTCAACCACGTGGGCGGGCGCGCGGTCGCCGAGAATGGCGAGCACCGGATCGATGGGCACGACGCGGCCGATGAAGAAGGTCACGGCCAGAAGGCCGAGATAGGTGGTGACGGCGGCGACCAGAAAACGGCCCACAGCCTTCGCAAAAGGAAGAGCACGGCCGGGTTTCGGCCGTGCTTCCGTCTTTGTTTCGACGATGCTCAATCTATCAATCCTGCCGGATCATTCCTTGCCGATCATGCCGACATAGTTGGTGTCGAAGCTCGGGCCGAGCTTGAAGTTCGATACGCCCTTGCGGTAGCCCGCGACTTCGGTCTGCTGGAAGATGAAGACGAACGGGCTGTTGGCCAGATACTTCTTCTGGATATCCTGATACATCGCCGCGCGCTTGTCGTTGTCGCGCTCGAGCAGGGCAGCCTTGGCTTCCTTGTCCAGTTCAGGCGCTTCAAACGTGTTGCGCCAGGCGAGCGTCTTCACTGTGCCGGCGTCGGAGTTATCCGGGTTGCTGGTGAAGGTATCGGCGTTGGAGTTCGGGTCGAAGTAGTCGGAACCCCACTGGCCGATATAGATGTCGTGCGTGCGGGCGCGGAACTTGGTCAGCGTCTGCTTGCCGTCACCCGGGATGATTTCCATCTTGATGCCGGCCTGGGCGACCGACTGCTGGATGGATTCGGCGATACCGGTTACCGGCTGCGTGTTGCGCACGTCGATGGTGACCGAGAAGCCGTCCTTCAGGCCTGCCTTGGCGAGCAGTTCCTTGGCCTTGGCGACGTCGAACTTGTAGGGGTTCTCGTCGAGTGCGCCGAGCTGGCCTTTCGGCAGGAAGGTCTGGTGGATTTCGCCGATACCCTTGATCAGGGTGGCGCCGATCGCGTCGTAGTCGACCAGGTACTTGAAGGCTTCCTGCACTTCCGGCTTCTTCAGGTTCTCGTTCTTGGAGTTGAGGCTGATGAAGTAGACGGTGCCCTTCGGCGCGCTTTCGCTGGCGAGGTCTGCGTTCTTGGCGACGGCGTCGAGGTCGCCGGGCTCCAGGTTGCGGGCGATGTCGATATCACCGGCCTCGAGCGCCAGGCGCTGCGCCGAGCTTTCCTTCATGAAGCGATAGATGACGCGGGCGAGCTTGGCCTTTTCGCCGTAGTAGTTGTCGTTGCGCTCAAGCACGACCACTTCGTTGGCGCGCCATTCGCGCAGCTTGAAGGCGCCGGAGCCGGCATAGCCGGTCTTCAGCCACTCATTGCCAAAATCGTTGTCGTACTTGTAGTCGGCCGACGGGGTGACCGGTTTGACGTGGTCGAGAACCAGCTTCTTGTCGACGACGGAAGCAACCGTTGCCGTGAGGCAATTCAGGACGAAGCTCGGCGCGTAAGGCTTGTCGACGGTGAAGGTGAAGGTGCTTTCGTCGGTCGCCTTGGCCTTCTCGGTGACGTTGTCGCCAGTGATGCCGAACTGGGTGATGATGAAGGCGGGGCTCTTGTCGAGCTTGACGGCGCGCTCGAAGGACCATGCAACGTCTTCGGCGGTGATCGGGTTGCCGGAGGCGAACTTCATGCCGGACTTCAGCTTGAATGTATAGGTCAGGCCGTCATCCGAAACAGTCCAGCTGTCGGCGAGGTCGCCCTTGACCTTGGACGTGTCTGCCATGTCGAGGCGCACGAGCAGGCTGTAGGTGTTGCTGGTCATCTCGGCGGTCGAGAGCTCGAAGGCTTCGCCCGGATCCATGGTGATGATGTCGTCGATCGCGAAGCCCTCGACGAGGGTATCCTTCGGGGTCTCGGCGAAGGCGGCGGGCGCGGCCATCATCAGGATGGAAAGGGCGGCGCCGGCGGAAAGCGCACGGAAGCTGCGGTTCAATCTGGTCATCATCATAATTTTCGTCCCCTGTTCATTCTTGAATTCAATCAAAGCACGTCAGCAGTCTCAGGCAGCCTCTTCTCCCCATGCCGAAGACAGAATCCGAAGCCAGTTTTCGCTGGCCATTTTCTTCAAATCCTCGCCACCATATCCAGCACGCTGAAGCGCATCAATCAGCTTCTGGTTGCCCGAGGCGTCGCCGATCTCGTCCGGTATGGTTGCGCCGTCGAAGTCCGATCCGAGCGCCACGCAATCGATGCCGATGCGCTCTACGAGGTAGTCGATATGACGAACCATGTTGCTGAGCGGCGTGTCGCCGTCCGAGCGGGCGTCGTCGCGCAGCATGGCGGTTGCGTAGTTGAGGCCGACGAGGCCGCGGCTTTCCTTGATCGCGGCAAGCTGCCTGTCCGTCAGGTTGCGGGCGACCGGTGTCAGCGCATGGACATTCGAGTGGCTGGCGACGAGCGGTTGGTCGGTCGTCTTCGCCACATCCCAGAAGCCCTTTTCGGTGATGTGGGCGAGGTCGATCATGATGCCAAGGCGGTTGCACTCGCGAACCAGTTCGAAGCCGGCATCGGTCAGGCCAAGGCCGGTATCCGGCGACATCGGGAAGGCAAACGGTACGCCGTGACCGAAGATGTTGTGCCGGCTCCAGACGGGACCCAGCGAGCGAAGGCCCGCGGCATAGAAGACCTCCAGGGCGGCCAGATCCGAGCCGATCGCCTCGCAGCCTTCCATATGCATGACAGCGGCGAAAACACCGTCGTCGATGGATTTGCGGATGTCCTTGACGGTGCGGCACAGACGCCAGGCGCCAGCGCGATCAAGGCGCAGGGCGATCGCGGCCATTTCATTGGCGATGCGCAGCGATGGCAATGGATCGAGAGGTGCCGCGAGCGGGGTGACGTAGTGCCCGTCCTTGTCGGGATCGGCGAAGACCAGATCGCCCGAGGGAATGTAGATGGCGCAGAGGCCGCCGGCGAGGCCGCCTGCCTTGGCGCGCAGCGCGTCGATGTGGCCGGTGTCCGTTCCGTTCGCAAACTCGGCAATGGGATCGCCGCCCTCCCGCTCATGCGTCCAGAGGCGGAGAAGAACGTCGTTGTGGCCGTCGAATACGAATTGCATGTCAGTTCCTGTAAGCCCTCATCCCGTGAACCAGGGCGAGCGATGCGAAGCGCGCAGAATAGAAAAGCTGGTAAAATAAGCCATCTCTTTTTTGGGATTATTTTGGCGCAACAACCCACGGTTAGGTGCGCTACGACGGCCTGGCCGCGACGCCTCAAAAACATCGGGAATGCAGCGCGGGCCGATGAAAATGATATGTGGCCCGACTATATGATATCGCGGAAACGGTGGCCGGTCGTCGGCCCCGGTGGAGAGCGTAATGTCTATTTCAATCTATCGCCTGACAGTGCCTGTATTTCAGCGCGGCCTGACAACGTTGACCAACTATCTCGACAAGGCGGAGGCCTTCGCCAGCGAGAAAGGCATCGATCCCGTGGAGCTCGTCGCGACGCGGCTGGCGCCCGATATGCTGCCGTTTTCCGGCCAGTACCAGCGCGCCACCGATAGCGCCAAGCTTGCCATTGCACGGCTAACGGGTATGGACGCGCCGAAATTCGAGGACAACGAGACGACGATCGCCGAGCTCAGGGCGCGTGTCGCGAAAACGGAAGCCTATCTCGCGACCGTGTCGCCGGATGCGCTCGATGGTGCCGAAACCCGCGAGGTCGTCATTTCTCCCGGCGGCAACAGAACGGTCTTTCGTGGCAACGACTACGTCTTGAGCTTCGCGCTGCCGAATTTCTATTTCCACATCTCGATGGCGCACGCGATCCTGCGCAACAGGGGCGCACAGGTCGGCAAGCTCGATTATCTCGGACGTTTCTCCTGACGGATATTCAGGGCCGGTGTCGAACCGGTCCTTTCTCCGTCAGCTCGGTGTAGGCCAGGGTCTGGTCGAGGTGGCGGGCGCGCAGCGACAGCAGTTTTTCCGCGTAGGCGAGCCGTGTCGAAGCGTGCGCCGGGTCGGCCGCGATATTTCGCAGCTCCATCGGGTCGTCCCGGAGATCGAAGAGCAACGGCGCCAATCCAGCGAAGTGCACATATTTGAAGTTCTCGTCCCTGATGACGGCGAGATTGCATTCGTTCGATCGCAGGCCGAAGTGCCGTTCTGCATGCTGATGGGCGATGTCGCGGAAATCGAACTCCCAGAAGGCCGCATCTCGCCAGTTCGCGACGCCCTTCCCTTCGGTAAATGGTAGCAGCGATTGCCCGTCCAGGCCGTTTTCTGGCTCGACGTCCAGGCGCTCGCAAAGCGTGGGAAAGATATCGGCGGCGCTGGTGAAGTGCTCGACCGTTTCGCCGCGATTGGTCGATCGCGGATCGCGAATAACTAAAGGGATATGATAGCTCCCGTCAAAGAAGCCGCCCTTGCCGAAGGTCCAGTGATCGCCGGCCATCTCCGCATGATCTGATGTGAAGACGATAACCGTGTTTTCCCAAGCGCCGGCATCCTTGAGCGCTGCCCAGATCCGGCCCAGCTGGGCGTCCACCTCGGCGATCATTCCATAATAGATGGCACGGATGGCTGCGATGTCCCTGGCGGTCCAGTCATCGACCGGGCCGGTCGCGCCGTGGATGAAGCTACCCTTGTCGTTTCGCGGCATCGCGTAGGCGAGATAGGGGTGGGATGCCGCCTCGCTCTTTCGATCGGCTGCGCGGGAAAAGGCGGGCCCGTCCTCGGGCGAGAACATATCGTTGTAGGGCACCGGCGCGGAAAAGGGCGGATGCGGGCGCAGGAAGGATATGTGAGCGAACCACGGACTATCCTGTTCGCCCAGCCATCGAATGAACTCGCCGGCCAGGAAAGCCGTCTGCGTCTCGTCTTTGGAATAGGCGGTGGGGGCGTTGGAAATTTCGCCGGGTCGGGCGCCCAAGGGGACATGAATATCGCGGCTCGTCGCGTCCCGATGTCCGCGCGATCGCAGCCAGGACAGCCATTGTCTCTCATGTTCCGGGAGCAGCTGCCGCGCGGTAAAGCCGGGCAGCAGGCCTTCATACGTCGTCAGGTGCGGATCGTTGGCATCTACGCCGCGCGGGTCGGGTGCGGTATCCGTATAGCCGAATAGGGTCGGCTCGTAGCCGGCACGGCGTGCGGCGAGCGCCAGATTGTCGAACCTGCCATCGAGGGGCGAGCCGTTGCGGCAAACCCGATGGTTCATCTGGTAGAGGCCGGTATAGAGCGTGGCGCGCGCCGGCGAGCACGGCGCGGCGCCAGCGAAATGACGGGCAAACAGCGTGCCTTCGGCGGCCAGCGCGTCGACATTCGGCGTCCTGACGCAGGCGTGATTGCGTGCCGAGAGGCAATCACCGCGCCACTGGTCCGCGGTGATCAGCAGAATGTTCGGTTTGCCCGTCATCGATCTGGCCAATCAGTGATGGTTGGATTTCGAATGCCAGTTCCAGGCCGAGCGGATGATCTGGGAGAGATCATGCTGCGGCACCCAGCCGAGCACTTCGCGTGCCTTGTCGTTGTTGGCGACCAACGTGTGCGAATCGCCTTCGCGGCGGCCGACATATTCGACGGGGAATGGCTTGGCGGAGACGTCTTCGATGGCGCCAAGCAGTTCCTTGACCGTCGTGCCGGTGCCGGTGCCGAGATTGAGCGCAACCGAATCGCCGCCGCGCAGCAGATGCTCGACGGCGCGGACATGCGCATCGGCAAGATCGAGCACGTGGATATAGTCACGCACGCAGGTACCGTCGCGGGTCTCGTAATCGCTGCCGAACACCTTGAAGCCGTCGCGCCTTCCGAGTGCTGCGTCGATCGCGAGCGGGATGGCGTGGGTTTCCGGCTGATGCCACTCGCCGATACGGCCTTCGAAATCGGCGCCAGCGGCGTTGAAATAGCGCAGCACGACCGAGCGGAAGCCGGTGTACTTGTCGTAATCGGCAAGCGCCTGCTCGACGATGTATTTCGTCTGGCCGTAGGGATTGATCGGCACCTGGCGGTGGGTTTCATCCAGCGGCACGCTCTGCGGCAGGCCATAGGTCGCGCAGGTGGAGGAGAACACGAAAGCCTTGATGCCGGCTGCCTGGGCCGCTGCCAGCAAGGTCAGCGTGCCGATGACGTTGTTTTCGTAGAAGGCGACCGGGTCCTTGACGGATTCGCCGACCTCGATCAGGGCCGCGAAGTGCAGGATGGCTGCTGGCTTGTGCTTGGCCAGAACCTCGTCGAGGCGCGCGCGATCCCTGATATCGCCTTCTTCGGCTGGGCCCCATTTGACGAACTCACGGTGCCCGTTCGAGAAGTTGTCGTAAACGACGGGCTTGAAGCCCTTGTTGGCGAGATCGAGACATGTGTGGGAGCCGATATAGCCAGCACCACCAACGACCAGAACTGTTTCACCTGCCATGCACCACCTTCTGTGATTTGGAATCGGACAGCACCAGAGTTAGGCCAACGACATGGCGATAAAAAGAACGAAGTGCACTGCGTGTCGCTTTCACCGCATCTTATGGCCAACGCGATTAGCGAATTTCGTTGGCCGAGGTCGAAGACCGGTCGAATGAGGATTATTCGCCGGCGATGCATGATCAAGGTTCTCCCGATTGACAATATCATTGGTGCCATTGGTAGTGTCTGGAAATTTTTCTACCTATGATACTGCCTTATTTTAGCTTTCATGCATGGTCTATGCTTTGAGTCCTGTTATGTATGTTCGAATAGACTTTAAAGATATCTGGAAAAACATCGCGCATGGATGCAGCTATTCGCAAGTTTATCTTTCATGATCTTCAAACGATCGAGGGTTACATCGATCCTCCGGATGCGCTGGTGTTCCTGGCGATCCTCCAGCATCAGGCTCTGGCGGGTTTTGAAGGGGCGATTGCGGAGATCGGCGTCTATTACGGGCGATCGTATTTCCTCTTTCGGCGCATTTGCGGTGACGAGCAGCGAATCGTTGCCATCGATCTTTTCGATCTCGACAGTGCAACGAAGGGCAGCGCGCAATATCTGCAATTTGTCGAGAACGGCCGCCGGCTTGGCCTTCCTGTCCTCGAAGACTTGGTGATCAAGGGCGACAGCACGCTTCTAAAGCCCGCCGATATCTTCGCGAAGGTGGGGCCGGTCCGGTTCTTCAGTATCGATGGCGGGCACATGCTGCATCACGTGATGTCCGACACGCATCTGGCGGCGGACACGCTGACCGATCATGGCATCATCGCCTTTGACGACACCTTCAACCCGACTTGGCCGGAGGTGACGGTTGGCGTTGCCGATTTCCTGCGCGAGCAGCAGGGCGAGTTCGCCGTCTTCTGCATCACCAAATACAAGACCTATGTCTGCCGCCGGGCATTTCACGCCGAATATTCCAGGGCGATTGCCGCCTCTCCCGATCTCGCTGCTTTCGAACATGTCGAAACCGAGTTTCTTGGCTCCAAGGCGGCGCGGCTTGAAAATCCGATGCGTCGGCGTCTCGTGCACCAGCTTCTGGTGCGCAGCGGCATGAGCGTGTTTTCGGAACGGGCCTATCGATAGCCGGCTTTGCGGGCGGCGAGTGATAGAAGAGAAAAATGCCTCGCCGAAGCGAGGCTAGTTCAAGGCCGCTTCGGGGAAAACAGAAGCGACGGAGCTGTTTTATTGTTGCCCTAGCTTTCCACAAGCGCAGTTTGGCGGATTTTGGTACGCGCGGCGAAATGGCGCGGAATGAATGTCAGGACTGACTGCCGCCACTTTTTAAGCTTGCGACAAGCCGGCGGCCGCGACGAAAAGCGGTGAATGCGGCACCGACCGCGATCAGCCATAGCGCGGCAATCAGCACTTCGTTCGTGCCGCCCCAGAGCGGCTGAAACACCGAGAGGATTGCGGCGCCCGTTATCGTTGCCATGCGGTGCTGTTTGGCCATGGGGCCGGAGAAATCGCTCGGCTGGCCGGTGGCGCGGCCGAGTTCGCGGACATAGGCGGTAAGCACCGCGAACGCCGCCGCCGCCCAGCCGAGCCCCGGCGCCCCGATGCTCGCCCCTGCCCCGACAAGGATCAGGATATCGGCAATGCGATCAGGGAATTCATTCCAGAACGGCCCATCGGCCGCCCCCTTCCCGCCCTCGACCGCGACCATGCCATCGAAGAGATTGCAGAGCAGCCGCAGCTGGCAAAACAGCGCGGCGGCAATGAAAAATGGAGCCTGCGCCCAGCCCGTCCGATATCCCGACAGAAAGAACGCGCCGCCGGCGAGTGCTGCCGCGATCATGCTTGCCTGCGAGATCTGGTTGGGCGTGAGGGATTTCGACGCCAGCCATTGCGCAATCGAGCGCGCCCAGTGTGTATCGCGGCTCGACAGCGGCCTGCGGTCACCTGTTTCGTTCATGCCCGCTCCCCCTTCCGGTACAGTGAATAATTGTAGATCGCCGCATAGCTGGTCGAGACCGCTAGCGGCAGCGCGATCGTTTTCAGAATTTCAGGCGTGCCGCTCAGCGCGTGGATGGTCGCCAGAATGGCGCTTGATGCCAGGCAGGCGATCAGCGGCGGCGCCCAGAGGGCTCGCGCTCCATTTATCCGCTGTGACAGCTGCTCGACCGCAGTCTTGAGAAACAGCGTCAGGCAGGCGGACAATGCGCCCTGGACGAGGCCGGCAAGCAGGAAGCGGCCCGGCGGGTAGTCCCGGTTTGCAAACATCGCCCAGCCGCCCATGGCGCAGAAGGCGAATGCGACATGTGTGATGCTGTTGCCGGCGATGCGCCGCAGCCGGGTCGTCATGTGGCCGACCACCAATAGCGGACGAGATGGAAGAAGATCGGTGCGGAAAAGACGACGGAATCGAGCCGGTCGATCAGGCCGCCATGGCCCTCGATCAGGTTACCCCAATCCTTGACGCCGCGGTCGCGCTTGATCGCCGACATCACCAATCCGCCGAAGAAGCCCATCATGGTGATGACGAAAGCCAGCAGCCCGGCCTGGAAGGGCGTGAACGGCGTGATCCACCAGAGGCCGGCGCCGATCAGCGTGGCGCTGGCAACGCCGCCGACAAAGCCCTCGACTGTTTTGGAGGGCGACAGCTTCGGGGCGATCTTGGTGCGGCCGAAGAGCTTGCCCCAGACATACTGCAGCACATCGCTCAGCTGCACGATGATGACCAGAAAGGCGATGAGCAGCACATTGCGGCCCTCATAGCCCGGAATATCGAGCGTCAGCAGCGCCGGCACGTGGGAAGCGCAGAAGACGCAGATCATCAGCGCCCATTGCACCTCCGCGATCCGATCGAGAAAGCGCTCGGTATCGCCACGCAGCACCGAGATGATCGGCATCAGCAAGAAGGCATAGACGGGAATGAAGATCGCGAAGATGCCGTATTGCTTCGTCCAGAGCAGAAAATACTGCAGCGGCAGCACGACGAAGAAAGCGGTTGCCAGCGCCCAGTGATCGGCGCGCTTCGTGTGCGTCAGCGTGATGAACTCGCGTAGCGCCGCGAACGAGCAGAAGCCGAAGAGGATAAGGATGCCGACGCGGCCGATCATGAAGGCGATGCCGATCAGGATCGCCATCACCCACCACGCCTTGATGCGCGCGTTGAGGTTCTCGATCGAGGCATTGGCGCCATCGGGCGAGAGGCGGCGCTGCAGGATGTAGCCGACTGCGGAAGCGACGACTAGCACCGCGAGGATGCCGAGCACGAGCGTGAGGAGGTCGGAATTGGCCGTGTTCATTCGCTACCGCCTGGCTGTTTTGGAGAGAGATCGAGAAGGGCTGTGCGCGCCCGATCAAGAAAGACCTGCTTGTCTTCGGCCGGATGCATCTGCATTGGCTCTCCGAAGGTCACGGTGCAGATCAGCGGGATCGGGACGATCTCGCCCTTTGGCATGACGCGGTTGAGATTGTTGATCCAGACGGGGACTAGGCGGATATCCGGACGTGCTGAGGCGAGATGAAAAAGCCCGCTCTTGAACGGCAGCAGCGAAGCCTCCGTCAGATTGCGGGTTCCTTCGGGAAAGAGAATGAGCGACGAGCCGGCATCCAGCGCATTCGCCATCACCTCGATCGGATCGCTGGTCCGCTTGTCGCGCTCGCGCTCGATCAGCACGGCGTCGAAGACGTCGCTGCCGATAAAGCGCGTGATCGCGGATTTCAGCCAGTATTCCGCCCCCGCCACCGGGCGCGTGGACCGGCGCAGGCGGGGCGGCAGAACGGCCCAGACCAGAATGAAATCGCCATGGCTCGAATGATTGGCGAAATAGATGCACGTGTCCGTTGTCGGGCCGTCGCTTGTCCAAATGGCGCGCACGGCCGTTATGGCGCGCGCAAACAAAACGATGGCCGTCGCCACCGGCCCCGCGATCATCTTTCGTACCAAATCGATCCCCCATCCACCTGACACATATAAGATGTGTAGCCTTGTTTATGGCGGATCAAAAGCCCCCGACTTCGCGCAACCGCTAGCAAGTCACGACCATACCGGCACAACGCGTCAGCTGGTGGAGGAAAGCGTTAACCATGCTTCGGTAGGAATGGTGTCGAACACAACGGAACGAATCGATGTCGGTAAACACAAGCAAGAGTTTGAAGGCCATGACCACAAGTGAAATCGTCCTTTTTCCTGTGGCCTCGCGCGCCGGCGACATCGATCGCAGCGCCGCCGAACTCGAGCGCTTGCATGGTGCCGATGCCGTTCAATACTGGAAGACCGAGTGCCGGCGTCTGGCGAGCGAACTCGAATCGCTCGGCCTGCCGGAGGCGGAAGTTCGCCATCAGGTCATGGTCTTCCAGACCGAGGTACAGCAGGCCCTCGTGCAGCGCTCGCAGTCGCGCGCGATTTCGCAGAGCCGCAGCGGGCGCGCGCTGAAGCGGTAAGCGGGTGGGCTAGGCCTCTCACGGCATGGCGATATGGAGCCGAAGCTGCTAGAGGCAAGGCCAACCCGCTACGCGAAAAGGAATACGCGATGATCCAGCCAACGGCTTCGTTCAAGGACAATCTGCAACTGCTGCCTTCAGTCGAAGGCCTTGCTCGCATAGACCTGACCGACCCGGCTGGCGTCATTGTCGCGACGATCGAAAACCAGCCGGGCAAACAGGGTTCGCTCGCGGTCTATCAATATCTGCAGCAATGCTTCGGCATCCTCGACAAGCAGGCCGCAACCTACGCCCTCGACCTTTTCGCCGAACACACCGCCGACGCGAAAACCCGCCCCGGCGCCCATCCCAATATCGACCGCCTGCTTGATATCATCGGCGGCGCTGCGCCATTGGGTATTCAGCTCGTTGCTCGATGATAAGCGCCGTACAGGCTAGGCTACGAGTTTGACGACGATCGCGATGTGCCGATGAAGCACGCGGGGTCGACGACGTCGGCTTTGACTCGCCAGCTTCCTGGCTATGATCTCGGAATTATCGACCTCGAACAGAGGACATTGCAAACAATCGACAACCCGTTCGGCACGAGGTTGTCATCTATGTCTTAGGTACGGATTGTTACCTATGCGTCCGAGTCGGACACAAGAGAATATGGCGGAGAGGGTGGGATTCGAACCCACGATACGGTTGCCCGTATGCCGCATTTCGAGTGCGGTGCTTTCGACCACTCAGCCACCTCTCCGCTTCGTTGGTCGGCGCTTGTTCGGCGCGGGCTGTCTCATAGCGAGAGTTTGGCGGGCTGGCAAGTCGTAATCTCAAGCCATTTCATCCTTTTGTCATCCTTTTACCTTGACAGTTTTTTTATGCTCGCGTATCTGCGCAACCCAATAGGTGTGGATAAGTCCGCGCCTTGTCCGTCCCGCGCCCGCGTGGGGCATCACCGGCAGCCAGAATTCCTGGGCAAAAGCCCTGAAATCCCTGCTTAACATCGACTGATAAAAAGACGGCCACCTGTTTGATGCGGGTCGAGCCGGAACGAACATGAAAGGATAAAAAATGTTCGCAGTCATCAAGACCGGCGGTAAGCAGTACCGTGTGGCAGCAAACGACGTGCTGACCATCGAGAAGCTTGAAGTCACCGCTGGCGAATCGATCGAATTCACCGAAGTCCTCGTAATCGGCGAAGGCGCCGATGCCGCGATCGGTGCTCCCTTCGTCAAGGGCGCGTCCGTCAAGGCCGAAGTCGTCGAGCACAACCGCGGCAAGAAGGTCATCGCCTTCAAGAAGCGCCGTCGTCAGAACTCGAAGCGCTCGCGCGGCCATCGCCAGCACCACACCGTTGTCCGTATCACGGACATCGTGGCTGCTAAGTAAGATCACGGGACTTAAGGTTTAAAGGAGAACTCCAATGGCACACAAAAAAGCTGGCGGTTCGTCGCGCAACGGTCGCGATTCTGAATCCAAGCGCCTTGGCGTGAAGAAGTTCGGCGGCGAAGCCGTCATCGCAGGCAACATTATCGTGCGTCAGCGCGGTACGCAGTGGCACCCGGGTTCCAACGTCGGCCTCGGCAAGGATCACACGATCTTTGCTCTCACCGCCGGCAATGTGAACTACCGTACGAAGGCCAACGGCCGCGTATACGTATCCGTGATGCCGAAAGCGGAAGCAGCGGAATAAGCCGGTAGCGCTTTATAGCAGCCGGTGTCTCATCGACCCGGCTGAGCGTATCAGGTTCAGTCAAGACAAAAGGGGAGATGGGGCACCACCCATCTCCCCTTTTTCTTTACCCTCAAGGAGGACTGAACCATGCAAGGCGAATTGTTACGGAGAGACCAAAGGTCTCCCGAAGAGCGGCTGCGGCCGGAGCGGTTAAGGACCGATTGCCCTGTCTTACTGTCGGAAAGGCTCGTCATGCGCGCGCCCCACGAAGAAGACATCGACGCCCTTGCCCATCTCGCCAACAACGCCAAAGTCGCCACAATGGTGTCGCGCATGCCGCACCCGTATACGGCCAATGATGCCGCCGACTTCGTGCGACGCACGAAAAATGGCGAGATTGGCAAGTGCGTCTATGCGATTACCAAAGCCGAAAACGGCGCCTTTATCGGTTGCTGCGGGGTCGAGCCGCATCTTGATGGTCGCACCGTCGAGATCGGTTACTGGCTGGGCGAGCCTTACTGGAACCAGGGCTTCATGACAGAGGCGTGCCATGCGCTCGTCGACATGGTGTTCCGCACCCGCGAGGATGTCGACCAGATCGACGCCCGTTGCCGGGTGATGAACGTCGCCTCGCGCCGTGTCATCCAGAAGTGCGGTTTTCAGTTCCAGGGATCGGGTCTTGCCGCCTCGCTGGCGCTGGGGAGTAACGTGCCGGTCGAATGGTACAGGCTCGACCGCAAGACCTGGATGTCGCTGAGAAGCTGGGGGAGCGTATTATGAGCGCGCTCAGCCTGGAAAGGCCAAGACCACAGGTCGCCACTGCCGGCTCGCAGCCCGACATCAAGACCGAGCGGCTTTTCCTGCGGGCGCACCGGTTGAGTGATGCCGATGCGATCGCGGAATCGCTGTCCGATTTCGCGGTGACGCGGATGCTGGCACGGGTGCCTGCACCCTATGACCGGCAGGATGCGCTCGACTGGCTGGTGCCGGTCACGGCCGGCCGGTTGCCGGACTGGCAGATGGCGATCACCAATGGCGACGACGCGCATATCGGCGTGGTGTCGATCGAGCTTCGGCACGGGCGCTGGCATCTCGGCTACTGGCTGAACCGCTACTACTGGCGGCGCGGCTATATGAGCGAGGCGGTTTCCGCCACGCTCGAGCGTTTCTCACGGCGCATGCCCGAGACCGTCGTGCATTCCGGTGTCTTCGCCGACAATCCGGCGTCGCTGAGGCTGCAGGAAAAGATCGGCTTCCGCATGACCGGTTGCAGCGAGGTCTTCAGCTTCGCCCGCAACACGATGGTCACGCATGTCGAAACCATGTTGAAGCCCGGCGCGTTGCAGCAGAGCAAGAGCGCCTGATGAAAATTGGAGGCGCCCCACACTGATCGGGGCGCCTTCTTCAATTGTCGATCTCGACCCAGACGGGGAAGTGATCGGACCCCATGGCCGACGTGTCGATCCGTGCGGATCTTAGCCGGCTTTCGAGGCCAGAACTGACGAAGACGTAATCGAGATGCATGCGCTTGCCATGATTTGCGGGATCCATCCAGCTGTAGCTGTCGGGCTGATAGGCGCGGAGCGCCTCGAAGGCGTCGACAGGTGTGCCGATGCGTGCCGTGCGTCCGTAATATCCGTCCTTCCGGCCCGCGAAAGCGCAGTATTCGGGCGATTCCGGCAGCATGTTGAAGTCGCCCATGACGAGATAGTCTTCGGGCAGCGGAAGCTCCTCGATCTCGAACTCGCGGGCGCCGGTCAGCGATCCGCCCTCATGGGCGAAGGCGTTGATGCGGTCGTTCAGATGTGCGAGTTGGCGGATGCGCTCGTCGCTGGAGACGTGATCGAGATGGACGGAGTAGACGCGCACTGCGCCGCCGGGAAGGTCGATGACAGCCTCGGTGGAGCTTCGTTGCAGGTTGAGCTTGGTGAGCGTCCTGCTGCGCGGCAGAAGCAGCGTGCGGGTCGACAGGATCGGCCAGCGCGACAAGACCATGTTGCCGAACTGCATGCGCATGCCGCGCGGCGCGGGACGGCCGTCAATTTCAGCGACATGAAGGTCGCAGCCCGGTCCGTAGACCCAGAAATGGTCGGGAAACAGGGCGCTGAGATCGGCGACCATGTCGGCATATCGGTTTCGCGCGAAGCCGCGGGTGACTTCCTGGAGCGCGATGATGTCGGCGCCGGCAAGACTGTCGACGATTCGTTTCAGATCGTACGTGCCGTCGAGACCGAAGCCGTACTGTATGTTATAGCTCGCAAACCTAACGATAATCTTTGACCTCCGGCTGAACGGCCTATATCGATCAGGCCAAGACGGGCGTCCAATGACACCGAATGATGGAAGTAAAATGAAATTTCTCGACGAAGCAAAGGTCTATATCAAATCCGGCAGCGGCGGCGCGGGTGCCGTGTCGTTCCGGCGCGAGAAGTTCATCGAGTTCGGCGGGCCTGATGGCGGTGATGGCGGACGCGGTGGTGACGTGTGGGTGGAGACCGTCAATGGTCTCAACACGCTGATCGATTTCCGCTTCCAGCAGCACTTCAAGGCGACGATCGGCACGCACGGCATGGGCCGCAACCGTACCGGCGCCAATGGCGAGCACGTGACGCTGAAGGTGCCCGTCGGCACACAGATCTTCGAGGAAGACCAGGAAACGCTGATCTGCGACCTGACGGAAGAGGGGCAGCGCTATTGCCTCGCCCGGGGTGGCAATGGCGGTTTTGGCAACGCGCACTTCAAGACCTCGGTCAATCAGGCGCCGGATTGGGCCAATCCTGGCCTTGAGGGCGAGGAAAAGACGATCTGGCTGCGTCTGAAGCTGATCGCCGATGCCGGTCTGGTCGGCCTGCCGAATGCCGGCAAGTCCACGTTCCTCGCGGCCGTTACCCGCGCACGCCCGAAGATCGCCAATTATCCGTTCACGACGCTGCATCCCAATCTCGGCGTTGCGACGATCGATGAGCGCGAATTCATTCTTGCCGACATTCCCGGCCTGATCGAAGGCGCCCATGAGGGCGTCGGCATCGGCGACCGGTTCCTCGGCCATGTCGAGCGCACGCGCGTTCTGCTGCATCTCGTGTCCGCGCAGGAAGAGAATGTCGGCAAGGCCTACAAGACGGTCAAGCACGAACTCAGAGCCTATAGCGACGAGATCGGTGACAAGCCGGAGATCGTGGCGCTGTCGCAGATCGATGTTCTCGACAAGGCAACGCTGACGAAGAAGACCAAGGAACTGGCCAAAGCCTGCGGCAGCACGCCCTTCCAGATCTCGGCGGCAACCGGCATGGGCATGACCGAAGTGTTGCGTGCGCTGCGCGATATCATCGTCGAGGCCAATGCCGAAGCGAACATTCTTGAAAAGCCGGCCAAAGCGCTGAAGGTGCGTCATCGCGATATTATCGCCGACGAGGACGAGGCCAATGACTAGGCAGAAGGCGCTGGGTAGCTACCGGCGCATCGTTATCAAGATCGGCTCCGCGCTGCTCGTCGACCGCAAGACCGGCCTGAAGAAGAGCTGGCTGGACGCGATGTGCGCCGATATCGCTAAGTTGAAAAACAAGGGCGTCGACGTGCTTGTGGTGTCCTCTGGCGCCATCGCGCTTGGGCGCTCGGTTCTCGATCTGCCCTCGGGCGCTTTGAAGCTCGAGGAAAGCCAGGCCGCAGCCGCGGTCGGCCAGATCGCGCTTGCGCGCGATTGGTCAGAGAGCCTGTCGCGGGACAGCATCGTCGCCGGCCAGATCCTGCTGACGCTTGGCGATACGGAAGAACGCCGCCGCTATCTCAATGCGCGCGCGACGATCAACCAGCTGCTGAAGATCGGCGCCGTTCCCATCATCAACGAGAACGATACCGTTGCCACCAGCGAAATCCGCTATGGCGACAATGACCGTCTGGCGGCGCGTGTCGCGACGATGGCAGGCGCTGATCTCTTGATCCTGCTCTCTGATATCGATGGCCTCTACACCGCTCCGCCGCATCTCGACCCGGATGCGCAGTTCCTGGAAACGATCGCCGAGATCACGCCTGAGATCGAGGCGATGGCTGGCGGTGCCGCATCCGAGCTGTCGCGTGGCGGCATGCGAACCAAGATCGATGCCGGCAAGATCGCGACGACCTCTGGCTGCGCGATGATCATCGCTTCCGGCAAGACCGACAGTCCGCTGTCTGCGATCGAAAACGGCGCGCGGTCCTCGTGGTTCGCGCCTTCGGGAACGCCCGTGACTGCGCGCAAGACCTGGATCGCCGGTCAGCTGCAGCCGGCTGGCGAGCTCCATGTCGATGACGGCGCGGTGACGGCGCTAGGCGGTGGCAAGAGCCTGCTGCCCGCCGGCGTGCGCAAGGTCGTCGGTGTGTTCAGCCGTGGCGATACGGTGGCGATCATCGGGCCCAATGGCCGGGAGATCGCGCGCGGATTGGCGGGCTATGACGCCGATGAAGCGCGCCAGATCACCGGCCGCAAGTCCAGCGAGATCGAGGCCATTCTCGGCTATGCCGGGCGCGCCGCGATGATCCATCGCGACGACATGGTCATGACCTCGCAAATCAATTCGAAATTGGAAAGGCAGAAGAAGGACGCCGCCCATGCTTGATACAGTCGTGCAAAGCCCTGACATTGACGCGCTGATGAATGACATCGGCCGCAAGGCCAAGGCTGCCGCGCGACCGTTGGCCTTCGCCTCGACCGACGCCAAGAACGCCGCCCTGAATGCCATGGCTGATGCGATCCTGGCGGACAAGGACCAGATCCTCGCTGAAAACGCGCGGGATCTCGAGGATGCGGCGGGTTCCGACATGCTGCCCTCCTTCATCGATCGGCTGACGCTCACCGACAAGCGCGTCGCGGAGATGGCCGATGGCATTCGCGCGATCGCTTCCTTGAAGGATCCCGTTGGCGAGGTGGTCAGCGCCTGGGATCGTCCCAATGGCCTGAAGATCGAGCGCGTGCGCACGCCGCTTGGCGTGATCGGCGTTATCTTCGAAAGCCGCCCGAATGTGACTGCGGATGCCGGTGCGCTCTGCGTCAAGGCGGGCAATGCCGTTATCCTGCGCTGCGGCTCGGATTCGCGTCGTTCATCGAAGGCTATCTATGAATGCATGGTGCGCGGCCTGAAGGCTGCCGGGCTCCCAGAGCATGCTATCCAGCTCGTTCCGACAACGGATCGCGCGGCGGTTGGTGCCATGTTGCGCGGCTTGGGTGGAGCGATAGACGTGATCATCCCGCGCGGTGGCAAGAGCCTTGTCGCGCGTGTGCAGAACGAAGCCCGGGTGCCCGTCTTCGCGCATCTGGAAGGGCTCTGCCATATCTATGTCGATGCATCCGCCGATCTCGACATGGCCAAGGAGATCGTCGTCAACGCCAAGATGCGGCGGACGGGGATTTGCGGTGCCGTCGAGACCATTCTGGTCGACAGCGCTGTCAGCGACACGCATCTCGTTCCGCTGCTCGATGTTCTCTCGGATGCCGGCTGCGAAGTTCGCGGCTCTTCAAGCGTTGTGAAGGCGGCGCCTGGAACGAAGGTGGCGACCGAGGAAGACTGGTCCACGGAATATCTCGACGCGATCGTCTCGGTCGCTGTCGTCGATGGCATCGATGGTGCGATCAAGCATATCCAGACCTATTCGTCGAACCATACCGAAGCCGTGATCGCCGAAGACCCAGCCGTCGTGGAGCGCTTCTTCACCGAGGTCGATTCCGCCATCCTGCTACACAATGCCTCGACGCAGTTTGCCGATGGCGGTGAATTCGGCATGGGTGCGGAGATCGGCATCGCCACCGGCAAGATGCATGCGCGAGGCCCCGTTGGCGTCGAGCAGCTGACCTCGTTCAAATACCGCGTGCATGGCACCGGCCAAGTCCGGACCTGATGTGATCAACGACGAATTGGACCGACGCTATCTTCGCGTGCCGCATGCCGAGCGGGGCATGGTGGTCGGTCTGTTCGGCGGTTCCTTCAATCCGCCGCACCAGGGTCATGCGCTGGTGGCGGAGATCGCGATCAAGCGGCTTGGTCTCGATCAGCTGTGGTGGATGGTCACTCCCGGCAATCCCCTAAAGGATCCGAGCCAGCTTTTGCCTCTGGCGGAGCGGGTGCGGCTCAGCGAAAAGCTTGCCAAGCATCCGGCTATCAAGGTCACCGCGTTCGAGAAGAAATTCGGTACGACCTTCACCGCGGAAACGTTGGCGCGGATCAAGATCAGCAATCCGCATGTGCATTTCATCTGGATCATGGGCGCCGATAGTCTGAAGACGTTTCATCGGTGGCAGCGGTGGCAGGATATCGCCCGCATGTTCCCGATCGCCGTTATCGACCGGCCGGGTGCAACGCTGTCATTCCTGTCATCGAAGATGGCCAAGACCTTCGACTTCGCGCGTGTCGACGAGGATGATTCGAGAGCGCTCTGGAAGAAGCCGGCGCCTGCCTGGACATTCATCCACGGGCCGAGATCGCGACTGAGCTCGACAGCGATCCGCGCGCAAAAAGGCGCTTAGCTCATTTATCTCAATATCAAGCTGGAAAATGAAAAGCCCGACGGGGGAGGATCCGTCGGGCTTAAAACTTGACCGGCAACTGGGAGGAGGAGTGTTGCCGATCCGTTATCGGACAGCTTGGGAGGAGGAGATCGCTGTCCGATGAGGAGGTTGTATGATGAGTATCACAGAAAGAAAAGCGAAATTGGTGCATCGCAGCAATGCATTTCTGACATGTGTTTAAGTGTCGCACCCATCGCTGTGCTCAATTTGTTGGCATTTTCTGGTGAATTCTCTTGTTTTGGCGTCGCTTAGCCGTTCATTACTGGTCGGTACCAGCCACCTATGTTGCGTCGCAGCGGCGTTTCCGCCATGGTTCACGAACACGTGAAGCTATCTTCATCAAGTGTTACGCGATGCGTTGCGTTCGGCTGAATATAGCGCTGGTCAATGGCTGGGTTCCGTTATATCTCTCCAAACATCTCGAAGTGTTGGGGAAACAATATGCACAATCGTCGTCAATGGGTGAAATTCGCAGCTGTCGCGGTCTCCGCGATCTGGCTTGGCGCAACCGCCGGCACAGCCGTCGCCGCTGAAAAGGTTACGGTCTTTGCCGCCGCAAGCATGAAGAATGCACTTGATGCGGCCAATGCGGAATGGGCCAAGGAAAGCGGCAAGGAAGCTGTCGTCTCCTATGCGGCGAGCTCCGCTCTGGCAAAGCAGATCGAAGGCGGCGCGCCTGCGGATGTGTTCATTTCGGCCGACCTCGACTGGATGGATTATCTCGCCAAGAAGAACCTGATCAAGGCGGACACCCGCTCCAACCTGCTCGGCAACAGCATCGTGCTCGTTGCCGCCAAGGACAAGGTCAAGCCCGTCGATATCAAGCAGGGCTTCGATCTCGCCGGCCTGCTCGGCGACGGGAAGCTCGCCATGGGCGAAGTTAAGTCGGTACCAGCCGGCAAGTATGGCAAGGCAGCGCTTGAAAAGCTCGGCGTCTGGTCGTCGGTCGAAGGCAAGGTCGCAGGCGCTGAAAGCGTGCGTGCGGCGCTGGCGCTGGTCTCGCGCGGCGAAGCGCCGTTCGGCATCGTTTACCGGACCGACGTGAACGCGGATCCGGGCGTTGCCGTTGCCGGTACCTTCCCCGCCGACTCGCACCCGCCGATCACCTATCCGATCGCCATCCTGTCCGAGAGCAAGAATGCCGATACGGCAGCTTATCTCGACTTCCTGAAGTCGGAGAAGGCAGCGCACTTCTTCACCGAACAGGGCTTCACCATCCTGAAATAATTGCGGTTTTATACGCAACTGCCTAGCCTGAAGGCCCGCCACGGTGGGCCTTCGTTTTTTCAGGAGCATTGCATTTGGAAGCACTTGGTCTGAGCAGTGACGAATGGACGGCGATCATGCTCAGTCTGCGCGTGTCGATCGTTGCAATGCTGGCAAGCCTGCCTTTCGGCATCGGTGTCGCGCTGCTTCTGGCGCGGGGACGCTTCTGGGGCAAATCCATTCTCAACGGCATCGTGCATTTGCCGCTTATCCTGCCGCCCGTCGTCACCGGTTTCATCCTGCTCGTGCTGTTTGGCCGGCGCGGGGTGATCGGCGCCTTTCTCGATCAATATTTCGGAATCGTCTTCTCCTTCCGGTGGACGGGGGCAGCACTGGCCTGCGCCGTGATGGCCTTTCCGTTGATGGTGCGCAGCATCCGCCTTTCCATCGAGGCGATCGACCGCAAACTTGAAGAGGCCGCCGGCACGCTCGGCGCCAGCCCGTTCTGGGTCTTCCTGACGGTGACGCTGCCCCTCACCTTGCCCGGCATCATCGCCGGCATGATCTTGGCCTTCGCCAAGGCGATGGGCGAGTTCGGCGCGACGATCACCTTCGTCTCCAATATCCCCGGCGAGACGCAGACGCTGTCAGCCGCGATCTATTCCTTCACGCAGGTTCCGGGCGGGGATGCGGGAGCGCTGCGGCTGACCCTGGTTGCTGTGGCGATCTCCATGGCCGCGTTGCTCGCATCCGAATTCCTGTCACGTCTCATCGGGCGGAGGATCGATCCGCAATGACGCTCGTTGTCCAGGCAAAGCATCGGTTTGACGCGTTCTCGCTCGAGGCGGGGTTCACGTCGGAGCGCGGGATTACCGCGCTGTTCGGCCGTTCGGGCTCAGGCAAGACCTCGATGATCCGGATGATCGCCGGGCTGACACGGCCCGACGACGGACAAATCAGCCTCGACGGCGAGATCCTGACCGATACCGCCAAGCGCATCTTCGTCGCCAAGCATCGCCGGCGGTTCGGCTATGTGTTTCAGGAAGCACGGCTCTTCCCGCATCTTACCGTGCGCCAGAACCTGACCTACGGCCGCTGGTTCGCGCCGAAGGGGGCGCCACGGGAGAGCTTTGAGCGGATCGTCGGCTTGCTCGATATCGAAAGGTTGCTCGGCCGCAGCCCTGAGCACCTGTCCGGCGGCGAAAAGCAGCGGGTGGCGATCGGCCGCGCGCTTCTGTCTTCACCGCGCCTGCTTCTCATGGATGAGCCGCTTGCTGCGCTCGACGAAGCGCGCAAGGCGGAGGTGATGCCGTTCCTTGAGCGTCTGCGCGACGAGATGGATATTCCGATCGTCTATGTCAGCCATTCGGTGGCCGAAGTAGCGCGGCTTGCCGATCAGGTCGTCGTCATGCAGGAAGGCCGGGTTAAGGCCATTGGCACGGCAACCGAGGTACTCAGCCTGCCCGCTGCGTCGCTTGATCGGCGCGAGGCGGGTGCCCTATTGCAGGGGCGTGTGGAGGCCGTGGACGAGCGGCATCGCCTCGCCACCGTTGCGATGGCGACCGTGCGGCTGCATGTGCCAGATGCCGGTCTTGCGCCGGGCAAGGCAGTGCGTGTCCGTATTCCCTCTCGCGATGTGATGCTCGCCACCGAACGGCCGAATGGCCTCAGCGCGCTCAACGTGCTTGAAGGTACGATCCTGGCAGCGACACCGTCCGACGATGCGACCGTAGACGTGACGGTCGATTGCGGCGGTGACGCGATCCTGTCGCGGATCACCAGTTTCTCGGCGGAGCGCATGGCGTTGCGCGAGGGCATGCCGGTGTTCGCCATCATCAAGACGGTTGCGCTGGAGCCTTAGGCTGTTGGCTCGGCGCCATCGAGCAAGCGGTTGCTCTCCAGCCAGGCGAGGTCGTCAGCCAGGGTCACCCGGATCGTTTGCTCCATCTGCCGAAAACGCGCCAGCAGTTCCTCGCCGAATTCAGTCAACGCCGCGCCGCCACCCTTCTGGCCGCCTCGCTGCGATTCCACGACCGGATGCTTGAACATCCGGTTCATTTCGCTGACCAGCAGCCAGGCGCGCCGATAGGACATGTCCATCGCACGGCCGCCGGCGGAGATCGAGCCGGTCTCCTTGATGTGCTCCAGCAGTTCCATCTTGCCGTGCCCAAGGCGGTCTTCATGCGGGAAGCTGATGCGAAGGACCGGGACAAGCGTGTTTTCTAAGGTGTTTTTCATTTGCAATCTTCGCACTGGGACGAAGCATCACTTTACTGAGGGCGACGGCAACTGTACACAGCCCGGCAGGATGCACTTGAGGCTGAGCCATCCGTTGCTGCCGCGCCAAATCCGGCATTCATGCTTTGTGATCGCGGGCGTCTTGAAACATTTATGGTTCGGTGCCTATCTTAACCATGATTTGGTTCGCCAAATCAGTGATGTGCATGCTTTGTCATTCCGAGAAAGGGAAAGCACTGACAACAGTACACGCAAAGGGAAGCACGAAAGTCGTTGTCCCGAAGAGCCCGGAACGTGGCGTTGATGCCGCTGCCCGCGCCCTGCACACCGTCCTCGTCAGCCTCGAGGACTCCAAAGCTGAAGATATCGTTTCCATCGACATTGCCGGAAAATCGGCGCTCGGCGACTTCATGGTTGTTGTCTCGGGCCGCTCGAGCCGCCATGTCATGGCCATTGCCGATCACCTGCTCAGCGACCTCAAGGATGAGGGCTTCGGCTCCGCCCGGGTCGAAGGCCAGGATGCCGGCGATTGGATTCTGATCGATACCGGCGATGTTATCGTGCATGTCTTCCGTCCCGAAATTCGCGAGTTCTACAACATCGAAAAGATGTGGCAGGCTCCCGATCTGGACGAGACGCTGCACTGATACTCCAGCCGGCAGGCTGTCTGGACGCTGCGTCCGGCGCCTGATAGATGGATCTGATTGGGCCGGCGGTGCTTTAGCCCCGGCCTGCGGCACCTTTGAGCCGCGAAAGGCCTGATAGCAGGAGCGGACACATGCGCGTTGGTCTTTTTGCCGTGGGGCGGCTCAAATCCGGCCCAGAGAAGGATCTTGCGGCGCGTTATTTCGACCGCTTCGCGAAGGCCGGTCCCGCCGTCGGCCTCGAATTCTCCCGCGTTGTCGAAGTCGCCGAAAGTCGCGCCTCCAATGCCGATACGCGCAAGCGCGAGGAAGCCGGCATGCTTCAGAAGTCGCTGGCGGAGGGAAGTATCCTCATTCTCCTCGACGAACGCGGCAAGGCGCTCGATAGCGAAGGTTTCGCCACTCTTCTCGGGAATTACCGCGATCAGGGAAAGCGCGACATGTTGATCGCGATCGGCGGCGCCGATGGGCTTGATCCGGCGCTCTACGATCGGGCCGACGCAACGCTGTGCCTGGGCAAGATGACCTGGCCGCATCAACTCGTTCGCACGCTGATCGCCGAGCAGCTCTATCGCGCCGTGACGATCCTCTCCGGCCATCCCTATCATCGTGTCTGAGCGCTCACGATCATTCACGCAGGTGTGTCTTGCGCGAGCGGGCGGCAGGCCTCAATCTTTCTGGCAAAGACGGTCAAATCAGCTTAATCTTCGCGCGGTTTAAGAGGATTTACCGATCGGCATGCCGACACCTGCATCCAAGCGAAACTATGTGATCTTGTCGGTTGCCGTGGCTGGCCTTGCCGCGTCGGTTCTCGGCGTGTCCGGGTGGGTGTCCGCTCTGGCGCAGGAGCAGCCGGCCGCCGCGCAACCGGACTCGCCGTCGACAAGCGCGCCCGTTGCGGCTGCGGCACCTGATCCGGCCGTCGAACTGGAAAAGAAGCGCGACCAGACGCGCAGCGAGCTGGATGCGCTGTCGAAGACCATCAATCTCTCTTCGAGCAAGGTCGCGGAACTGCAGAAGAGCATCGAGGATCTGGACAAGAGCACCAGCAGTGTTCGCCAGGCGCTGATCGATTCCGCGGCGCGGCGCAAGTCGCTGGAAAAGCAGATATTGGAGAGCGAGAAGAAGCTTGCCGATCTCGGCGTGAAGGAAGATGCGGTTCGCCAGTCGCTACACGAGCGGCGCGGGCTGCTGGCCGAGGTGCTCGCGGCACTGCAGCGGATGGGACGCAACCCGCCGCCGGCGCTTCTGGTGACGCCTGATGATGCGCTTGCCTCGGTGCGCAGCGCCATCCTGCTCGGTGCCGTCGTTCCCGGCATCCGCAAGGAGACGGATAAACTCGCCGCCGATCTCGGCAACCTGGCCTCGCTGCAGGCCGCAAGTGCCGCCGAGAAGGCCGGCTTGACGACGACGATGACCAACAGCCTCGAGGAAGAGCGGCGCATGGATTTGCTTCTCGCCGAGAACGAGAAATTGAGCCGGAGCAATACAGCCGAGCTCAATGCCGAGCGACAGCGCTCCGAGGAACTCGCAGGCAAGGCCACGAGCCTGGAGAGCCTTGTGGCGTCGATGGAAAGCGAGATTTCATCCGTTCGCCAGGCGACCGCCGCGGCGCGCCAGGCGGAGGAAAATCGCAGGCTGCTGACGGATGAACAGCGCGCGCAGGCCAAGGCTTTGGCGGACAGCGGGGTGCCCGATAAAAACCGCATTGCGCCCGCATATCCGTTCGGAGAATTGAAGGCTAAGCTGGAGTTGCCCGTTGCCGGCGACATCCTGCGCCAGTTCGGCGATGCCGATGGAACAGGCCATGAGGCGATGGGTATGACGCTGGCGACCAACCCGGAGACGGTGGTTACCGCACCGGCGGATGGTCTGATCGTTTATGCCGGCGCGTTTCGCAGCTATGGGCAGATGATCATTCTCGATGCCGGCGACGGATATCACCTGGTTCTCTCCGGAATGGAGACCATGAACGCGCGGCAGGGCAAGTTTGTTTTCGCCGGCGAACCGCTTGCGGTGATGGGTGCGAAAAGAGTGGCCAGTGCGACTGCATTGGCGCTGGAAACAAACCGACCAACGCTTTACATTGAATTTCGAAAAGACGGAAAGCCGGTCGATTCCCGACCATGGTGGACCGCCAAAGACACCGGAAAGGCACGCAATGATTCGTAGGGCTTCTCTTGTTCTGGTTGGCGCATTGATGGGTGCGACGGCCATGAGCGTCATCTATTCCGCCGGTGTGCCCGCGGAAGCGGCGGGGGCGTCCACCTACAAGGAACTGTCCGTTTTCGGTGACGTATTCGAGCGTGTTCGCGCCCAGTATGTGACGCCGCCGGCTGAGGACAAGCTGATCGAAAATGCCATCAACGGCATGCTGTCGTCGCTTGACCCGCACTCGAGCTACATGAACGCCAAGGACGCGGCGGACATGCAGACCCAGACCAAGGGCGAGTTCGGCGGTCTCGGCATCGAAGTCACGATGGAAGACGAGCTGGTCAAGGTCATCACGCCGATCGACGATACGCCGGCCGCCAAGGCAGGTGTTCTCGCGGGCGATTATATCTCGGAAATCGACGGACAGTCTGTTCGTGGCCTGAAGCTTGAAGACGCTGTCGAGAAGATGCGCGGTGCCATCAACACCCCGATCAAGCTGACGCTGATCCGCAAGGGCGCCGACAAGCCGATCGAACTGACGATCGTTCGCGATGTCGTGGCCGTGCAGGCGGTCAAGTCGCGTGTCGAGGATGATGTCGGGTATCTCCGCATCATCTCGTTCACCGAAAAGACCTACCCGGACATGGAAAAGGCGATCGAGAAGATCAAGAAGACCGTTCCGGCCGACAAGCTCAAGGGCTACGTGCTTGACCTGCGCCTCAACCCGGGCGGTCTGCTCGACCAGGCGATCCAGGTATCGGATGCGCTTCTGCAGCGCGGCGAGGTGGTTTCCACGCGTGGCCGCAATCCGGACGAAACCCGCCGCTTCAATGCCGGCCCTGGCGATCTGACGGATGGAAAGCCTGTGATCGTTCTGATCAACGGCGGCTCGGCTTCGGCATCGGAAATCGTCGCCGGCGCCCTGCAGGATCTGCGTCGCGCCACGGTTCTCGGCACACGCTCCTTCGGCAAGGGATCGGTCCAGACCATCATTCCGCTCGGCGAGAACGGCGCGCTTCGCCTGACGACGGCGCTCTACTACACGCCGTCGGGCCGCTCGATCCAGGGCACAGGCATCACGCCTGACATCAAGGTCGAAGAGCCGCTGCCGGATGATCTGAAGGGCAAGATGGTGACCGAGGGCGAATCCGCACTGCGCGGCCACATCAAGGGCCAGAGCGAGACGGACGAAGGCTCGGGCTCCGTCGCCTACGTGCCGCCGGATCCGAAGGATGACGTGCAGCTCAACTACGCACTCGACCTTCTGCGCGGCAAAAAGACGGATCCGTCTTTCCCGCCGAACCCTGAAAAGGCCGTCAGCGCCAAGTAACGATCAGATGAGGCGTCAGGCCGGATGAGGATCCGGCCTGACGCCTTTTTGCTGTCCTGTCGATGGAAGCAGCCGAAGAATGAATACCGATCTGCACGCGCCCCTTGGACAGAACCGCAAGCCTGGCGGCAAGCGCCCTGGCGTCTTGCGCACGGGGCGGGTGGTTGCCGGGCTTTGCCTCGTGCTAATCGGCGGCTTTTCGGTCTATACCGCCTTTCGCGGCGATGGCCTGAAGCGCGAGACGCCGCCCGCCAAGGAGCAGGCCTCCGCCGTTCCCACCGACACCACTCAACAGACCGCCACGCCCGATGCGACGCCTCTCAACGGCATGCCGCGCAGCGACGCGAATTCCGGCGCCAATGTCGAGCGCATGACGACGGGGGATGGCTCGGTGGTGACCAAATACAGCCCGAAGACCCGTGATGGAAACGGCCCCGTTCTGATCGACGCCATGCAGGTGGGCCAGGATCCGCGAATGGCCGCGCTGCCGAACGATGCCCTGCTCGAGGCGTCGTCGTTCGGACGGTTGCCGATCGTTGGCCCCGATGGCCGCCGGCCGATGGATCAGTATGCACGGCCATGGTCGGGGACTCATGGGACGCGGATCGCGATCGTCGTGAGCGGTCTTGGCCTCAGCCAGACGGGCACGCAGCGGGCGATCCAGCAGTTGCCCGAGGAGGTGACGCTCGCATTCGCCGCCAGCGGCAACAGCCTGCAGCGCTGGATGCAGGAGGCGCGTCGATCCGGCCACGAAATCTTGATCCAGGTGCCGCTGGAGCCTTTCGATTACCCGGCGAACGATCCTGGGCCTGACACGTTGCTGACGTCGAAAAGCGTGGCCAAGAATATCGAGAGCCTGCACCGGGCGATGGGCGAAATCACCAACTATACCGGCGTGCTGAACTACCAGGGCGGCCGTTTCCTTTCGGATGCGAATGCGCTTGAGCCTGTCATGCGCGATATCGGCAAGCGCGGGCTGTTGTTTCTCGACGACGGAACCTCGGCTCAGTCGAAGACCGCCGCGATCGCCAAGGGTACGGAGACGCCCTACGCCTTTGCGGACGTGCAGCTCGACGGGCAGGTGGATTTCAACGCGATCACCAACAAGCTGGATGAGCTCGAGCGCGCGGCCAAGCGCAACGGCCAGGCGATCGGCGTTGCCTCGGCATTTGACGAGAGCATCGATGCCATTTCAAAATGGACGGAAGAAGCGGCGATGCGCGGCATCGAGATCGTCGGGATCGCCGCACTGACCAATGATCCAAAGAAACCCTAGCAGAGACAACCATGAGCCAATCGACCGTTAAAGCCGAAGATCTGCCTTATCGCCCCTGCGTCGGCGTGATGATCCTCAACCGCGCCGGGCTCGTCTGGGCCGGCCGCCGGATTCCGGCGGAGAATTCGGAATATGACGGCTCACCGCAGCTGTGGCAGATGCCGCAGGGAGGCATCGACAAGGGCGAGGACCCGCTGACGGCGGCCTATCGCGAGCTCTATGAAGAGACGGGGATGAAGACGGTGACGCTGCTTGCCGAGGCGAAGGACTGGATCAACTACGATCTGCCGCCGCAGCTGATCGGTATCGGGCTCAAGGGCAAGTTTCGCGGGCAGACGCAGCGCTGGTTCGCTTTCCGCTTCGATGGCGATGAGAGCGAGATCGCCATCAACCCGCCGCCGGGTGGGCATTCCGCGGAATTCGACGCCTGGGACTGGAAGCCGATGGCGGAGTTGCCGGAGCTGATCGTATCCTTCAAGCGCGGTGTCTACGAACAGGTGGTCAGCGAGTTCAGCCATCTCGCGGGATTGCCGGCCGCCTGATTGATGGTACCTGATTTGGATGCCGGCCGCCTGGGCGACCGGCTCCTGTGGCTTGATTATTCGGCTTGGTCGGCGGAGTCGGCGTTCAGCTGGCCATACTTGGCCTCGCCGATCTTGCCGAGCAGCTCAAGCTGCGTTTCGAGGAAGTCGATGTGGCCTTCTTCGTCCATGAGGAGCTCTTCGAAGAGCTTCATGGAAACGTAGTCGCCTGCCTCATGACAGATATCGCGGGATTTCTTGTAGGCGGTGCGGGCGTCGTATTCGCCGGCGAGATCCGCTTCCAGAACTTCCTTGACGTTCTGGCCGATGCGCAGCGGCGCAAGCGTCTGCAGGTTGGGGTGGCCTTCGAGGAAGATGATGCGTGCGACGAGCTTGTCGGCGTGCTGCATTTCTTCGATCGATTCAGCGCGCTCTTTCTTGGCAAGCTTGGTGTAGCCCCAATCCTCGAGCAAACGATAGTGAACCCAGTACTGATTGACAGCACCAAGCTCCAAAAAGAGGGCCTCGTTAAGCCGCTCGATGACTTTTTTGTCGCCTTTCAATGTCCGCTCTCCTGTTTTCTTCATGGAAGTTTCTGAGGCGGGACATGAAATCAAATATTTCGGCATCCGTCGAGTGCCGACGGGCGTGATAGTCCTCGGTCGTCTGAATGATGATGTCGACCACATTCGGGAAACAACCGCAGCAACGGCCGCGTTTTTCCATGGCGTGGTAGACTTTCGCAGGGACAATAAGCTGCCAACAGTCCTCATCGAGAAGGCTGTTGATAACCTCCCGGATTTCAGTGTCGGTTATGTAATTGCAGCTGCAGACAAGCACGTCTTCATTCCAAACATGACAATGACTATCGTCTTTTTGCTAAAGAAGACGCTTGTTGTCAAGAAAGATTCATATTCGGGCACTCCCGCTTCGCTCGCCTTCCGGCTCGCTTACGATCCAATCGAAACGGATGGCTCTCCGCCTGCGACAACGTCCGAACGGACCCGCCATTGAAAATCAATGAAAATTACGGCCCTTCGGCATGACCGAGGCCGTGGCTTCATTCCGCCCACGATTGTCTCGCGTGGTTATTCTTTTTTCCATCACCGCCTTCTCCAATGTCTCGCTGAGCTTCTTCTGCCGGGGATCGGCGGTCGGTCGGCGCGCTTCGTCCGAGCGGTCGCAGACGCCGAAGCGGTTGGCCTCCTTCTGCAATAGCCCCAAGGCGTGCGTCATGTCCTCGATGTGATCGACAACCGTATGGATCACCCCGCTCTGGCTCTGCAGCTTGCCGCGGATCTTGACGAGCCGGGCGCCCATGACGATGGCGCGGTATTTCTCGAAGGTCTTCGGCCAGACGATGGCATTGGCGACACCGGTTTCATCCTCCAGCGTCATGAAGATCACGCCCTTGGCCGAGCCCGGGCGCTGACGCACCAGAACGAGGCCGGCGATCGTCACCCACCGGCCGTTAGGAACCTTGAGCAGGTCGACGCTGCGGGTAATGCCGATCCCACGCAGTTCGTCGCGCAGGAAGGACAGAGGGTGCGCCTTGAGCGACAGGGACAGATACCGGTAGTCCTCGACCACCTGCTCGCCCGGCAGCATCTCAGGCAACTTGGCCTCAGGCTCGACCTGCAGGTCGAGATGGGATGCCTGATCGAACAGCGGCAACCGTTCGGCCGCGCTCTTCACATCGAGCGCGCGGACCGCCCATAGCGCTTCGCGCCGGGACAGGCCGATGCTGTTGAAGGCGTCCGCATCCGCCAGCCGCTCGATATCGGATTTGTCGAGGCTCGAGCGCAGCCAGAGATCGCGGATGGAGGTATAGCCCGCCTTCCTGTTTGCCATAAGCTTCTCGCGTATGGCCTCCTCGGATAGCCCCTTTACCTGGCGAAAGCCGAGGCGAACGGCGTGATTGGCCTTGATGACATCAGTCATCTCACGATGACGAAAGTCGATCCGACGACCATCGAAGCGTCCGTCTTCCAGAAGGCAGTCCCAATCCGAGCTGTTGATGTCGACCGGCCGGATCTCCACGCCGTGCTCCCTGGCGTCGCGGACCAGCTGCGCCGGCGCGTAGAAGCCCATCGGCTGCGAGTTCAGCATGGCTGCACAGAAGACATCGGGGTAATAGGCCTTCACCCAGGAGGAGGCGTATACGAGCAGCGCGAATGAGGCTGCGTGGCTTTCCGGAAAGCCGTATTCGCCAAAACCCTTGATCTGGTTGAAGCACTGTTGTGCGAATTCTTTCGAATAGATCTTCTTGGACATCATGCCGTCGATGAAGCGCTTTTCGAAATTGCCGATCGTGCCGGTTCGCTTGAAGGTCGCCATCGCCCGGCGCAACTGATCGGCTTCCGCCGGCTTGAAACCGGCCGCGGTGATGGCGATCTGCATAGCCTGTTCCTGAAAGAGAGGGACACCAAGTGTCCGCTCAAGAACACCTTCCAGTTCTGGGCTCGGATAGTCGATCGGAATACCTTGCCGTCGCTGCTCTCTGCGCTTCAGATATGGGTGGACCATGTCGCCCTGGATTGGGCCGGGCCGGACAATCGCCACCTCGATCACCAGATCGTAGAATTCTCTTGGGCGCAGGCGTGGCAGCATGCTCATCTGCGCCCGGCTTTCGATCTGGAATACGCCGAGAGTATCAGCCCGGCAGATCATGTCATAGACGGGCTCTTCGTCTTCGTGTTTGGCATTGCCGAGATCCGCGAGGGTCTTCTTCTCGTCGTAATGCAGCAGAAGAAGGTCGAAGGCCTTGCGCAGGCAGGTCAGCATGCCGAGTGCCAGAATGTCGACCTTCAATATCTTCAAATTGTCGAGATCGTCCTTGTCCCACTCGATCATGTAACGGTCCGGCATGGCCGTGTTCATGATGGGCACGACCTCGTCGAGCCGATCGCGAGTGATGACGAAACCACCGACATGCTGGGTGAGGTGCCGGGGAAAGCTCAGAAGCTCTGAGGCATATTTCAGCACGTTGTTGGTCACGACGTTTCCGGTATCGAGACCGGCAGCCTTGGCCTCGCGTTCCGAAAGCTTGTCGTCAGACCAGCCCCAGACCAGACTGCCAATCGCCGACTGGACGTCTTCCGACAGGCCAAACGCCTTTGCGACCTCCCGCCCTGCAGAACGCGTGCGGTAACTGGTCACGGCCGCCGTGAGGCCGGCATGCTCCTTTCCGTATCGCTGGTATATGTGCTGGATCACCTCTTCACGCCGGTCGTGCTCGAAATCGACATCGATGTCGGGGGGCTCGTCGCGGTCCGTGGACATGAAGCGGTCGAAGAGAAGCTTGTTCTTCTCCGGATTAACCTCGGTGATTTCCAGGCAGTAGCAGATGACCGAGTTGGCAGCCGAGCCACGGCCCTGGCAAAGAACATGTAACTTGTATCGGGCATGCATGATGATCCTGTGGACCGTCAGGAAATAAGGCGCGTATTGTTTTTCCTTGATTAGTTCCAGCTCATAGCGGATCTGCGCTCTGGTTTCCTCCTTCATCTCCTCTGGAAAACGTCTGGCGGCTCCGGCCCAGGTCAGGCGTTCAAGTGTCTCGTAAGGGGTTTCACCCTCGTCGTTTTCATCCGGGTAATTGTGCTGCAGGTCATCGAGGCAAAAACTCAACCCGTCGAAGAACCTTTGTGTATTGATGACCGCGTCCGGATGATCCCTGAAAAGACGTTTCATTTCACGTTCGTCTTTCAGATGGCGTTCTGCATTCGGCGCCAACAGGAAGCCTGCCTTATAGATTGGAACGTGTTCACGTATCGAGGTGACGACGTCCGACAAGGGGCGGCGAGCCGCTTCGTGAAATAGCGGCTGGTTGGTGGCGATGAGAGGCACACGGTTGCGGGCGGCCAGCATGGAAAGAACGGAAAAAACGCGCCTATCGCGGCCGTCATAAGCGGGCGTCAGTGCCATGTGGAACTTACCCTGGAAACGCTCCCGCAGGCGTTGGAGGCAGGCTTCGAAGGCGGGGTGACGACTGGTATCGTCGGCGATTGATGGGTTGGGAACAAGCGCCAGCATCATCCGGTCTCCCCATTCGATAAGGTCGGCCTCCTGCAAGAGGCAACTGCCCTTTTCCGCGCGCAGATTACCGGCGCTCAGCAGGCGACAAAGATGGCCCCAGCCTTTTCGGTCTTGTGGATAGGCCAGAATGTCCGGGGTCTCATCCGAGAAAACGAGACGAGCCCCCGGCTGAAAGCGAATTGGGTCGAGAACGGTTTCTGGCTTCTCGTCCCCCTGCAGTCGTCCCTGCTGTTTTCGCTCGTATTTTTCTTTGATCGCCTTGGCTTGGGCATGCGCCCTGACGACGCCGGCCACAGAGTTGGTGTCGGCAATGCCGAGACCGCCCAGTTTCAGGAGCGTGCCCTGCAGCACCATCTCCTCAGGCTTGGATGCACCTTCCAGAAAGGAGAAGTTCGTCTTGGCGCCGATCTCGAAAAAACCGGCGTTCATGCGAGCATTCCATGCATGTACCAGCTTTGCTTTTCATCGTAGCCGTAAAGGCCTTCGCGATAGATCCAAAACCGATAGCCCTGATCGTCCTCGATGCGAAAATAATCGCGCGAGGGCTTATCCTTGTCGTCGGTCTTGTCTTTCATCCACCATTCTTCAGCAATCCGTTCAGGCCCCTCGCTTTTGACGACGCGGTGGCGCATGCGGCGCCATTGAAAGCTGACGGGTGCGCCGTCGGGAACCTCTACGGCGAAAGCATCCATGGGTTCCGGCCGTTGCAAGAGACGGACCGGTCTTTCGCTGCGCGCTGGTGGTGTAATGATTTGCTCAATTCGGGATGCCGATAAAGCGTCGATCGCGGGGACGAGAATAGCCGCCCTTTCTGGTATATGGCTTTCGCGTAACTGAAAGGTTTGCAGGCAATCGACACCGAGCCTTGCCGAAACGCGATCAACGAAGATGGCCAGCGATGCGTCCGTTTGACGGTGCCCCTCGAAATCGCTCTGGGCCGTATCGAAATTTTCGTGGCGCAGGACATTGAGGCGTAGAATCTCAAATCCGTAGCCGGCATCGAGATCGTCATGGACAGCCTGCAGGCGTTCGGTGAAGAGGACGGCGATGCGCCTTGGTTCCCGCAGCGGCCTTGTCGTGCCGGCCGCGATGCGGAAGACCTTGCCATCGACACGAAACAGGACAAGTTCGAAAACACGACCGCCGACGCCGCGCGCCTCCAGTGAGGGTTTCAGCGCATGGGCGATCTGGTCGGTCACGGCCAGAATCTCCTCTTCCGCAGCAACCGGTTCCATCAACCGGCGCTCGGCCGAGAGGCTGGCGACGGGCAGGCGTGGTGATATCGGCTCCTCATCCGTTCCAAGTATCTGGTCAAGCCGCAGCAGCACACTTGCGCCGAAGCGGCGGGTCAGCGGCGCACGCGGGGTTTCCATCAGGTCGCCGATATATTTCAGCCCCATCTTGGTGAGCGCTGCGACCGTATCGTCCGAGAGACGGAGTGCTGCGACCGGTAGAGGGGCAACGACCCGTTCCGTCTCATCCGCGTCGATCACGCCTCCCTGGCCGAAACGGCTGACCGCCCAGGAGAGGCCCGGGGAGGAGGTGATCGCGCCCCGGACGTCGATGCCCATTTGAAAGAGCCTGGACAGGATATCCTTGAGGAGCGCCTTTTCTCCGCCTAAGAGATGAGCGCAGCCGGTGATATCTAGAAAAAGTCCATCCCTGCCGTCGAGCGCCACCAGCGGCGTATAGCGGTCACACCAATCGGCGATGCCTTCGAGAAAGCGCTGGTCGGCGGCCGGATCTTCCTCGATCACCTCGATCGTCGGATGGATGGCGCGGGCTTCGGCGACACCCATGCTCTTTTTCAGGTTGATCGCCTCGGCTGCCTCGTCCAGCGCCGTCAGCCGCATGGTGTTGGCGTGGCGGCCGGAGCAGACGATCGGCGGCGTCTCAGGACGATTGCGTAAACGCCAGGCGAGACCCCATTTCTTCCTGGATATGCGATCGGTCGGCAAATGCGGAAAATACAGTGCCAGAATGCGCTGAGCGTTCGCCTGGAAAGCGAGTGTCGGCTGATGGGCGGACAGGGAAAAACCGGCGGTCATGGGGGTTCCACTCCAGAAGAATGGAGAAGGGAGCCGGGTTTCGGCTCTTCTCCAGGGTGATGCGAAAGATCGGATTGCCGATGCTGCCGCCCAGCATCGAACCATCAGGCAAGGGCCGCGCCGCAGATGGCGCGGGTTCGGCAAGGAAGCGGAAGATGGCGCTGCTGGCCTCTTCCTCCGCTGCCTGCCGCAACAGGAAAAGCGGGCGGCGCGACGCCTTGGCCCGCAGGTTGAGACGACGGCTTTCCGTCAGGCCGAAGGGCCTGGGATTGCCGCGAACCTCAAGAATGGTGGCCGGAAAGACGCCGCTTTCGACGGCGGTTTCCGCCAGCCACAGTGCGTCCTCCAGCTTTTTCGGCGCGGCGTGCAGGAAGAGCCGCGACTTCAGGCCGAAATCGCTGAGGCCGACGGCATAGGGCCGCCCGGCCTCCATCGTCGCCACCGTATCGGCGATCCAGAGGATCGGCAGGTGCGCGTTCGCACCTTCCTCTTGCCCATGCTGGAGCATTGCCGCGATCGCGAGAACGAAGCCGCTGCTTGCGCCGGCATTGCGCAGCAGCGTCGTGCGGATTTCGGTCAGGCCGTCAAGCGGCAGGCCGCCGTCGAGCGCCTCATCCAGAGCGGGGATGCCAAGCGGCAGGCGCAGGACGTCTTCGCTCTTCGGCTTGTCGAGAACGGTGTCGGCCAAAGCCTGGTTTTCCGCCGCCGCCAATGCGGGCACCGGTTTTCCTTCAAGCTTTGCAATGGTTTCGCGGAGCGCAAAAAGCCGCTCGCGCGCCACGGCCGACTGTGCCACGACGTCACTCCATCTATCGGATGTTCCTATTATGTTCTTATGGATTCCAGAGCTCGGCCGAAGAGTCAACAGCCGTTTGATGTGAATTTATTCCTGCCCTTGATTCCGCTCTCGAAAATCAGCGGCAAAGGCTCTATATGGGCGGCAAAGGAAAGGAGCTTTTATGGCTCGCATAGACCAGAGCGACAATTGGCAGGATCGCCACGCTCCGACAATCAGCACGTTCGAGTCTTTGGCGATGGAGGCCTACAGCCACCTGCCGGAAGAATTCCGTGCGCTGACGACCAATCTGACGATCGAGATCGAAGACTTCCCCGATGACGAGGTGTTCGAGGACATGGCGCTGGAAACGCCGTTCGATCTACTCGGCCTGTTCGAGGGACGCGGGATTTCCGAGCGCTTCACCTTGGAAACGGGCGAGCTTCCCAATCGCATCCGCCTCTACCGGCGCCCGATCCTCGATTACTGGGCCGAGAACGACGAGACGCTGGGCGATATCATCACCCACGTGCTGATCCATGAGATCGGCCACCATTTCGGCCTCAGCGATGACGACATGGAGCGGATCGAGGCGAGCGCCGAAGAGGCGGCCGAGCGCTAGGCGCTGGGCTCTTCAGGCGCCCCACAGCAAATCTTACTGCTCGGAAAGCTTCATGTCGGGGTGGTAGTCCTTGCCTTCGACATGCTTGACGATCGCCTGGGCGCACATCACCTGGCCGGTCTGCGAGTTGAAAGTCATGGCCGGCGAGCCGTTCAGCGACCAGCCCTTGTTGAGGGCGTCGGTTACGCGGTGGCAGAAAGCGGCGTCGTCCTGGCCGGTCAGAAGGCGGTAGAGCTTCATTACATCGTCTTTCAGTTTGCCGTCTGGCCTTTTGCCTTCTGGCGTTCTGCAATCAGGCGGGCTTTATGAACCAGAGTTTCCGCCTGGACAAGATGCAGCCGCTCGATCATGCGTCCGTCGACATTGATGACGTTGAGGCCATCCGTGGCGGGGTCGGCGAAGGCTTTCATGATCGCCTCAGCTTCGGCGATGGCGGATGCGTCCGGGCCGAAATGCCGGTTGGCGGGTTCGATCTGCGTGGGGTGGATCAGCATCTTGCCATCGAAGCCCATGGCGCGTGCCTCGGCGCATTCGGTGTCGAAGCCATCGATATCCTTGAAATCGTTGAAGACGCTGTCGATGGCGCAGAGGCCGTAAGCGCGCACGGCGAGGATCACCTGCATCAACCAGGGCACAAGATATTGCCGGCCGGGCTGCGGTAGCACGCCGGTTTCCTTTCTGAGGTCGTTGAGGCCGACGACGAAGCAATCGAGCCTTGAGCCCGCCGTTCGGCCGGCCTCGGCGATCACCGCGGCATTGAGGATGCCGCGCGGTGTCTCTATCATCGCCCAGATCCGCAGTTCGTCCGGCGCATCGCCATCCGCGAGAAGATCGCTGACCGACATCACGTCCTGCGGTTCGTTGACCTTCGGCAGCAGAACGGCATCCGGCTCCAGCGCGCTCACGAGCTCCATGTCGGCGCGGCCCCAGTTGGTGTCGAGGCCGTTGATGCGGATGATGCGTTCCTTGCCCTCGAGCGGTTTGCCCCGGAAGAAGGCGGCCAGGTTATCGCGCGCTTCGGCTTTCTTCTCGGGTGCCACGGAATCCTCGAGGTCGAAGATCACCGCATCGCAATCGAGCTGATGGGTCTTTTCGAGTGCGCGAGGGTTGATCGCGGGAACGCTCAGCACCGAGCGGCGCAGGTTCATCGAACGGGTGAGGGGAGACTGGCTCATCACGAATGTGTGTCAAGCTTTGTGACTGATGGCAAGACAACAAAAAGCCATGCTTATCTTGCAGAAGACAAGACGAAGGACCACATTCCTTTCCTAGAAAGGTTTTAAACCATGCAGAATATTCGTTCCGTCTTCCTTTTGCTTGCAGGCATCACCGCATTCGCAGCGTTGGCGCTCTTCACCTTTTCGGTGACGCTCGCCGTTGGCGCAATTCTGACGGTGCTGATGGTCGGTCGCGCGCTTTCGTTGAAGATGAAGGCGGCTCCGGTCTGCGCAAGGGCGAAGTCCAAGACGCGCGATGGTCAACCCATGCGCATCTGGAACGACGGTCGCGGCACGATCATCGATCTCTGATCGTCCCTATCTGATCGCTTCTGGCGTCCCGAATTTATTTCATACAGTCTGTCGGCTGGCGTTTTGCTCGCGCGTCCTAGATGCGGCAAGGCTTGTGGCTGCACAAGCATCACGCCCAGGCATCAATGGAGGACTGCATGGAAAGCGAAACGCAAACCGGCCAGATGGCCATGCCGTTGGTCAAGAACGGGCTGCTCCCCTACATCACCGTCGATGGCGCGCTGAAGGCTGCGGAATTCTACGAAAATGCTTTCGGTGCCGAGCAGGCATTCGTCGTGCCGCCCGATGAAAAGGGGCGCACGATGCATGTGCATCTCTACATCAACGGCAGCTCGCTGATGCTGAGCGACGCCTATCCCGAACACGGTCATCCGTTCCGGCCACATCAGGGCTTCTCGCTTCAGCTCGTCGTCGACGATATCGATCTGTGGTGGGATCGCGCGGTGAAGGCCGGGGTTGAGGTGGTCATGCCTGTCGAGCGCATGTTCTGGGGCGATCGCTATGGTCAGCTGCGCGATCCCTTCGGCGTCTCCTGGGCGATGAACGAGCCCGCCAAGGCCGGCTAGATCAGTCGCGCCCGGCCGGCCGATTCTTCGGGGCGCTGGCCGGGGCTGCAGATTCCCCTTCATTTTGCCGGGAAACTGGACTAAACGCTGATCAACACACTATCTCTGCCGAACTGGAGGCCAGGCCATGGAAAAATTCACCAAGCTGACGGGCGTCGCCGCCCCTCTGCCGGTTGTCAACATCGACACCGACATGATCATCCCGAAGGATTACCTGAAGACGATCAAGCGCACCGGCCTCGGCAAGGGTCTTTTCGCGGAAGCCCGCTACAATGAAGACGGCACGCCGAACGAGGATTTCGTCCTCAACAAGCCGGCCTACCAGAACGCCAAGATCCTCGTCGCCGGCGACAATTTCGGCTGCGGCTCTTCGCGCGAGCATGCGCCGTGGGCGCTGCTCGATTTCGGCATCCGCTGCGTGATCTCCACCAGCTTCGCCGACATTTTCTACAACAACTGTTTCAAGAACGGCATTCTGCCGATCAAGGTCAGCCCGGAAAATCTGGAAAAGCTCTTGGACGACGCCTCGCGCGGCTCCAACGCCATCCTGACGGTCGACCTGGAAAACATGGAAATCACCGGCCCCGACGGCGGCTCCATCAAGTTCGATCTCGATGCCTTCAAGCGTCACTGCATGCTGAATGGTCTCGACGACATCGGCCTGACGATGGAAAAGGGCAAGGAAATCGACCAGTTCGAAAAGGCCAACGCCGCTTCCCATCCCTGGGCCGCCTAAGCGCTTCGACAAGATTGCATGATCAAGCCGGTGGGTCCGTCCCACCGGCTTTTTCTTTGGCCGCACGGTGGCGTTGTTGCAGTGCTTTGACGCCGCAATAGGCTGGGTTACATTGCCTCTTGATCAATTGCGGGATTAGCCTGGCATGTCGGACCAAGAGAAATCACAGGTGTCATCGCCGACCGAGCTCGTGGATGCGTCCGACGACATCGCTCAGGGGCTTGCCGAGCTCGATCGCGGTGAGAGCACCGATCTCGATGATGTGCTTCGGAAAGCCCGGGCAATTGTTGATGCCGCGGAGCGTCGGTATGGACACCCCTTGGTGCAACATAAAGCCATCGACGGCGACGCCTGATCGGCTCGGTTGCTTCAGAGCAGCCGCTCTCTCCACATCTTGAGCTTTTCCAGCGACACGCCGATGCCGCCGCAGACTTCGATCAGCGGGTTCTTGAAGCGGGCGAGGAGGTCGGGGTGGGTGTCGGCGACGGCAAGGGCGGCGCCGCAGGCGGGTTCGACGAGGATGCGATAGGCGTCGGCGAATTTCAGGCAGGCGGCGACGGCTTCGGCGTCGGTCACCGTCACGCTCTCGATCGGATGATGCTTGGGAAGGTCGAAGACATGCTGGGCGACCTGGCGGGCACCGAGCGAGGTGGCGATCGAGGTGATGGCGGGCAGGGTGATGCGTTCGCTGGCTTTCAGGCTGGCGTTAAAGGATGCGGCCCCTTCGGTCTCGACGGCGATGACGGGCACATTGTCGAGGCCGTTGCGCTTCAGGCCGGCGACGATGCCGGCGAGCAGGCCGCCGCCGCCGACACTGGCAATCACGCAATCAAACTCGGCGCCCTTGGCCACCACTTCGTCAATCAGCGTGCCGTGGCCTTCCCAGAGCAGCGGATGGTCGAAGGGGTGCACATAGGCAGCCTTGCGCTCTTCGGCGAGATTGACTGCATGGGCGTTGGCTTCGTCGAAGACCGAACCATGGACGAGGACGGCGGCGCCGGTCGCTGTGATCGAGCGCCGGACTTCCTCCGAGGTGGTTTCGGGCACGACGATGGTGACGGGTATGCCAAGCGCGCGGCCGGCATAGGCCGCGGCGATGCCGGCATTGCCGCCGGAGGCGCAGAAGATTTCTTTCGCGCCATTTTCCACCTCGTGCTGACAGAGCCTGCCAACGCCACGCAGCTTGAAACTTCCGGCCGGCTGTAGCGCGTCCAGCTTCAGCCAGAGCGGCCGGTTTGCGGCGCTATAGTCGGCGGATGTCAGAAAGAGCGGGGTGTCGAGATGGAGCGGTGCGGCGGGCATGGGCGTTTTCCGGATCATGGTCACGATGCCCTTCTTGTTGCTCAGGCAAATTACGGGGTCAACTGATCGTTCAACTCTGGCGCCAACCGTACCGAAACGGCCTCTTCATCGCTTGAAATGCCTTCTGTCGAGGGATAATAAGCCGCAACTTGTTTTTCCCGGAGGTTTCCATGACGACGCGCAATCTTTTCCTGCTGCCGGGTGACGGCATCGGTCCCGAGGCTATGGGTGAGGTCCGCAAGATCATTGCCTTCATGAACGAAGAGATGTCGGCTGGTTTCACCACCGACGAAGGCCTGGTCGGCGGTTGTGCTTACGACGCGCATGGCGCGGCGATCTCCGAAGCTGACATGCAGAAGGCGCTTTCGGCCGACGCGGTTCTCTTCGGCGCCGTCGGCGGCCCAAAGTGGGACGACGTTCCCTATGAAGTACGTCCCGAAGCCGGCCTGCTACGCCTGCGCAAGGATCTCGAGCTGTTCGCCAACCTGCGTCCTGCCATCTGCTACCCGGCGCTCGCTGCCGCTTCCTCGCTGAAGCCGGAGCTGGTCGAAGGCCTCGATATCCTGATCATCCGCGAACTGACCGGCGGCGTCTATTTCGGCGAGCCGAAGACGATTACCGATCTCGGCAATGGCCAGAAGCGCGCCATCGATACGCAGGTCTACGACACCTACGAGATCGAGCGCATCTCGGCCGTGGCCTTCGAAATGGCCCGTACGCGCCAGAACCGCGTCTGCTCCATGGAAAAGCGCAACGTCATGAAGTCGGGCGTGTTGTGGAACCAGGTCGTGACCGCGACCCACAAGGACAAGTATTCGGACGTCAAGCTCGAGCACATGCTGGCGGATGCCGGCGGCATGCAGCTGGTGCGTGCGCCGAAGCAGTTCGACGTCATCGTCACCGACAACCTGTTTGGAGACATGCTATCCGACGTTGCCGCCATGCTGACGGGCTCGCTCGGCATGCTGCCGTCGGCTTCGCTTGGCGCGCCTGATGGCAAGACCGGCAAGCGCAAGGCGCTCTACGAGCCGGTGCATGGTTCGGCGCCTGACATCGCCGGCAAGGGCATTGCCAACCCGATCGCGATGATCGCCTCGTTTGCCATGTGCCTGCGCTACTCCTTCGCCATGGTCAAGGAAGCCGACAATCTCGAAAAGGCGATCGCCAACGTGCTCGACCAGGGCATCCGCACCGCCGATATCATGGCCGATGGCGCCAAGAAGGTCGGCACGGTAGAGATGGGCGAGGCGATCCTTTCCGAGTTCAAGGCGCTTTCTGCCTGATATTTCACGTGAAACATCTTTCAGACCCTTCGCATCTCACGATGCGGAGGGTCTTTGCATTGAAGGTGCCTATCGCCGCCCCTATCTCCCTCCTGCATTGAGAAAAGAGCGGTAGTAGAATGAGCGAGAGCGATCGAAGGCCGGGTTTCTGGGGCTATCTGAAGAAGCGCTACCAGGCGCGCCGTACGATCCATCGCCGGGTTCCCTGGAAGGGGTTTGCTTTCTCCGCGATCAATGCCATTGCCATCGCCTTCTTCGTGTTTGATCGCCCGCTCGGTATTGCGGCCAAGGAACTGGCGCAGCCGCTGGTCACCCTTGCCGGTGATATTACCGATATCGGCAGGCTTGCATGGATTCTCGCCGGGCTGACAACCATTGTTGCGACCGCCTATCTGGTGCGGCGTCGGCTATGGAAGGTGCGCAGGCGGTTTCGCATGGTCTATTTCGGCCAGATGGCGGCCTATGTCGCACTCTCCGTCGTGCTTACCGCCATCATTGCCAACTTCTTGAAGTTCGCGATCGGCCGCGCCCGACCGTTGATCTACGATCAGGAGGGTATCTTCAGTTTCGCGCCGTTCAACATGGATTTCCTGCACCAGAGTTTTCCCTCCGGGCATTCGGCGAATATCGGGGCGCTGTTCATGGCGCTGGCGCTGCTCTTTCCCCGTTTTCGCCTCGGCTTTGTGGCCATCGGGCTTTGGCTGGGCGCCACCCGTATCATCATCGGCGTGCACTATCCGAGCGACGTTACGGCGGGGCTGGCGCTTGGCGCGTGGATCGCTTTTGCCACATCGGTGCTGTTTGCACGCTTCGGTCTGGTGTTCTCGATCGGGCGCGATGGCGGGTGGCCGATACCGCGGCTCAGCCGGCTCCTCTAATCGTCTTCGTAAAAATTCTGTAGTCTGCCTCTGCTAGGTCTCGGTCGTTGATCGACAACCCCTGACCAGGACCGCCGACAGACATGAAATCCTTTCTCTCTTCGCTTGAGAAACGCAGGCTTCGCTGTCGTCACGGCATGCCGCACCTGCGTTGGCAATCCTGTCTGTTCGTCACCGTCAACGCCGTGATCCTCTCGCTCCTGTTGTTCGATGGTCCTGTCGGCGGCGATCACGTGCCGCCAACCATTCGCAGGATCGGCCTGATGTTGACCGATTTCGGCAAGTCCGACTGGATCATCATCGTCAGCGCCTTCCTTTTGTTCCAGGGTTGGGCGTCGTCGCGCACCGCCACCAGCGTCCGCCATCGCCTGCAGGCGCTCAGGGTCAGCTGGATCGGCTGCTATCTCCTGACCTCGATCGCGCTGTCGGGACTGGTTGCCAATCTCCTGAAGCGGCTGATCGGGCGGGCCCGGCCGGAGCATTTCCAGGACTACGGCATCTTCTCGTTTTCATCCTTCTCCGGCCATTCCTTCGAAAGCTTCCCATCAGGCCACGCAACGACGATCGGCGCCTTCTTCGCTGCCTTCGCCCTGCTCTTTCCGCGCCATCGCATTGCTTTCGTGGCTTGCGCGCTTTGGTTCGGCATGACGCGGGTCATGGTGAGTGCACATTATCCAAGCGATGTGATTGCCGGTCTGGCGCTCGGTGGGTGGTTTTCGCTGATGATTGCCATCGTCTATGCGCGCCACAATCTTCTGTTTCGCCCAGGCGTCGGCGGCTGGCCGCAGCCCAAGCGGCTGTTTCCGGCAATAGAAAACCCGGCGCCTTTGGAGCGCCGGGCGTGGTCTGTCTTCTCGGGAAAGATCAATCCATTGCGTGGATATCGCGGTTCTTGGTTTCCGGCAGGAAAATCAGGCCGATCACAAGCGTGATCGCGGCGAAGATAATCGGGTACCAGAGACCGAAGTAGATATCGCCGGTGGCGGCACTCATCGCGAAGGCCGTTGCCGGCAGCAGGCCGCCGAACCAGCCGTTGCCGATGTGATAGGGCAGCGACATGCCGGTGTAGCGGATGCGGGTCGGGAAGAGTTCGACCAGCAATGCGGCGATCGGGCCGTAGACCATCGTTACATAGAGAACCAGCACGAACAGGATGGCGATCGTGCCGATCCAGTTGACGCGGGCGGGATCGGCCGCCATGGCGAAGGTTCCGCCGCCGGCGATGTTATAGACCGCCATGTCGGTGACGCCGTTGGCTTCATCCGCCGTCAGCAGCTTTGCTGCCACCAGCTTGTCAGCCGGCATCGTCTCCTTGGTGCCAGAGCGGACTGCATCGGCGTTAAGCGCAAGTTCTGGATTGGCGGCGATGAAGGCATCGAGCTTCGCGTCCGGCACCTTGATGGCGCCGCGGTTCAGCGGGTAGCCACCATCGTGGAGCGCGATGTTGACGCTCTTCTCGAAGGCCGCCGTCAGGCCCTTGGCCTTGTCGCCGGCTGCGACTGCGTCGAAGCTGGTGATGGTTTCGTCGCCGATCTTTACCGTTGCCGGCTGGCCGGCAGGGCCGGGGACGACATCATAAGGCACCGAGTTCTTGGTCAGGAAGGCTGTCGCCACGTCGCAGGAGCTGGTGAACTTCGATGTGCCTGTCGGGTTGAACTGGAACTTGCAGTCCGTCGGATCGGCCGTCACCGTTGCCCGGACAGATGCCTGGGCTTCGGCGAGCGCCGGGTTGGCGGTCCAGGTCAGGGCCTTGAACAGCGGATTGTAGGTGACTGCCGCAATCAACAGGCCAGCCATGATGATCGGCTTGCGGCCGATCCTGTCCGACAGGCCGCCGAAGATCACGAAGAACGGTGTCGCAAGGATGAGGGCCACGGCGACCATGATATTGGCTGCCTGCAGGTCGACCTTCAGAACGTTCTGCAGGAAGAACAGCGAGTAGAACTGACCGCCGTACCAGACGACCGCCTGGCCCATGGTGGCGCCGAGCAGGGCGATGAGGGCGATCTTGGCGTTCTTCCACTGACCGAATGCTTCCGTCAGCGGCGCCTTGGAGCCCTTGCCTTCCGCCTTCATTTTCTGGAAGGCGGGGGATTCGTTCATCCGCACGCGAATCCAGACGGAGACGCCGAGAAGGACGACCGAGACCAGGAACGGAATGCGCCAGCCCCAGGCGGCGAAGGCTTCCTTGCCCATGATGAACTGGACGCCGACGATGACGATCAGCGACAGGAAAAGGCCGAGCGTAGCGGTCGTTTGAATCCAGGAGGTGAAGTAGCCGCGACGGCCGTTCGGTGCGTGCTCGGCCACATAGGTGGCCGCCCCGCCATATTCACCGCCGAGCGCCAGGCCCTGCAGCAGGCGAAGTGCGATCAGGATGATCGGAGCCGCGATGCCGATGGTGGCTGCACCCGGGAGGATACCGACCAGGAAGGTCGAGAGACCCATGATCAGGATCGTCACCAGGAAGGTGTATTTACGGCCGACTAGATCGCCGAGGCGGCCGAAGACCAGTGCGCCGAACGGGCGAACCAAGAAGCCGGCGGCAAAGGCCAGCAGCGTGAAGATGTTGCGGGTGGCTTCGGGATATTGGGTGAAGTAGGTCGCGCCGATATAGGTGGCCAGCGAACCGTAGAGATAGAAATCGTACCACTCGAAAACGGTACCGAGCGAGGAGGCGAAGATGACCTTCTTCTCCTCCGATGTCATCGGTCCGGCTTTCGCGCCCCCGACGCTTGCGACATTTGCCATGTTCTGTCCTCCACAGAATGATGTGAAATGCGGCGCGCGACCATACTCTCCTCACAGCATACCCCTGGTCGCGGTTCGCCCGAGGAAAGTGTGCCAGAAAACACCACGCTTACGGAGAGCGGCTTTGGGATTATGACTTTAGTCTAAGGCCCCTTGCGCAGGCCTCTAGTTCAGCCTGTATGCGAGACGATGTTCACGAGGGTGCCAAAGGGATCCCGGACATAGAAGCGTCGTACACCCCAGGGCTCATCGGCCGGCCCATAGGTGATTTCGAAACCAGCGGCGCTCATAGCTGAAAATGCCTCATCGACGTCATCGACTTCGATCGACAGGCCCGGCACGCGTGTTCCGGAGCCGCCTTCGCTGGCAACGCTCACCTGAACCGCCATCTGCTGGTCGGAGCCATAGGTTGCTATCCAGCCGTGATCCATCAGCAGCTCAAGGCCGAGGATGTCCTGATAGAAAGACCTGGCGGCATTCCGATCTATGGTCGCGATATTGGCGACAATTCGTTTGACCTGCATACGGGGCTCCCGGCTCAAGTTCCGGATTATCTAGACGTGCGGGCCTGTCAGGCAAGAAAAAAGCCGGATGGCAGAACCATCCGGCTTCGATCATTTTCGTGAAGTCCCTGTCTTAGGCGGCTTCGGTCGTGTGTGCCTTGCGGACTTCCTCGTCCGTCAGGATACCGCTGGCGCGCAGCAGCGCGGCGAAGCGGCCGTTGCTCTGGCTGAGTTCGTCGAAGCTGCCTTCTTCGACGACGCGGCCGTTGTCGAGGAAGAGAACCTTATCGGCTTCGCGAACCGTCGACAGACGGTGGGCGATGATGAAGGTGGTGCGGTTCTGACGAAGATTGTCGATCGCAGCCTTCACGCGGTTCTCGGTCTCGACGTCGAGCGCGCTCGTCGCCTCGTCCAGCACCAGGATCGGCGCATCCTTGAGGATGGCGCGGGCGATGGCCACACGCTGGCGCTCGCCACCCGAAAGCCTGTTGCCGCGCTCGCCGACATGGGTGTCGTACTGGTCTTCGCGGGTCTCGATGAAGTCGGCGGCGGCAGCAGCTTCAGCCGCACGGCGCATGTCTTCATCCGAAGCGTTCTCCCGGCCGAGGCGAATGTTGTCGCTGATCGAGCGGTTGAGCAGGCCTGCGTCCTGGAACACGGTGGCGATATAGCGGCGCAGCGACTTGCGGGTCACCTTCGTCGTGTCGTGGCCGTCGACGAGGATCTGGCCGCTGTCAGGGTCGTAGACGCGCTGCAGCAGGTTGATCATCGTGGTCTTGCCCGAGCCGGTCGGGCCGACGATCGCAACCGTCTGGCCAGCCTTGGCGGTGAAGGACACGTTGTGCAGGCCCTGTGCCGTGTTGCCGAAGCGGAACGACACGTTGCGGAACTCGACTTCGCCCTTCACGTCGGTGATGTCGGCGTTGCCGGCAGGCTCTTCGCGATCGCGGACCGAGTCTTCGAGAGCATAGAAGTCCTCGAGCTTGGAACGGGCCTCGAAGATCTGCGAGGCGAACTGGCGCATCTGGTCGAGGCGCGAGATCAGAAGGTTGGCAAAGCCGATGAAGGCGATGACGTCACCGATGCGCAGCTCGCCGGCCTGGACCATGACGGTACCGATGACGAGAATGATCATCATGGCGATGGTCGAAGCCATGCGGTTCATCGCGCCGGCCAGCGCCCACCAGTCGAGAACCGGGTACTGGGCCTGCAGCAGGCGTTCGGTAAAGGACCGCAGCGCCTTGGTTTCTGCTTCGATACGGTTGTAGCTGTGCAGCACCGAGACGTTGCTGATCGAGTCGCTGACATGCGAGAAAACCGTGTGGTAGTGGTTTTCGACCGAAGCCTGGCCATCCTTCGTGCGGCTCATGACCAGACGGCCGATCAGCCAGTAGGCGATACCAAGCACGACAAGCACGCCGGACAGACGAACGTCCATCGAGATCGCCGTGGGGATGAGGATGGCGATGGCGACAGCGGTCGCGAGATGGTTGCGCATGAATTCGAGCCAGAGGCCGAACAGCGTCTCACAGGCGCGAAGCAGCGTATGCAGGGCATTGGACGTGCCACGCTGATGATGCCAGGAGAGCGGCATGGAGATGATGCGGCCGAAAGCTTCCGTCAGAAGCGTTGCGCGACGGCCATGCGCCAGCCGGTCAGCCTCGCGGGCGACCAGGACGAAGGCGATCGTGTTGAAGACGGCGAAACCGGCCCACATGAACAAGATCGGCTTGACCTCGCCTTTGCCGGAAATTGCATCTATAATGCGGCCGAAAAGGATCGGCTCGGCGATGGTGATCGCTGCGAGCACGATGTTCGCGATAACGACCAGGGATACGCGGAACTTGTAGGCGCCAAGATAGCGCAAAGCTCTTGCATAGACCTTGAAAAGCGACACGGCGAATTCCTCTTTGTGCATCTGCGAAATAGCGGATGTTGCGATGCTACAAAAACCTATCTGAACTGGCGATTAACAAGGCATTCATTGTTGGAGTTTCGCCGTCGTGCCGATGCTCGCTTTCATGAGCAGATGTCAGATGTGGTAAAATTTCTTAGGGAAATAAAAAGGCCCGACATTTAACCCTTGCGTTGTCGCGTCAAACTGGCACAACCATAAACGATATTCTGAACTCTAATTTTAATTGCATCGATAACCGTTCGCTATCGGGGCAGGTCCTGTCGCAGCGGCTTCACTTAAAAGCCTGGGACGGGATGGGGGCATTTTAGTGAATATTCATTCATTGATTCAATTACTTGTCGTTCTTGAAGAGTGCCGGAAACCGGAAGCGGTGCTCGATGAGCTGAAGCACGTCATCCTATCCTATGGCTTCGAGTTTCATGGGCTGCTCCGGTATCCGAAGCATAGCGAGGATTTGACCGGGGCCGTGCTTGCCGGGGAGTGGCCCGAGGGCTGGCCGCAGGTCTATGTCGGCAAGAAATACATGCTGAGCGATCCCACGATCCGCTATCTCGCTTTCGCGCAACAGCCGTTTCGCTGGAAGGATAGCTTGGCGGCGTTCCGCAAGGATCCGCACTACCGTCGGATGGAGCAGATGATGTCGGCGGCCTCGGGCTATGGCCTGAAGGACGGCTACGCGTTTCCGATTCATGGGCGAAGCGGGGTGCTCGGCTATCTGAGCATTGGCGGCAAGCATGTTGATCTGTCTCCGCTTGAGATGACACTGTTCGATGCGATCGCCAAGCGTGCCTTCTGGCGCATTCTCGAACTGCGCGGTGAAGACGGTTCGTTGACCGATGATCTCTCGGGTGCGGACACACGGCTGACGCGTAGGGAAATGGAAATCCTGCAATATCTCGCGGAGGGGCTGACGTCGGTCGAGATCGGCAAGCTGTTGCAGATCTCCAACCATACGGTCGACTGGTATATGAACGGCCTGCAGGACAAGCTCAAGGCAAAGAACCGGCAGCATGCCGTGGCTGTTGCTTTCCGCCATGGGCTCATCACCTAGAGTCTCTCCAGACTAGTTTAGAGAAATTCGATCTGGCGTCGTCGTGGGAAATTGAACTTTCCGTGACAGCGGGTTAAGACTCCTTTCGCGGGTGCAGCATTGCCCGCTTAGATGCCGTGAGGAGACCGCATTTGCCCATTTCCAAGATCCTTGTCGCCAACCGTTCCGAAATTGCCATCCGCGTGTTTCGCGCTGCCAACGAACTCGGGATAAAAACGGTCGCGATATGGGCTGAGGAAGACAAACTGGCGCTGCATCGCTTCAAGGCGGATGAGAGTTACCAGGTCGGCCGCGGCCCGCATCTTGCGCGCGACCTCGGTCCGATCGAGAGCTACCTGTCGATCGATGAAGTGATCCGCGTCGCCAAGCTCTCCGGAGCGGATGCGATCCATCCGGGCTACGGCCTGTTGTCGGAAAGCCCCGAATTCGTCGATGCCTGCAACAAGGCCGGCATCATCTTCGTCGGCCCGACCGGCGACACGATGCGCCAGCTCGGCAACAAGGTGGCGGCCCGCAATCTCGCGATCTCGGTCGGCGTTCCCGTGGTGCCGGCAACCGATCCGCTGCCGGATGATATGGCCGTCGTCGCCAAGATGGCCGAGGATATCGGCTATCCCGTCATGCTCAAGGCCTCTTGGGGCGGCGGCGGTCGCGGCATGCGCGCCATTCGCGATCCGAAGGACCTTGCCCGCGAAGTCACCGAAGCCAAGCGCGAGGCGATGGCCGCCTTTGGCAAGGACGAGGTCTATCTCGAAAAGCTCGTCGAGCGTGCCCGTCACGTCGAAAGCCAGATTCTCGGCGACACGCATGGCAATGTCGTGCATCTCTTCGAGCGCGATTGCTCGATCCAGCGCCGCAACCAGAAGGTGGTCGAGCGCGCGCCAGCCCCTTATCTCAGTGAAGCGCAGCGCCAGGAGCTGGCCGCCTATTCGCTGAAGATCGCGGGTGCCACCGGCTATGTCGGCGCCGGCACCGTCGAATATCTGATGGATGCCGATACCGGCAAATTCTACTTCATCGAAGTCAACCCGCGCATTCAGGTCGAGCACACGGTCACCGAAGTCGTTACCGGCATCGATATCGTCAAGGCGCAGATCCATATCCTCGACGGCTTCGCGATCGGCACACCGGAATCGGGCGTTCCCGCACAGGCCGACATCAAGCTCAACGGCCATGCCCTGCAGTGCCGTATCACGACCGAGGATCCGGAGCACAACTTCATCCCGGATTACGGCCGCATCACCGCTTATCGTTCGGCCTCCGGCTTCGGCATTCGTCTTGATGGCGGCACGTCCTACTCGGGCGCCATCATCACCCGCTATTACGATCCGCTCTTGGTCAAGGTCACGGCCTGGGCGCCGAGCCCGTCGGAAGCGATCTCGCGCATGGACCGCGCGCTCCGCGAATTCCGTATCCGTGGCGTCGCCACCAACCTGACCTTCCTGGAAGCGATCATCACGCATCCGAAGTTCAAGGATAACAGCTACACCACCCGCTTCATCGACACGACGCCGGAGCTGTTCCAGCAGGTCAAGCGCCAGGACCGCGCGACGAAGCTCTTGACCTATCTGGCCGACGTCACTGTCAACGGTCACCCGGAAGCCAAGGATCGGCCGCGTCCGACCGCGGATGCCGCAGAGCCTGTCGTGCCCTATACCAACGGCACGACGATCAAGGACGGCACCAAGCAGCTGCTCGACACCCTGGGTCCGAAGAAGTTCGGCGAATGGATGCGCAACGAAAAGCGCGTCCTGATGACCGACACGACGATGCGCGACGGCCATCAGTCGTTGCTCGCGACCCGCATGCGCACCTATGACATCGCCCGCATCGCCGGCACCTATGCGCATGCACTGCCGAACCTGCTCTCGCTGGAGTGCTGGGGCGGCGCCACCTTCGACGTCTCCATGCGCTTCCTGACGGAAGATCCGTGGGAGCGCCTGTCTCAGGTGCGCGAGGCGGCGCCGAACCTGCTGCTGCAGATGCTGCTGCGCGGCGCCAACGGCGTTGGCTACAAGAACTACCCAGACAACGTCGTCAAATACTTCGTCCGCCAAGCCGCTGCCGGCGGTATCGATCTTTTCCGCGTCTTTGACTGCCTGAACTGGGTCGAGAACATGCGCGTGTCGATGGATGCGGTCGCCGAAGAGAACAAGCTTTGCGAAGCGGCGATCTGCTATACCGGCGACATCCTGAACTCGGCGCGTCCGAAGTATGATCTGAAGTATTATACCGATCTCGCCGTCCAGCTCGAAAAGGCCGGCGCGCATATCATCGCTCTGAAGGACATGGCGGGCCTGTTGAAGCCGGCCGCCGCCAAGGTGCTGTTCAAGGCGCTGCGCGAGGCGACCAGCCTGCCGATCCACTTCCACACGCACGACACGTCGGGCATTGCGGCCGCGACCGTTCTGGCTGCCGTCGACGCCGGTGTTGATGCCGTCGATGCGGCCATGGATGCGCTGTCGGGCAACACCTCGCAGCCCTGCCTCGGCTCGATCGTTGAAGCGCTGCGCGGCTCCGAGCGCGATCCGGGTCTCGATCCGGAATGGATCCGCCGCATCTCCTTCTATTGGGAAGCGGTGCGCCACCAGTACGCGGCCTTCGAAAGCGATCTCAAGGGACCGGCGTCGGAAGTCTACCTGCATGAAATGCCGGGCGGCCAGTTCACCAATCTCAAGGAGCAGGCCCGCTCGCTCGGCCTCGAGACCCGTTGGCACCAGGTGGCACAGGCCTATGCCGACGCCAACCAGATGTTCGGCGATATCGTCAAGGTGACGCCGTCCTCCAAGGTCGTCGGTGACATGGCGCTGATGATGGTCTCCCAGGATCTGAGCGTCGCAGACGTCGTCAGCGCAGACAAGGAAGTATCCTTCCCCGAATCCGTCGTCTCGATGCTTAAGGGCGATCTCGGACAGCCGCCGTCTGGCTGGCCGGCAGCCCTGCAGAAGAAGGCGCTGAAGGGTGACGCGCCCTATACGGTGCGTCCGGGCTCGCTGCTTGAAGACGCTGATCTCGATGCGGAGCGCAAGACGATCGAGACCAAGCTGGAGCGCGAGGTCAACGACTTCGAGTTTGCCTCCTACCTGATGTATCCGAAGGTCTTCACCGACTTCGCGCTGGCGTCCGACACCTACGGCCCGGTCTCGGTTCTGCCGACGCCTGCCTACTTCTACGGTCTTGGCGACGGCGAGGAGCTGTTTGCCGATATCGAGAAGGGCAAGACGCTCGTCATCGTCAACCAGGCGATGAGCGGCACCGACAGCCAGGGCATGGTCACGGTGTTCTTCGAACTCAACGGCCAGCCGCGCCGCATCAAGGTTCCGGATCGTGCCCATGGCGCCACCGGAGCTGCTGCCCGCCGCAAGGCGGAGCCGGGCAATGCCGCCCATGTCGGCGCGCCGATGCCTGGTGTCATCTCCCGCGCCTTCGTCTCGGCCGGCCAGACGGTCAGCGCCGGCGACGTGCTGGTGTCGATCGAAGCCATGAAGATGGAAACGGCGATCCATGCCGAGAAGGACGGCACGATCGCCGAAGTTCTCGTCAAGGCCGGCGACCAGATCGACGCCAAGGATTTGCTGGTCACTTACGCAGGGTAACTGATGTTGACGGGCGTCGTGTCATGCGGCGCCCGGTCGGACCATCCGCTGTGTGGCGTTCTTGGCGGCGTACCTTTTCGTTTCAATAGGTTACGGACGCGGCCACTTACTCTGCCGTCATCCTCGGGCTCGTCCCGAGGATCTGCCAACGGTCCCACTTGCTCGACGTGCATGGACACTTGGCGCCTTGTTCTCGACGGCGCATGTTGATCCGTCGCGAATGCCAGGACCGTTGAATTCCGGGAGGCGTGCTTAGATCCTCGGGACGAGCCCGAGGATGACGTCGAGCGGGTTTTTGACTGGGCGTTTCAATGAGTTACGGCTGCGGTCATCCGCTCCGCCGTAATCCTGACTTTGCCCCGTGATCTCGTAAGCATCCCTCAAATATCGTAGGTATGCGCGGCGTTGATCGTCGAGATGAAGCGCTTGGTGCGTTCGCGTTCCGGGGCGGTGAAGATGTTTCGCGCGCTGCCGGTCTCGACCACGCTTCCCGCTTCCAGGAAGACAACGTCGTTGGCGATCTTCGAGGCGAGCCTCAGGTCGTGGGTCGCCATGACCATGGTCGTGCCCTCGCTGGCGAGGCGGCCGAGGACGTCGACGACTTCGGCGGAGAGTTCCGGGTCGAGCGCCGATGTCGGCTCGTCGCAGAGAAGGACGCGGGGCGAAGGGGCCAGCGCGCGGGCGATCGCCACGCGCTGCTGCTGGCCGCCCGACAGCGTCGAGGGCCAGGCATCGGCCTTGTGGGCCATGCCGACCTTGGTCAAGAGCTCCATGGCGCGGTTGCGGGCCTTTTCCTTCGGCCATTTGAGCACGGTCACCAGACTTTCCATGACGTTTTCGATCGCCGTCTGGTGGGGGAAGAGCTGGAAGTTTTGAAAGACCATGCCGGTCTGGCGGCGGATCTTCTGGATCGCCTGCCAGCTGGTCTTCTGGCCGGGCTTGAAGGTCAGGGTTTCCTCGCCGAGGCGGATGGTGCCCGCCGTCGGGATCTCCAGGAGGTTGATGCAGCGCAGGAGCGTGCTCTTGCCGCCGCCCGAGGGGCCGACGAGCGCGGTAACGCTGCCTTCGGGAATGCGGATGCTGATGTCCTTCAGGATGACGGCGTCGCCGAAGCGCTTTTCGATGTTCGAGAGCTCAATCATGCGTTTGCCTCCAGCATGCCGCCATAGCGGGCGAAGCGGCGCTCCAGCCTGACCTGAAGGGCGGAAAGAACCGAGCTCAGGGCGAGATAGATGAGGGCCGCCTCGATATAGAGGATCAGCGGCTCATAGGTGGTGGCGACGATGCGCTGGGCGGCCTGGAAGAGCTCCGGCACGGTGATGGCGGCTGCGAGCGATGTGTCCTTGACCAGCGAGATGAAGGTGTTCGACAGCGGCGGAACGGCAACGCGACCGGCCTGCGGCAGGATGGTGCGGCTCATCGCCTGACGCCAGCTCATGCCGATCGAATAGGCGGCCTCCCACTGGCCCTTGGGCACGGAGGAGATGACGGCGCGAATGATCTCGGAGCTGTAGGCGCCGATGTTAAGCGTGAAGCCGATCAGGGCGGCCGGGAAAGCGTCGAGCAGGATACCGATGCTGGGCAGGCCATAGAAGATGACGAAGAGCTGCACCAGAAGCGGTGTGCCGCGGATCACCCAGACGTAGAAGCGGGCGATCGCCACGAAGGGAGCGGCGCCGAAGAGCCGGGCGATCGCGGTGATCAGGCCGAGAATGAGCCCGAAGGTGAAAGACAGCAATGTCAGCGGAATGGTGAAGACCAGCCCGGCCCACAACAGGGGCACGAGCGAATCCGCCATCAATTGAAGCCAGTGCGGCACGGGCGTTCCCTTTCGCGGGGTTATCGGTTCGACGTGGAATACCCCTCCCCAACCCCTCCCCACAAGGGGGAGGGGCTAAGAGGCGGCACCGTGCGTGGAAAGTTAGTCTGAAAGTGCCCAATAAAAAGCCCCTCCGCCTTGCGGGGAGGGGTTGGGAGGAAATCTGCGCTGTCGATCAGACTTACTTCGAGACGTCCTGGCCGAAATACTTGTCGGAGATCGTCTTGTAGGTACCGTCGGCCTTGATATCGACGAGCGCCTTGTTGATGGCCTCAAGCAGTTCCGGTTCGCCTTTGCGGATGATGATACCGGAGTGGTCGGCATTTTCTTCCTGTGCGGCGATCTTTACCGGGGCGTCGGGCTTGTGCTTCTTGAAGTCGAGGAAGGACAGGCTGTCGTTGATGGTGGCGTCGGCGCGCTTGGTGAGAACCAGCTGGATCGACTGGTCGAAGCCGTCGGTGCCGACGAGTTCGGCGCCGGACTGCTCGGCGAGCTTGCCGAAGTTGCTGGTCAGCGACTGGGCCGACTTCTTGCCCTTGAGATCAGCGAAGCTCTTGATGCTGTCGTCGCCGTCGCGAACGATGAGCACGGCCTTTGAGGCGATGTAGGGTTCGGAGAAGTCATACTTCTGCTTGCGCGCATCGGTGATGCCGACCTGGTTGATGACGGTGTCGTAGCGCTTAGCGTCGATGCCGGCGATCAGGCCGTCCCACTTGCCTTCGACGAACTCGGCCTTGACGCCGAGCTTGGCCGCGACCGCTTCGCCGATCTCGACATCGAAGCCGACCAGCTTGCCGCTGGCATCATGGAAGGTGAACGGGGCGTACGTGCCTTCGGTGCCGATCTTCAGCACGCCTGCCTGCTTGATGGCGGCGAGGTTTTCGCCGGCCAGTGCCGGCATCAGGGCGGCGGCCTGGATCAGGGCTGCGGTGGCGAGGGTCTTCAGGAGGTTCATGTGTCTGTCCAATTCACCAGTGTGTTCGATGGCTGGAAAATCGCAGAAAAGCCGACGCCGCGATGCGTCAAAAACTGCAAAGAAAATCGGCAACTGCGAATATTTTTCTCATTTATCACGGTTTTGGTGTTCAGTGTTTCACAATGTGAAGCGATGATTTATCAGTTGCTGCTTGTTTGCACGTTTGGATCGGTTTATGCATGATTCAATCGATTTGAGATTGGTCAGGCTAAATCCGGCATGAACACGAACGAACTTCTGCTGCAGGAGCGCAAGAGCGTCATTTCGCGCAAGCTGCAGACGCATGGGCGCGTGCTTGCTGCAGAGCTCGCGGCTGAATTCGGCGTCTCCGAGGATACGGTGCGCCGCGACCTGCGCGAGATGGCGGCGGCGGGGCTCTGCGAGCGGGTCTATGGCGGCGCGCTGCCGGTCTCGCCCGCCGGCGGCAGCCTCAATCACCGCGCCGGTATTGCGCGCGACCGCAAGCAGGCGCTGGCAGCGGCCGCCGTTTCGCAGATCGCAGCCGATATGACCGTGTTCTTCGATGCCGGCAGCACGAACCTGGCGATCGCCATGGCATTGCCGATGGATCTGCCGCTGACAGCGGTGACCAACGCGCCGTCGATTGCCGCGGCGCTGATCGACAAGCCGCTCGTCAACGTCATCCTGATCGGCGGATTGATCGATCGGCAGGTGGGCGGCGCGCTGGGGGCGAAGGCGATGCGCGACATGGAGCCGCTGTCGCCGGATCTCTGCATTCTGGGCGCCTGCGGTGTCGATATCGCGGCCGGTGTCACCGTCTTCGGTTTCGAAGACGCGGAGTTCAAACGCTTCGTCGCAACCAAAAGCCGGCAGGTGCTCGTCGCCGTGACCTCCGACAAGTTCGGCACGGCCGCGCCGCATGGCGTGCTCTCGGCCGCCGATTGCGGCTGCCTCGTGGTCGAGCGCGACGCCGATCCTCAGATGCTGGCGCGCTACCACGATCTTGGCTGCAAGACGCTAGTTGCCGGCGAAACCGAATAGATATCGTTCAATGACGCGCCGGGCGAGGAGTGCCGGCGCCAGTGCATATGGGAAGAGAGATGGATAATCACGTCAACACAGCGCTTCCGGTCAGAAGCGGCTACGTCACCAAGAACAGGACGGCAGTGTCGCTGCTGTTTCTGATCAACGGCTTCACCGTTGGTTCCTGGGCGCCGAAGATCCCGGAATTCGCCGAGCGGCTGGAGCTCAGCAAGTTTCATCTCGGGCTGATGATCCTGGTGCTTGGTATCGGCTCTCTGACGCTGATGCCGATCGCCGGCGCGCAGATCGCCCGGCATGGATCGCGGGTCGTGTCGCTCGCTATGGCCGTCTGCCTGCTGCCCGGCCTTTTGGCGCTGACGCTGGCGCCCAATATCGTGACGGCGGCAATCGCGATCTTCCTGTTCGGCGGCTTCATGGGGGCCATGGATGTCGCCATGAATGCCAATGCGGTTGCCGTCGAGCAATCGATGCGGCGGGCGATCATGTCGTCCTGCCACGCCTTCTGGAGCCTGGGTGGCCTGATCGGCGCCGGCCTCGGCGGGCTTTTGATCGCGCATTTCGGCGTGTTCGCGCATGCCGTCGTCGCCACGGCTCTTGCCGCCATCACGCTTGCCGTTGCCTGGAACATGATCCTTGCCGACCAGCCGCATCCCGACACAAAGAAAGAGAAGACGCGCCTGCCGATGGTGCCGCTGCCCTGGCTGCTCGGTCTCGTCGCGCTGTTTTCGATGATGCCTGAGGGGGCGGTGCTCGATTGGGGCGCGCTTTATCTCCGCGAGGAACTCGGTGCTTCGGTTGCGCTCTCGGGCTTCGGCTTCGCGGCCTTCTCGCTGACGATGGCGGCGATGCGCTTTGCCGGCGACCTCGTTCGTGATCGCCTGGGCGGCGTCATGACGCTCAGGATCTGCACCCTATTCGCCATCGCCGGCATGCTTCTCGCAGGTTTCGCGCCGAATGCCGAGATCGCCATCCTCGGCTTCGCCTTCTGCGGCATCGGCATCTCCAACATGGTGCCGATCGCTTTCTCGGCGGCGGGCAATATTCCGCATCTGAAGGCGGGTATCGGTATCTCCGTCGTTACCACCATGGGCTATTCCGGCATGCTGGTTGCGCCGTCGGCGATCGGCTTCGTGGCGGAGCATGTCGGCTTCTCCGTCGTGTTCATGGCGCTGCCGGTGCTTCTCCTCGTCGTGCTGGCGCTTTCCAGTCTGGCGCGCTACGCCGACGGTATCTCCGGTGGCGGTCACTGACAGACGTCAAACAAAGTGATGGATGCCGCGGGTTGACAAGCGGGCGGTCATGATCCACCTGAAAGGCACGAAATTTAAGGGTTCAAGAGCTCTATCCATGTCTTCAGCTACGGATTTTGATCCGAAACCGCGCCGCGCATCCGTTGCCGTCGATGTCGGCGGCGTCATCGTCGGCGGCGGCGCGCCCGTCGTCGTCCAGTCGATGACCAATACGGATACGGCCGATATCGACGCCACGGTCGCCCAGGTGGCCGCGCTCTACAAGGCCGGCTCCGAGCTCGTTCGCATCACCGTCGATCGCGATGAGAGTGCCGCCGCCGTGCCGCGCATCCGCGACCGGCTGCTGCGCCTCGGCATGGATGTGCCGCTGGTCGGCGACTTCCACTATATCGGCCACAAGCTCCTTGCCGATCATCCCGATTGCGCCGAGGCGCTGGCGAAATACCGGATCAATCCCGGGAATGTCGGCTTCAAGGACAAGAAGGACAAGCAGTTCGGCGACATCATCGAGATGGCGATCCGCTACGACAAGCCCGTGCGCATCGGCGTCAACTGGGGTTCGCTCGATCAGGAACTGCTGACCGCGCTAATGGACCAGAATTCGGCGGCCGGTTCGCCGCTGTCGGCGCGCCAGGTCACCCGCGAGGCGATCGTTCAGTCGGCGCTGATCTCGGCAAATCTTGCCGAAGAGATCGGCCTGCCGCGCAACCGCATCATCCTGTCGGCCAAGGTCAGCCAGGTGCAGGACCTGATCGCCGTCTATTCCATGCTGTCGGAGCGCTCTGACCACGCGCTGCATCTCGGCCTCACCGAAGCCGGCATGGGCACCAAGGGCATCGTCGCTTCGTCGGCTGCCATGGGCTTTGTGCTGCAGCACGGGATCGGCGATACGATCCGTGTATCGTTGACGCCGGAGCCGAATGGCGATCGTACGCGCGAAGTGCAGGTGGCGCAGGAAATCCTGCAGGTCATGGGCTTTCGTCAGTTCATTCCCGTTGTCGCAGCTTGTCCCGGCTGCGGCCGTACGACGTCGACGGTGTTCCAGGAACTGGCGCAGAACATCCAGAACGATCTGCGCAAGAACATGCCCGTGTGGCGCGATAAGTATCCGGGTGTCGAGGCGCTCAACGTCGCGGTCATGGGCTGCATCGTCAATGGCCCGGGTGAGAGCAAGCATGCCGATATCGGCATCTCGCTGCCGGGAACGGGCGAAAGCCCGTCTGCGCCCGTCTATATCGACGGTCAGAAGGCGATGACGCTGCGTGGTCCGAATATCGCGTCGGATTTCGAGGCGCTGGTCGCCGATTACATCGAAAAGCGCTTCGGCCAGAACAGGACGGCGGCGGAGTAATCCGCGCCGTCGCTTTTCCTATCCAAAATCAGATACGGCTGGTGAGCAGCTTCAGCCCTGCGAAGCAGTAGAAGGCCGCCATGGCGCCTTCGATCCAGCGGCGCAGACTTGAATAAATCTTCAGTGCCTGCGGTGTCGAGAACAGCACGGCATAGCCCATGAAGACGATGAAGCCCGTGGTCAGGCAGATACCGACGATCAGGCCGGCAACGGATGCCGGCGCGCCCTGCGGCATGCCGAGCGCGATGATCGCCAGCCACGCGAAGATCGCCTTCGGATTGGTGACGTGAATGCCGTAGCCGCGTAGGAGAAGCGCGCGCGTCGACATGTTCTTCGGCGTCGTGGCCTGCTTGATATCGGGGTTGGCGCGCACGGCCTTGAAGGCCTTGTAGGCGAGATAGAGCAGATATAGGCCGCCGAAGATCTTCAGAATCTCAAGCGCCACCGCATAGGTGTTGAGGATGGTGGCGAGCCCGAGTGCTGCCGCGCAGGCCCAGGTGAAGGAGCCGGCGAAGATACCGAGCGAGATCGTCATGCCGGCCTTGCGGCCATGCACCATGGATGTCGAGACGATCGCCATGATGGCCGGGCCGGGGCTGATGACGGCGACGATGTAGGCGATATAGGCGGGCAAGATCTGCGGAAGGTAGCTGAGGGTCTCGTGCATGGCGCTTCTCTTGGGAACGGCCGCGCATCGTTGCGGCCTTGCGCCAAGTTCTAGGCGCGCCACGTGTCGTTCGGCAAGAGAGCAGGGCCTGAGGGAGCGCCGGAATCTTGTCTCGGTGACGCTTTTTCAGCGATTGCTAACGCTTGTCCGTCTCAGCTCTTGCGCTCGGCGATGAAGCGGGCGGCTTCGACGAGAACCGTGGCGCGCTCGCCATAGGGGGCCAGCAGGGCTTCTGCTTCCTTCACATGGGCTGAAAGCGTCGCCTCGGCCCAGGCCATGCCGTGCAGGCCCACCAGAGTACCCTTGCCGCGGCCGGCGTCCTTGCCGGTTGCCTTGCCCATGGTGGCGCTGTCGGCGGTGAGGTCGAGGATGTCGTCGGCCAGCTGGAAGGCGAGGCCGATGCGTTCGCCGAACCGGCGCAATGTCGCGCGGTCCTCGGCCGGGCTGCCGGCCACGATGGCGCCTGCCTCGCACGCAAAGCGGATGAGGGCACCCGTTTTCATCGCCTGCAGCATGATGATGCCCTGTTCGTCCGGTGCCTGCTTCTCTGCGGCCAGATCGAGCGCCTGTCCGCCGGCCATGCCGCCGAGGCCGGAGGCCCGCGACAGCGCCAGGATCAGCGCGACCTTGCTCGCCTCGTCGATGCCTGGCGTCGAGGCGATGATGTCGAAGGCGTATGTCAGCAGACTGTCGCCGGCGAGAATGGCGGTGGCCTCATCATAGGCAATATGGACCGTCGGTTTGCCACGGCGCAGGTCGTCGTCGTCCATGGCGGGAAGGTCGTCGTGGACGAGCGAATAACAGTGAACGCATTCGAGTGCGGCGCCGATCCGCAAGGCGGCGTCGCGATTGCCGCCGAGCATCGTTGCCGTCTCGACAACAAGAAACGGGCGCAGCCGTTTGCCGCCGTTCAGCACTGCGTAGTGCATGGCCGAGCGCAGGTTTTCCGGGCGGATGATCTCGTCGTCCAAGATCGCTTGAGAAAGCAGCGCGTCGAGCACGCCTTCGATCTCACGGGCGTTGGCCGCGAGCCGGTTTTCGAATGTCTTCAGATGCGCGTTCATGCGGCGTTGTTTGGCACGGGCGGGCTTGGGCTTGCAACGGAATTGTCGACAGAGCAACCAAGATTTCCTTTGTGTCTGGCCATGCCAGTTTGCAGGCGGTATGGAGAAGAGGGGAACGAGACTGGGTCAGGGGAATTGGACATCACGCCGGAGACAGACGACAGCATGGCCATGCCGATCCATCGGCGCGCCCTCGTTTGGCTGAAGGGTCGTTCGCTTATGATGCGCATTGTTCTGGCGATCGCCGCACTCCTCGTCCTGCCCTATGCGCTGATCTTCCTCTACGTGTTGCCCTTCATCCATCCGGTCTCGACCTTGATGCTGCGCGATCTGGCTCTCTTGCGTGGCTACGACCGGCAATGGGTGTCGATCGACCAGATCTCGCCGGTTCTGGTGCAATCGGTGATGATGTCGGAAGACGGGCAGTTCTGTTTCCATGGTGGCGTCGATTGGGGCGAGATGCGGATGCTGGTCACCGACACGCTGCGCGGTGAAGCAACACGCGGCGGCAGCACCATTCCGATGCAGACGGCGAAGAACCTGTTCCTGTGGAACAGCCGTTCCTTCGTGCGCAAGGCGATGGAATTGCCGCTGGCGGTCACCGCCGATTTCGTCTGGTCGAAGCGGCGGCTGATGGAGATCTATCTCAACATCGCCGAATGGGGGCCGGGTATCTACGGCATCGAGGCGGCGGCGCGCTATCACTTCAAGGTGCCGGCGTCAAAGCTCACCAGCCGGCAGGCGGCCCTGCTTGCCGTGTCGCTGCCCAACCCGATCGACCGCAACGCAGGTAAACCTGGCCGCGGCCTGCGCAGTCTGGCGGGCGTCATCGAGCGCCGGGCGCGCAGTTCCGGCGAATACATCAGATGCATTTATGACTGACATCAGAAGATGTCGCTGGTGACCCCAGATGTCATCTGGCATGCGTGATGGCACGTATGAAGGATGATGCGCGCGGCCCGGCCGCGCTTGCTTGCAAGGGAGAGATCTTTGGACCAGCTGACGCTCTATATCGGCAACAAGAACTATTCCTCTTGGTCGTTCCGCCCCTGGATCGCCATGACGGCTGCGGGCATTCCGTTCGAGGAGGTTCTGGTTCCCTTCGATAACGCGGCCGGCAATCCGCATTTCCGGGCGTTTTCGCCGACCGGGCAGGTGCCGGTGCTGCAGCATGGCGCCACCCGCGTGTGGCAGTCGCTTGCCATCATCGAATATGTCGCCGAGCTTTTTCCCGAAGCCGGACTGTGGCCGAAGGCGCGCGACAAGCGGGCCGTGGCGCGCGCGGTGTCGATGGAGATGCTCTCGGGCTTCAGGGCGCTGCGCAGCGCCTGTCCGATGAACATGCGCCGCCCGAAGGGCCGGATTGCGCTCGCCGATGGCGTCATGGCTGATGTGGCTCGCATCGAGACGATTTGGCGGGATCTGCGCGCTCATTCCGGCGGTCCCTTCCTGTTCGGTGAATTCTCCGGCGCCGATGCGATGTTTGCGCCCGTCGTCAATCGCTTCGAGATCTACGATCTGGTGGCGTCGGGCGATACGTTGAGCTATATGGCGGCAATGAAGGCCCTTCCGGCCTGGAAGGCTTGGGAGGATGCGGCGCGCGCGGAGCCGTGGATCGTCGAGGAAGACGAGGTCTGATGAGAGATTCAAGTGAATCTCAAAAAATAAAGCTGGGGACTGGTCAAGCCCCTCCAAGGCATGTATAAGCGCGCAAAATTTCCGAAATCGCGATATGTCGTTTCGGCCGCCAGTCTGGCCGTTGGATGTGTTCGCCTGTGAAGTGGAGTAAGAAAAATGGCTGTACCTAAGAGAAAAACAAGCCCGTCCAAGCGCGGTATGCGCCGCTCTGCTGACGCGCTGAAGGCCCCGACCTACGTTGAAGACAAGAACTCCGGCGAACTGCGTCGCCCGCACCATATCGATCTGAAGACCGGTATGTACCGCGGCCGTCAGGTTCTGACGCCGAAGGAAAGCGCATAATTTCATTATGCGTTCTGCTTCAGCAGAATTCGCAAGGCCGGCCGTGTGCCGGCCTTTTGCGTTTTGGCAATAATATATCGCATGATCACTTGAAGTGACGCGGTGATTTACGGCACTATTCTTCCACCGAGGGAGAATACCGCCACATGTTCACTGCAATTCCGCTGATGGTCGTGCCTTTCATTCTCTATAATCTTGCGATGGTCGGCTTGATGGGCAGCGGCGGACTTCCCGCGCTTCACAATGACCTCATCGTACTGTCGATGATCTCAGGGGCGATCTGGAGCATGTCGCTCGGAGACCTGTTCATCGTCGTGGCGCTCGTCGTGTTGTTCTTCGAGATCTTGCGCGCGACGCGCAACGCACGCGGAAGCCTGGCCAACCACATGCTGTCCATGCTTGTTTTCATCGCGTTTCTGGTGGAGTTCCTGCTCGTTCCCGATGCGGCGACGCAGGTGTTCTTCATTCTTCTGACGATCGCGCTGATCGATGTGGTCGGCGGCTTTGCGGTATCGATCCGCAGCGCCGGGCGGGATGTCTCTATCGGGCTATGAGTTTCGGCATCTCCCCGAGCTCTGGGGCTTGAGGAGATGCGAAGCGATAGGGTTTGGTATCAGAGACTGTCGAGCTTGCTCTGAAGCGCGCGCAGCTGTTCCTTGAGTTCATCGATGTCCTTGGCCTCGGCCTTGCGGCTTTCCTTGGCGGCTGTTGCCGGCGCCTTGAAGGGCGAGAACATCTGCATCGCCTGCTGGAACATCTCGGTGTTGCGGCGCACCTGGTCCTCGACCATCTGCATGGGCAGCTGCAGGTTCTTCGTCAGCGGCGTCTCGCCGAAGGCACGCGTCACCTGCTCGCGCATCTGCGTCTGCTGCTCGGTAAAGGCGCGCATGGAGTGTTCCAGGAAGCTCGGAACCACCATCTGCATCTGGTCGCCATAATAGGTGATCAGCTGGCGTAGGAAGGAAATGGGTAGCAGCGTGTTGCCGGTCTTCGATTCCTGCTCGAAGATGATCTGCGTCAACACGGAATGCGTGATGTCGTCGCCGCTCTTGGCATCCTGTACGGTGAAGTCCTCTCCCTTCTTCACCATCTCCGCCAGGTCTTCCAGCGTCACGTATGTGCTGGTGCCCGTGTTATACAGTCGGCGATTGGCGTATTTCTTGATCGCTACCTGGCCCTCATTCTTCGCCATATGAATCTCCCAAAGCCCGTCTTATTGTCATTGAAATTCCTCCACTTGGGAGTGTAGACGCAAAATCGGGCCGGTGACAATCTCTTTGTGCGATGCGGCAAGCCCCTTTTAGTGCAAGACAATTCACGCAGCGTAAGTTCTTTCGAAAATTCGCATGTGCTCTCTTGTCGTTTGACTTGGCGATGAAGCTTTGTCAGTTTCAACCTATATGTGGTGGAGCAAAACGAGGAGACCTTCATGTCCAGTCAGTCTATCGTCATCGCCAGCGCCGGCCGTACGGCCGTCGGCTCGTTCAACGGTGCTTTCGCCACCGTCGCCGCCCATGAACTGGGTGCGGCGGCCGTCAAGGGCGCGCTCGATCGTGCGGGCGTCGATGCCTCCGAAGTCGACGAAGTCATCCTGGGGCAGGTGCTGCCGGCGGGCGAGGGGCAGAACCCGGCGCGGCAGGCGGCGAGGAAGGCCGGCGTTCCCAAGGAAGCGACCGCCTGGGGCATCAACCAGCTCTGCGGTTCCGGCCTGCGCGCGGTCGCACTCGGCATGCAGCAGATCGCGCTCGGCGATGCGAAGATCATCGTCGCCGGCGGCCAGGAATCCATGTCGATGGCGCCGCATGCCGCGCACCTGCGCGCCGGCACCAAGATGGGCGACATGAAGATGGTCGATACCATGATCAAGGATGGCCTCACCGACGCCTTCTACGGCTACCACATGGGCGTGACCGCCGAAAACATCGCACGCCAGTGGCAGCTGACGCGCGAGGAGCAGGACATGTTCGCTGTCGCCTCACAGAACAAGGCCGAGGCCGCGCAGAAGGCCGGACGTTTCGCCGACGAGATCATTCCCTTCGTCATCCAGGGGCGCAAGGGCGATGTCACGGTCGATGCGGACGAATATATCCGCCATGGTGCCACCATGGAGGCAATGGCGAAGCTTCGCCCGGCGTTCGACAAGGAAGGCACGGTCACGGCCGCCAACGCCTCGGGTCTGAATGACGGTGCGGCGGCTGCCGTGCTGATGACCGAACAGGAAGCATCGCGTCGCGGTATCCAGCCGCTGGCGCGTATCGTGTCTTGGGCCACCGCCGGCGTCGATCCGCAGATCATGGGTACGGGCCCGATCCCGGCTTCGCGCAAGGCGCTGGAGAAGGCCGGCTGGTCGATCAACGATCTCGACCTCGTCGAGGCCAACGAGGCCTTCGCCGCGCAGGCCTGCGCGGTCAACAAGGATCTCGGCTGGAACCCCGAGATCGTCAACGTCAATGGTGGGGCGATCGCCATCGGCCATCCGATCGGCGCGTCCGGCGCACGCGTGCTCAACACGCTGCTGTTCGAGATGAAGCGCCGCGGCGCCAAGAAGGGACTTGCGACATTATGCATCGGCGGCGGAATGGGCGTCGCCATGTGCTTCGAAGCACTTTAATAGCCTGCTTTATATCGTGTCTTGGTTGAGCTCCGGGGATAGCGGAGCCTTACATATGGGGAGCGGAACATGAGCAGAGTCGCTGTTGTCACCGGCGGTACGCGCGGTATTGGCGCCGCCATTTCACTGGCCTTGAAGAGTGCGGGCTATCGGGTCGCCGCCAACTATGCCGGCAATGACGAGGCCGCGCAGGCGTTTCACGCGGAAACCGGCATTCCCGTTTTCAAATGGGACGTGTCGAGCTACGAGGCCTGTTCGGAAGGCCTGGCGCGGATCGAGGCCGAGATCGGCCCGATCGAGGTGCTCATCAACAATGCCGGCATCACGCGCGATGCGATGTTCCACAAGATGACGCCGCAGCAATGGCACGAGGTGATCAACACCAACCTCACCGGCCTGTTCAACATGACGCATCAGGTCTGGGCCGGCATGCGCGAGCGCAGCTTCGGGCGCATCGTCAATATCTCGTCGATCAATGGTCAGAAGGGCCAGATGGGGCAGGCGAACTATTCGGCGGCAAAGGCCGGTGATCTCGGCTTCACCAAGGCGCTTGCCCAGGAAGGGGCGGCGAAGAACATCACCGTCAACGCCATCTGCCCCGGCTATATCGGCACCGAGATGGTGCTGGCGATCCCGGAGAAGGTGCTCAACGAGCGCATCATTCCGCAGATCCCGGTGGGGCGTCTCGGCACGCCCGACGAGGTCGCGCGCTGCGTTGTGTTCCTGGTTTCGGATGATGCCGGCTTCATCACCGGCTCGACGCTCAGCGCCAATGGCGGGCAGTTGTTCGTCTAAAGCGGGCTCTGCCTTAGACGGATATGCTTAGCGGATCGAGGCGGTATGTTCGGTATCGCTGACGGTCGTCTGGTGAGACTGCTTATGCGGGATCTTGCTCGTGTCGTATGGGTTGAGCGAGGCCGCATAAGTGGCGAGCGCAATCGTCAAGATTGCCGCAGCGCCGATGATCTTCGTCATTGTCTTTCCCTCCCGAGCCGGTCGAGGCATTCCTGATCCCGACCGGTGTCGATATTGGGGCGAATTCGAGGAATTATTCGGTCATTCAACCGTTGGGATGCTGCCGGTCGCGGACCTTCACAGGCACGCGGACGCGCACCTGGTTTTCAGTGCGGAGCGCCATTGCCGCCGTTGCCAGAAATGCTGCCGCGATCAGAATGGCGGTTGCCGAATTCAGGATGATCTGGGCCATGATTTTGTCCTCTCACAGGGGTGGCGCATCTGATGTGCCGCCGTTTCGTGAGGGGAATATGAGCCTGCCCGCCGTTGCCGGATAGACTAGGCTTTGGCGACCGATTGTCAACGCCAAATTGACAATCGGCATTTCGCGGTCACGCAGGCTCGCCGCTGATCCAGGTCTGGTTGATCTTGATCCCGTCGCTCATGTGAACAAGATCGGCGCGCAGGCCGGGTGCGAGGCGGCCACGGTCATCGAGCTTCAGGAAGCGGGCGGGGTAGAGCGTTGCCATGCGCAGCGCTTCTGAGAGCGAGAGGTCGAGATAGGTCAGGCCATAGCGGATCGCCGAGGCCATATCGACGTCGGAGCCGGCGAGCGTGCCGTCTGACAGCACCAGCCTTGAGCAGAAGGCGCCGGTCTCGCGCCGCACCGTGCGGCCGTTCAGCGTAAAGCTGTTCTCTGTTGAACCCACCAGCGACATGGCGTCGGTGACGAAGAACAGCTTGCCCTCGCCGCGCTTGGCTCGAAGCGCCGTGCGCAGCGCCTTGGGGTCGACGTGGTGGCCATCGGCGATGATGCCGCACCAGACGGCCGGATGATCGATTGCCGCGCCGACAAGCCCGGGCGTGCGATGGCCAAGCTGGCTCATGGCGTTGAAGAGATGCGTCACGCCACGGGCGCCGGCGTCGAAGCGCGCCTCGGCGGCTTCGCTCGTGCAATCGGAGTGGCCGATGCTGACTGTGACGCCCGCTTCGCTCAGTTCCCGCACCTGTTGTGCCGTGACCTGCTCGGCCGCCATCGTCACCAGCAGCGTGCCGATCGCCTCGGCGGCGGCGGAAAGTGCCTTGACGTCGCGGTCCTCTACCGGGCGCATCAGTTCGGCCAGATGCGCGCCCTTGCGGGCAGGCGCGAGATGGGGACCCTCGAGATGGAGGCCGGCCACGCCGCGATTCGCCTTGACTGCTTCTTTCGCGGCGTCGATCGCGGCGGCCGTCGCTTCGCCGGTATCGGTGATCAGCGTCGGCAGCAACGACGTCGTGCCATAGGGGCGATGGCCCTCGGCGATGCGGTACATGGAGGCGGGCGATGGCTCGTCGTTCAGCATCCGGCCGGCGCCGCCATTCACCTGGGCGTCGATGAAGCCGGGCGCGAGGATGCCGCCGTCGAGCGTGATCGTCTCGCCATCAGGCAGGTCGTTCAGGCCGGCGATCGTCTCGATGCGCCCGTCTGCGACGACAAGCGCCTTGTCGTCGTGAAAGCGCTCGCCGTCGAAGATGCGGGCGCCGATGAAGATCTTGCGCGACATCAGACGGTCTCCGTCACCTTCAAGAGGTTCGCCGGCTTGTCGGGGTCGAAGCCCTTGCGGCGGGTGACCGCCTCGATCATGCGATAGTAGACCAGCAGCGAGACCAGCGGGTCCAGGAGGCCGTTGCCTGTCGTAGGGACGCGCAGGTTGATGCCGGGAAGTTCCTTGGTCGAGAAGGGCACCGTGGTGGCGCCGAGCTTGCTCAGACGCTCCAGCGCCTTGACGTTGTTGGCGTAGGCCGCGTCATCGGGCGTGAAGGAAAGGATCGGGAAGCCCGGCTGCACCAGGCGCATCGGGCCGTGCATGAGTTCAGCAAGCGAGAAGGCTTCGGCATGCAGGCCGGAGGTCTCCTTGGCCTTCAGCGCTGCCTCGAGAGCGATGGCGAAGGCCGGGCCGCGGCCGCCGGTGTATAGCGAGGTGGCGTTGAAGAGCACGTCCTCGGCGGCAGCCGTATCGATGCCCGATGTGGCGTTCAGCGCTTCGGGAAGCTTTTCAAGTGCTGCCTGCAGGTCGGCACTGGCGCCGATTGCCGCCGTGACGCCTGACAGAGCCGCGACCGAGGCGATGAAGGACTTGGTTGCCGCGACGCTCTTCTCGGCGCCGGCGTTGAGGTCGAGCATGAGATCGGCCTGCTTGGCGAGCGGGCTGTCGGTGACATTGACGACGGCAATGGTCGTCGCGCCGCCGCGCTTGGCCGCTTCCTGAAGTGCGACGATATCGGGGCTCGCACCTGATTGCGATACGGTGAAGTGGATGCCACCCTTGAGGCGCAGCGGCGTGCCATAGACCGACGCGATCGATGGGCCGACCGAGGCCACCGGAATGCCGCAGGTGATCTCGAAGAGATATTTGAAGAAGGTGGCGGCATGGTCGGACGAGCCGCGCGCGGCAGTGGTGACGACGCTTGGCGCGTTCTTGGAAAAGAGCTTGGCGATCTCGTCGAAAACAGGCTTTTCCTTGCGCAGCAGCGTCGCAACCACCTCGGGGGACTGGCCGGCTTCCTGCAACATCAGCGACTGGGTTTCACTCATAGCTCGTCTCCAATTCTCAATTCTGCAACAAAATCATATGCATCGCCACGGTAGTGGGAGCGGGTGTATTCAACGACGCGCTGGTCTTCCAGGCGCGATATGCGTTCGATCAGAAGGGCGGGGGCGCCGGCCGCAACGTCGAGCGCTGCCGCCGACGTCGCGTCGAGCGTGACGGCGGAGAGCTTCTGCAGCGCGCGCACCGGGCGATGGCCGCTTGCCGTCAGAGCGTCATAGAGCGAGCCTTCGCCGCCGGCGGTGTCATCGAGAAACTTAACGGGGACCACGGAGCGATCGATCGCCAGCGGCAGCCCGTCGGCAAGGCGCAGGCGATCGAGGCGCAACACGCGCTCGTCGACGCCGAGGCCTAGCAGGAAGGCCTCCTCCGGCGAGGGCTTGTTGATGGTGCGCGACAGAATCCGCGCCGCCGGCACGCGGCCGCGCGAGCGCATGTCTTCGGAGAAGGATGAAAGCCGCCAGAGCGACTGCTCCATGCGCTCCACCTTGGCGGAGACGAAGGTGCCGCTGCCATGGCGCGATTCCAGCGTGCCTGAATTCAGGAGATCGCGATAGGCGGTGCGCACCGTGACGCGACCGATCTTCAGGGATTCGGCCAGATCGCGCTCGCTCGGCAGTGCTGCCCCCGGCTTCAGTAGCCCCTCATTGATCAGCCCGGTCAACGTCTGTGCGAGACGGCGATAGAGAGGTCCGCTGCGCGCTGTGTCGCGCAGTCCGCGTGCCTCGATCTCGGCTATCAGACTGGTTCTATCCATGAGATTAAAATAGAACCTCTTTGGAACCAATTGCAAGCGCTAACTTGCATGAAAAAACCCTCGCAGAGGTCTGCGAGGGTTTGATGACATCGGGCATGGTCGGCAGGTGGCCGTCAGCTCTTCGAGAAGATGTAGTCCGTTTCCTGGCGAAGCACTTCGCCGGGGCGCAGAACCGCGTTGGGGAAGCCCTCGTGGTTGATGGCGTCGGGCCAGATCTGGGTTTCCAGGCAGAAGCCGGCGAAGGGGCCGTATTTGCGGCCGCCGATACCAGGCACCGGCACGTCGAGTTTGAAGGCGGCGTAGAACTGGACGCCGGGCTCGGTCGTGCGCACTTCCATCGACACGCCGGAATAGAGGCTGCGCGCGAGCACCACCGAGCGCTTGGCGACACGTTCGGACGAGAGGCAGAAATTGTGATCGTAGAGCGCCTGGGTGTCGCCCTCGAAGCGCTTCAGCGAGGCCATTTCGCGGAAGTCGAACACCGTGCCTTGCACCGGGCGGATCTCGCCGGTCGGGATCTGGCGCTCGTCGGTCGGAAGATAGCTGTCGGCCGCGATCATGATGTCGTGGCCAAGCGTGTCATCGCGGCCGTCGAGATTGAAATAGGCGTGCTGGCAGACATTGGCGATGGTCGGCTGGTCGCTGGTCGTCTCGTAGACGACCGAGAGTTCGCCATCGCCATGCACGCGGTAGGTGACGAGGATAGTGCAATTGCCGGGGTAGCCGCCGCGGCCGTCGGCGTCGACGATCTTCAGGACGACGCGGTCGCTGTCATGCTCGACGATCGTCCAGTTGCGCAGCGCGATGTTCTCGAAGCCGCCATGCAGGTGGCTGACGCCGTTTTCGTTGAGGTCGAGCTGATAATTCTTGCCGTCGATCGTGAACTTGCCGCCGCCGATGCGGTTGGCATTGCGGCCGGGCGTCGCGCCGAAATAGGCGGAATGGGCGGGGTAGCTGTCGAAATCATCGAAGCCGAGGGTGAGCGGCGCGTCATGGCCTTCGAGCCTGAGATCCTGAATGACGGCGCCCCAGGTGATCACCTTGGCGGTGAGCCCGCCGCCCGAGATTTCGACGCGATGGACGGTCTCGCCCGTCTTCGTCGTTCCAAAAACGTCCCGCTTCAATCCATCCGCCATCCTGTTTCCTCCCCGGTTCGCGTCCGCAATTTCGCGAGGGAACCTGCTCTCAATTGAATGAAATCGCAACCGCCGCGATATAAAAAACAAACGCCGCCGGTCAGGTCCGGCGGCGTATCAAGCAAAGCGAAAAGGTCTCAGCCGTCCTCGCCAATATCTTCCAGATTGTAAGGCGTCGTCTGGTAGATTTCGTTGATCCAGTTTCCGAACAGCAAATGCGCGTGGCTGCGCCAGCGGTTCTGCGGCGGGATCGAGGGGTCGTTGTGCGGGAAGTAATTGTGCGGCATCTTGATCGGAACGCCGGCATTCACGTCGCGGAAATACTCGTCACCGAGCGATGTCGAATCATATTCGACGTGGTTGAAGATATAGAGCCGATTGCCTTTCTTCTCGTGAACGAGGCAGACTCCCATCTCGCTCGATTCCATCAGGATTTCCAGCGTGTCGGATTTTTCGATATCGGCGCGGCGCACTTCAGTCCAGCGCGAGACCGGAACCTCGAAATTGTCGGAGAAGCCGTTGAGATAGACCGACGACGGCTTGAGGTTCTTGTGGCGATAGACGCCGAAGGCCTTTTCCGTTAGCGCGTGCTTGGGAATATCGTGGAAATGGTAGATCGCGGCCATCGCGCCCCAGCAGACATTCATCGCGGAGTGAACGTTGGTGCGCGTCCAGTCGAAAATCTGCTGCATTTCATCCCAATAAGTAACGTCTTCGTATGGAAGCGTTTCGATCGGCGCGCCTGTGATAATGAAGCCGTCGAACTTCCGGTGTTTGATCTCCTCCCAGGTCTGGTAGAAGGAGAAGAGATGATCTTCCGAGGTGTTCTTCGCCTTGTGGTTCCCGACGCGAACAAGCGACAGCTCGACCTGCAGCGGCGAGGCGCCGATGAGGCGCGCCATCTGGATCTCGGTCTTGATCTTGTTCGGCATGAGGTTCAGAAGCCCGATCTGCAGGGGGCGAATGTCCTGACGGATCGCGGCCGTCTCGGTCATTACGCGCACACCTTCCTGAACCAGGGTTTCAAAGGCGGGCAGGGTATCGGGGATCTTGATCGGCATAGCGGTCACTCGATGAAAAAACGAAAATATCGCTATCGGTCCGCACGCGGCCCTTTAGCAACTTCTTTAACGTGGCTGCAAGCCGGCCGGCCAAATCACCACGGAGCGCTCTAAATAGACCCAGTCAGGCCGCGAATCAATGACCGATACGCGGCGTCGCCTATTTGCCGAGGTAACTCGCGCATTACCTGATGCTAGAAACTGTTGCTGGACAGGCTGACTCACGGTGCTATTCAGGTGCTACATACGCGTAAGGAAGCATGATGGCAGAGGACGTCAAAAGCAGACCGAGCATCCAGGGGCAGGACCGGGTAGGGTATGATCTCAGCCTGATCTTCCGCCTCAAGGTGATGTTTTCGGCATTCTGGCACTCCAGGGTGCGCGCGCCGGTGCTCATTCTCTCGACGGCTTTGATCGGCATCATTCTGGCGACAGCCTATGCCACCGTCATCCTCAACCAGTGGAACGCGCCATTCTACGACGCCATCTCGCGTCGCGATCTGCCGGGGTTTTTCCACCAGCTGAAGATCTTCGCGCTGATCGCCGGCATGCTGCTTTTGCTCAACGTGGTGCAGGCCTGGCTGAACCAGATGACGGCGCTCTACATGCGGGAGGGGCTGACGCGCGATCTCGTCGACCAGTGGCTGCAGCGCAAGCGGGCGCTCAGGCTGGCGTCCAGCGGGCTGATTGGCGTCAATCCGGACCAGCGCCTGCATGAGGATGCGCGCAATCTGGCGGAAAGCACCACGGGTCTTGTCATCGGTCTGGTGCAATCGACGATCCTGCTGGTGAGCTTCATCGGCGTTCTCTGGGAGCTGTCGAGCGGCTTCGTCTTCCGTTTCGGCGAGTACGCCTTTTCCATTCCTGGCTATATGGTGTGGGCGGCGATCTTCTATGCCGCGTCGGCCTCGGTGCTCAGCCAGCTCGTCGGACGCAAGCTCGTCAAGCTCAATGCCGATCGTTTCTCCAAGGAAGCCGAGCTGCGTTTCGCGCTGATGCATGCCAACGAGAACATTCCGGCGATCACGGCGGCGCGTGGCGAGGAAAATGAACGGGGGCGGATCAACACCGATATCAGCGCCGTTCTCGCCGTCATCAAGAAGCTGGCGATGGCCAACGTCAATCTGACCTGGGTGTCGGCCGGCTACGGCTGGCTCGTCGTCGTCATTCCGATCATCGTGGCGGCGCCCGCCTATTTCTCCGGCGGCCTCACCTTCGGCCAGCTGATGATGTCGGTCGGCGCCTTCAACCAGGTCAACACGGCGCTGCGCTGGTATGTCTCCAACTTCGGCCCGATCGCCGAATGGCGCGCGACCTTGATGCGCGTCACCGATTTCCGCCAGGCTCTCACCACGATGGGCGACGATGTCGATCTCAAGGAAACGATCGCCTATGAGCGCAGCGCGCCGGGCACGCTGACGCTTGAGGATGTGACCATCGCCACCAAGATGGACGAGGAGATCGACCAGTGCGGCGGCTTCCGCCTGCATGAGGGCAGCGTCACCATCAAGGCCGGCGAGAAGGTGATGATTAACGGCGATCACAACGTCAATCGCAAGCTGCTGTTCCTGGCGATGTCGGAGCTGTGGCCTTGCGGCAGCGGCAAGATCGGCCTGCCACCTACCGACGACATGCTGTTCGTGCCGCAATCGGCCTATATTCCGGGTGGTACTTTGCGCGAAGCGCTGGCGTTTCCCGCAGCCGCCGACACCTACAAGAACGACGATGTGGTGGCGGCGCTCGAAAAGGCGGGGCTGCACAATCTCGTTGCCCGCCTGGATACGCGCGCACGCTGGGACAAGCTGCTCGATGCCGATGAACAGCGGGCTATCGGTTTCGCGCGCCTCTTGCTGGTCCGGCCGCAATGGATGGTCTTCGACGAAGTGCTCGAGGGCATGGAGCCCGAATGGCAGTCGACGATGATGAAGGTGCTCGAGGCGATGCCGGATGCGACGATGATCTATATCGGCCGCTCCGACGCCTACATCGAGGCGTTCCATCCGCGCGTGCTGCATCTCGAAGCACTTGCCGCCAAGCCTGATGAGAGCAGGGTCGCCGACAAGGCGCCGAACACGCCGGCGCCGGCGCTCTGATCGCTTCGATCGGGATCACATCGGCGGAACGATGCCGTTGGTGCCGACCGTGACCTGTGCTGCGGAGACCGTTCCGTCGGCTGCCTTTTCGCCCATTACGATGACATGCGCGCCCGGTGTCAGGTCCGACATCTGCGCGGCGGTGAAGGTCACGATCGGCGTATCGTCCGATATCGAGATGGTCTTTTCCTTGCCCTGATAGGTCAGTGTCACGGTGTGGCCATCGACGGATTTGACCGCCTTGGCGACGGTCGCGTTGGTCATGCTGCTGTTGGGTTTCAGATCCCAGGGGCGGCTGCCTTCGCCGGTGCCTTTCATGGCAGCCGGAAAGATGAGCACCTCGAGTGCGCCATCGCCGCCGTCCTGTTTGGGCAGCGAGGCGATGCCGACGAAATCGCCGGGCTTGATGTCCTCGACCGACGCCTTCTTGATGCCGCCAACCTTCCATTCCGGCTTCAGCGCGATGGTCTGGTTGGCGCCCTCGCGGGTCTTGACGACGAGCGTGTCGCCGGAAAGGCTCGCGATATCGCCACGAACGCGCACGCGCTGCGCATCAGCTGCCGATGTGATCTGCGACGTGCTCAGAAGAATGCCGACGGCAAGCGCCGCGACATGGCTGGTAATCAGATAGCGAGACATGGGTTTTCTCCTCTTGGCTCCGGGGGCGGGAGCCTTCGGGAGCTTAGGCACGAGGTCTTGGCGCTGGCCAATCAATGAAATGTGAGGGTTTACGACCCGGAGACGGGAGCTATCTGGCAGGGGATTGCCAACGGGCAGGAGAGCTTGAATGCCGGAGAAGAGACTTGCGGATGTATACCATGCCTACATCGACTGCCTGAATTCCCAGGATTGGCAAAACCTCGGCACGTATGTCGGGCAGGATGTGCGCTATAACGGCCAGATGGTTGGCCTCGATGGCTATCGGCAGGCGCGTGAGGCCGAGTTTCGCGCGATACCCGACCTCTATTTCGACGTACAGATCCTGATCGCCGATGACACCACGGTGGCCAGCCGGCTGAATTTCAACATCAGCCCGCAAGGCACATTTCTCGGTCTGCCCGTCAACGGCAGGCGGATCTCGTTTTCAGAGAACGTGTTCTACGAGTTTGCCGACGGCAAGATCGCCAACGTGTGGTCGATCGTCGACAAGGCGGCGATCGAGGCCCAGCTTTCGGTGGCGTAGAGGGCGCTCAGCCCTCCAGCTCTTCCCTGAGCATCTCGAGCTCCAGCCACTCTTCTTCCATCTTCACCAGGCTGTCGCGGAACTTCTCCATCTCGGCGGCCAGGCGGTTGAAGGTCGTTGGGTCCTTGGAGAAGAGGTTGGGGTCGGCCATCTTTTCCTCGCGCTTGGCGATTTCGGCTTCGGCCTTGGCCATCTCCTTGGGCAGGTTTTCGAGTGCGAACTTCTGCTTGAAGGAGAGCTTTCCTTTGCCCTTCGGCGCTTCGGCGGCAGGGGCTGCGTCTTGCGCTTTTGCCTTCTCGGCCTTCTCCGCCTTCTTGCGCTCGTCGGCGGCACCCTTGCGCTGCGCCAGCATGTCGGAATAGCCGCCGGCATATTCGATCCAGCGGCCATCAGGCGCATCCGGCACGGCGGGCGCGATCGTCGAGGTCACGGTGCGGTCGAGGAAGTCACGATCGTGGCTGACGAGGATGACCGTACCAGGGAAGCCTGCGACGACCTCCTGCAGCAGATCCAGCGTCTCGATGTCGAGGTCGTTGGTCGGTTCGTCGAGGATAAGCAAGTTGGACGGCCGCGCCAGCATGCGGGCGAGCATCAGGCGGGCGCGCTCGCCGCCGGAGAGGTTCTTGATCGGCGTGCGGGCCTGCTCCGGCTGGAACAGGAATTCCTTCATGTAGCCGGTGACGTGGCGCTGCTCGCCGTTCACAAGCAGGTTCTCGCCGCGCCCGTCGGTGAGATAATGCGCCAGCGTGTCCTCGGGGTTCAGATCCTCGCGCTTCTGGTCGAGCGTGGCGATCTCCAGATTGGTGCCGAGCTTGATGATGCCGGTATCGGGCGGCAACTGGCCGGTCAGCATCTTCAGGAGCGTCGTCTTGCCGGCGCCGTTCGGGCCGACGAGGCCGATGCAATCGCCGCGATGAACGCGGATCGAAAACGGCGTGACGATCGGGCGTTCGCCATAAGTCTTGGTGATCTTGTCGGCTTCGATGACGAGCTTGCCGGATTCCTGCGCATCGGAGACGGTGGCCTGAACGGTGCCCTGCGGACCCTTGTGGCCGCGATAGCTGGCGCGCATCGTCTGCAGCTCGCCGAGGCGGCGCATGTTGCGCTTGCGGCGCGCGGTGACGCCGTAGCGCAGCCAGTGCTCCTCGCGCTCGATCGCCTTGCCGAGCTTGTGCTGCTCCATCTCCTCGGCCTCGAGCACTTGGTCGCGCCAGGCCTCGAAATGGGCGAAGCCACGGTCGAGGCGGCGCGAGGTGCCGCGGTCGAGCCAGACGGTGGCGGTCGAGACTTTTTCCAGGAAGCGCCTGTCGTGCGAGATCAGAACCAGTGCGCTGCGGGTCTTCTGCAGCTCGCCTTCCAGCCATTCGATGGTGGGTAGGTCAAGATGGTTGGTCGGCTCGTCCAAGAGCAGGATATCGGGCTCGGGCGCCAGAACGCGGGCAAGGGCGGCGCGGCGCGCTTCGCCGCCGGAGAGGTTCTTCGGATCTTCCTCGCCGGTGAGGCCGAGATGCGAGAGAAGATAGGTGACGCGGTAGGGATCGTCACCCGGTCCAAGCCCCGCTTCCGCATAGGCCTGCACGGTGCTGTAGCCGGCGAAATCGGGCGCCTGTTCGAGATAGCGCACGGTCGACGACGGGTGGCGGAACACTTCGCCGGACTGCGCCTCGACCATGCCGGCGGCGATCTTCAGGAGTGTCGACTTGCCGGAGCCGTTGCGGCCGACAAGGCAGATCTTGTCGCCGGGCTCCACCTGCAGGGCAGCACCGGCCAGAAGCGGCGCGCCGCCGAAGCTCAGGAAGATATCGTCGAGTTTAAGGATAGGGGGCGCCAAAAATCAGACTCCAGAAAGATCGTAAGGGCGGGCGAGCACGATGGCGCGGCCGCTTTGAAGCGAGAAGCGCACGGGGCCTTCCGCGACATTGGAAATGGTGCGCGACGAGCCGAAGGGCAAATGGAAATCGCTGAGCGGATAGCGCGCGTTTTCGATGAAGAGGCCGCTGAGCTCGCTGAAGGCGGGAACGGAAAACAGGCTGTTCTTCGGCAGATCGAGCGTGATGGTGCCCGTGATCAGCGGCACGGCTTCCTCCGTGCCCGAGGTGAGCAGTACATCGAGGCCGGTCTCGGCGAGGCTGACGGCGTAGATGAGGTGCTGCAGCGCGTGGTCTGAACGGTCGCCTGAAAGGGCGCCCACGAGGATCAGTCGCGTTGCGCCGCGCGCGATCGCTTCCGACACGGCGATCTCGCCATCGGTGGCGGCCTTGGCGGCGGGGTAGGGCTTTCGCGGAATGTCCGAGAATGCGGCCGTCAGATCATCCGGCGTGGAATCGAAATCGCCGACCCAGAGCTCCGGCCTGACATCGAGCGCCAGCGCGTGCCGCATGCCGCCGTCGGCGGCGATGAAACGGCTGCCGGAGACGGCTGCGCGAAGGCGCTCCGTCATGTGCAGCTCGCCGCCGAGCAGGATGGTGAAGGTGGATTGGCTCATGGGCATTGCCCATAGCGCAAAGCGGAGGAAAAGGGAAAGGGCGCGGACATGGTTTGTCCGCGCCCTCAAGCGTTTCTGCGATAAAGGTTGGCTTTAGAAACGGTAGGTCACACCGGCGCCGATCAGCCAGGGATCGAGCTTGGCCTTGCCGGTCATGTCGGTGCCGCCGACGTTCACGTTGAAATCGGGACGCAGGAAGATTTTCTTGACGTCGACGTTGAGGCCCCAGTGCTCGTCGAACATGTAGTCGAAGCCGGCCTGGAGCGCGACGCCGAAGGTGTTGTCGATGTCGAGGCTCTGGGCGCTTTTGCCCTTCTCGTTGTAGAAAATGGTGTAGTTCAGACCGGCGCCGAGATAGGGCTTGAAGTTGCCGAAGTCGGTGAAGTGGTACTGCAGCGTCACCGTCGGTGGCAGCAGCCAGGTCTTGCCGACATCGCCGAGGCTTTCGATCGAACCCTTGCCGGTAACGTTGGCGAATGTCGTGCCGAGAATGAGTTCGGCGGCGATGTTGTCGGTGAAGAAGTAGGTGACGTCGAATTCAGGAACGACCGTGTCCGAATAGGAGAGATCCGAGCCGGCGACGCCGCCGACATAGCCGGAATCCTGGGTGATGACGCCAAGCGCGCGCAGGCGGATCATCCAGGGGCTCTGGCTCTGTGTCGCTTCCTGTGCCGCGGTCGGCTGGGTCAGGTCGGCGGACATGGCCGGATGGGCGGCGGCAACCAGAACGACGGCAGCGAACATGCCCTTTAGTTTTGCCAGGCGGCGTTTCATTCGATTCTCTCCTAGGTTTTATGGTCAGGGGGAGTTCTATGAAACGTGGCAAGGTAACTGTTTGATTCAGATCAATCTCTCGATCTATTTTCCGGCTTTTGGTGTCGCGGGCAAGTGTTTGTCGCGCATGGCGAAAACGCGCTCGAAACCGGTCATGTACCGATCAAACAGCTCGGCGAAGTTTTTGGCGTCCTCGGACGACCAGTCGGAGACGACATCCTTGATGATTGCGAGCTTCTGAGATTTCAGTTCCGTGAGCAGGCTCCAGCCGGATGGCGTGATCACCACCAGGATCCGCCGGGCGTCTTGCTGAGATGCCGCGCGTTCTAGAACACCGCGGCCCACCATGTCGGCGACAATGCGGCTTGCGCGGGACGGATCGATGCGCATGGCCTCGGCAATCGTTCCCACGGTCACCTCGCCATTTCTGCGGGCGAGCTTGACGGCTTCGAGAACATCCAGATGTGAGAGCTCCAGATCCGGAGCCACTTTTTCGATGGCGAGGCGGGCAATCAGTCGTCGCCCCGTGATCATGCGCATACGGCTCATGCTTTGGCCGATATGGGCGATATCATCTTCGGTCGGCGTGGTGTCGGGGTCGATTTGCAAAGTATCTGTCATGGGGTGGAGGATAACAGAAGCGATCGGGGAGGAAAATATGCTGATGTCATTTATATGACGTTGACATTTATATGCTGATAGCACATAAATTGCGCCCTAACCAGAAAGATCGCCCCCATGAACCCACAGATCGCAGCGCAGCCGCTGGTGACCGACCCCCGTCGCCGGCTCATTCTCTTTCTTTTCCTGATGACCGCCATGTTCATGGCCATGCTCGACAACCAGATCGTCGCCACGGCGCTTCCGACAATCGTCGGTGAGTTCGGGCATCTTGAGCGGTTCAGCTGGGTCGGCTCGGCCTATCTGCTGGCTGTCAGCGCGGTGATGCCGCTCTATGGCAAGCTCGGCGATCTCTTCGGCCGCAAATATGTGATGATGGCCGCGATCCTGATCTTCACCGTGGGTTCGGCGGTTTGCGGGCTGGCGGTGTCGATGAACACGCTGATCGCCGCGCGCCTGCTGCAGGGTCTCGGTGGTGGCGGGATCATGGTGTCGATCTTCGCGGTGACGGCCGATCTCTTCGAGCCGCGCGAGCGCGCCAAATACCAGAGCTATGTCAGCCTTGTGCTGATGGCGTCGGGCGCTATCGGGCCCGTGCTCGGCGGCACGATGAGCGATCTCTTCGGCTGGCGCTCGATCTTCCTCGTCAATATCCCGATCGGCGCCGTTGTGCTTGGCGGCTTGGTTTTCATGCTTCCCTATCGCAAGCCGAACCGTCGCCCGACGATCGATTATGCCGGCGCCATTCTGCTGGCGCTGACGACGACGAGTATTGTGCTTGCCGCTGATGGCGCGCAGGTGTTCGGGTCGCTGATCGCCCCGCTTAATCTCGCAATCATCACCGCCGGCGTGGTCTTCCTGGTGTCGTGGGTGTTCGTCGAGCGCCGTGCCGCCGAACCGATCATTCCGCTGTCGCTGTTTCGCAATTCGACCTTCAGCCTGCTGCTGATCATGTCGATCATGAGCGGCGGCATCGCTATCGGCATGGTGAACTACTTCGCGCTCTTCCTGCAGACCACGACAGGGCTTTCTCCGTCCGCGGCCGGGCTGCTCTTCATCCTGCTGACCGGAGGCCTGATGTGCGGGTCGATCTCGGCCGGACGGATCATCTCGGTGACGGGGCGCTACAAGCCGTTCGCTATCGCCAGCCTCAGCTGCAATGCCTTGGCCTTCGCGCTGTTGTCGCAGTTTCATGCCGGCACGCCGATCATCTTCATCGGCGCGGTGATGACACTGCAGGGTGTCGGGGTCGGCCTGGCACAACAGGTGCCAATCATCGGCGTGCAGAACGCGGCGCCGGTGCGCGATATCGGTGCGGCGACCGGTTCGGTGACACTGTCGCGCATGGGCGGGGCCTCTATCGCGATCTCGATCTACGGCGCGATCATCGGCTCGCAGCTCTCGCGCGTCGGCTCCTCCATTCCCGGCGTTGCCGATATCGAGCAGCTGACGCCGAAGATGCTGGCCGCCTTGCCGGAGGCCGCACGCCAGGCGGTTGCCGAGGCCTATGCCAATGCCTTCGTGCCGCTGTTCATGACCTCCTGCGGCATCGCTCTGATCGGGCTTGTAGCGGCCCTGATGTTGAAGCCGGTCCAACTGCCGCGCACGGGTGGCGCTGCGCCCACGAAAGCGGCTGCCGACGCCGCCGAATAGCCACGAACCTAGCTGACAAACCCTGGCCGACGTCCGCTCTTGCCAGACGCCGGCTACGGATATACACCTTGCGACGCTCTAACGGGGTGCCTCGTATCTTCAAGGATGCTTGGCTGAGAGGCTTGCGAAAGCCAACCCGCGGAACCTGATCCGGCTAACACCGGCGGAGGGATTAGACGCGTGACACCAGGCACCGCCCTTTTCCCCTTCATTGAACCTAGAGGAGAGGTGTCATGACCCATTTCAAGACCTATGCGCTCGGCGCCGCCATGCTGTTGGCGGGCTTTTCGGCAACGGCAGCATACGCCGCCGACAAGACGCTCACCATCTACACCTATGAGAGCTTCACCTCCGAATGGGGTCCCGGCCCGAAGGTGAAGGCGGCGTTCGAGAAGACCTGCGGCTGCACGGTTAACTTCGTAAGCGTCGCGGATGGCGTGGCTCTGCTATCGCGTTTGAAGCTTGAGGGATCGGGCACCAAGGCGGATGTCGTGCTTGGCCTCGACACCAATCTGATCACCGAAGCCAAGGCTACCGGCCTGTTCGATGCGAGCGGCGTCGATACCAGCGCGCTGCAGGTCCCCGGTGGCTTCAAGGACGACGTCTTCGTGCCTTATGACTACGGCCATTTCGCCGTGATCTACGACACGCAGACGATCAAGACGCCGCCGGCGAGCCTGAAGGAGCTGGTAGACGGCGATCCCGCGCAGAAGATCGTGATCGAGGATCCCCGCACCTCTACGCCGGGCCTCGGCCTGCTTCTCTGGGTGAAGTCGGTCTATGGCGACAAGGCGCCGGAAGCCTGGGCCAAGCTCAAGAAGCGTGTACTCACGGTGACGCCCGGCTGGTCGGAGGCCTATGGCCTGTTCACCAAGGGCGAGGCGCCGATGGTGCTCTCCTATACGACGTCGCCCGCCTATCACATGGTTTCGGAAAACACAGATCGCTACCAGGCAGCCGCCTTCTCCGAGGGACACTACATCCAGATCGAGGTGGCGGGCCTGCTGAAGAACGCGCCGGACAAGGCGCTGGCGCAGGACTTCCTGAAGTTCATGGTCACGCCTGGCTTCCAGGACACGATCCCGACCAACAACTGGATGATGCCGGTGTCCAAGACTTCGGAGCCGCTGCCGGATGCTTTCGGCAAGCTCGTCAATCCGTCGAAGACCTTCCTGATGAGCTCGGATGAGGTCGCCAAGAACCGCAAGGCCTGGATCGACGAATGGCTGGCCGCCATGAGCATGAATTGATGAGCATGAACTGATGCTTATTGCGCCGTCCGAAAGACGATACGCGCTGGCCGGCGGGGCGCTCAGCCTCGCCGCCATCATCGTCTTCGTGACGGTCGCGACGCTATCCCTGCTGATCTCCACCGACGGCATGCCTGTCGGTTCGATCGTTTCTGATCCATACATCCTGCGCGTCTTGCGCTTCACGCTTTTACAGGCGACGCTGTCGACGTTGCTGTCGCTCGTGCTGGCCATCCCGGTGGCGCGCGCGCTGGCGCGGCAGCCGCGGTTTATCGGCCGCATCTGGATCATCCGGCTGATGGCGGTACCGATGGGGCTGCCGGTGCTGATCGGCGCGCTCGGCCTGATCGGCATCTGGGGCCGGCAGGGCGTCGTCAACACGATGCTGTCATGGGCGGGTATCGATCAACCCGTCAGCATCTATGGTCTGTCGGGCATTCTGCTCGCGCATGTGTTCTTCAACCTGCCGCTTGCCTGCCGACTGATGCTGGCGGCGCTGGAGCGGGTGCCGGGCGAATACTGGCTGGTGGCGAGCGGTCTCGGCATGCGGCCGGTGTCCGTCTTCCGCTTCATCGAGTGGCCGGTGCTGCGTTCGGTTATCCCTGGCGTTGCCGGGCTGATCTTCATGCTTTGCGCCACCAGCTTCACGCTGGTGCTGATGCTCGGCGGCGGACCGGCAGCGACCACGATCGAGGTGGCGATCTACCAGTCGCTGCGCTTCGATTTCGATCCTGGCCGCGCGGTGGGCCTGTCCCTACTGCAGATCGCGTTGACGGCCGTGGTGCTCGGCATCCTATCGCTGCTGCCGGCATCCGGAGATGCGGGGCTGACGGCGGGCCGCACGATCCGGCGCCCTGATGGCGCGCTGCTCGGTGCATGGGTCGCCGATCGCGCGCTTCTCACGTTGGCGGTGCTGTTTCTCGGCCTGCCGCTGCTTTTCATCGTCATCGCCGGCCTGCGCGCCGATCTGATGAAGCTCGTCGGTGAAGCGATCTTCTGGCGAGCGCTTGCCACCAGCGGTGTGATGGCGCTCTCGTCGGCCTTGCTGTCGTTCGCCCTGTCGATGCCGCTCGTGCGCGCGCGCCATACGCTTTCGCTTGAGCGCAAAGCGCGGTACGGCACGCGGTCCTTCTTTGCTGCCATGGGTGCGGCATCATCGCTCGTGCTGCTCTTTCCGCCCATCGTTCTCGCCACGGGATGGTTCCTGGCGGCGCGGGATGTCGGTGACGTCAATGTCGTGGCGCCGGTGCTCGTCGTTGCCATCAATGCGCTGATGGCGATGCCTTTCGTCGTCAGGGTGCTGGAGCCGGCCTATGCGATCCACCAGCGCCGCACGCAGCGGCTGAGCGCCAGCCTCGGCATCTCCGGCCTCGCCAAGCTGCGGCTCATCTCGTGGCCGGATCTGCGCAAGCCGGTGCTGACGGCGCTGTCCTTTGCCATGGCGCTGTCGCTGGGCGATCTCGGCGCCGTCGCGCTGTTCGGTTCGGATAGTTTCGTCACGCTGCCGTGGCTGGTCTATTCCAGTCTCGGGAGCTATCGCACCAATGATGCGGATGGGCTGGCGCTGATCTTGGGGGTGATCTGCCTGCTGTTGACGATTTCGGGCACGATAGGCTCGGGGGTGGCGGATGAACCGAAGCGGGAGGCGCTATCGCATGACTGATGCCATCGAGATGCGCGGCGTGACGCTGCGGCTGGGCCAGAACTCATTCGTGTTCGATTGCGCGCTGCCCGAAGGCGCCGTTATCGGCGTCACCGGCGCATCGGGCGCGGGCAAGTCGACCTTCCTCAATCTGCTGGCCGGTTTCGATACGGCGGATGGAGGACAGATCCTGTTTGACGGAAAGGATATCGGCCACCAGCATCCAGCCGAACGTCCCGTGTCGCTGGTGTTTCAGGACAACAATCTCTTTGCGCACCTCAATGTCTTCACCAATATCGGGCTCGGCATTCATCCGGCGCTGAAACTTGGCGATGCCGATCGGCGGGCGATTACGTCGGCGCTCGCGAAGGTCGGGCTGTCAGGCTTCGAAAAGCGGATGCCGGCGACGCTTTCCGGTGGCGAGCGGCAGCGGGTGGCGTTTGCCCGGGCGCTGGTGCGTCAACGCCCCATCCTTTTGCTCGACGAACCCTTCGCCGCGCTTGATCCAAGCCTTCGGCGCGACATGGCGGCGTTGCTTCTGGTCATGCATCGCGACAGCGGCAACACCGTCGTGATCGTGTCGCACGATGCCGACGAGATCAGGCGGATTGCCGACGATGCGATTTTCATCGATCAGGGCAGGGTCGCGGTGGCGGCGCCGATCGAGCGGTTTTCGACCGGCGAGAACAATTCCGCGCTGCGGCAATTTCTGCGGATCGACGAATCTTAACAAGACAACGGCACTTTCGCCATAATTTGCGGCGACCCAGAGAACTCCTTAACCACGTTAGGCTTGCTAAAGTATAAAGCCGCCATATTTAGGCAGAGTCTCGCTATGCAACCGATGCGGAAATCAGCTAAAGCAAAGACTTGGGTCCTCGATTGTGCACTGCGGAAACGGGGGCGTACGCCTGTTGAACCTTGATGAAGACGACCGGGGCGCCATGACGGCGAGCCGGCCGAGAAGCGCGATGACTCGGAGAGCCAGACTGGACCGCATGACGACGTGGAAACTGCCCGCGCCTTCCAGTGATGTGTTCTTCGCAGCGTGCCGCTGGGCGCGACGGGCGTCGATCCTGTCCGCCTCCACCGTGGCGCTCTACGGCTGTCAGTCGGCGCTCGAACAATCCTATCAGCCCAGTGTCGGCCCTTCGTCCAATCCGCAGATCGTCGACGAAGTGCAGAAGAACGATCCGCGTGCGGCCATGGGCGCGCGCGAGCATCCGCGCATCGTCGCGAGCTATGGTGGCGAGTACAAGGATGCCAAGACCGAGCGGCTGGTGGCGCGCATCGCCGGCGCGCTGACGGCGGTGTCGGAAAATCCGAGCCAGTCCTACCGCATCACCATACTGAATTCGCCCGCGATCAACGCGTTCGCGCTGCCCGGCGGCTATCTCTACGTGACCCGCGGTCTTCTGGCGCTCGCAAACGATGCGTCGGAAGTGGCCGCCGTGCTGTCGCACGAAATGGGCCACGTCACCGCCAACCACGGCATCGAGCGGCAGAAGCGTGAAGAGGCGGAAGTGATCGCCAGCCGCGTCGTCGCCGAGGTGCTTTCGAGCGATATCGCGGGCAAGCAGGCGCTGGCGCGCGGCAAGCTGCGGCTTGCCGCCTTCTCGCGCCAGCAGGAATTGCAGGCCGACGTCATCGGCGTACGCATGCTCGGCGAAGCCGGCTATGATCCTTATGCGGCTAGCCGCTTCCTCGATTCCATGGCCGGCTACAGCCGCTTCATGTCGGTCGATCCCGATGCCGACCAGAGCCTGGACTTCCTGTCGAGCCATCCGAACTCGGCGCAGCGCATAGAGCTTGCGCGCGACCACGCCCGTGCCTTCGGCCAGGAGGGCAAGGTCGGCGATACCGGGCGCGGATATTATCTCGACGGCATCGATGGCCTGCTCTACGGCGACAGCCCCGAAGAGGGCTATGTTCGCGGCCAGACCTTCCTGCATGGTGGTCTCGGCATTCGCTTCGACGTGCCGCCGGATTTCAAGATCGACAACAAGGTCGAGGCCGTGATGGCGACCGGTCCCGGCGACATCGCGATCCGCTTCGACGGCGTGGCCGACAACCAGAACCAGTCGCTGACCAATTATATCTCGAGCGGCTGGGTCACCGGGCTCGATCCGTCGACCATCCAGCAGATCACCGTCAACGGCATGGAGGCCGCTACCGCGCGCGCCAGTGCCGACCGTTGGGATTTCGACGTGACTGTCGTGCGCAACAATTCGCAGATCTTCCGCTTCCTCACGGCCGTGCCGAAGGGAAGCACCGCGCTGCAATCGACGGCCGACGTGCTGCGCTCCAGCTTCCGGCGCATGACGCCGGCCGAGGCTGCGTCGCTGAAGCCGCTTCGGGTGCGCGTTCTGACGGTGCAGCCTGGAGATAACATCACCACGCTCGCGGCGCGGATGATGGGAACGGATCGCAAGCTCGATTTGTTCAAGCTTATCAACGCCCTGCCGACCGGCGCGTCCGTTGCGCCCGGCGACCGCGTCAAAATCATCTCGGAATAAAAAGAGGCCCGGCTTGCGCCGGGCCAGTTGCATCACTGGGGAGTAATCTCGGAGTAATCGGGGTTAGTGCGCGGCCATGTACGGGTCGGCGCTGACGAGCGCTGTCCGAAGCTTTTCCATGGCACGGCTTTCGATCTGGCGGACGCGCTCCTTGGAGATGCCGAGGTCGGCGCCGAGCTCTTCCAGCGTTGCGCCGTCTTCGGCAAGGCGGCGGGCGCTGATGATCTTCATCTCGCGTTCGTTGAGATGGGTGAGCGCGGAAGCGAGCCACACCCGGCGGCGTTCACCGTCGATCATGTTGGTGACCTGCTCATCGGGCAGCGGTTCGTTGCTGACGAGGAAATCCATCTTCTCGGCGCTATCGGCATCGCCGGACACCGACGGCGCCTGGAGCGAGGCGTCGTTGCCGGAGAGGCGGGCATCCATGGTCTGGACGTCGGAGAGGCTGACGCCGAGTGCTGCGGCGATCTCCTGGTGGATCGATTGCAGCGTCAGCTGCGTATCGCCCTTGGCGAGCTTGGCGCGCAGGCGGCGCAGATTGAAGAACAGCGCCTTTTGCGCCGAGCTGGTGCCGCCGCGCACGATCGACCAGTTGCGGAGAATGTAATCCTGGATCGAGGCGCGGATCCACCAGCTTGCGTAGGTGGAGAAGCGGACATCACGCTCCGGCTCGAAGCGGGCGGCGGCTTCCAGAAGGCCGACATAGCCTTCCTGGACGAGGTCGCTCATGGGAAGTCCAAAGTTGCGGAATTTCGCGGCCATGGAAATGACGAGGCGCATATGCGCCATTGCGATCTGATTGCGTGCCCCGCGGTCGTCGTTGTGCTTCCAACGGACGGCGAGGTCGTGTTCTTCCTCGCGGGCAAGATAGGGAGCCGCCATGGCGATCTTGATCATGCGCCGGTCTGCAGACATGTTCTTCATATCGGTCTCCTGAGTTCAGACTTTTAGCCCTGAAAAAGGGCAAACAAGGCTTGCTTCCGGACATTGCGGACCGGATCAAATTCATGGCTGGAAGATATGAAGGCCTCTAACTCTGGACGTCTCAGAAAGAGGCCCTAGTTACTGCTATGTGCTGGTTATGGCGCGAGCCCAGACCGTTTTCTTCACGTTGCCAAATCGGCAATTTGTGGAAGGCATGATCCGCTCCTCGTCGCATCCTGACATGAAAACCGGACCTCCAGCGAAATTGCTTTCTCCCGGAAGTCCGTGGTGACAGTGTGTAAACGCGCAACTGTGGAAAAGGTTCCAATAAAAAAACCCGGCACGATGGCCGGGTTTTTTGGTGAGAAGAACGCCTGAGATCAGGCTGCTTCTTCCTCTTCTGCTTCGTCTTCTTCCACAGCCTTGCCGCGCTTCGGACCCTTGTTCAGGTTCGTCTCGACGAGGCGGACGGCTTCGGTTTCCGAGAGCTTGTTGACGGCGGCGATTTCGCGCGCCATGCGGTCAAGCGCTGCTTCGTAAAGCTGGCGTTCGGAATAGGACTGTTCCGGCTGGTTTTCGGCACGATAAAGGTCGCGAACGACTTCAGCGATCGAGATCAGGTCGCCGGAGTTGATCTTGGCATCGTATTCCTGCGCGCGACGGGACCACATGGTGCGCTTGACGCGCGCCTTGCCCTGCACGACCTTCAAAGCACGCTCGACGAAATCCGTCTCGGAAAGCTTGCGCATGCCAATGCTCATGGCCTTTGCGACCGGCACTTTCAGGCGCATCTTGTCCTTCTCGAAATCGATAACGAAAAGTTCGAGCTTCATCCCGGCAACTTCTTGCTCTTCGATGGCGCTGATGGTACCGACGCCATGAGCGGGGTACACGATCGATTCACCGGTCTTGAAACCATGGCGGGCTGCTGAAGGCTTTTTCTGCTGGATCGTCATTCTTGTCAAAAACTCCCTGTTACGCTTCCGGCCAAGGCCGGAGCCGGGTCAGTCAGGCCCGGATGAGACGGTCGGATCCGTCGGGTGACTTTACTTCTGGTCCCACCGGGAAGAAGCAAGCATATTCAGACACGCAATCTTGGGGCGTGACAGCTCAAGATCATGATATGTCACGGAAATCGCGCTTGGATTTGTTTGCTTTCGTGGTGGTTTGGGGCATCCTTGATGCCGCAAAAGGAACAGTGTGTGAAAGTTACCACAAAAATATGAGGAAATCAATAATTTACTGCGTATGAGTCATGCGGGCAACACATGTCGCCCCCATAAGTCATGCATATCCGCCATGAGATTGGGCAGATTCCGGCCCTGTCTCAGACTATAGTATCAGCGGGCGATCAATCGCCGGCGCCGGGCTTTTCCGAGAAGTATTTCTCGAACTTTCCGGTCTCGCCATCCACGTCCTTGGCGCCATCCATCGCGTCCTTCTTGACGGTGATGTTGGGCCAGATGCTGGCGAACTCGGCATTGATCTTCAGCCACTTGTCGAGGCCCGGTTCGGTATCCGGCTTGATCGCCTCGGCGGGACATTCCGGCTCGCAGACGCCGCAGTCGATGCATTCGTCAGGATTGATCGCGAGGAAATTCTCGCCTTCATAGAAGCAATCAACGGGGCAGACTTCAACGCAATCGGTATATTTGCAGCGAATGCAGTTGTCGGTCACGACATAGGTCATGAAGAACTCCAGGATTTTCACGCAGACGGGGCCGGGCAACCTGGAACGTCGCGCCTTTCCCCTGGCCGGAGACGGACATGACCAGTCTTGGGAACTGCCACGCCATCCGGCAAGTTGCTTGTGAAGTATCGGCTTTGGTGCCGGATTTCAAGGATAAAGAAAGCGCGAAAGCGCCGAGTTTGGAGACGGATTTTCTAATCGTCGTCGGACATCAGGCGGTCGATTGCGCGGCGCTCTTTCTTGGTCGGTCGTCCAGCGCCCGTATCGCGGGTCGCCTGCTCGTAGGGCGTCAGCTGTTTGCGGTCTTGCTGTGACGGTGAGATGTCGTCGTAGAGGAGGCGGGCCTCCTCGAAAGGGCCGCGCCGAGCGCCACCGGATTTGACGATCAGAACGAACTCGCGGCGGTCGAGCGAGAGCTCGATCCTGTCGCCGGTTTTGATCTGGTGGCTTGGCTGGGAAACGCGCTCGCCGTTGATGCGCACATGCCCGGATTGAACATGGGCCTGCGCCAGCGAGCGTGACTTGATCATGCGCGTGAAGAACAGCCACTTGTCGATGCGCTGGCGCGAACCGCTTGATGGCTGTGTCTTCTCGCTCATCGATTACTTCTTCATCTGCTCCTTCAAGGCAGCGAGCTTGGCGAAGGGCGAATCCGGATCGACCGGCTTTTCCTTGCGCGGGGGCTTTGCCTCGAAGCGCAGCGGCTGAGAGCCGCCACGGTTGTTGTTGCGGTCGTCGCGACCCTTGCCGCCACGATCCTGACGGTCGCCGCGCTGGTCGTTGCGGCCCTGGTGCGGCTTGCCGCCGTCCTTGCCGCGGTTCTGGCGGTTGCCGTCACGGTTCTCGCCTTCGCCGCCCTGTCGACGATGGCCGTGGCCACGCTCCTGGCGATCACCGCGCTCCTGACGTTCACCCTGGCGTTCGCCGCCACGGCGCTCGCCATGGCCGCGTGCCTGGCGCTGGTTGCCGTCGGTGCGGCCGCCAAGACGCCAGAGTAGAACCGGCTTCGGCTCTTCAGCTTCGGCAGCCGGCACTTCCGCTGCGGGCGCAGCTTCGGCAGAGGCTTCGGTCTCGGTTACTTCAGCGGCGGGCACTTCGGCAGCAGGGGCTTCGGCGGTTTCGGCAGCCGGTGCTTCCGCAGCCGTCTCGTCAGCAGAGGCGCTGTCGGCGTCGTCGTGCTCGGCCGTTTCAGCGGCGGCGTCAGCGGTTGCTTCCGTCGTAGCTGCTGCGGCCGGCGTCGCGGCGGCGTCCTGTGCTGCCAGATAGGTAGCTGCTTCCTCGGCCTTCACGGCGTCGGCGCGATAGCCGAGACCCTTCAGGATCTCTTCCATGTCCTCGAGCGTAGCGCCGAGAATGGAGAGCATCGCCGTGGTCGTGGTAAAGCGGCGGCCGTCATAGGCACCCTCTGGGCGGTTCGGCTGACCCGGCTTCCACTGCAGCAGCGGACGGATGATGTCGGCCAGACGCTCAAGGATATCGACGCGAACGGCGCGCTTTCCAAGGAAGCGGAAGCCCGCCAGCTTGTAGAAATTGCGCTCATAGCTCGGATCGGTCACCACCGAGGTGCGGCCGGCGGCCAGAACCGGAATGAGGTCACCGTAGCCCGGCTTGTCGAGGCCGTCGTTCTTCAGCGCCCAGAGCAGCGTGATGAGTTCGGCCGGAGCCGGCTTCAGCAGTGCCGGAACGAAGATGTGGTAGGCGCCGAAGCGAACGCCGTAACGGCGCATCGAGGCGCGTGCGTCCTGATCCAGCGACTTGACCTCTTCGGTCACGTCGCGACGGAAAAGCACGCCGAGATTTTCCACCAGCTGGAACGCCAAACCCTTGGCGAGGCCCTGCAGGTCTTCAGCGCGCGACAGATCGTCGAGCGGCTTCAGCACGGTCGAGATGTGGTGATTGACGAAGCGTTCCAGGCGAGCGGCGACGTGGTCGCGCGCATTGCCGGTCAGCTGTTCGTCGGCAAGCAGGATCAAGCGCGGACGCATGATGTGCTCGGTGCCGGCCAGACGTGCCACGGGATCGCCGAGCCAACGGATCGAGCCGTCGGAGCCGATCGCCAGATCGCCGTTGCCAGACGCGTGAATACGCGCTGCGCGGGCTTCGAATTCCAAAGCAAGCGCCTTTTGCGAAGCAGCCTGGACAGCCTTCGCGTCCGGACCATCCGCTCCCGATACAGGCGTGAACCGGAAACCCGACAACTGCCCTACATGATGTCCTTCTACGAAGACATCGCCATTTACACTGATTTCAGCTTCCAGCATCGCATTCTCTCTCAGGCGCTTCATGAGCACAGATGTCCTGCGATCAACAAAGCGTTTCGTCAACCTTTCATGTAACGCATCGGACAATCGATCTTCGATTTCCCGCGTCTTTTCCTGCCAGTGTGTCGGATCGGCAAGCCAGCTGGGCCGATTCGATACATAGGTCCACGTCCTTATCTGCGCGATTCGCGCCGAAAGCGTGTCAATTTCACCGTCAGTTCGATCCGCGCGGTGCACTTGTTCGGCAAGGAAATTCTCATTTACCGTGCCATACCGCACGAGATCGGAAAAGAGGGTCGCGATCAGATCGGCGTGCTGGGCCGGCGTAATGCGCCGATAATCCGGCAGCGCGCAGGCCTCCCACAGCTTTTCGACCCTTGCCGGCGTGTCGGCCAGATCACGAATCTCGGGATAGCGCGACAGCTGCTCGAGCGCCTGCTGGTCGACTGCCGGCAGCGCGCGCGTCAGGCCGGGCACGCGCGGCCCGGTTTCAAGGCTGGCGCGCAGCGTCTGTATCGATTTGAAATCGAGGTCTGTGGTGCGCCACTGCAGCACCTTCACGTTGTCGAAGTGGTGGCCCTCGATGCGGCCGACCAGCTCCTCGTCGAACGGGTCGACATGGCCCGTCACACCGAATGTGCCGTCGCGCAGATGGCGCCCGGCGCGGCCGGCGATCTGGGCGAGCTCGGCGGGGTTGAGGTTGCGGAACTGGTAGCCGTCGAACTTGCGGTCCTGAGCGAAGGCGACATGGTCGACATCGAGGTTGAGCCCCATGCCGATCGCGTCCGTCGCCACCAGATACTCGACGTCGCCTGCCTGGTAGAGCGCCACCTGGGCGTTGCGGGTGCGGGGGCTCAGCGCGCCGAGAACGACGGCCGCCCCACCACGCTGGCGGCGGATGAGCTCGGCGATCGCATAGACCTCGTCGGCCGAAAAGGCGACGATGGCGGAGCGCTGTGGCAGGCGGGTGATCTTCTTCTGGCCGGCGTAAAGCAGGTGCGACAGGCGCGGACGCTCGACGACGGTGATGCCGGGAAGCAAATGCTGGAGGATCGGCCGCATGGTCCCGGCGCCGAGCAGCAGCGTCTCGTCGCGGCCGCGCAGATGCAGGATACGGTCGGTGAAAATGTGTCCGCGCTCGAGATCGCCTGATAGCTGCACCTCGTCGATGGCGACGAAGGCAGCCTTGGTTTCGCGCGGCATGGCTTCGACGGTGCAGACGGAGTAGCGCGCATTCGGCGGCGAGATCTTTTCCTCGCCGGTCACCAGAGCGACGTTGTGGACACCGACCTTTTCGCAGACACGCGTATAGACCTCGCGCGCGAGCAGGCGCAGCGGCAGGCCGATGATGCCGGTGCCGTGGGCAACCATCCGCTCGATGGCATAATGGGTCTTGCCTGTATTGGTTGGACCGAGCACCGCGGTCACGCCGCGCCCACTCAGTATCATCGGCTGCGATGTCAGTGTCTTTGTCCTGCAGACGGGGCGGGGTGCCCCGGGGGTAAAACCAAGCTCCTGATCCGAAGCAGACAAACAAATGGACAGCCGCTGGCGCAAACGCAAGGGCTGATTTCAATTTCACCGGCGGATTTTAGCTCTCGCGAATAGCTTGTGGAATGCTCGCATAGCGATTCGGAACAGCAGTAGAACGAATCGGAGACGAATCGCTGACTCCCGATGATTCAGGGTTTGTTCACTGCTAAGTATTGATTTTGAATCACTTTTTCCCACCAGATGCTGAATCGGATGATTCTCGCTTGGCGTGTACCGGTGTTTTTGTTCGGCGGATAAGGAAGGGGCGCTCAGCCATGACTTCGGTTCCGCCTGAAATGTAAAAAATCCGTTTCGAAGCGAGCTCGATCAAATCCGGAACAAAGAGAAGACGAATCAGCGACTTTGCTGACTTCCCGGTTTGTTCACGACAACCTATTGTATTTTATGGAAATTTAACCATAGGCGCGAGTCCGCTTTTGGCGCCGCACCTGCTATGCCTCAGCGCGAGGGTGCCAGGTGACGTCGGCTTACCTGCTGAAAAATATTGTCCTGTTGGAAAAAATCGGCGGAACCAAAAGCCGGCTTACGTGTTTCTCGCTCATTCAAACTCGAAATGCGCTGAGGTCACGGGATATGCTTGGAACGATACTACTCATTATCCTTATTCTGCTTTTGCTCGGAGCCCTACCGAATTGGGGTTATAGTCGCAGCTGGGGCTATGGACCTTCTGGCGGTTTGGGCTTAGTTCTTGTGATTATTATCATTCTCGTACTCATGGGCCGCATCTAAAGCGCGCCAAAAACCCTGGGAGACATAGTTATGATGAAGAAGATTGTACTCATCGGCGCTCTGGTCGGCGCGCTCGCATCCTGCACGGCCACGGAACAAGGCACCGCGATCGGCGCCGGCACCGGCGCTGTGATCGGCGGCGCTGTCAGCCACAGCTGGGGTGGTGCGGCCGTTGGCGCCGTTGCCGGTGGTCTCGCCGGCGCGCTCATTGGCCAGTCGGTCGAACGCCGCGGCTACTGCGTCTATCGCGACCGTTACGGCCGCCGCTACGAAGCACGTTGCCCGCGCTAATGGTTTTGGCCTGAGCGATCAGGTCTACGGATAAGAAAAGGCGTCGGTTTTCCGGCGCCTTTTTTGTGTTTTGCATTCAGGAAAAACCGCCAAAGAAAAAGGCCGCATCGCGGAAGCGATACGGCCTTTGAATCTTCGGTCGGCGCCGGATTAGTTCTTGGCGCGCTCGACGTAGGAATTGTCTTCCGTCGCGATGACGACGCGGGTGCCGGCGTCGATGTGCGGGGGAACCGAAGTGCGCACGCCGTTGGAGAGCATAGCCGGCTTGTAGGACGACGATGCCGTCTGGCCCTTGACGACCGGCTCGGTCTCGGTGATCTCGAGCGTCACGTGGCGCGGCAGCTGCAGGGCGAGCGCGACACCTTCGTGCATGGACAGAATGCAGACCATGCCTTCCTGCAGGTATGCCTTCTGGTCGCCCATGGTTTCGACGTCGACGACGACCTGGTCATAAGATTCCGGGTTCATGAAGTGGAAGCCTTCGCCGTCCTCGTAGAGGAACTGGTGGTTGACGTCTTCCACGAAGGCGCGCTCAACCTGCTCGGTCGTGCGCCAGCGCTCGGAGACCTTCACGCCGTCGACGATGCGGCGCATGTCGACCTGGGTGACCGGCGTGCCCTTGCCCGGGTGGAAGTTGTTGGCCGTCAGAACGACGTAGAGCTTGCCGTCCACATCGAGGACGTTGCCCTTGCGGACGGAAGAGGCGATGACCTTGACCATAAGAGTTCCTTGTAACTCGGCTTTTGGCGTCGTAGAGGACTGTCGAAATGGCCCCGGAGACGCAATCAGGTGTTCTTTGGGGGCGCAACTAACCTAAAATCCGGCAAATAGCCAGCCCTTGCGTTGGTTGATCCGGTCAGGACAGCATTCGATGAAACCCTCGATCGCCAAAGCGTCTCCCTGGTGGACGCCCAGTGTGCATGCCGACCGCCGGCCGTTCCTGGTCGGACGCAACCGGATTCAGGCGGCTCTGCGCGGCTATTTCGCTCGCGAGGACTTCATCGAGGTGGATACGGCGACGCTGCAGGTGTCGCCGGGAAACGAGGCGCATCTGCATGCGTTTGCCACCGAGGCGCTGACCACGGATGGGCAGGCCGCACCTTTTTATCTGCACACCTCGCCCGAGTTCGCCTGCAAGAAATTGCTTGCTGCCGGCGAGGAGCGCATCGCCTGCTTCGCGCATGTCTATCGCAACCGCGAGCGCGGACCGCTGCATCATCCCGAATTCACCATGCTCGAATGGTATCGCACCGGCGAGAGCTATGAGAGCCTGATGATGGACTGCGTCCGCATCATCGCACTTGCGGCCGAGACGATGCAGACGACCATGCTCAGCTATCGCGAGACTAGCTGCGATCCCTTCGCCGGTCCGGAGAGCCTGAGCGTCGCCGAGGCGTTTCGCCGTCATGCCGATATCGATCTTCTGGCCTCGGTCAGCGCCGATGGCTCGACGGATCGCGACCATCTGGCGGCCGAGATGCGGCGCAACGGCATGCGTGTCGCCGAGGACGACCAGTGGGCCGATCTCTTCAGTCGGGTTTTGGTCGAGAAGGTTGAGCCGCATCTTGGCATGGGGCGTGTGACGATCCTCGATGAATATCCGGTCTGCGAAGCAGCGCTGGCGCGACCATCGGCCGCCGATCCCCGCGTGGCTGAGCGCTTCGAGGTCTATGCCTGCGGCGTCGAGCTGGCGAACGGTTTCGGGGAGCTCACCGATCCCGTCGAGCAGCGCCGTCGCTTCGAGATCGAGATGGCGGAGAAGAAGCGCATCTACGGCGAGACCTATCCGATCGACGATGATCTCCTCGATGCGCTCGCGATCATGCCCGATGCCAGCGGCATCGCGCTCGGTTTCGACCGGCTTGTGATGCTGGCGACTGGCGCGCGGCGGATCGATCAGGTGCTGTGGGCGCCGGTGGCGGAGTACGGGCAGTGACGATCACCCGGCCGATCAAGACGGTGGACGAGCTCGCCAATGCCGGGCTCATCGCCGATCGCGATCGCGACCGCGAGGCGCTGGACGCGGTCGCGGCGCGCTATGCGATCGCGGTGACGCCTGATGTGGCGCGGCTGATCGACCATGACGATCCCGAAGATCCGATCGCGCGCCAGTTCGTGCCCGATGCCGCCGAGCTCGTGATGACGCCGCAAGAGCGGGCCGATCCGATCGGCGATCACGCGCACAGCCCCGTCGAGGGCATCGTTCATCGCTATCCAGATCGCGTGCTTCTGAAGGCGGTGCATGTCTGTCCCGTCTACTGCCGCTTCTGCTTTCGTCGCGAGATGGTGGGGCCGCAGGGGTTGGGGACGCTCGATCCCGCCGCGATGACGGCCGCCTTCGATTATATCCGGAACCATGACGAGATCTGGGAAGTCATCCTCACCGGCGGCGATCCGCTGGTCCTGTCGCCGCGCCGGCTGCGGGATATTCTCGAACAGCTCAAGGATATCGATCACGTCAAGATCGTGCGCTTTCACAGCCGCGTGCCGGTCGTCGATCCCGAGAGGATCGACGCGGCGTTGATCGAGGCGTTGAAGGCGAGCGGCAAGACCACTTATGTCGCGCTGCATGCCAACCATCCGCGCGAGCTCACGACCGAGGCGCGCGCCGCCTGCGCCCGGCTTATCGATGCAGGCATCGTCATGGTCAGCCAGTCGGTGCTGCTCAAGGGCGTCAATGACGATCCCGATGTCCTTGCGGAGCTGATGAAAGCCTTCGTCGAGACGCGGGTAAAGCCCTATTATCTGCATCACCCCGATCTGGCGCCTGGCACCAGCCATTTCCGGCTCTCGGTGGAAGAGGGGCAGGCGATCGTCGCTTCATTGCGCGGCCGCATCTCTGGATTGTGCCAACCGACCTATATTCTGGATATTCCCGGAGGCTACGGGAAAGCCGATATCGGCCAAAACTCAATCCGCAGAAACGCGGAGGGTTGCTATTCGGTTTCCGACTACAACGGACAAGAGCATATCTACCCGCCGCGCGGGAGTTAACTGTTCCGTTCTTCGTTTCATTTCAGCACTTGCGGTCATCCGTGCTTGGGCAAAGCGTTGTTTAAGCTTTTCCCGCAAAGCAATGATCCGATTTGCTTTATCTCTACTGATTAGCCGAAGATGCTAAATTCTTAGCTTTTCATCGGGGCCAGATTTAACCACATGCCTTAGCGGAATATTGGTTTTTCCTCCTTAAAAGCACCTCCATGACAGGGCGATGAGCGCCCGCTCGGGTTATGACAGCTTGGAGATGTGAGGATGAATACGACGATCCGCGAACTGCTTGCGAAATTCGGCAAGCTGCCTGTGGCCATCGACACCGTGGCTGACGATGCCGATCTGTACGCGGCGGGGCTCACCTCCTTCGCATCGGTTCAGCTCATGCTCGGCATCGAGGACGCCTTCGATATCGAGTTCCCGGACAATCTCCTCAATCGCAAGTCCTTCGCCAGCATCTCGGCCATCGCCCGGACCGTTGATCTGATCAAGGATAGCCGGAAGGTCGCCTGATGAACTTCCCGGTCAAAATCACGGAAGACAGTTTTGCAGCAAGGGCTGCCCGCGTTGCCGCCATTGCGGCGAAATTCGCGGACGCCGTCGATTTTGAAGGCCGGTTTCCTCGGGAAGCCGTGGATGCGATGAAGGCGGAGCGCCTGCTCAGCATCCAGATTCCGCGCAGCCTCGGTGGCGAAAGCGCAACGACGACCGAGATCGCCGAGCTCTGCTCGATGCTCGGGCAGGCCTGCGCCGCCAGCGCCATGGTCTTCGCCATGCACCACATCAAGCTTTCCAGCCTCGTCGAGCATGGGGCGGATAGCGCGTGGCACGCCGACTTCATGCGCCGCATCGCGGCCGAGCAGCTGCTGATCGGGTCGGCGACGACCGAAGGCGGCATCGGCGGCAATCTGCGCAACAGCATTTGCGCCATCCATGTCGAGGACGGTGTTTGCCGTCTCGAAAAGGATGCGACGGTCATTTCCTACGGGGCGCATGCCGATGCGATCCTGATCACCTCGCGCGCTCATGCGGATGCCGCGCCTTCCGATCAGGTCCTGACGGCGTTTCTGAAAGATCAGTACACGCTCGAAAAGACGCATGCCTGGAATACGCTCGGCATGCGCGGCACCTGCTCCGACGGCTTCCTGTTCAAGGGTGAAGCGCCGGCGAGCCAGATTCTGCCGAAGCCTTTCGCCGAGATCGCCGCGCAGTCGATGCTGGCGTCCTCGCACCTGCTCTGGAGCGGTGTGTGGTACGGCATCGCCATCGATGCATTCTCGCGTGCGCAGGCTTTCGTACGTGCCGCTGCCCGCAAGTCGCCGGGTGCGCCGCCTCCGGGCGCGCTGCGTCTCGCCGAGGTGTCGAACCTGTTGCAGATGGTGAAGTCCAACGTCGTCGCGGGCCTCAAGGCCTACGAGGATGCCAAGGCCGATCCCGACAAGCTGTCGTCCATGGCGTTTGCCGTGGCGATGAACAACGTTAAGATCGCATCGTCGGAAACGATCCTCGAGATCGTCAACCACGCGATGCTGATCTGCGGCATCATGGGCTACAAGAACGGTACGCCCTTCAGCCTCGGACGGCATCTGCGCGATGCGCATTCCGCTCAATTGATGATTTCCAACGACCGCATCCTTGGCAACACGTCGAGCATGCTCCTTGTCCACAAGCAGGACACTAGCCTATTGGGGTAACTCACATGGATATGCAGACCTCCTTTCTGGACCGGCTCTTTGAATCCGGCCTTCTGATCGATATGGGCGTTGACGGCCTCTATGGCCGCAGCGGCCAGTTCGAGGACGTGATCGCCGCCTTCGAGCGCCTGATCGATCGCTTCGGCGGCGAGGACGGCGCGGAAGCGATGCGCTTTCCGCCGGGCATGAACCGCGAGATCTTCGAAAAGAGCGGCTACATGAAGAGCTTCCCGCAGCTGGCCGGCACGGTGCACAGCTTCTGCGGCAACGAGCTCGATCATATGAACCTGTTGCAGTGCATGGAAGTGGGCGACGACTGGACCAAGGGCCAGGAAGCCACGGAGATCGTGCTGACGCCGGCCGCCTGCTATCCGCTCTACCCGACGGTCGCCCGCCGCGGCAACCTGCCGAAGGACGGCGCGCTGTTCGACCTGCAGTCCTACTGCTTCCGCCATGAGCCATCGCGCGATCCGGCCCGCCAGCAGCTGTTCCGCATGCGCGAATATGTCTGCATGGGTACCGAGCTGCACGTCACCGACTTCCGTCAGAAGTGGATGGATCGCGGCCTTGAGATGATGAAGCTCGTCGGTCTCGACGTCACCATCGATGTCGCCAACGATCCGTTCTTCGGCCGCGCCGGGAAGATGATGGTCAACAACCAGCGTGACCAGAACCTGAAGTTCGAGCTCCTGATCCCGATCACCTCGACGGCCAATCCGACGGCCTGCATGAGCTTCAACTTCCACCAGGATTCCTTCGGCCAGAAGTGGGGCCTGAACCTTGAGGACGGCAGCGTTGCCTTCACGGCCTGCGTCGGCTTCGGGCTGGAACGCATCGCGCTGGCGCTGTTCCATCACCATGGCCTCGATGTTAAGCTGTGGCCGGCCTCCGTGCGCCAAGCGCTCTGGGGCTAAGGGGAACGATGGCATCCGTCTTCCCGGGGATCCGTCCGGACAGCTACTCTCCGCATGCGCTGCATTCCATGGAGCGTATGTGGCCGGAGACCAATTGCTATATCGACCTCTGGATCGAAGTGTTGAGCACGCTTGGGCTCGCGCCGGAGGCGATGCTTGGTTTCACGCTCGGTCAGGATTTCGAGGGCGACCAGTTCACCTTCTTCAAGGTGCCGCTCGAGGATCTGGAAGCGCTCTACGGTATCAGGGTCACCGAGCTTGCGATCTTCGACAAGGTCGAGCGGCATGTCGCTACGCAGATTGCGCGCGGACGCCTTTGCCTGATAGAGATGGACAGCTTCTACATGCCCGACACGCAGGGCACCGCCTACCGGCAGCAGCACGGCAAGACGACGGTTGCGATCAACCGGCTGGATGTCGCGAACAAGCGGGTCGACTACTTCCACAATGGCGGCTTCTTTTCGCTTGAGGGCGAGGATTTCGACGGGCTGTTCCAGCTCAATCTTCGCGACGAGGATCCGCAGTTCCTGCCCTATACCGAATTCGCCAAGTTCCCCGACGCGCCTGTTGATCCGCAGGCGACGCGCGGCGTCTCGCGCGCGCTGCTGTCTTCTCATTTCGCTCGCCGGCCGCGTGAAAACCCGATCCGCGCTTTCGCGTCGGTCCTTCCCGAGCAGGTCGAGGCAGTGGCCGAGCGGCCCTTCGGCTTCTTCCACAAATACGCCTTCAACACGCTGCGCCAGTTCGGCGCCAATTTCGAGCTCTTGGCCGATCATCTGGTCTGGCATTCGCAAGCCGAATTCGGTGAAGCCGCAGAGCATGCGCGCAAGCTGTCGGAGGCCGCGAAATCCGTGCAGTTTCAGCTGGCACGCGCCGTGACGCGCAAGAAGTTCGAGCCGCTAGCAACCGCGCTTGATCCGGCGGCCGATGCGTGGGATTCGATGATGGCTTCGCTCACGAAACGTCTTTGAAGCCGGAGGCCTGATCATGCGGGGGAGATTGGCGAGCATCGCGGCGGAGGAGATCGCGCTTGGCGAGGGGTGGAACCTGGTTCTGACGGAACCCGGCGCCTGCGCCAATCCGCACGACCTGCCGCTGTCCGCCCAGTTCATCCCCGCCGAGGTGCCGGGCACGGTCGCTGCCGCGCTTGAGAGAGCGGGCTTGTTTGATCGCGAAAACCCCGTGCCGCTCGACAACAGGGACGCCTGGTATGTCTGCCGCCTGTTCGACGCCGCGCCGGGTGACGCCATTCTGCGCTTCGAGGGGCTGGCGACGCTTTGCCATGTATTCCTGAACGGCCAGGAGATCCTTTCGTCCGAGAGCATGTTCACCATGCACGAGGTGCCGGTGACGCTGTCGGGCGGCGACGAGCTGGCGCTTTGTTTTCGCGCGCTTGCGCCCAGGATTGCCGACAACGGTCCGCGCGCGCGCTGGCGGCCACAGATGATCACGCCGCAGGGCCTGAAGAACGTCCGCACCACGCTGCTTGGCCGCATGCCCGGCTGGTGCCCTGAGATACACGCCGCCGGCCCTTGGCGGCCGGTCACGCTGGTGCGCCGCGATGTCGTGTCGCTGGATGATGTCAGCGTGCGGGCGGTGCTGGAGCCGGATGGCTCGGGCAAGCTCAGCGTGTCGCTCCGCACCGATGCCGAGGCGCCCGAATTGTCGCTGCGCTGCGGTGGCATCGAGCAGGCGTTCGAAAAGGTTGGTGAACGGCATTACTCGGCCATTCTGCGGCTGAAGGATGTGGAGCCCTGGTGGCCTCACACCCATGGGACGCCGCACCTCTATGATTATGCCGTCGTCATCGAAGGTGTCGAGCATCCGCTGGGCAGAACCGGTTTTAGGAGCGTCTTGGCCGATCGCGGCGCCGATGGCAGCGACTTCGCGCTTCTCGTCAATGGCGAGCGGGTGTTTTGCCGCGGCGCGGTCTGGACCACGGCCGATATCGTAAAACTCCCCGGCGCGCGGGCGGATTATGAGCCGTTCCTGCGGCTCGCCGCCGAGGCCGGTATGAACATGATCCGCATCGGCGGCACCATGGCCTACGAGACGCCCGAATTCTTCCGGCTTTGCGACGAGCTCGGGCTGATGGTCTGGCAGGACTTCATGTTCGCCAATTTGGACTATCCGAAGAACGACAAGGCCTTTACCGCGCATGTGCATGCCGAGGTCGAGGAGTTCCTGCATGGCGTGCAGGGTTCGCCGTCGCTTACGGTGCTCTGCGGCGGCAGCGAGATCTATCAGCAGGCGGCGATGCTCGGCTTGCCGCCGGAATTCTGGTCCGGCCCGATCACCGACGAGATCATTCCGGCGATCGCGGCGCGGCTCTGCCCCGAAATCCCCTATGTTGCCAATTCGCCCTCCGGCGGCGCCATGCCGTTTTCGCCGAATGCCGGCGTGACGCATTATTACGGCGTCGGCGCCTATATGCGGCCGCTTGACGATGCGCGTCGCGCGAACGTGCGCTTCGCGGCCGAGAGCCTCGCCTTCGCCAATGTGCCGCAGCAGAAGACGCTGCAGCGCCATCTCGACGTTCCGCCGGTGCACAGCCCGCTATGGAAATCCCGCGTGCCAAGGGATCGCGGTGCCTCCTGGGATTTCGAGGATGTGCGCGATTTCTATCTCGGCCTTCTCTACGACGTCGATCCGGCGCGCCTGCGCCGCGAAAACCGCGATCTCTATCTCGACCTGTCGCGCGCCGCTACCGGCGAGGTGGCGGAGGAGACTTTCGCGGAGTGGCGGCGCAAGGGGTCGAGCTGCAATGGCGCGCTGGTCTGGACGCTGCAGGACTTGCTGCCCGGCGCCGGCTGGGGCGTGATCGATTCAACCGGTTCGCCGAAGCCGATCTGGTATGCGCTGCGCCGCGCCTTCCGGCCGGTGCAGGTTCTGGTGACCGACGAGGGGACCAATGGCCTCGACGTGCATGTGATCAACGAGACCGAACACAGCCTGCAGCTCGATCTCGAGCTCATCTGCTTCCGAAATGGCCGGCAGAATGTGGCAAGCGGCGGACGCATCCTGACGCTTGCGCCACGCAGCACGGAAACCTTCGCGGCGACCGATCTGTTCGGGGCCTTCTTCGACACGACCTACGCTTTCCGCTTCGGGCCGCCGGCGCATGATGTCACGGTGGCGCGCCTCAGGCTTCCCGAGGGTGGCGCGGTGGTGGCCGATGCCTTCCATTTTCCGCAGGGGCGTTCGAAAGCCGTGCACGATGCCGAGATCCAGGTGTCGCTGTCTGAAGACGGCGGTGCGTGGTTCGCGGATCTTGCGACCGACAGGCTGGCGCAGTCGGTGCATTTCAGCGTCGATGGTTTCCGGCCCGACGACGACTGGTTTCATCTGGCGCCGGGCGCCGCCAAACGTGTTCTCCTGCGCCCGCTTTCGGGGCGAGGGGGCGATGATCGCCCGACAGGCGAGGTGCTGACACCGGGCGGCGCGCGCGCCTTTTCGTTCTAGAGGCGCTCGTCGCAAAAGATGAGGCGCAATCAATTTCGAAAGACTTTCTTACTAAAATAGGCCCTTCGAACGGCCTAAAGCGGATACGGTATGTCTAAGGGAATTATCGCGAATTCTGTGATGAACGGGGCGGCGGGAATGCTGCTGCTGGTAACGGGATTCCTGTCTTCCATCATCACCGCCCGGCTGCTCGGGCCAGAGGCGAACGGCATCGTCGCCTTCTCGCTCTGGCTCGTGGTGACAGGCGCGTCGATCGCCGAGCTTGGCTCCAGCATCACCATGTCGAAGACGCTGCCGCAGCTGCAGGCGGAAGGTTTTGACGCGCGGCGGCGGCTGGGCTTCGCCTCGCTCCTCGTCACCGTCATGCTGTGCTCGACGCTGTTTCTGCTCGGCCTCTACGCGCTGTTCTTCCTGACGTCTGAGCAGATGCATTGGGCGAAGACCGCCCCCTCGGTCGCCTATGTGACAGGCGCGCTGTTCTTCGTGCAGGCGATCGGCTCTTTCGTCAAATTCTACCTCATCGGTGAGCGGCGGCTGACCGATTTCTTCAAGCTCGCGATGGGTGTGTGCCTGCTGCAGCTCATCGGCGTCGGCGCCGGCGCCGTGCTTTATGGGGTCGAGGGTGTTCTGGTCGGCTATCTGCTGGGGCAGATGGTGTTCTTCATCGCCACCATCCCTATCCTGATGACGCCGCGCGATCGCTGCGGGGTGCCGCTGAAATATCTGGCGGCTTCCTCCATCGTGCTCTCGGCACAGTTCCTGATCGATTCCATCTTCCTCAACAGGCTGGAGCTCCTCTTCCTGCAGCAGTTCTGGTCGGTCGAGATGGTCGGCTTCTATGCCGTCGGCCTGTCGGTGGCCAATATCGCGCTGCAATTGCCGATCCAGATGACGGGCAGCCTGCTCCCCTATTATTCGGAGCGGCGCCATTCGAGCGACGACCGCACCCTGCCGGTCGAGGTGTTCGCGGCCGTGACCCGCAGCATGGCCTATATCATCCTGCCGATGAGCTTCGGGCTTGCCGCCATATCGAGCGAGTTGGTGCGCGCGGTGTTCGGTGAGGCATTCGCGCGCAGCGGAACCGTCGTGGCGCTCTTGGCGCTTGCCGCCCCGTCCTACACCTTCATGCAGACGCTCAGCCTCTATCTGCTCTCGATGGACCGCGCCCGCGACCGGCTGAAGGTCAGCCTCGTCGGCGCCGCCGTGATGACGCTCGGCTGCCTTGCGGTCGTTCCGTTCTTTGCCGCCGAGGGTGCCGCGATGGTGCGCATCGGCGTGTTCACGATTATGTGTATTATCATGGTGCGACAGACCGGTTTCGGCTCTCAGCTCTCCGGTTTGTACGTAAATCTGCTCAAGACGCTTGCCGCGTCGGTTCTGTGCGCAATTATAGCTCTCGGAATTTTACACTATATCAATGGTTCTATTGGACTTCTTCTCGCAGTCGTTCTTGGGGGCGCTGGCTATATTGTTGCGCTCAAGCTTTTAAAGGCAATTCCGCGAGAGGATGCCGATGTTATGTCGTCTATTGTCGAAAAATTGCCTGGCTCGGTAGGAAAATCCGCCCGCAAGGCCGTTGCCTTTATCGCGCCAGCAAACGCCAAGACGGCGGAAGCCGAAGAGGCGATCGAGATCACCGTCGAGACCGGTCTTGCCGAAGGCGCCGGTAACGAGGCCGCGCTGCCATTCGCTTTCGATGGCACGATCGGGCTGTTCAAGCCGGAGAACGCTGATGTTGCGAAGCGCTCCACGGCGGTGCTCTTCGTCAATCCCTGGGGCCTTGAGGAAATGTGCAGCCGGCGGTTCTTCCGCGTCACGGCGGAGCATTTCGCGGGCCTCGGCGTGCCCAGCCTGCGCTTCGATTATCCCGGCGCCGGTGATGCACTCGATGTCGACGACACCGTTGGCCTCAAGGTCTGGGAAGACGCGATCCGCGACGCCGCCGAGCGGCTGAAGCATCTGAGCGGCTGCAGCCGCATCATCATCGTCGCGCAGGGGCTCGGTGCGGCACTGGCGCAGAGGACCGCGCCGTCGATCGAAGGCGTCGATGCCATCGCCCTGCTCGGTCCCGTTGTCAACGGCCGCGCCTATCTGCGCGAGCTTCGTGCATGGGCGACGTTCATCAATCATCACCTGGGATTGGGCGAGGATGCCATTCCCGAGGGCAAGCACATGATCGCCGGGCTGCAGATGCCCGATGGGATCGCCGCGGAGCTGTCGAAGGTCCGCATCGCCGCGCCGGAAACGCTGGCAGCACAGCGCTACCTCATTCTTGAGCGCCCCGAGCGCGCCGACGACACGACGCTTGCCGACAATCTGATCGCGCTTGGCGCGACGGTCGAGCAGCAGACGTTCAAGGGCTATGACAGGCTGATCTCCGATCCGGTCTTCTCGCGGACGCCGATGGAGGTCGTCGAGACGCTGGCGCAGTGGGTGGGCGAGCATACGTCGGTCGGTCCGGCCGCTACGCCTTCGGTCACCTCGGTCGACAGCCAATCGCTCGCAGGCGACGGCTTTGAGGAAGTGCCGGTGCGTTTCGGGGCGTTCAATCATCTGGTCGGCGTCGTCACGCGCCCGATCGGACGGCCGCGCGGCAACAGCGTGGTGTTTCTGTCGACCGCATACGACCGCCAGTCCGGCTGGGGCCGGGCGATCACCGACATGGCCCGGGGGCTTGCTCGCGAGGGCGTCGCCTCGATCCGCTTTGATTCCGCTAATGTCGGCGACAGCCCGCCGCGTCCGGATGCGCCGGATCAGATCCTTTATTCCGCGACCCAGAACGCCGATGCGCAGGCCGCGCTCGACCTGCTCGAGGGCATGGTGCCGGGGCCGCTGATGGTCGCCGGGCGCTGCAGCGGCGGCTATGTCGCCATCCGCTCCGCCGTCGACGATGTCAGGGTGAAGGCTGCCGTATCGATCAACCCCTTCGTCTATTACTGGGATCCGAACCAGCCGGTCGAGCGCAAGCATGTGGTGTCGGTGCCGCGCAGCTTCGAGGATTACGGCCAGCGGCTTTCCAGCTTCGCGACGGTCAAGCGCCTGCTGAAGGGCGATATCGACGTGCTGGCGGCGACGCGCAATGTCATCATCGCCTTTTCACGCCGCATGTCGGTGCGCATCGCGCCGCTGCTCGAATATCTGCCGAGCCGCAGGCATACGGCGAGCGAGGTGAAGAAGTCCTTCGTCACCGTCGGTAAGCGCAAGGTGCCGCTGACGCTGATCTACAGCGAAGGCGATGTCGGCCTGGAGCACATGTACTTCCACTTCGGCCCCGGCGGCCGCAAGTTCGAGCGCCATCCGAACGTCCGGCTGGTGATGCTGCCGGATGCCGATCACAATCTGACCCCGCCGGAATCGCGCCGGACGGTGTTCGCCGAGATCGCGCGGCTGGCGAAGGCCTGAGCGGGCACAGGCATGCGCCTGTCCGCTTCGGGTCTGTAGATTCTACTGATTGTCGAGGGCAGAAGCGCCGGTTTTTGTTAGCCGGCGATAAGCTCTTTATAGACGCCGATGTAGCGTTCCGCGACGACGTCCCAGGAATAGGCAGAGGCGTCGGAGAGAAGGGCGGCTCGCACCGCCGGGCCCTGCGCTTCCAGGCGCTTGTAGGCCGTTTCCAGCGCGAGGGCTGCGGTCGCCGTATCGGCGAAGTCTGCGAGCAGTATGTCCTTGTGGCGCTCGCCGAGTGTCCTGTAGGCCTCGTTGGTGTTGAGCACCGGCACCAGGCCGGCGCTCATGGCTTCCAGCGCCACAAGCCCAAAACCTTCATAGGATGAGGCGGAGGCGAAGATCGAGGCGTCGGCGATGATCCGCCCCACGGCGTCGTTGTCGGCGCCGACATGGATGGTGACGGCGTCGTTGAGCTTCAGCCGGTCGATCTGGGCCATCAGATCCTGTCGGGTCAGATCGGATTCGACGCCGGCGATATCGAGGTGCCAGTCCGGATTGCACACTCTCAGCACCGCCAGGGCGTCGATCAGCCTGTCGAGGCGCTTGTTGACCGAGAACCGGCCGATCGTGACGATCCGGCGCTTGGGGCTGCGGGATGCGCGGTCGGCGAACTTGCCGATGTCGGCGCCGTTTTCGATGAGAATGCTGCGGCTCGGCGCGATCTTTTCGAACTGCGCGAGATCCGACATGCTGCAGCCGATGACCCGCTTGTAGGCCATGGCCGAGACACGGGTAATGGTCTGGAACCAGACCTTCTTGATGGCCGCGAATTTCGTCGTGTGGAAGAAGCCGCCATGGGTGGTGACCACCATCGGCTTGCGATGCAGGAAGCGGCCCCAGGCAAGCGCGTCGAAGAAGAAGTCGATCGCGTGCACATGGATCAGATCGGCGTCGCCGAGATGGCGGAAGACCTCAGGCGCGAGCGGATAGCGCGTGCTGCCCGACCAGGGGATGCGGATGATGTCGATGCCGTCGATGGTCTCGCGTGAAGGCAGCTTCTTGTCGCGGGCGGTAAACAGGCTGTCGAGCGTGACGACGCGGACGCGGTAGCCGCGCTTCAGCGTCTGGCGCGAGAGGTTGGCGATCACGTCCTCGAGGCCGCCGCGATTGGGCAGGAATTGGCGAATGACGTGAACGATCAGCGGCGCGCTGGCGGCGACCGGTTCGGCGTCATGGGAATAGAGTTCGGCGGCGGACATATGTCATTCCTTCGGCCGCGATTGCTGGTCGCGGCTTTCATCGATGCCACATGGCAACCGCCCGCGTTAAGGCGGCGTTAAATGTCCGCGCCTTCGGGGATTTGCTTTTGGGAAGAGTTAACCGACCGTGACCCCGGTCTCAGAATGCCCGGAAGGTGAGCGTGGTCAGCGAGCGGACGATGCCGGGAATGCTGGCGATCTGATCGTTAACGAATTTCCCGATGTCCTCGCCTTCCTGGATATAGACCTTGAGCATCAGGTCGTAATCGCCGCTGGTCGAATAGAGCTCCGAGACGCGTTCGGTCTTGTAGATGGCGTCGGCGACCTCGTAGGTCTTGCCGGGGGCGCACTGGAGCTGGACGAAGATCGGCTTCATGAGGATTTCCTGGGTCGAATTCTGTTGCGGCGCATAATGCGCGAAACGACGGGTGCGGCGCAAGCGGTTCCGTCAACCGGCGGCCTCGCGGACGATCCAGTCGCGGAAGGCTGATAGCGGGGCGTAGTCGGCGCGCTCGGCGGGGAAGGCCAGATAATAGCGTTCCTTGCTCTCCATCTCGCGATTGACTGATGCCACGAGATCGCCGCGCTTCAACTCGTCCTCGATCAGGAAGGTCGGCAGCAGCGCCACGCCGAGGCCGGCGATCGCCGCCTGGGCCGCCGTGGCGAACTGGTCGAAGAGCATGCCGTGAACGGTCTGCGGCGGCACATCGTTGTCGGCGAACCATTGCTCCCAGGCATCCGGCCGGGTGGTGAGATGCAGAAGCGGCACGTCGACGAGGTCGGATGGCTGGCTGATGCCGTGGCGGTCGCGGAAATCGGGGCTGCAGGCCGGCACGGTTTTCTCCGACATCAGGAAGGTCAGCTCCGCGCCCGGCCAGAGCGGATGGCCGAAGTGGATGGCGGCATCGATCGAATCGAGCCGGAAATCGAAGGAGGAGAGCCGGGTGACGAGGTTGATGGTGACACCGGGATTGGCGGCGAGGAAGCGGCCGAGGCGCGGCGCCAGCCAGCGTGTGCCGAAGGTCGGCAAGATCGCGAGGTTGAGCGTACCGCCGTGCGGATTGGCGCGCAGGTTCAAGGAGGCGCTGGAGATGCGCCGCAGCGCCTCGCGGATCTCGCGGGCATAGCCGTCGCCGGCAAGCGTCAGGCGCACCGTCTGGCGCTCGCGAATAAAGAGCTCGACGCCGAGCTGCTCCTCCAGCGTCTTGATCTGGCGGCTGACGGCGCTCTGCGTCAGGTCGAGTTCCTTGGCCGCGGCCGTGACGCTGCCGGTGCGCGACACCGCCTCGAAGGCGGAGAGCAGCGCGGTGGAGGGTAGAAAACGCCTTGACGTCAGCATGGGTCATTCCATTTCAGAATGAGCTATTTCCGAAATGTCGATATTTATGGCTTTCGGGCGCTTGTAAATAGCTGCACTAATCATAATCGGAATGAACGTGGGGATCTCTATCATGGCAGGCTTCGTTTCCACAGACCGCATCCGTTCGCTGTTTACCGAAGCGATGTCGCAGATGTATCGCGCCGAGGTGCCGCAATACGGGACGCTGCTGGAGCTGGTTTCCGACGTCAATGCCGAGGTTCTGGCCAGGGATAGTGCCCTGCGTGAACGGTTGACGCGGGCCGGCGAGCTGGAGCGCATCGATGTCGAGCGCCATGGCGCCATCCGTCTCGGCACTCCCGAAGAGCTCTTCACCATCCGCCGCCTATTCGCGGTCATGGGCATGCAGTCGGTCGGCTATTACGATCTCTCGGTGGCCGGCGTGCCTGTTCATTCCACCTGTTTCCGCCCGGTCGATCAGGCGGCGCTCAGCGTCAATCCGTTCCGCGTCTTCACCTCGCTGCTCAGGCTCGAGCTGATCGAGGACGAAGCTTTGCGCGCCGAGGCCGCCGATATCCTGTCGAAGCGCCGTATCTACACCGAGCGCGCCATCCAGCTGATCGAGCGCCATGAGGAAGCCGGCGGACTGACGGAAGCCGAAGCGCAGGAATTCGTCGCCGAGGCGCTGGAAACCTTCCGCTGGCATGGCGAGGCGACCGTTACGGCCGAGACCTACAAGCGCCTGCACGACGCGCACCGGCTGATCGCCGACGTCGTCTCCTTCAAGGGCCCGCATATCAACCATTTGACCCCGCGCACGCTCGATATAGACGCCGTGCAGGCCCGCATGCCGGAGCGCGGCATCACGCCGAAGGCCGTCATTGAGGGGCCGCCGCGCCGGGCTTGCGATATCCTGCTCAGACAGACCAGCTTCAAGGCGCTGGAAGAGGCGATCGCCTTTGCCGGCGAGACGGGCGCTGCCAAGGGTACGCATACGGCCCGCTTCGGCGAGATCGAGCAGCGCGGCGTGGCGCTGACGACCAAGGGCCGGGCGCTCTACGACCGGCTGCTGGCGTCTGTTCGCGGCGAGGTGCAGGTCGGTGCGGGCGGCGCCAAGGCCGGCGATTACGACAGCGAGCTTGCCGAGCGGTTCCGCGAACTGCCGGACAGCTGGACGGCGCTCAGGGCCGAGCAGCTGGCCTTCTTCCATTATTCCGCGACGCCCAAGGGCATTGCCGCGGCCGTCGATGGCGCGCTGCCTGACGATGCCGAGGCGCTGATCGAGATGGGTTATCTGACCTTCGATCCCATCGTCTACGAGGACTTCCTGCCTGTCAGTGCGGCCGGTATCTTCCAGTCGAACCTCGGCACGGACCAGCAGCAGAACTATGCGACCCGCTCCAACCGCTCGGCCTTCGAAGAGGCGCTTGGCGCCACTGTCACGGATGAGCTTGACCTTTACGCGGAACGTCAGGCACGCTCGCTGGAGGCGGCGATCGATCTGCTCGGGCTTTCGGGCCTGCGCCTGAGCAACGTTGCCTGATATCCGCGAACGGAGCTCTCCGATGCTGAATGATCCGCGCTCCCACGGCCTCTGGGAAAAGACCGCGCCGCAGCCGCCGGCAACGGTGTCGCTTACGGGCGCTGTGACCGCCGATATCGTCGTGGTCGGCGGCGGCTACACCGGGCTGTCGTCCAGCCTGCATCTGGCGGAAGCCGGCAAGTCGGTGGTGCTGCTCGAGGCCAACGAAGTGGGCTTCGGCGGCGCGGGGCGCAATGTCGGGCTGATCAATGCCGGCATGTGGGTGATGCCCGACGATCTCCCTGGCGTGCTCGGCCCGGTCTACGGCGAGCGCCTGCTCGACCTGCTCGGCAATGCGCCGAAGCTGGTGATGGAGCTTATCGACAAGCACAAGATCGCCTGCGAGCTTGAGCGCAACGGCACCCTGCATGTCGCCGTCGGCACCGATGGCCTCAAGGAAATCACCGATCGCGCCAGCCAGTGGGCGGCGCGCGGCGCCGATGTCAGATTGCTCGACGCCGCCGAGACGGCACGCCGCGTGGGCAGTAGCGCCTATACCGGATCGCTGCTCGACATGCGCGCCGGCACGCTGCAGCCGCTCGCCTATGCGCGCGGCCTCGCGCATGCCGCCGTCAAGGCCGGCGTTGCGCTGCATACGTCGAGCCCCGTCATCGCCACCGAGAAAGACGGCAATCGCTGGACGGTGAAGACGGCGAAAGGTTCCGTGACCGCCGACTGGATCATCGTCGCAACGGACGCCTACAGCACCGGCCCCTGGGAGCAGGTGCGCAACGAGCAGGTGCATCTGCCCTATTTCAACCTGGCGACCCGGCCGCTCGGCGATAATCTGCGCAAGTCGATCCTTGCTGGCCGCGAGGGCGTGTGGGACACGAAGGAAATCCTCTCCTCCTACCGCATGGACCAGGCCGGCCGGCTGGTGTTCGGCAGCGTGGGCGCGCTGCGCAACACGGGGCTTTCCGTCCACAAGGGCTGGGCGCGGCGCGCGCTGAAGAAGCTCTTCCCGCAGCTTGGCGATGTCGAGTTCGAATGCGAGTGGTACGGCAAGATTGGCATGACCGACAATTCGCTGCCGCGCTTTCACAAGTTCGCCGAGAATGTCGTCGGCTTTTCCGGCTATAATGGCCGGGGGATCGCGCCGGGAACGGTGTTCGGCCGCACGCTTGCCCGCCATATCCTGGGCGAGATGAGCGAGGCCGATTTGCCGCTGCCGCTGACTGATCCCGCCGAGCCGCGCTTCCGCGCCGCCAAGGAATTATGGTACGAAGCCGGCGCCCAGGTCGCCCACTTCGCTGATGCCCGCTTCTAAGAACAATAAGGTTGGAACCACGACAATGACCATCGAAACGCTCGATCTCGCCACCGAAACCAAGACCCTGCTTGCCAAGCTCGGCGTCAGCGCCGACCGCTTCACCGGCGGCACGCTGATGGTGACGTCGCCCGTGACAGGCAAGGAAATCGGCGCGCTGAAGGAAGTGTCGGTCGCCGACGCCAAGACCGCGATAGACAACGCCCACAAGGCGTTTCTCGAATGGCGCGCTGTTCCGGCCCCGAAGCGTGGCGAGCTTGTGCGCCTGCTTGGCGAAGAGCTGCGCGCGGCCAAGGCCGAGCTCGGCCGGCTGGTATCGATCGAGGTCGGCAAGATCACGTCCGAAGGCCTCGGCGAAGTGCAGGAAATGATCGACATCTGCGATTTCGCCGTCGGCCTGTCGCGCCAGCTCTACGGCCTGACGATCGCCACCGAGCGTTCCGAGCACCGGATGATGGAGAGCTGGCACCCGCTCGGCGTCGTCGGCATCATCTCGGCCTTCAATTTCCCCGTCGCCGTCTGGTCGTGGAATGCGGCGCTGGCGCTGGTCTGCGGCAATTCCACCGTCTGGAAGCCGTCGGAAAAGACGCCGTTGACCGCACTTGCCACCCAGGCGCTGTTCGAAAAGGCGCTGAAGCGCTTCGTCGCCGAAGGCGGCACTGCGCCGGCCAATCTCTCGACGCTTCTGATCGGCGGCCGCGATGTCGGCGAGGCGCTGGTCGATCATCCGAAGGTGCCGCTGGTTTCGGCCACCGGCTCGACTGCCATGGGCCGCGCCGTCGGTCCGCGCCTGTCGCAACGCTTTGCCCGCGCCATCCTGGAACTCGGCGGCAACAATGCCGCGATCATCTGCCCGACGGCCGATCTCGACCTGACACTGCGCGGCGTCGCCTTCTCGGCCATGGGCACCGCCGGCCAGCGCTGCACCACGCTGCGCCGCCTGTTCGTGCATGAGAGCGTCTACGACGCGCTGGTTCCGCGCCTGCAAAAGGCTTACGGCTCCGTCAGCATCGGCAATCCTCTGGAAACAGGCACGCTCGTCGGTCCGTTGATCGACAGCCAGGCTTACAGCAACATGCAGTCGGCGCTGGAGCAGGCGAAGGCCGCGGGCGGCAAGGTCACCGGCGGCGAGCGTGTCGAAAACGGTGCATCCGACGCCTTCTACGTGCGCCCGGCGCTGGTCGAGATGCCCGCGCAGACGGGTCCGGTCGAGAACGAAACCTTCGCGCCGATCCTCTACGTCATGAAGTACAGCGATTTCGACGCGGTTCTCGAAGATCACAATGCCGTGCCGCAGGGCCTGTCGTCGTCGATCTTCACCAATGACATGCGCGAAGCCGAAACCTTCGTCTCGGCGCGCGGGTCCGATTGCGGCATTGCCAACGTCAACCTCGGCCCCTCGGGCGCCGAGATCGGCGGCGCGTTCGGCGGCGAGAAGGAAACCGGCGGCGGCCGCGAGTCCGGCTCCGACGCATGGCGCGCCTACATGCGCCGCACCACCAACACGATCAACTACGGCAAGACGCTGCCTCTGGCGCAGGGCGTGAAGTTCGACGTCGAATAAGCGTCTGACGGCTGTGATGATAAAGGGGCGGGAGCGCGAAGGCGTTGCCGCCCTTTTTGCTGCCGGCTAGAATCGTTCTAAGTATTTTCCAATTATTTCAAGCCTTTGTGATGGCCTTCAGGTCGCCTAAACTTGAAATCGAGTGCCAAGGAAAATATACCGCTGCAATATCATGGATATCGCAGATGACATGCCATGGAGGGCATCATGACCGTCTCCCTTAATCGCTTCTCGCAGGCCGCCGCGTTCGGCGCCATGCTTCTTGCCGCGACATCGCTCGCTTCGGGCGCCAAGGCGCAGGAGGAGGAGTCCGAAGGGATCGTCGTCTACAACGCCCAGCACCAGAGCCTCGGCCAGGAATGGGTGGACGCCTTCACCAAGGAAACCGGCATCAAGGTGACGATGCGCCAGGGCAGCGACATGCAGTTCGCCAACCAGATCATCCAGGAAGACGAGGCGTCGCCCGCCGACGTTTTCCTCACCGAGAATTCGCCGGCGATGACTTTGGTCGATGCCGCTGGCCTGTTTGCGCCGATCGACAAGGCAACGCTCGACCAGTTGCCGGAAGAGTTTCGCCCGAAGGACGGCATGTGGGCCGGTATCGCCGCGCGCTCCACCGTGTTTGCCTATGACAAGACCAAGCTCACCGAGGACAAGCTGCCGAAATCGATGATGAATCTCGCCGATCCCTCGTGGAAGGGCCGCTGGGGTGCCGCCCCTGTCGGCGCCGATTTCCAGGCGATCGTCAGCGCGTTGCTGCAGCTGAAGGGCGAGGAGGCGACGGCGGCATGGCTGAAGGCGCTGAAGGAAAATGCGACCTCCTACAAGAGCAACACGGTTGCCATGAAGGCGGTCAACGCAGGCGAGGTCGAAGGCGCGATCATCTATCATTACTACTGGTTCGGTGATCAGGCGGCGACGGCTGAAAACAGCAAGAACGTCGCGCTGCACTATTTCAAGAACCAGGATCCGGGCGCCTTCGTCAGCCTGTCGGGTGGTGGTATCCTGAAGTCGAGCCAGCACCAGAAAGAGGCGCAGGCCTTCCTGAAGTTCATCACCGGCAAGGCCGGGCAGGCGATCCTGAAGAACGGCACCTCCTATGAGTACGCCGTCGGCAAGGGTGCGGCTTCCAACGACAAGCTCGTGCCGATGGCCGACCTGCAGGCGCCCGCGGTCGATGCCTCGCAGCTGAACAGCAAGAAGGTGGTCGAGATGATCACCGCCGCTGGCCTGATCTAACGGCTGCAGCGGGCAGCCAGGGCAAAACTGTTGCTTTTGCCTCAAGAAAACTTTAGGCCATGACGATACACGGCAACCGTCTGTCAAAGACGGTTGCCTTCCTTTTTCAGCGTGTCAAAGGCGCGGCCTTGCTGCAGGACAACAGATTGCTTGCTTCCGATATGCCAACGGCGCGGCCAGCGGCAGGACTGGCGCGACCGCGCCGGGGCATGCCTTATGCGCCCGTCGTGCTTTTTGCCGCAATCGTCGCGCTGTTCAGCCTCGTTCCCCTCGGCTTCATCGCCTGGATCACCGTCGATGTCGGCTGGGAAACGGTGAAGCAGCTGGTGTTTCGCCCGCGCGTCGGCGACCTGCTGGTCAATACCGTCGCTCTCGAAGTCATCACCGTGCCGCTCTCGATCGTGCTGGCGGTGACGCTTGCCTGGATCACCGAGCGCACCGACGTTCCCTTCGCGCGCCTCTGGGCATGGCTTGCCGTGGCGCCGCTCGCCGTGCCTGCCTTCGTGCACTCCTACGCCTGGGTCAGCCTTGTGCCGGGGATGCGCGGGCTGCAGAGCGGCGTCTTCGTCTCGGTGCTCGCCTATTACCCGTTCCTCTATCTGCCCGTCGCGGCAGCCTTGCGCCGCCTCGATCCGGCGATCGAGGATGCGGCGGCTTCGCTCGGGCTCGGGCCCTGGGCGGTGTTCTTCCGCACTATCCTGCCGCAGCTGAGACTTGCGATCTGCGGCGGCTCGCTGTTGATCGCGCTGCACTTGCTGTCCGAATACGGGCTCTTCGTGATGATCCGCTTCGACACGTTCGCGACCGCGATCGTCGACCAGTTCCAGTCGGCCTATAACAGCCCGGCCGCCAATATGCTCGGCGGCGTGCTCGTCGCCTGCTGCCTGCTCTTGCTCGCGATCGAGGTGCTGGTGCGCGGCAATGAGCGCTATGCCCGCGTCGGCTCCGGCTCGGCGCGCCCGGCCGATCGCCGCCGTCTCGGCTGGTTCGCGGTGCCGGCGGTGCTCCTGCCCGTCATCGTCGCGGCGCTGACGCTCGGCGTTCCCTTCGTCACGCTGGTGCGTTGGCTCTATCTCGGCGGCGCCGGTATCTGGCGCGTCGAGGTCGGCAATGCCTTCGTGCAGTCTATCGTGCTGGCGCTTGCCGGTGGCATCCTGGCGACGATCGCCGCTGCCCCGATGGCGTGGCTGTCGGTGCGCGCGCCGGGGCGCGTGCAGCGCGTGCTCGAAGCCTGTCACTATTACGTCGGCTCGCTGCCGGGTGTGGTCGTGGCGCTGGCGCTGGTGACGATCACCGTGCGCCTTGTGCTGCCGCTCTACCAGACCTTCGCGACGCTGCTGCTCGCCTATATCCTGCTCTTTTTGCCGCGCGCCATGGTCGGCCTTCGCGCCAGCATCGCGCAGGCGCCGGTGGAACTCGAACGCGCCGCGATGGCGCTCGGGCGCACCCCCGGCCAGGCGGTGCGGCAGATTACCATGCGGCTTGCAGCGCCGGGTGCCGCGGCCAGCATCGCGCTGGTGGCGCTCGGGATCACCAACGAGCTGACGGCAACGCTGATGCTCTCGCCCAACGGCGTCGAGACGCTGGCCACGAAATTCTGGTCGCTGACCAGCGAGATCGATTATGTCGCCGCCGCCCCTTACGCCTTCATGATGGTCGTGCTGTCGCTGCCGCTGACCCTTCTTCTCCATGCTCAATCGAAACGGACTGCCGGACAATGACGTTGCTTACGATCGAAGGTGCCAGCAAGCGTTACGGTCAGGTGCAGGCGCTCGATAACATCTCGCTGGAGGTGACGGCAGGCAGCCGTACCGCCGTGGTCGGCCCGTCTGGCTCCGGCAAGACGACGCTCTTGCGCATCATCGCCGGCTTCGAGCAGCCCGATCAGGGCCGCGTGACGCTGAATGGCGAATTGCTGGCCGATGGGCCGGCAGCGGTGCCGGCGCACAAGCGCGGCATCGGCATCGTCTCGCAGGAAGGCGCGCTGTTTCCGCATCTCGACGTCGCCGGCAATATCGGCTTCGGCATTGCCCGCAGCGCGACCGACCGCGACAAGCGGGTGCTCGACCTTCTCGACATGGTCGAGCTCGACCGCGGCATGCTCACGCGCCGCCCGCACCAGCTCTCCGGTGGCCAGCAGCAGCGCGTGGCGCTGGCGCGCGCGCTTGGTCGCGAGCCGCGGCTGATGCTGCTCGACGAACCCTTCTCGGCGCTCGACACGGGTCTGCGCGAAAACATGCGCAAGGCGGTCGCCCGCGTGCTGCAGGCGGCCGGTATCACCAGCATTCTCGTGACCCATGACCAGGCCGAGGCGCTGTCCTACGCCGATCAGGTGGCCGTTCTGCGCGATGGCAAGCTTGTGCAGGCCGGATCGCCGCAATCGCTCTATCTCGCGCCGCGCGATCGCGAGACGGCACTCTTTCTCGGCGACGCCGTGATGCTGCCGGCGATCATCCGCAACGGTCACGCCGATTGCGCGCTCGGCCATGTCGCGGTCGATAGCCAGCATCAGGGCAAGGTCGAGATCATGCTCCGGCCCGAACAGATCCGCGTTGTTACCGACAGCAGCGAGCAGCCCTATGGCGGGCGCGTGGTCGAGGTTGATTTCGGCGGCGCGACCTGCACGGTTGCCGTCTCGCTCGACGGCGTGGCGCTGCCGCCGATCCTGATCAAGACCTCCAGCGTGGCGCTGCCTTCTCGCGGCGACCGGGTGCGGCTCGAGATTGCCGGCAAGGCGCATGTTTTCGTGCGCTGAGGTAGGTGCCCTCCGCGCACGCCCATCCGCTAAACGCCGTCAGGCGATCTTGAGCTCTTCGTCTTCCGCCTCATCCTCCAGCCAGCCGCCGGTAAAGCCTGCGCGTTCCAGACCAGTGCGGATGATGTCGGACTTGCGCATCAGGCTCCAGATGAAATCGGAGCGATCGTTTTCGATCGACATCACGAGCAGCCCTTGGTCGATGCCGACGCAGCGGTCGTCCACCCACCCCTCCGGTCCCGCCGTCTTGACGGATGGGTTGAAGCCGCCGGGGAAGCGGCCCTCGTAGCAGAGGTCCGGATAGGCCTGCAGTAGCGCCCGCGTGCCTGAGATTGCCGCCTCGCGGTCATAGGGCAGGGCGGCGAGCGCGCACCATGGCGCAAGCGTTCCATCATCGGGGCCAAGCGGCGCGCCTCGGGCGGCGTAGCCCAGCACGCTCGGGCGCCGGTCGCCATGGCGGCTGCGCGATGGCGGTGGTCCGTCGGAGGCGGACAGGCCCCAGACATCCCTGGAATAGCCGATGAAATTGCCGGGGTTGCGCTCGGCGTAGTCGCGCTGCACTTCGATGCAGATCTGGGTGTTGCGGAAATAGTCGCTGTCGCGCGCCGCCATCGGCCTGTCGCGGATGCCGCGGAAATCGATCCAGGCATGCGAGAAGAGGTGGATGAAGAAGGGGCCGGCATAGAGATAGCACTTCTCGCCGAAGAGCATCCAGGAATAGCTCGAGGTGAAGGCGTCGTAGCTCGACTGCGGGATCGGGTGCGTCGGCGAGGCGAGCGCCAGCGTGTAGAGCAGCACCGCCTCGTCATAGCCCTGCCAGCGCCAGCGCAGGAAGCCGCTTGAGGGCTTCCAGCCCATGCAGATGGTCTCGCCCTTGTTCAGCGCCCAGTGCCAGTCGATGCGCTCGTAGATCAGCGTCGAGAGCCGACGAATCTCGGTCTCGGCCTCGTCGTCGCCGTCGAAATAGGCAGCTGCCGTCAGCACGCCGGCGACGAGCAGCGTCGTGTCGATGGTGGAGAGTTCGCTGTTCCAGGCGCGGTGGCCGGTGTCCATGTGCAGGAAGTGGTAGAAGAAGCCTCTGTAGCCGATCGCATGCCGCTCGCGCCCCTGGTGGCCGTTGGCGAAGAAACAGAGCGTCGTTGTGGTGCGGGCTATTGCGTCCGCCCTCGTCATCCAGCCGCGCTCGACGGCGACGGTGTAGGACGACAACGCGAAGCCGACGGCCGCGATGCTGCAGGGCACGTTTGCGACCGATGTATCGGCGACGAGCCCGTTATCAGGGTTGGAATGTTTCAGGAAGTAATTGAACGCCGCCTGCTGCAGTCTGTCGACCAGCGCGGCATCTGTTTCCTCGGTCCGTTGCAGCATCTTCTCCCGCCCAATCGGTTATCCTGCCCCTTGCTTCAACATGGGCAGGTGCGATGCGCAAATCAATGTTTTTTGAGGGGTGGGGTTGGGGCGGCGCGCTCGTGGCGCATCGCGGGACGTAGAGGAGATTGGTTTCCGGCCTTGAGACGGAAGGCATCTGCCCTCTCGAACCGTCACCCTCGGCCTTGTGCCGAGGGTCTAAGCACGCCTCCGCGAATTCAACGGTGCTGATGTTTGCGGCGGGGCGGTGCCCGCCGTCGAGTGTCACCCAACTGTCGAAAACAGGGCGCCAGGTGTCCATTCAAGTTGAGCAAGAGGGACCGTGCTCAGATCCTCGGGACGAGCCCGAGGATGACGGTCGCGCGCGCGGCTTCGTGCGTCGAGCCTACGGTCGCGTCGAACGATGCGGCCAATCGGCGATCGTATAATTACAATATATCAATTGGTTGGGAATATTTGGAGCGGGCGAAGGGGTTCGAACCCTCGACCCCAACCTTGGCAAGGTTGTGCTCTACCACTGAGCTACACCCGCTCATAATCCCGACGGCCTGTGGTAGTTAGAGAGGACCGTGGGCGCCACCTTGCGGCGACGGGCGCTATATCGCCCAAACGATTTTCAAATGCAACAGGGAAATGACGGAAAGGCGAAGAAAAATTCGGAAAGCTTTCCCGGCCCCAGCTAAAATGCCGCAAATGCAGGGAAAAGCGGCGAATAGGCACGTTGCAAAAAAGGGGAGGGAGACGTAATCAGGGGGCGCCTTATCCCAATAGAGTGCTGGAACGAGCCATGACCGAGAAGACGCCGAAGACCGCAACCGAACTCTACGCCTTTCTCGACGGGCTCGGCATCAAGCACAGCACCAAGACGCATGCGCCGGTCTTCACGGTGGCCGAATCGGTGGCGCTGCGCGACGAGATTCCCGGCGGTCACACCAAGAACCTGTTCGTGAAGGACAAGAAGGACCAGTTCTTCCTGCTTACCGTCGAGGAGAATGCCTCGGTCGATCTGAAGACCGTGCACACGCTGATCGGCGCCGCCAGCAAGGTGTCGTTCGGCAAGCCGGAGAAGCTGATGGAGTATCTGGGCGTCATTCCGGGCTCGGTCACGGCCTTCGGCGCCATCAATGATTCCGACCACAAGGTCACATTCGTTCTTGATGCCGATCTCATGAAGGACGAGATTATCAATTGCCATCCGCTGTCCAACGACGCGACCACGTCGATTGCAAGCGCCGACCTCGTCCGCTTCATGGAAGCGACCGGTCACACGCCGCTTGTCTTGAAAGTGACGTCCTGACATACGATTTTAACGCTAGAAAAGCCGGCTGACCGGCGCGGCGGGAGATACTCATGAGCGGCAACGACAATCCCTACAGCAATTCCTTCGGCCAGATGTCGGCAACGGCAAGCTATGGCGGCGCGCCTGCAGCACCGGCCCAGGCAGCAGCGCCGGCACCCATGGCGTCCGCCGGCGGCTATATCAAGGATACGACGACGGCGACCTTCAGCAAGGACGTCATCGAGGAGTCGCGCAACCAGCCGGTTCTCGTCGATTTCTGGGCGCCCTGGTGCGGTCCGTGCAAACAGCTGACCCCCGTCATCGAAAAGGTGGTCAACGAGGCCCAGGGCCGCGTCAAGCTTGTCAAGATGAACATCGATGACCATCCGTCGATCGCCGGCCAGCTCGGCATCCAATCGATCCCCGCCGTCATCGCCTTTGTCGGCGGCCGTCCGGCCGATGGCTTCATGGGTGCGGTGCCCGAAAGCCAGATCCGCGAGTTCATCGATCGCGTCGCCGGCCCCGCGGGCGCCGATCAGGCGGCCGAGATCGAGGCTGTGCTTGTCGAGGCCGATGGTCTGCTCGCCAGCGGTGACATCAATGGCGCCGCACAGCTCTACGGCGCCGTCATGCAGGCCGATCCCGAGAATGCCAAGGCGCTCGCCGGCATGGCGCAGTGCATGATTTCAGCCAACCAGCATGAGCGGGCGCGCGAGGCGCTGAAGGAACTCCCCGACGAGATGGCGGCCGATCCGGCGATCCAGGCGGTGGTGAAGAAGCTCGAGCAGATCGAGGAAGCCCGCAAGCTCGGCGATCCCGTGGCGCTGGAGCAGGCGCTTGCCGCCAACCCCGACGATCACGAGGCGCGCATGAAGCTCGCCAAGATCCGCAATGTCGAGGGCGCACGCGAGGAAGCGGCCGATCACCTCCTCTACATCATGCGCAAGGACCGCACCTTCGACGACGACGGCGCGCGCCGCCAGCTTTTGCAGTTCTTCGAGGTCTGGGGCTTCAAGGATCCGGCCAGCGTTTCGGGACGGCGCAAGCTTTCGGCGCTGCTGTTCTCTTAAGCATCAGCGACATTTCGCCATTCGGTTTGCCGCCATCGACCCTTGCGTTTTCGATGGCGTACCCCACATTCCTTTGGATGCGGACGTGTGGTTTAGGTCCGCCGATTATGCGGGACGAGTGCCGATGCAAGTGGGGAATGCACGATATCTGAAGAGCGGCGATGTGCCTGACACGATCGCCGTCTTCCCCTTGACCGGCGCTCTGCTGCTTCCGACCGGCCAGCTCCCTCTCAACATCTTCGAACCCCGTTATCTCGCCATGTTCGACGCGGCGATATCAGGCAACCGGCTGATCGGCATGGTGCAGCCGGCGCTTGGCGAGAGCGACGACAAGAATAGCGAAGGCAATCTCAGCGCCGTCGGCTGCGTCGGGCGCATAACCTCGTTTGCCGAGACCGGCGACGGTCGCTACATCGTCTCGCTCACCGGCGTCTGCCGCTTCCGTCTGCTCGACGAGAAGGACACGCACCAGCCCTACCGCACCTTCCGCATCGCGCCGTTCATCTCCGATCTCTCGGCACGCAACGAAGAGGACGCGGTCGACCGCGCGGCGCTTCTTGCCGCCTTCAAGGCCTATCTTGAGGCCAACAAGCTGGAGGCAGACTGGGAGAGCGTGGAGCGCGCCAGCAACATGACGCTGGTCAATTCGCTCGCGATGATGTCGCCCTTCGGCCCGGCGGAAAAACAGGCGCTGCTGGAGGCGCCGGATCTGAAGACGCGGGCGGAAACGCTGATCGCCATCACCGAGATCGTCCTTGCCCGGGTCTTCGGTGACTCGGACACGATTTTGCAGTAGAAGCGGTCGCATGGACGAAAAACTGAGCCGCGTCGATCCCAAGCTTCTGGAACTGATGGTCTGCCCGCTTACCAAGGGGCGGCTCACCTATGATCGCGAGCACAACGAGCTCGTCTCCGAAAAAGCGAAGCTCGCCTACCCGATCCGCGACGGCATTCCGATCATGCTAGTGTCGGAAGCGCGCGAGATCGAGGAATAGATCAAGCCCCTAAATCGCCTCACCCGCCAGCAAGCGCGGGTTGTCGGCCGCCGTCGTGCCGGCGGCCTGGCCGATGAAGTAGGATTTGAGGCCCGGCAGGCGGTCGACGAGGCCGAGGCCGAAGTCGCGGGCGATTCGGATCGGCGCGAGGTCGTTGGAAAACAGGCGGTTCAGCACATCGGTCGTCACGCCCATGCGGAAGGTGTCGAAACGGCGCCAAGCCTGGTAGCGTTCGAGAATGTTAATCGAGCCGATGTCGAGGCCGAGGCGATCGGCTTCGACGATGGTTTCGGCAAGGGCCGCCACATCCTTGAAGCCGAGATTGAGGCCCTGGCCGGAGATCGGGTGGATGCCGTGAGCGGCGTCGCCGGCGAGCGCCAGGCGCGGGGCGACGAAGGCGCGCGCCAGCGTCAGGCCGAGCGGGAAGGCGCGCTTGTCGCCCACCACCTTCAGCGCGCCGAGCTTGTGGCCGAATCGGCGCTCCAGCTCTTCCTCGAAAATCAGGTCGTCGGAGCGCACCAGTCGGTTGGCGTCCGCCGTCGTTTCCGTCCAGACCAGCGAGGAGCGGTTGTCCTTCAGGGGCAGGATGGCGAAGGGACCTGACGGCAGGAAGTGCTCCTCGGCGCAGCCATTGTGCGGGCGCTCGTGCTCGACGGTGGTGACGATGCCGGACTGGCCGTATTCCCAGTGGACCGTCTTGATGCCCGCGAGATCGCGCAGATGCGAGCGCACGCCATCGCAGGCGACAACGAGTTTGGTCTCGATCGTGCTGCCGTCGGAGAGCGTGATCTCGGCGTGGGTGTCCAGCGTCTTCAGGCCGGTGGCACTCAGCCCGTGGGTGATCTCGATGCCGAGCCGTTCGCAGGCGCCGCGCAGCGCGCCGACCATGGCGACATTCGGGATCATGTGGGCGAAGGGCTTGCCGTCCTCGACCTCGCCATCAAAGGTCAGGAAGACCGGGCGGACGGGATCGGAGGTCTTGGAATCGGTGACGATCATCTTGGTGATCGGCTGAGCCGTCGGCTCGATCTCGTTCCAGATGCCGAAAACATCGAGCATCTTGGTCGCGGCGGCGATGATGGCCGACGCGCGCGGGTCCTTGCGCCAGACGTCCGCAGGGGCTGCCTCGACCACCGCGACATCAAGATGCGGCGCCGCCTGCTTGACCGCGACAGCCATGGAGAGCCCGACATAACCTCCGCCAACCACAAGCATGTCACGCATAACGCCAGTCCCGTTCTTTTAGAATATCCTCTTGATCTATATAGATCATCATCGCCACACTTCCTACCTGCCGGAGCCATACAAAATGACGCGCCTCACCGAAAAGCCGACCGCGATGGAAACCCTGCTCGCAACGCTCGATCTCGAGCCGATCGAGGTCGATATCTTCCGCGGCACCAGCCCGCAGGTCGGTTGGCAGCGTGTGTTCGGCGGTCAGGTTATCGCGCAGGCGCTGATGGCGGCGCAGCGCACCGTGGATGCCGAGCGGCTGGTGCATTCGCTGCATGCCTATTTCATGCGGCCGGGCGACCCCTCCGTGCCGATCATCTACCAGGTCGAGCGCATCCGCGACGGGTCGAGCTTCAACACCCGCCGCGTTGTCGCCATCCAGCATGGCAAGGCGATCTTCGCGCTGTCCGCGTCGTTCCAGATCGAAGAGCCCTGTTTCGAGCACCAGGTAGCCATGCCCGATGTGCCGATGCCCGAGACGCTGATCGACGAGAACGAGATCGCCAAGCGCTATCTGGCGCATGCGCCCGAGGCGATCCGCAAATATTGGGGTCGCGAGCGGCCGATCGAAATCCGGCCGGTCTCGCTCACCCACTATTTCTCCGACAAGAAGCTCGATCCGCTGCAGCATGTCTGGGTGCGCGCCAACGGCCCGGTTCCCGATGACCGGCACGCCCAGGCCGCGGTGCTCGCCTATATCTCCGACATGACGCTGCTCGACACGTCGCTCTATCCGCACGGCACCTCGATCTTCGACCAGACGATCCAGGTCGCCAGTCTCGACCACTCCATGTGGTTCCACCGCCCGGTCAAGCTCGATGACTGGCTCCTTTATACACAGGACAGCCCGTCCGCATCCGGCGCGCGAGGTTTGACGCGCGGTAGCCTCTATACGCGAGATGGTGTCCTGATTGCGTCGGTGGCGCAGGAGGGCTTGATTCGTAAAAGGGCAAATGACTAATTTGGGTGCAAATTTGTCGGTTTGTGTATTTTTTGAGCGATTATTAGGCAATCATTTGCCTGTTTATTGGCGCTCATAAATATACCCCTTATTTTTCAATACCTTAACAAATCGTTTCGAATCTGGCACGGCCCTTGAATGTAAGAGGACGGTCGCTGGTCGCAAACGGCAGTGGCAAGGAGAGTCGGCTCCGTGCCGAGGGTAACGAAGGATGGGAAACCAGATGAAAATTGTGATGGCCATTATCAAGCCGTTCAAGCTGGATGAGGTGCGCGAAGCCCTCACCGCGATCGGCATTCAGGGCCTGACCGTGACCGAAGTGAAGGGTTACGGGCGCCAGAAGGGACATACCGAAATCTATCGCGGCACCGAATACGCGGTCAGCTTCCTGCCGAAGCTCAAGATCGAGATCGCCGTCGCAAGCGAGATCGTCGACAAGGCTGTCGAAGCCATCGCCTCGTCGGCCAAGACCGGCCAGATCGGCGACGGCAAGATCTTCGTTTACTCGATCGACCATGCCGTGCGCATCCGTACCGGCGAAACCGACGCAGAAGCGCTGTAAGTAACGGTAGAGCCAAGGAGCTTTTCTCTATGTCAATTTCGAAGTTTTCTCCCACTCTGGCGCGCCTTGCCACTGCGTCCGCAGCGCTTCTCGCGCCGGTCGTCGCCTTCGCGCAGGATGCCGCCACGACGGCTGCTCCGGCTGCTGCCGCCGCTCCGGTTCCGGATAAGGGCGACACCGCGTTCATGTTCATCTCCACGCTTCTCGTGCTGTTCATGATCCTGCCGGGCCTGGCGCTGTTCTACGGTGGTCTCGTTCGCGCCAAGAACATGCTGTCGGTTCTGATGCAGTGCACGATGGTCGCCGCCGTCATGATGCTCATCTGGGTCATCTACGGTTACTCCTTCGCCTTCGGCGGCTCCGAGAGCGCCTATTGGGGCGGTACGGCGAAGATGTTCCTCGCCGGCGTTACCAAGGATTCGACCGCTGCGACCTTCTCGCAGGGCGTCGTCATTCCTGAGTTCATCTTCGCGATGTTCCAGATGACCTTCTCGGCCATCACGCCTGCTCTGATCGTCGGCGCGTTTGCCGAGCGCATCAAGTTCTCGGCCGTGGTGCTCTTCTGCGCACTGTGGGCAACCTTCGTCTACTTCCCGATCGCTCACATGGTCTGGGATGCAAACGGCCTGCTCTTCAAAATGGGCGCGCTCGACTTCGCAGGCGGTACCGTCGTTCACATCAACGCCGGCGTTGCCGGTCTGATCGGCGCGATCATGGTCGGCAAGCGTACGGGCTTCGGCAAGGACATGATGGCTCCGCACTCGATGACGCTGACCATGGTCGGTGCCTCGATGCTCTGGTTCGGCTGGTTCGGCTTCAACGCCGGCTCCAACCTGGAAGCTTCTGGCGGCGCGATGCTCGCTACCGTCAACACCTTCGTCGCCACGGCTGCAGCCGTCGTTTCGTGGGCTGTCGTTGAAACGCTTACCCGCGGCAAGGCCTCCATGCTCGGTGGCGCTTCCGGTATGGTTGCCGGTCTGGTCGCCATCACGCCGGCTGCCGGCATCGTCGGTCCGATGGGCGCGATCATCATGGGTCTGATCGTTTCGCCGCTTTGCTACTTCTTCGTCTCCGTGGTGAAGAACAAGTTCGGCTACGACGATACTGCTGACGTCTTCGGCGTTCACGGCATCGGTGGCATGTTCGGCGCGATCTTCACTGGCATCTTCGCCAGCGCATCGCTCGGCGGCGTCGGCTATGCCGAAGGCGTTACGATGGGCGGCCAGGTCATGACGCAGATCACCGCGATCGCCATCACCATCGTATGGTGCGGCATCGGCTCGGTGATCCTCTACAAGATCGTCGACGTCATCGTCGGTCTGCGCGTTCCTGTCGAAGCCGAGCGCGAAGGCCTCGACCTCGCAACGCACGGCGAAGCCGCTTACCACTCCTAACCAAGGCTTGCGGCGCTCAACCATGGGCGCCGCTCAACAGCCCGTTGCGGCTTAATCAACACTTGAGCCGCTTTTGGCCCGGACCTCAAAAAGGTTCGGGCCTTTTTATTTTCCGGGGCATCGGCCAGATGCCGCATGGTTAACATCGCTTTAACCGTCCTTTGGTTAGGTGGAGCGGACGCATTGGGCGCGAAGCGCATTGGCGATTCGCACGCATCAGGCATTGGACGGGTACAACACATGGCAAGAAGCACATCGCCAGCAATGGATGGCCGGCCGGACCGTTTCTCCCTCTCGGGGTTCATTTTCCGGCAGGCGCAGACCCTTTTGGGGTTTGCCATCTTCATTGCGCTGGCACTGGCCGTCGCGGCTTTGGCAACCTGGAACGTCGCCGATCCGAGCTATTCCTACGCCACCGGCAACGAGCCCACCAATGTGCTCGGCTATAGCGGTGCCGCCTTCGCCGATATCCTGATGCAGTTTTTCGGGCTTGCGAGTGTGGTTGCGTTGCTGCCCGTCGTCGCCTGGGCGCTGGCGCTGATCTCCGGCCGCCGCTTCACCCGCATTCCGGCGCGCGCCGCCGCCTGGGGCCTCGGCTCCGTGCTCTCCTCAGCCGTTCTCGGCTGCTTTCCGCCGCCGCTTACCTGGCCGATCCCCAACGGCATTGGTGGCGTCGTCGGCGACATGATCCTGCGCTTCCCGGCGCTATTCGTCGGCGCCTATCCGACCGGCACCTTCGCCACCGCCGTCGGCTGCATCTTCGCGGTCCCCTGCGTGTGGATGATGCTCTTTGCCGCTGGCATCGTCGGCCGCACCGAGGAGGAAGAGGCCGAAGAGGAAGAAGAAAACTACGCCGCCAGCCGCTCCAAGCTGCGCTCGGTGGGCGATGAGGACGAGGAAGACGACGAGGGCGGCTGGCTTGCCTTCGGCGCGCTGACGCATGCCTGGTACATGAGCCAGGCCCGCATGCGCCGCATGCTCGGCATGGGCCCGCGCAAGCGCAAGCTTGATGATTACGACGCGCCTTACGATTTCAACGATGACGAGTTCGGCAAGCTCAACGAGCCGGTGCGCGCCAAGGCGCCCGCCCGCGGCGAGCGCATGGATCCCTCTATGGATCCGTCGATCGCGCCCCGGGCCGGTTCGCCGCGCCGCGTGGTGTCCGCGCCGTCGATCTCGCTCAACGACGATGACGACGACGACATGGGCTACGATAGCGACATGCCGCCGCGCCCGGCCGATATCCTGCCCGACGACGAGGACGACAATGGCTGGATGATGCGTGCGCCCGCCAAGCAGGCCGGCGGTCGCGCCGAGCCGCGCGTGCAGCAGGCGGCCGCCCGCCCCAAGCTCGGCGCCCGCATGGAGCGCGAGCAGCAGGGTTCCTTCATCCGTCCCGAAGGCTTCCAGCTGCCGTCCATGCATCTTCTCGCCGAGCCCAAGGCCGTCGTGCGCGATTCGACGCTGTCGGCCGATGCGCTTGAACAGAACGCCCGCATGCTCGAAGGCGTGCTCGAGGATTTCGGCGTCAAGGGCGAGATCATCCATGTTCGCCCCGGCCCCGTCGTCACGCTTTACGAACTGGAGCCGGCGCCTGGCATCAAATCGTCGCGCGTCATCGGCCTTGCCGACGATATCGCCCGCTCGATGAGCGCGATCGCCGCCCGCGTCGCCGTCGTGCCCGGCCGCAACGCCATCGGCATCGAACTGCCGAACAACATCCGCGAGACCGTCTATCTGCGCGAGATGATCGCCTCCAGAGATTTCGAGACCTCCAAGGCCAAGCTCGCCATGGCGCTCGGCAAGACGATCGGCGGCGAAGCCGTCATCGCCGACCTCGCGAAGATGCCGCATCTGCTCGTCGCCGGCACCACCGGCTCGGGTAAATCGGTCGCCATCAACACCATGATCCTGTCGCTGCTCTACCGCATGACGCCGGAGCAGTGCCGCCTGATCATGATCGATCCGAAGATGCTCGAACTCTCCGTCTATGACGGCATCCCGCATCTGCTTTCGCCTGTCGTTACCGATCCGAAGAAGGCCGTCGTGGCGCTGAAGTGGACGGTGCGCGAGATGGAAGAGCGCTACAAGAAGATGTCGAAGATCGGTGTGCGCAACATCGACGGCTTCAATTCCCGCGTCGAGCAGGCGCTCGCCAAGGGCGAGGCGATCTCGCGCACCGTGCAGACGGGCTTCGACCGGGAAACCGGCGAGGCGATGTACGAGACGGAAGAGTTCGACCTGAAGCCACTGCCCTATATCGTCGTCATCATCGACGAAATGGCCGACCTGATGATGGTCGCCGGCAAGGATATCGAAGGCGCCGTGCAGCGCCTGGCGCAGATGGCACGCGCGGCCGGCATCCATGTCATCATGGCAACGCAGCGCCCGTCCGTCGATGTCATCACCGGTACGATCAAGGCCAACTTCCCGACCCGCATCTCCTTCCAGGTGACGTCGAAGATCGACAGCCGCACCATTCTGGGCGAACAGGGCGCCGAACAGCTGCTCGGCATGGGCGACATGCTCTACATGGCCGGCGGCGGCCGCATCCAGCGCGTCCATGGCCCGTTCGTGGCCGATGGCGAGGTGGAAGACATCGTCGCCTATCTGAAGACACAGGGGGCGCCGCAATATCTCGATGCCATCACCGCCGATGACGACGAGGATGGCGATTACGGCGGCGGGCCAGCCGGCACCGGCAATCTCGCGGATTCCGACGATCCCTATGACCAGGCCGTCGCCATCGTCCTGCGCGATGGAAAGGCCTCGACCTCCTACGTCCAGCGCCGTCTCGGCATCGGCTACAACCGCGCGGCCTCGCTCATCGAGCGGATGGAGCAGGAGGGCATCATCGGCCCGGCCAACCATGCCGGCAAGCGCGAGATCCTGGTTCCCACCGAAGGCGATATTCTCGACCGGTAAGGGCGCCTGCGCCCTTGATTCCGGCATTTTCAGCGCGATTTATGTCGCATGGGCCCGAACCTCACGGAAACCTGATCGGCGCGAAAACGTTACCTTTGGCCGGTCGTGCGAACACGCCATGAAGACGCCGCGTTTCGGCAGCATGCAGACTGCATAAAGGAGACTTTCATGAACCACTCCGACACATTCCTGGACCGCTTTACGCTGACACGGCGCCACATGCTGGGCGCGCTTGCTGTCGCGGCTGCGTCCACGGCGCTGCCGTTCAACGTCTTCGCCCAGGCGGCCGCGGCTGCTTCCACAAGCGGCACCGCGCAGGCGATCGCCGACCACTTCTCCTCGGTCGGCACGATGCAGGGCGAGTTCGTGCAGTTCGGCCCCAAGGGCGAGCAGACCGGCGGCAAATTCTTCATTCAGCGCCCCGGCAAGCTGCGCTTTAACTACGACGACCCGTCGCCGATCCGCGTGATCGCCGATGGGAAGAACGTGGCGATCGGCAACATGAAGCTGAAGACCTGGGACCTCTACCCACTGTCGAAGACACCGCTCAGCCTGCTTCTGGCGCAGAAGATCGACCTGTCGGCCGGCTCGGTGAAGAGCGTCAAGGAAGAGTCCGACCTGACGACCATCGCGCTCGGCAACAACACCGTCTTCGGCAATTCGACCATCACCATGATGTTCGACCCGAAGACCTATGACCTGCGCCAGTGGACGATCACCGACAACCAGGGCAAGGACACCTCGGTCATGGTTTTCAACGTGAAGACCGGCGTGCAGTTCGACGACAAGGTGTTCAAGGTGCCTTACGAGGTGATCCCGGGAACGGCGGCCTATCGCGATTGATGTGAGCCGACGGTGTGGTGGCTTCGATGCCGCACCGGTGGGCTTGGTGCTTGCGCAACAAAAGCCCGCATAGAAAAAGGCCCGCACGAGGCGGGCCTTCCAAACGAAATCAGCAAACGCCGATTACTTCGACAGATTACGCTTGCCCAGCGTGCGCAGGCGCAGCGCGTTGAGCTTGATGAAGCCGGCGGCGTCCTTCTGGTCGTAGGCGCCCTGGTCGTCCTCGAAGGTGACGAGGGTGTCGGAGTAGAGCGACTTGTCGCTCTCGCGGCCGATGACCATGACATTGCCCTTGTAAAGCTTCAGCGTCACTTCGCCCTCGACATGCTCCTGGCTCTTGTCGATCAGCGCCTGCAGCATTTCGCGCTCCGGAGAAAACCAGAAGCCGTAATAGATCAGCTCGGCGTAGCGCGGCATGATCTCGTCCTTGAGGTGCGCCGCACCACGGTCGAGCGTGATGCTTTCGATCGCGCGGTGCGCGGACAGCAGGATCGTGCCGCCGGGGGTCTCGTAGACGCCGCGCGACTTCATGCCGACATAGCGGTTCTCGACGAGGTCGAGACGGCCGATGCCGTTGTCGCGGCCGTAGGTGTTGAGTGCTGCGAGCAGCGTTGCGGGGCTCATCCGCACGCCGTTGATCGAGACGGCATCGCCCTTTTCGAAGCCGACCTTGATGATGGTGGCCTTGTCGGGTGCCGCTTCCGGCGAGATGGTGCGCATGTGCACGTATTCGGGCGCCTCGACGGCCGGATCTTCCAGAACCTTGCCCTCGGAAGAGGAGTGCAGCAGGTTGGCATCGACGGAGAACGGTGCTTCGCCCTTCTTGTCCTTGGCAACCGGAATCTGGTGGGCTTCGGCAAAGGCGAGCAGGTCGGTACGCGACTTGAACGACCAGTCGCGCCAGGGAGCGATGATCTTGATGTCGGGGTTCAGCGCATAGGCGGACAGCTCGAAGCGAACCTGGTCGTTGCCCTTGCCGGTGGCGCCGTGAGCAATGGCGTCAGCGCCGGTTCTCTTGGCGATATCGATCAGGTGCTTGGAGATCAGCGGACGGGCGATCGAGGTGCCGAGCAGGTAGACGCCTTCATAGACGGCATTGGCGCGGAACATCGGGAAGACGAAATCGCGCACGAATTCCTCGCGCACATCCTCGATGTAAATCTCCTTGATGCCGAGCATCTCGGCCTTCTTGCGCGCCGGCTCGAGCTCTTCGCCCTGTCCGAGGTCGGCCGTGAAGGTGACGACTTCGGCGTTAAGCTCGGTCTGCAGCCACTTCAGGATGATCGAGGTGTCGAGACCGCCGGAATAGGCGAGGACGACTTTCTTTACGTCTTTGTGCGATGCCATGATGATGAGATCCGTTGTGCCAGGAGGGTCGCGGCCAGCCGCAAGACCCGGTATCGCCGGGCACTTTTAGCGAGATTGACGCCGGACGCAAGGGCAAGGACGTCGAGAAACCGGGTCGCTAGAGGTGGTTTCGGCGTTCCGCCCGTTTTCGCTCGAGAAACGCATCGAAGTCAAACTCGACCGGCTCGCCCGATTGCTCACCCTCGATGATCGCCGCCTCAATTGGATCACGCTCGGCCTTCTGCTGCAGCACACGCAACGCCGCATCGACGACCTCGTCCACGGAAGCGTAGTTGCCGTCCCGCAGCTGTGCGTCGATAAACTCTTCCATCTGCGCGTCGAGGCGAATGGTCTCCACCCTGCCCATGCTGGAGCTCCTAGCGGACATATTGGCGATGCACCTCTTTCAGGAATTCCTCGCCATCAAACTCTTGCGGCTCGCCTGACTGCTCGCCCTCAATGATGGCCGCCCGGATCGCCTCAATCTCGGCCTGATCGCGCAGATGCTGTAGGCCCGCATCGATGGCTTCATCGCCGAGCTGCTCTTCGATGAAATCTTTGCGATCATCGATCGTTACCGACATGACCTTGGTCATCTAGGCTCCCGCGATCCGCTTTGCCCGTGGTTTGACTTGCCCTCCGAGATTACCATATCTGGCTGCGAGCGAACAATCCCAGGCGAAAGGCCCAAGCCGTGACCGATCTCACCGACATCATCAAGCCCTCCAACGTCGCCGTCATCACCGGTGGCGCCTCGGGCATTGGCCTGGCGGCCGCCAAGCACTTCGCATCCAAGGGCATGAATGTCGTCATCGCCGATCTCGGCGCAGAGCGTCTGGCGGCAGCGGCAAAGGCGATCGCGGCCATTTCCGGCGACGACCGTATCTTGGCCGTCGAGACCGACGTCTCCGACAAGGCGGCGCTCAAGGCTCTTGAGCGGCAGGTCGTCGAGCGCTTCGGCAAGGTCCATGTGCTGATGAACAATGCCGGTATCGGCCCGGAGACGTCGATCTTCAGCGACGACAGCGGCTGGGACGCGATCCTCGGCGTCAACCTGATGGGCGTGGTCAACGGCACGCGCGCCTTCGGCCCCAATATGCTCGCCCATGGCGAGCCGGGCCTGATCATCAACACCGGCTCCAAGCAGGGCATCACCACGCCTCCCGGCAACCCGGCATATAACGTCTCGAAGGCGGGCGTGAAGGTCTTCACCGAGGCGCTGGAACACGAGCTGCGCAACACCGAGGGCGGCAAGCTTTCCGCCCACCTCCTGATCCCAGGCTTCGTCTTCACCGGGCTTTCCAAGGGTTTTGGCGGTGAAAAGCCGGCCGCTGCCTGGACGGCAGAGCAGACCGTCGACTTCATGATCGAGAGCCTCGAGAAGTGTGATTTCTACATTCTCTGCCCCGATAACGACGTCGCCCGCCCGGTCGACGAGCGCCGCATGGCCTGGGCCGTCGGCGACATCATCGAGAACCGCCCGCCGCTTTCGCGCTGGCATCCCGATTATGCCGATCGCTTCAAGGCGTTTCTTGAGGGCAAGTAACGGCTGAAGCGATCGGGCCTATTAGAAGGTTTGATTGGTGCATTCGTTGAAAGCCGGATATGAGACATTGCTTTCATAACCGGCTTTACGAGTGTGCCATGGATTTCCTGCCGAGCCTGCCGACGCTTCTGACCTTTTCCGCCGCGAGCCTGCTGCTGGCCGCCACTCCCGGCCCTGACATGACCCTGTCGATCAGTCGGGCGCTGTCGCAGGGCAAGAAGCCGGCGCTTTATGTCGTGCTCGGCACCAGCCTCGGCATCGTCGTCCACACCATGCTGGTCGCCTTCGGCATCTCGGCGCTGATCACCGCCTCGCCGACGGCCTTCCTGATCCTGAAGACCGGTGGCGCCGCCTATCTTCTCTGGCTGGCGGTGCAGGCGATCCGCTTCGGCTCCAAGCTCTCGGTCGAAAAGGTCGAGGAGATCAAGGGTACGCCGCTCTCGAATATCGCGAGCGGCTTCTGGGTCAATCTTTTGAATCCCAAGGTCATCATCTTCTTCATGACCTTCCTGCCGCAGTTCGTCACCGCAGGCGATCCAGCGGTCACGCAGAAGCTGCTCTTCCTCGGCTTCTTCTTCATCGTCATCGGCATGCCGGTGAACGCGCTCGTGGTGCTCGCTTCCGACGGACTGGCGACATGGCTGCAGAACAACAGGAAGGTTCTGCGCGGGATGGACTACACCTTCGCCGGCGTCTTCTCCGTTTTCGCGGCGAAGATCCTGCTCACCCAGGCGCGCTGACATCAATAAAAACCCCGGGAGCGCCCCGGGCTCATTTGCCGGTCCCGGGGTGGATTTCTCTTCGCTATCAGCCGATCAGCAGCGCGTCGTCGTCAAGCGTCTGGCCGCGCATCTTGCGGAACATGTCGATCAGGTCCTCGACCTGCAGATCCTTGCGATTGTCGCCGGAGACGTCGAGCATGATCTCGCCGCCATGCAGCATGATGGTGCGGTGGCCGTAGTCCAGCGCCTGACGCATGGAGTGGGTGACCATCAGCGTCGTCAGCTTGCGCTCCGAGACCACCCGGTCCGTGAGACCCATGACGAACTCCGCCATCCCTGGGTCGAGTGCCGCCGTATGCTCGTCGAGCAGCAGCACCTCGGAGCCGGCAAGCGTCGCCATCACAAGCGAGATCGCCTGGCGCTGACCGCCGGACAACAGGTCCATGCGGTCCTTCATGCGGGTTTCGAGCCCGAGATTGAGCTCGGCGATCCGTTCGCGGAAATGCTCGCGCCGGCGTGGCCCGAGCGCCGAGGTCAGCCCCCGCCGCTCGCCGCGACGTGCGGCCAGCGCCAGGTTCTCCTCGATCGACAAGGCGCCGCAGCTACCCGTCAGCGGGTCCTGGAAGACGCGGGCGACGAGGCCGGCGCGCGCTGCGGTCGGCTTGCGGGTCACATCGGTGTGGCCGATCATCACCTGTCCTTCGCTTGCCAACACATCGCCGGCGAGCACGCCAAGCAGCGTCGACTTGCCGGCGCCGTTGGAGCCGATGACGGTGACGAACGAGCCTTCCTCGATCGTCAGGTTGACGCCGTTGAGCGCCTGCTTCTGCAGCGGCGTACCCTTGCCGAAGACGACCTTGATATCCTTGAGCGAGATCATGACGAGGCACCTCCGCGACGCAGGCGGGGAAGGATGAGCGCCACCGTGACCAGGACGGCGGTGACGAAATTGAGGTCGGAGGCCTGCAGGCCGATCACGTCGCTGGAGAGCGCCAGCTGGATGGCGATGCGGTAGAGGATCGAGCCGATGACGCAGCCGATCAGCGCGATCAACAGTCCGCGCTTCCCAAGAAGCGTCTCGCCGATGATGACGGCGGCGAGGCCGACGACGATGGTGCCGACACCCGAGGTCACGTCGGCAAAACCGTTGGTCTGCGCGAACAGCGCGCCGCCGAGCGCCACCAGCGCGTTGGAGATCGCCATGCCGAGATAGATCTGCCGGTTGGTATCGACGCCCTGGGCGCGGGCCATGCGGGCGTTCGCCCCTGTCGCGCGCATCGCAAGGCCGGAATCGCTTTCGAGGTAGCGCCAGACGACGATGACGGCGATGACCACAAGCACGCCGACGAAGAGCGGGCGCACATAGAAATCACGCAGGCCATGGCCGAAGAACGGGCTGATCATCGTATCGGCATTGATCAGCGCCACGTTCGGCTTGCCCATGACGCGCAGGTTCACGGAAAACAGCGCGATCATCGTCAGGATCGATGCCAGGAGATTGAGGATCTTGAAGCGCACGTTGAGCATGGCGGTCACCATGCCGGCAGCCGCCCCCGCCGCCATGGCGATCAGCGCCGCCAGCCAGGCATTGACGCCTGCAATGATCAGCACCGCGGTCACGGCGGCGCCGAGCGGAAACGAGCCGTCGACGGTCAGATCCGGAAAATCGAGCACACGGAATGCGAGGTAAACGCCGAGCGCGACGAAGGCATAGACCAACCCCAGCTCCACGGCTCCCCAGAATGCGATCTGACTCAAGGCTTTTGCCCTTTCTTGTGGTGTTTCCGTGGACAAGACCCTCTCTGGCCTGCCGGCCATCTCCCCCACAAGGGGGGAGAAGACCCGTGGCGCTCGATTGCCTCAATTGGGCGTCGAGGACTCGGCCAGGTTAAGCCCTCCCCCTTGTGGGGAGGGTTGGGGAGGGGTCTTTATTCCAAGGCGGTAAGGTCCGCTATCTTATTCGATGGTCTTCATCTCTATGCGATCAGCCGCTGTCTCAGTCGATCGTCTTCGTCGCGCGCTTCAGCACGCTCTCAGGCAGCGTCACGCCCATCTTGGCGGCGGCGCCCTTGTTGATGACGAGATCGCTGCCGGCGGCGACCTTGACCGGGATATCGCCGGGGTTCTCACCCTTCAGGATGCGAACGACGATTTCGCCGGTCTGCTTGCCGACGTCGTAGTAGTTGAAGCCGAGCGCGGCGACCGAGCCGCGCGAAACGGAATCTGTGTCGGCGGTGAAGAGCGGCAGCTTGGCTTCTTCGGCGACGGCCACGGCACCCTCGAGCGCCGAGATGATCGTGTTGTCGGTCGGGATATAGATCGCATCGGCACGACCGACGAGCGCGCGGGCCGCACCCTGCACTTCGGCGGACTTGGTGGCGGCGGATTCGACGACCTTGAGGCCGGCCTTTTCAGCCTCGACCTTCAGAACCGCGAGCAGCGATACCGAGTTCGCTTCACCGGAATTGTAGAGGTAGCCGATGGTCTTGGCGTTCGGCAGGATTTCCTTGATCAGCGCCACATGCTCGGCAACCGGCGACATGTCCGAGAGGCCGGTGACGTTGCCGCCGGGCTTGTCCATGTTCTTGACCAGCTGCGCGCCGAGCGGATCGGACACGGCGGTGAAGACGACGGGGATATCGCGGGTGGAGGAAACCACGGCCTGCGCCGAGGGGGTCGAGATCGGAACAATGACGTTCGGGCCGTCACCGGCGAACTGGCGGGCGATCTGGGCTGCGGTCGCGGGGTTGCCCTGCGCCGACTGGAACACGAACTTCAGGTTCTCGCCTTCCTTGTAGCCGGCTGCCGTCAGCACGTCGAGAACACCCTTGCGGGCAGCGTCGAGCGCCGGATGTTCGACGATCGCGGTGACCGCAACGGTCACGTCTTCGGCTTTCGCGGGCAGGGAAAGGGCAAGGGTCGCGGCCACGGCAGCGAGCAGTACAGAACGCATGGGTATCCTCCAATTATGATTTTGGGCCGCTTGTAGGAAAAGCGGCCCTTAAAATCAATCATTAGAAGATGCTGAGAGGATCAAACTTGCTGATCACCCGCGCACCCATCACGCAAACATCAGTCATCCGAGCCGTGGTTGGCGATCATCATCGCTTCGAAGGCCAGGCGCTCGGTCTTGCGCATGCGTTCCGATTCCGACTTCAGCTGGCCGCAAGCGGCGAGAATGTCGCGGCCGCGCGGCGTGCGGATCGGCGAGGCATAGCCGGCCGAGTTGATGAAATCGGCGAACTTCTCGATCTGCGCCCAGTCGGAGCACTGGTAGTTGGTGCCCGGCCAGGGGTTGAACGGAATGAGGTTGATCTTCGCCGGCACGCCCTTGAGCAACTGGATGAGACCCTTGGCGTCTTCCAGGCTGTCGTTGACGTCCTTCAGCATCACATATTCGAAAGTGATGCGACGGGCGTTGGAAAGCCCCGGATACTTGCGGCAGGCGTCGATCAGCTCCTTCAGCGGATACTTCTTGTTGATCGGCACAAGGATGTCGCGCAGGTCGTCGCGCACGGCGTGCAGCGAGATCGCCAGCATGACGCCGATCTCGTCGCCGGTGCGGAAGATTTCCGGCACGACGCCCGAGGTCGAGAGCGTGACGCGACGCTTTGAGAGCGACAACCCGTCGCCGTCGGTGGCGATCAGGAGCGCCTGCTTGACGCTGTCGAAATTGTAGAGCGGCTCGCCCATGCCCATCATCACGATGTTACTGACCTTGCGGCCCTCGGCCGGCATGATCGTGCCCTGCGGCGCTTCGCGGTCGGGGAAGTCGCCCAGCCGGTCGCGCGCGAGGAGCAGCTGCGACAGGATTTCTTCCGCCGTCAGATTGCGCACCAGGCGCTGCGTGCCGGTGTGACAGAAGGAACAGGTAAGCGTGCAGCCGACCTGGCTGGAAATGCAGAGCGTGCCGCGGCCTTCTTCGGGAATATAGACCGCCTCGATCTCGACCGGGCGACCGGCACCACGCGCCGGAAAGCGCAGCAGCCACTTGCGGGTGCCGTCGTTTGAGACCTGCTCCTCGACGATCTCGGGTCTTGCGATCGTAAAATGCGTCTTCAGCGTCTCGCGCATGTCCTTGGAAATATTGGCCATGTGGTCGAAGTCGGAGACCCCGCGCACATAGATCCAGTTCCAAAGCTGCGCCACGCGCATCTTGATCTGCTTTTCCGGCACGCCCTTCTCGCGCAGCGCGGCGCCCATCTCCTCGCGGGTGAGGCCGATCAGCGACGGCTTCGGCAATGCTTCGCCGCGCGCCGGCTGGTTGCCTGCGGGCTTGAGAACGGTCATCGCATCCATGACGGACATTTAATCTAATCCCGAATTCAACATGCGATCCTCCCGATAGTCCGAATGACTGGCGGGCGGAGCGGGCATGAAGGCAGAAAGTGAATGCGGAACTTGGCGGCCAAGCCGCGATCCATCCGCTGTTGTGCGCGCCTTTAGCATCATTTTTGCCATCCGTCACTATAGATGGAAACGACGAAGGCCGGCGCAAGGCCGGCCTTCGAAAATCAGGCGCGTGTCGCGGACGCTTACTTGCAGCTTTCAATCTGCTTCAGCGAAGCCGAAATGCCGGCCAGCGAATAGCTGTAGGAGGTCGCCGTGCCCTTGCGCGAGGTGGCGTTGACGGTCATCGAGTGGCCGCCCTTCATGGCGGCGACCAGCGCCGGCTCCTGCGCGGCGTTCTCGACCCAGCCGGCCTTGTCCTTGGTGAACATGACGAAGGTCTTGTTGTCGATGACGACGTTGATCTTCGAAGCGTCCTTGACGGTGTAGCCCATCATCGCCTGCGGCTCGTAGGAGATGTTCTGGCCGGGGCGCTGCGAGACGATGAAGAAGTTCTCGCCGTGGTCGATGCCGGCAGGCTTCTTTTCGGTCGGCACCGAGAGGACGTAGCAGACGGTGCTGTTGCCCTGCTTGTAGGAATAGGCGCCCCATGCCTGGAACTGCTGGATGCGGGTCGGCGCGGTGGAAGCGGCGGCGGCTGGCTGCTGCGCGGCGGCTGCGGGCTTCTTGGACTGTGCGGATGCGATGCCGGCGCCGGCGAGAACGAGGGAAAGGGCGAGTACGGTACTTTTTACAAACATGGATATTCCTGCCGGTTCTTGCGATTCGAGCCCGAGCGAGCGGGCGGCGCATAATCACGATCTGCTTTATTTTGACTTAATTCAGGTTACCAAAGCGTCAACGCAGGCCGCGAGAAGTCCGTGCCTGTGCCATTTCCACCCGGGTGTCAATGTTGAGCGCCGGATTAACGCTCGGGATGATGTAGTCCGGAAATGATCTGAAACCATCGCTCTTAAGGAATTTAAGACATAAAGATAACGGCAAGAGTTTGACGTTTCGAAAAACCGATGTACGTGAATAAGGACTGGAAATCCGTCAAGGATTTCATCGAGCCAGGGGGCTTTCGAACGGAATGGACGCCGAGGACAAACAGCGCTTCGCTGCCCTAGCTGGGGCTGTGGCGGAACGCCGCGACCAGCAGGCGTTCGCCATCCTGTTCGACTACTTCGCCCCACGCCTGAAATCCTGGCTTCTCAGGCAGAAAATGACCGCAAGCGAGGCCGAAGAGCTGGTCCAGGAGGTCATGATCGTCCTCTGGCACAAGGCCGATCTTTATGATTCTACGCGTTCGTCGCTCTCCACCTGGCTCTTCCGCATCGCCCGCAATCGCCGCATCGACCTGCAGCGCCGCGCCCGCGCCCGCATCCTCGACGAGGACGATCCGGCCCTCCAGCCAACCGCCGAAATCGGCGCCGACGAGCTGGTCGCCAATGGCGATCGCGATGCACAAGTTCGTGAAGCGGTGAGCCAATTGCCCGAAGAACAGCGCGAAATGCTCCGCGCCGCCTTCTTCCTCGGCCAATCCCACTCCGAAATCGCCGAATCGACCGGCCTGCCGCTCGGCACCGTCAAATCCCGCATACGGCTCGCCTTCGGCAAGCTGAAGAAAGTGCTGGAAGCGGAGAACGCGTGAGCCGAACCGCCATCGCGCCCTTGCAACGAAGGGAAGAGTAGTATCAGATGCCTTCATCCACAGATGGAGGTAATCACATGCGCCGTCACATGTTCGAAGCCAATGGAGCCACTCCCGTAGCCATGAACATGTTGTGCGATGCGAACACTCAATCTTGGAATCCTGGCGCATGTAGACGCCGGAAAGACTAGCCTCACCGAACGCCTGCTGTTTCACGCCGGCGTCATCAAGACGCTTGGCGGCGTCGATACCGGCGACACCCAGACCGACACCTTGCAGCTGGAGCGCGACCGCGGCATCACCATCCGCTCGGCCGTGGCGTCGTTCAGCGCGCGAGGCACGCGGATCAACCTTCTGGACCCCCCCGGTCACCCCGATTTCATTGCCGAAGTCGAACGCGTGCTCGGTGTGCTTGACGGCGCGGTACTCGTCGTCTCCGCCGTCGAGGGCGTGCAGGCGCAGACCCGCGTCCTGATGCGCGCCCTTGCCAGGCTGAAGGTACCGACCGTCATCTTCGTCAACAAAGTCGATCGGCGCGGCGCCGACGGCGGGGCAGCACTTGCCAATCTCCGCGACCGCCTGACGACAGCCCTCGTGCCGATGGGATCCGTCAGCGCACCCGGAACGCCGCTTGCGCGCTTCGACCCCGGCGCCTGGCGTGACCGCGACTTCCGTGCCGCCGTGCTGCAGGCGCTCGCCGAGCGCGACGATGACCTGCTCGCCGCCTTCGCGGAGGATCGCGCCGTGGAGGCGGGCACGCTACGGGAGCGGCTGGCGCGGCAAACCGCCGATGGCCTGATCTTCCCTGTCTATTTCGGCTCGGCCATAACAGGCGCCGGGATCGAGGAGTTGATTGACGGCATCACCGATCTCCTTCCGGCACCGATACCGCCGAAGGATGGCCCGGTCTCGGCAACCGCCTTCAAGGTCGAGCGCAATGCGGTGGGAGAGAAGCTTGCGCTGCTTCGTGTGGTCTCAGGCGCCCTGCGCGTTCGCGACAGGATCCTGATCGCTCACAAAGAGAACCGCGTCACCGATATCGAGATCTTTACCGAAGGACGGGTGAGACGCAGCGACGTCGCTTGGGCGGGCGATATCGCCAGAGTGAGAGGTCTCTCCGACATCAAGGTCGGCGACTGGATCGGAGACCGCGCCGTGGCCCCGCAAAGGCAGTTCGCGCCGCCCATGCTGGAGGCTGCGATCGTGCCGTATGACAAGGCGGATGCGCCTGCGCTGTGGAAGGCCCTGTCCCAGCTCTCGGAACAGGACCCGCTGATCAATCTGCGGCAGGGCGACGGCGAGGACGGCCTGTCGATTTCGCTCTATGGCGAGGTCCAGAAGGAAGTGATCGAGCACACGCTGAAAGCCGACTATCACCTTTCCGTACGCTTCCTCGACACCTCGCCGATCTATGTCGAGCGCATCCTCGGCGTCGGAAACGCCATCGAGCACGCGCCCGATCCGTTTCTGGCAACGATCGGGCTTCGCGTCGAAGCAAGCGAAAGCGAAGGCCGGCACAGGCTGATCTTCGAGGTCGAGCCGGGCGCCGCACCGCCATTCGCCTTCAAGGCAATCGACGAAGCCCTCGAGGTCGCGTTCGGCCAGGGCATCCACGGCTGGCAGGTGATCAACGCCTCGGTTTCAATCACCGAGATCACCAGGCTTCGAAAATGGACGACGAGCACCCCGTCGGACCATCGCAATCTGACGCCTCTGGTGCTGGCGCAGGCGTTGCGGATCGCCGGAACCGAGGTCTGCGAACCGATAGATCGCATCACCATCGACATGCCCGCCGACGCGCTGCCACGCGTGCAAAGCCTGCTGATGCGCCTCGACGCCGCGCTCGAACCGCCGGTCGCCAGCGGAGAGATGATGATGCTGGCTGGTACGATCGCCGCCATCAACGTCTACGACGTCCAGCGCGCTTTGCCGGCGCTGACAAGCGGTCTCGGGACGATGGAAACGGAGTTTTCAGGCTATCGGCCGGTCAGGGGCACGGCGCCGATGCGCCGTCGATCGGGGCCAAACCCGTTTTCGCGCAGCGAATATCTGGCGCAGCTCAAAGGCGCGCGCCAAGTGTGAAGAAAGGGCCGGCGAACAGCCGGCCTAAACCGTCTTCATATCCTCGGGTCGCACGCGATCGGGCGCGTCTTGCAGCGCCTTGTCGGCGGCTTCGTAGTGGTTGGGGCGGATGTGGCGGTTGACCATGGCGAAGGCGGCCGAGAGGACGGCGATGTCGTCGGTGAAGCCGATGCCGACAAGCACGTCGGGGATCATGTCGACGGGCAGCACGAAATAGGCGAGTGCCGCAAGCAGCGTGCCGCGCACCTTGAGCGGTGTCTCACGGTCGAGCGCGCAGTAATAGGCGGCAACGACATCGCGCGAGAAGGGAATCTTGCGCGCCGCCTTGCGGAAGGTCGGCCAGAATTTCTGCCGAACGCTCTTCTCCCGCCGCTCCTGCGTTTCTTCATCGCCCGGCAGCAGGATTTCACCGTATTTGACGTCGTCCATGTCCACTTGGCCCTTTGTGTTCCAGTTGGCCCTTTTGAGGTCAGGCCAGAATATGGGGGGTCTTCGGATGCAATTCAATCGACCCGTCGTGCCGCCGCCTTCTCCATCAGGCCCGCCAGCTTGAAATCGAGCTCCGTCAGCCCGTCGGCCGAATGGGTGCTCAGCGTCACATCCACCTTGGAGTAGACGTTGAACCATTCCGGATGATGATCGAGCTTTTCGGCTGCAAGGGCTGATTCCGTCATGAAGCCGAAGGCCTCGACGAAGTTCTTGAACTTGTAGCTCTTGGTGATCGACTTGCCGCCATCGCCAAGCGACCAGCCGTCGAGTTTTGCCAGTTCATCGCTAATCGCCTGGCGTTCCAGTTTGTCCCGTTTCATGCGATTGTCCTTTGCGTTCACCATGGGTCTCTTATGAAACGCACCAGTATCCTGTTTGTTTGCATGGGCAATATCTGCCGTTCGCCGCTGGCCGAAGGCGTCTTCAGCCACCTCATCGCCGAAGCCGGCCTTTCCGACCGCTTTCTCGTCGATTCCGCGGGCACCGGCAGCTGGCATGAGGGCGACGAGCCCGACAGACGGTCGATCGCGACCGCCCGCCAACACGGCATAGACATATCAGCTCAGCGCGCGCGGCGCATCCGCAGGGATGATTTTGCCGATTTCGATCTGATCATTGCCATGGACCGAAACAATGTCGCGGCCTTGAAAGCGCTCGATCCGGAGGCTCAGAATATTCATCTGTTCGGCGATCTGGCGCTCGGGAGCGGAGAGGATATCCCCGATCCCTATTATGGCGGCGTCGACGGCTTCGAGGCCGTTTATGCCAGGCTCTTGGCCGGCTGCAGGAAGCTGTTGTCGACGCTCGGCGCAGACAGCGCCTCGCGCAGCGGGAACACCTCTTCCGTCAGATAGGGCCCGCCGCCAACCGAATCGCGCGACGACAGAAGCACGAAGCGTGGCACGGTGAAGGATGCGGTCTGGAAATTGCCGCGTCCGGCCAGATAGTGCACGACATCGTCGACGCGCGAGGATTTCAGCCGCGCCAGCGTCACATGCGGAGTGAACTTGCGCGGATCAGGCGAAAGGCCGATCCGCTGGCAGATCCGTTCGATTTCCGCCTGCAGGGCATACATTTCGGGATTTTGCGTCACGCCGGCCCAGACCGAATGCGGCTTCTTGGAACCGAAAGCGCCGATACCGTCGAGCTTGATCTGGAATTCCGGCCTGTCGATGCGGTCGAGCCGATCGACAATCTCGTCGGCCGTGCGATTATCGACATCGCCGATGAAGCGCAGGGTGATGTGGTAATTTTCCACATCGATCCATCGGGCGCCAGGGAGACCACCGCGCAACAATGACAGGCTCATCGCCGCATTGCGCGGAATTTCGAGGGCGGTAAACAGTCTCGGCATAACGAGCACTCCCCGAATCTTTTGCAGGTGCTCACACGGAATCACGCATTGATCACGTGCGCAAGTCCCTAATTCTTCACAGTCGGCAACGTTCCAATGAATTGTGTGATTGCCGGTTCCATCTTTTGAACCATGGTATCCACGCCTTTGGAATTGGGGTGCATGCCGTCTTCCAGCTTCAGCGACGCATCGAGAACGACGCCGTCGAGGAAGAACGGATAGAGCGTAAGCCCATGTTTTTTGGCGAGTTTCTCGTAGATCGGGTTGAACCGCGCCGCGTAGTCGCCACCCATGTTCGGCGGCGCCATCATACCCGCGAGAAAGATCGCGATGCCGCGCTCCTTGAGCCGGGTAATCATTTGGTCGAGGTTCTTCTCACTTTGTTCGGGCGCGATCCCCCGCAGCGCGTCGTTGGCGCCGAGCTCCAGAATGACCCCGTCGGTGCCATCCGGCACCGACCAGTCGATGCGCGAAAGCCCGCCTGTCGTGGTGTCGCCGGAGACGCCTGCGTTCGCCACCGTAACATCGAGGCCCTTGGCCTTCAGCGCCGCCTGCAGCTTCTCCGGAAAGCCGTCACCGGGCGGCAATTGGTACCCTGCCATCAGACTGTCGCCGAAGCCGACGAGATTGATCGTGCGCGCCTGCGCTGAAACCGAAAGCATCATCGAAAAGACGATGACAGCGATGTGAAGACCCGCAACTTTAAATCTCATTCCATTGTCCCTAAATTGGCGGCAGCTGGGCTTTCATATAGGTAGGGCATTTACCGTTGGCAAAAACCATCATCGATCTGAAACGGGCCGATCTGACGCTTGGCAGTGCCGCCGCCTCCGTGCATGTGCTGAAGGGCATCGACCTTGAGATCGCCGCCGGTGAATCGGTCGGCATCGTCGGCCCCTCCGGTTCCGGCAAGTCGACGCTGCTGATGGTGCTTGCCGGCCTCGAGCGGCTGGATAGCGGCGAGATCAACATCAACGAAGCGCCCCTGCACACGATGAGCGAGGATCAGGTCGCGGATTTCCGTGGCCGTAACATCGGCATCGTTTTCCAGTCCTTCCACCTGATCGCCAACATGACGGCGCTTGAAAACGTCGCCGTGCCGCTCGAGCTCGCCAATGTCGCCAATCCCTTCGAGATCGCCCGTCGCGAGCTGAAATCCGTCGGCCTCGGCGACCGGTTGAACCATTATCCCGGCCAGCTTTCCGGTGGCGAGCAGCAGCGCGTGGCGATCGCCCGCGCGCTTGCCCCATCGCCGGCGCTTCTGATCGCGGATGAACCGACAGGCAATCTCGACACCGACACCGGCCGCCAGATCGCCGATCTCCTGTTTTCCAAGCAGGCCGAGCGCGGCATGACGCTGGTGCTCGTCACCCACGATAACGCGCTCGCCAAGCGCTGCTCGCGCCAGATCCGCGTCCGCTCCGGCAAGATAGAAGGCGACAGCGCCGCGATTGAAGCCGAAGTGGCCATTGCATGACGCTGATCACCCCGCGTATCGCGCTCGCCTTCCGTCTTGCCCTTCGTGAGCTGCGCGGCGGCCTGAGAGGCTTCTACATCTTCCTCGCCTGCATCGCGCTCGGCACCGGGGCGATTGCCGCGGTCAACTCGGTCTCGCAGTCGATCACCGACACGATTGCCACGCGCGGCCAGGAGATTCTGGCCGGCGACGTTCGCTTCGAGCTCAACAACCGAGAGGCGGCGGCCAACGAGCTCGATTTCCTGCGCTCGCTCGGCAAGGTCTCGGTCTCGACGGGCCTGCGCTCCATGGCCCGCAAGCCGGATGGATCCGACCAGGCGCTGGTCGAGGTCAAGGCCGTGGACGACGCCTATCCGCTCTATGGCAGCTTCGAGGCCGAGCCCAACTACCCGCTGCATACGCTTCTTGCCGATCAGGATGGTACCTATGGCGCGCTGGCCGCGCCTCTGCTTCTGGAACGCCTCGGCCTCAAGATCGGCGACGAGCTGCTGCTCGGCAATGTCATCGTCAACATCACCGGCACGGTGAAGACCGAGCCGGACGCGGTCTCGGAAGGTTTCGGCTTTGCGCCGCGCCTGATAGTGAGCCGCCAGGCGCTGCAGGCCTCGGGCCTGATCCAGACCGGCAGCCTCGTCGAGCACAGCTACAAGGTCAAGCTGAACGACCGATCGGACATGGCAGGCATCCGCGATCGCGCCACCAAGGACTTCCCCTCGGCCGGCTGGTCGATCCGCACAAGCGACCGCGCCGCCCCTTCGCTTACCGAAAACATCGAGCGTTTCTCGCAGTTCCTGACACTGGTCGGCCTGACCGCGCTGATCGTCGGCGGCGTCGGCGTGGCGAATGCCGTGCGCGCCTTCCTCGACGCCAAGCGCACGACGATCGCCACCTTCAAGTGCCTTGGCGCGCCGGCCTCGACGGTTGTCCTCATCTACCTCTTCCAGATCGGCCTGATCGCGCTTGGCGGCATCGCCATCGGCCTCGTCATCGGTGCCGCCGCGCCCATTCTCGCGGCCCAGTTCCTGGCGCAGTTCCTGCCGGTCTCGACAGCGCCGACGCTCTATCCGGTGGCACTGTCGCTCGCCGTCCTCTTCGGTGTGTTGACGACGCTCGCCTTCGCCATCATGCCGCTCGGCCACGCCCGCGAAGTGCCGCCGACGGCGCTGTTTCGCGAACAGGGCTTCGAGGCCCGCCGCCTGCCTTCCTGGCCCTACATTCTGATGGCCGCCGTCTTCCTCGCAGCACTTGCCGCCCTTGCGGTGGCGACCGCCCATGATCGTTTCATCGCGATCGTCTTCATCGGCGCCATCGCCTTTGCCTTCGTCGTCCTGCGCCTGGTGGCAGCCGGCATCGCCTGGCTTGCCCGCCGCAGCCCGCGTGTCAATTCGCCGGCGCTACGACTTGCGATCGGCAACATCCACCGCCCCGGGGCGCTCACGCCCTCCGTCGTGCTCTCGCTCGGCCTCGGGCTGGCGTTGCTCGTCACGCTGACTTTGATCGACGGAAATCTGCGCCAGCAGCTCACCGGCCGCATGGCCGATGGCGCGCCCAACTTCTTTTTCGTCGATATCCAGGGCGCCGAGCTCGACGGGTTCCGCAATCTGGTGAAGACCGATGCGCCCGAGGGCAAGCTTGTCGAGGTGCCGATGCTGCGCGGCCGCATCCTTGCCTTCAACGGCGAGGACGTGACCAAGCGCAAGGTGCCGCCATCGGGCCAATGGGTGCTGCGCGGCGACCGTGGCATCACCTATTCCGAAACGCTTCCCGAAAACGCCGTCCTGACAGAAGGCACATGGTGGGACAAGGATTACAGCGGCGAGCCGCTGGTCTCGTTTTCAGCGGAAGAGGCCGGCGAACTCGGCCTCAAGGTCGGCGATACCGTCACCGTCAACGTTCTCGGCCGCAACATGACGGCGAAGATCGCTAATCTGCGCAAGGTGCAGTGGGAGAGCCTGTCGATCAACTTCGTCATGGTCTTCTCGCCCAACACCTTCAAGGGCGCCCCGCATGCCTGGCTGGCGACGCTCACCGATCCCAAGGCGACGTCGGCGCAGGAAGCCGCGATCCTGAAATCGGTGACCAACACCTATCCGACGATCACGAGCGTGCGCGTCAAGGATGCGATCGACATCGTCAATTCGCTGGTGGCGCAGCTGGCGACCGCGATCCGCGCCGCGGCCTCCGTCGCCCTCATCGCCTCTGTCCTGGTGCTCGCAGGCGCCCTTGCCGCCGGCAACCGCGCCCGCACCCACGACGCCGTGGTGCTGAAGACGCTCGGCGCCACAAGGCGCATGCTGATGCGCGCCTTCTGCTACGAGTATCTGATACTCGGGCTCGCAACCGCTGTCTTCGCGCTGCTTTCGGGTGGCGTCGCCGCCTGGTTCATCGTCGCCCGCATCATGAAGATCCCCTCGCAGTTCCTGCCTGACGTCGCCGGCATGACGATCGTCACGGCCTTGGTGCTGACCGTCGGCATCGGCCTGATCGGCACATGGCGCATTCTCGGCCAGAAGGCGGCACCCGTTTTGCGCGAGCTCTGAGTGGCCGGGTTGAAATAATTCCGGCACCTTACGGCGATTTAACCCGATCGCGGGTTGCAAGGCTCTTGTTTGCAAAGGGCGAAAGGCTCATATTATCCGCAGGCATGCTGAAGCTCCGCAGCGGCGCCCGGGCAAGAAAACCCGACACCGTGTTCATTCGGAGCTGACAAGAGGAAACCATGGCTGACCTAAGAAATTACCAGGGCCGCGTTCAGAGCGGTGTCCAGACCGGCGAGATCGATCAGGGCCTTCGCAGCTATATGCTGAAGGTTTACAACCTGATGGCTATCGGCCTGGCGATCACCGGCCTGGCCGCCTATTTCGCATTCACATTCGCCGTCTCCAACGGCCAGCTGACCGCATTCGGCGCCGCGATCTACACCAGCCCGCTGAAGTGGGTGGTGATCTTCGCTCCGCTGGCGCTGGTCTTCTTCCTGAGCTTCAGGATCAATTCGATGAGCGTATCGGCCGCGCAGACGACCTTCGCGGTCTATGCAGCGCTTGTCGGCCTGTCGCTGTCGTCGATCTTCCTGATCTACACCGGCCAGAGCGTCGTGCAGACCTTCTTCGTGACGGCCGCCTCGTTTGGCGCGCTCTCGCTCTACGGCTACACGACCCGTCGTGACCTATCGGCCATGGGCTCGTTCCTGATGATGGGTCTCTTCGGCCTGATCATCGCCTCGATCGTCAACATCTTCCTGGCCTCCTCGGCCATGCAGTTCGCGATCTCGGTGATCGGCGTGCTGATCTTCGCGGGCCTGACGGCCTACGACACCCAGCGCATCAAGGAAATGTACTACGCCGCCGACGACGCCACCATGGCCGGCCGCAAGGCGATCATGGGCGCGCTGACGCTCTACCTCGACTTCATCAACCTCTTCATGTTCCTTCTGCAGTTCATGGGCAACCGCAAGTAAGATGAAGAGCGAGAGAGGGCGACACTGTCGCCCTTGATCCAGACGACAAGTTCGAGACGATCAGAACCGCTTGCAGCAGGAATGTTGCAGGCGGTTTTTCTTTGGCCGATCGACGGACCTTAGAAGGCTTGCCTAGTTGCCGGCGAAATCGACCGACGAGATATCGACGGACCATTCGAAGTCACTGGGCGAGGGGCGGCCCGGCAGGGTGTCCAGACCTCGGTAACGGTTCAAAGCCCAGCAGCTGCCGTACTCACTATGCGGCGCGATGATCTTGTCGCTGCTGAAATAATCCGAATAGACCTCGCCGCTGAACCCCGGACGCTTCGCAATCAGCCGGAAGCGCACGATATTGACCTGCCGGTCGGAGGCATTCGACAGCTCGACGAAAACCGGCTTGTCCGGATCCTGGCAACCGCTGGTTCCGCTGCTCGTGCCCGACACCAGGCTTGCCGAGTTCAGGCGGTCGGACTGCTGGAAGTAGAGATAGAGACCGACTGCGGCGCCGACACAGGCAAGGGCGGCAACGACGATCAGCGTGTGGCGGGGAAACAGCAGGAAGCAGACCAAGACGATCGGGACCGCGATTACCATGAAAATCATTAGGTCTGCTCCATTTCACTTCTGAGCTAAAGCAGCCAGCCGCAAGAGGCAAGGCTTTGCGAAAGTGGAAGTTGCAATGCTACTCCAGGGGGAAAGTTCTCGGGCTGGGTATCGGGCTGAGCGGTAGACGGAGCGGTGGTGCTCGGCGAAGCAGGCGATGAACAGCCATCGACGCCGTGCGCGTGGAGGCGTGCTTAGATCCTCGGCACAAGGCCGAGGATGACGTCGAGAGCTAGGAAGCTCTTATGTTTCAATAGGTTACTGGCGGAAACCGCACACTCCGCCGTCATTCTCGGGCTCGTCCCGAGAATCTAAGCACGCTTCCGCATATGCGACGTCAATGGACCTCCCGCCCGCAACCACCACAGCCCGTCTGCTTTCCCCTTGCCAACCGCCGCTGCGAATGCTCTTCAAGCAACGAACACCAGCTCTCCAGACATTGGCCCGCCCCATGCCCGTTCTCCTCCGCGACGCCTCCTTCTCCGACATCGACGCCATCACCGCCATCTACCGCGACTCTGTCCTGAATGGCGTTGCGAGCTACGAGATCACCCCACCGGATCGCGACGAGATGGCGGCGCGATACCAGGCCATTGTCGACAAGGGCTACCCCTATATCGTCGCCGTGGACGAGACAGGCGCGCTCGTCGGCTATGCCTACGCGTCGGCCTTCCGCACGCGGCCGGCCTATCGGTTCATGGTCGAGGATTCGATCTATCTAGCGCCGGAGGCGCGGGGCAAGGGTGTCGGCAAGCGGTTGCTGGAGGAGTTGATAGCGCGTTCGACCACGCTCGGTTTCCGACAGATGATCGCCGTGATCGGCGGTGCGCACCCTGCCTCGATCGCGCTGCATGCAAGCCATGGATTCGAGGAAATCGGCCGCATCAAGGGCTCCGGCTTCAAGCACGGGCGCTGGCTGGACACGATGCTGATGCAGCGTGTGCTCGGCGACGGCACCGCGACCGATCCCGATCCAGGCACCTATCCGGCGACGCTGTTTCTGGGTTGATAGCGCCTATTTCTCGACGAGCTTCAGCGACTTGTTGAACACCTTCAGCACCTGCTGCAGGTCGTGGCCGCGCTTCAGGATCTGGCCGTGGGTGTTGACGACGGAATAGGCGCCCTGCTTGGCGGCGAGCTTGGGATTCTTTTCGATACGGAAGAGCGGCATTTCGCCGGAGCGCTTGAAGACGGAGAAGACGGCCAAGTCCTTCAGGTGGTCGATCGCGTAATCCCGCCACTCTCCCTCGCCGACCATGCGCCCGTAGATCCACAGGATCGCATCCAGCTCTCGCCGGTGAAACGTCACTGGCAACGGGTCCTTGCTCTGCTTGAAGTCCCTGATATCCACGACGACGGGGGAATCGCTGTCGGTGGCCCGATTATTCCCACGCCGCAAATCCGGCTGATCTGTCATCAGTCTCGAATGCCTCCGTTCGTGACACGCGGGTGACAGTTTGCCTTAGCCTTTACAAATTGCAAGCGCGGCCTCGCGCGCATTAAGCATAGTCTGTGCAATCTGCCGCGTGCCGCATTTCAGTCAAAACAGCGCCTCAATTAAAAATGAAATTCGCTCGCACTTGACCGGCGCATCCTCAGCGGATTCGCCGACACTGAATTCTGCGCATCGTCTTTCGGCACTTTGGAGGAGATGTGACTGTTTGGCGCCAGCGCGCCAAAGGGCCCGGCTGACCGTATCGACCTTAACCCCAGCCCCGAATACGATCAGTCGGGCCGCCCCGCTTCCACCTGATAAGACAGATGAAATTCTTGGAAGCGTGTCCCAATCCTTCGGATTCGCTAGTCACGCTTCAAGTCTTTGGTTTGTCGCATGTCGTCGCCGCAAAACCGCTGCACGCTTTTGCGCGACATGCTTATGCCTAACGGCTCAGATGTTCTTGCCGGCCATGACGACGGTGGCGCCAAGGATCGCCGATGGCGTTCCGTCCGTCGTTGACGACTGCAGCAGCACCGCGCAGCCCTCGAGATCGGGCTTCTGCAGCACGGTGGCCGGCAGCGTCAGTTTTGTTTCCTTGCCGTCCCACATGCCAACCGTTTCGACATCCGAAACGCTGTGCGTATAGGCGATCTTCTGGCCGCTGTTTTCGCCCTTTTGCACTTCGATCGTCTTTTCGCGATCGAAATAGACCATGACGACACTGGCCTTGCCCTGGCCGGGGGCGACGTTGATCTCGAGCTGATCGCCCTTGACCTCGGCCTTGATCGGAACGGTCAGACCTTCGCCACCGGTCAGAAAGCCGTCGACCTTCTTCTCGATGCCGCCGATATCCGAGCCCATGACATGATCGCGGCCGTTCACCACCACCTGCGGCGTGTAGACATTGGCGCGGCCCATGGTCTTCGCATAGCCGTACTGGCGCTCGGTGTTTTCCTTTGAGCTCAGCGTGTCGGCCCAGCCCATGTAGTTCCAGTAATCGACATGATAGGCGAGAGCGATGACGTCGCCGCGCTCAACGAGCTTGCGAAAGGCCGCGTCAGCGGGAGGGCAAGAGGCGCAACCCTGGGAGGTGAACAGTTCGACCACGCCTTTGGGCGCCTCCTCGGCGAGCAAAGGGCTCGCCAGAGCGACACCTGCAATCAGCGAAATCAAAAACCGCGGCGACATTGCACCTCTACCTCTTTTCCTCTCCCACCCTTGCCGGACCAAAAAGGTTGGCAGGGTCTCCATCTCTTCAACCTAGAGATAATCGCTCCCGATCCAAACGAAAAATCACGAACGGGTGAGACAGAGCCCGCGTGGGACAACTCCGCAACACTTCGCCGTGAGGCCGGCCCCTCATAGCCCTCCAGACCACGAAAAAGCCGCCGGAAATCGCTTTCCGGCGGCCATTATCAGGCATTTCTTAAAAATCAGCGCCGATCAGGCCGCGAGATCCCGCAATACCGTCTGCAGGATGCCGCCATTGTTGAGGTAGATCACCTCGTCGAGCGTATCAACGCGCGAGAGCAGCGGAACGTCCTTCACGGTGCCGTCGCCATAGGTGATTTTCGCGATCTTCCTCTCGCGCGGCTTGATGTTCTCAAGCCCCTCGATGGTGACCGTCTCGTCGCCCTTCAGCCCCAGCGTCGCCCAGGTCGTACCCTCTTCGAACACGAAGGGGATGACGCCCATGCCGACGAGGTTCGAGCGGTGGATGCGCTCGAAGCTCTGCGCGATCACCGCCTTGACGCCGAGCAGGTTGGTGCCCTTCGCCGCCCAGTCGCGCGACGAGCCGTTGCCATATTCGACACCGGCGAAGATGACGAGCGGCACGCCCTCGGCCTTGTACTGCATGGCCGCGTCGTAGATCGATTCCTCCTCCTTAGACGGATAATGGATGGTGTAGCCACCTTCCTTGCCGTTCGGGCCGAGCATGTGGTTGCGGATGCGGATATTGGCAAACGTGCCGCGCATCATCACCTCGTGATTGCCGCGACGCGTGCCGTACTGGTTGAAATCGGCGACGCCGACATTGTGCTCCAGCAGATAGGCGCCGGCTGGCGAGGCAGCCTTGATCGAACCGGCCGGAGAAATATGGTCGGTGGTGATCTTGTCGCCGAAGAGACCGAGGACGCGGGCGCCCTTGATGTCGGAGACGCCGGAACCGGTCTTGCCCATGCCGACGAAGTAGGGCGGGTTCTGAACATAGGTCGAGTTGTCGTCCCAGGCATAGGTCTGGCCCGGGGGAACCTGCACGGCCTGCCAGTTGGCATCACCCTTGAAGACGTCGGCATACTTCGTCTCGTAGAGTTCGCGGGTGACGTACTTCTGGATGAAAGCCTGCACCTCGTGCGAGGTCGGCCAGATATCCTTGAGGTAGACGGGGTTGCCGCTCTGGTCCTCGCCGATCGGTTCCTTGGTCAGGTCCTTCTGCACCGTACCGGCCAGCGCATAGGCGACGACGAGCGGCGGCGAGGCCAGATAGTTGGCCTGCACGTCGGGCGAGATACGGCCTTCGAAGTTGCGGTTGCCGGAGAGAACGCCCGAAACGATCAGGCCCTTGTCGTTGATCGTCTTCGAGATCGGCGCCGGCAGCGGACCGGAATTGCCGATGCAGGTCGTGCAGCCGAAGCCGACGAGGTTGAAGCCGAGCTTGTCGAGATCGGCCTGTAGGCCGGACTTCGCCAGATACTCGCCGACCACCTGCGACCCAGGCGCCAGCGAGGTCTTCACCCACGGCTTGGTCTTCAGCCCCTTGGCAACGGCGTTGCGGGCAAGCAGGCCGGCGGCGATCAGGACTGATGGGTTCGACGTGTTCGTGCAGGACGTGATGGCGGCGATCGCCACGTCGCCATGGCCGAGATCGAAATCCGTGCCTTCCACCGCATAGCGGTTGGAGAGCTGGCCGGGCTTCTTGTAATCGGCATCCATCGAGCCGGCGAAACCGGACGCGATGTTTTCCAGCGGGATGCGGCCTTCCGGACGCTTCGGGCCGGCCATGGCAGGCACGACGTCGCCGAGATCGAGCTCCAGCGTATCGGTGAAGACGAGATCCGAGCCATCGCCCTCGCGCCACATGTCCTGCGCCTTCGAATAGGCTTCGACCAGCGCGATGCGGTCATGCGAGCGGCCGGACATGGTGAGGTAGTTGATGGTTTCGCCATCAACAGGGAAGAAGCCGCAGGTGGCGCCATATTCCGGGCCCATATTGCCGATCGTCGCGCGGTCGGCGAGCGGCATGTTGTCCATGCCGGGGCCGAAGAACTCGACGAACTTCGAGACCACGCCCTTCTTGCGCAGCATCTGCACGACCATCAGCACGAGGTCAGTGGCGGTCACGCCTTCCTTGAGCTTGCCCGTCAACTTGAAGCCGATGACTTCGGGAAGGAGCATCGACACCGGCTGGCCAAGCATGGCCGCTTCCGCCTCGATCCCGCCCACACCCCAGCCGAGAACGCCGAGACCGTTGATCATCGTCGTGTGGCTGTCCGTGCCGACGCAAGTGTCAGGATAGGCGATCGTCTCGCCGTCTTCTTCCTTCGTCCAGACGGTCTGGCCGAGATATTCGAGATTGACCTGGTGGCAGATGCCGGTGCCGGGAGGCACGACGCGGAAATTCTGGAAGGCCTGCTGGCCCCATTTCAGGAAGCGGTAGCGTTCGCCATTGCGCTGGTATTCCAGCTCGACATTCCTGGAGAAGGCCTGCGGCGTGCCGAATTCGTCGACGATGACGGAGTGGTCGATGACGAGATCGACAGGCACCAGCGGGTTGATCTTTTCCGGATCGCCGCCGAGCGACACCATCGCGTCGCGCATCGCCGCAAGGTCGACCACGGCGGGAACGCCGGTGAAGTCCTGCATCAGAACGCGCGCCGGGCGATAGGCGATTTCGTTTTCGACCGTGCCCTTGTTGTTCAACCATTCCGCGACGCCAAGGATATGTTCCTTGGTGACAGACTGGCCGTCCTCGAAGCGCAACAGGTTCTCAAGTAGAACCTTCATCGAATAGGGAAGCTTGGAAACGCCGGGCAGGCCGTTTGCCTCGGCCTTCGGCAGGCTGAAATAGACATAATCCTTACCATCGACGGTAAGGACGGAACGACAGTGGAAACTATCAAGTGATTTAGACACGAGAGACCCCGTTTCTGATCGCGAACACAATTGTGCGGACGCCTATGCACTAAAGGCACATCAGGATGCGGGTACGGCCATTTCCGCGGTCCGCACATGAAGTCAGACCTCATGTTCGGCGCTAGGATGAAATTCACGCCGACCGCTGGCGTGGTAATCCACATATAGATAACTTCGGCAAAAGCTGCCAGAGAGGGACCAACCATTTCTGATTTTTTTGCATCGCATGACTGAAAACGTGAACCCCGGAACCCCCATGCATCTCCAAGCCTCCGATCTCGCTGCCTTCAGGGGCGAAGAGCTGATTTTCGAAGGCGTGTCCTTTACCCTGGAATCTGGTGAAGCCCTGGTTCTGACTGGCAAAAATGGCTCCGGAAAATCGACCCTGCTGCGCGTGCTGGCAGGCCTGCTGCGCCAGGAAACGGGCACGATCACCGTCACCAATGCGAACGGCGACACCGATATCCGGCTCCCCGAGATCAGCCACTATCTCGGCCACCGCAACGCCATGAAGAGCGAGCTGACGGTGGAGGAGAACCTCGCTTTCTGGCGCCGCTATCTCGGTAATGCCGACGGTGGCACCGGCATGTCGATCGAAGACGCCGCCGATGCGGTAGGGCTGTCAGGGATCACCCATCTCCCCTTCGGCTACCTCTCCGCCGGCCAACAACGCCGCTTCGCCTTCGCCAAGCTGCTTGTCTCCCACCGCCCCGTCTGGATTCTCGACGAGCCGACGGCGGCGCTGGACGCCAGCGCCGACCAACTCTTCGCCGGGTTGATCGAGGCGCACCGTTGGGCTGGCGGCATCGTGATTGCGGCGACGCATCAGCCGTTGGGGCTGAGCGATGCGCGAGAGTTGCGGATGGCGGGGTTTTCGGGCGTGAGTGCGGGGGTGTGGGGGTGATGGCGATGGTTGCGAGAGACATGGTTGTTGCTCAGCGGGTGCGGCCCCCTCATCCGACCCTTCGGGCCACCTTCTCCCCGTTGGGGAGAAGGGGAGGTCGGCGCGAGCGGCTCACCACGAGTCCCTTCTCCCCCACGGGGAGAAGATGCCGGCAGGCAGATGAGGGGGCCACGAGCACTGAGTGTTCTAAGCGCCGTCGCGCCAGGATTACCCCCCTCTGCCCTGCCGGGCATCTCCCCCACAAGGGGGGAGATCGACTCGTTGCAATGGCATCCCCAAACAACGAAGGTAGAGCGAGCGGCCGCGCCCAGCCAATCTCCCCCCTTGTGGGGGAGATGCCCGGCAGGGCAGAGGGGGGTATCCCACCCACCAACCTCTCGAACACCCCACCCACCACCCTCGCCACAGGCCGCCACCACCCCACCCCAAAGAGGGCCCACCCATGACCGCCCTCCTCTTGCGCGACCTCAAGCTCTCCATCCGCGCCGGCGGCGGTGCCCTCGTCGGCGTGCTGTTCTTCCTCACCGTCGTCGCCGTGATCCCCTTCGGCGTCGGTCCGGATCTAGCGCTGCTCGCCCGCATCGGCCCGGCCATCGTCTGGATCGGCGCGCTGCTCGCGGCCCTGCTCGGCCTCGACCGCCTGTTCCAGGCCGAACGTGATGATGGCGCGCTCGATCTGATGCTGATGCAGGAAACGCCGCTGGTCTTGACCGTTCTCGTCAAGTGCCTCGCCCACTGGCTCGCCACCAGCCTGCCGCTGGTGATCGCCTCGCCGCTGCTCGGCCTGTTCATGAACATGAGCGAGAAGGCGATCGGCGCGACCATGCTGACGCTCTTCGTCGGCACGCCCGCCATCACGCTGATCGGCGCGGTGGGCGCAGCAGTTGCCGTGGCACTTCCGCGCGGCGGCCTGCTGGTGTCGATCCTGGTGCTCCCGCTCACCATCCCGGTGCTGATCTTCGGCGTCAGCGCGACTTACGCAGCGGTCGAGGGACCGGCCCCCTTCATGCCGCCCTTCCTGATCCTGATCGCGCTCACACTGTTCTTCGCCGTCATCGGCCCGGCGGCAGCGGCGCTGGCGCTCAGGAACACATCGGATTGATCATCGGCTTGATTGCCCGTGGCGGCGGATCGCGCTAAGGAGACGGCATGACCGAGAATAGCCTTGCCATCACCAAATTCAGCGATCTCGCCAACCCCACGCGGTTCCTGGCGCTCGCTTCCCGCCTCATTCCGTGGATGGCCGGGTTCACCGCCCTCTGTTTTATCGTGGGGCTGTATCTCAGCTTCACGACCGAAGGCGACTACCAGCAGGGCGAAACCGTCCGCATCATGTATATCCACGTGCCGGCGGCCTGGCTGTCGATGATGGGCTACACGATCATGAGTCTCTCGGCGATCGGCACGCTCGTCTGGCGCCACCCGCTGGCCGATGTCTCGGCCAAGGCCGCAGCCCCGCTCGGCGCCGCCTTCACGCTGATCGCGCTCGTTACCGGCTCGCTCTGGGGCAAGCCCATGTGGGGGACGTGGTGGGTCTGGGATGCGCGGCTCACCTCCGTCTTCATCTTGTTCTTGATGTATCTCGGCCTGATCGCGCTCAACCGCGCCATGGAAGACCCGAGCAAGGCGGCCCGCCTCTCGGCCGTGCTGATCCTCGTCGGCTTCGTCAACATCCCGATCATCAAGTTCTCCGTCGACTGGTGGAACACGCTGCATCAGTCGGCAAGCGTGCTTCGCATGGACGGCCCGGCGATCGACCCGGAATTCCTGCGTCCGCTGCTGGTCATGGCAATCGCCTTCACCATGCTCTTCCTGACGCTGCATGTGATGGCGATCCGCAACGAGATCTGGCGCCGCCGGATTGCCGCCCAGCGCCGGCTCGCCGCGCGCCTGGCAAGTCGCGAGGGTTAAAGAGATGACACAGTCCTACGCCTTCTACGTCTATGGTTCCTACCTCTTCGCCGGCCTGATCACCATTGGTGTGACGCTCTGGACCTGGCTCGACGGTCGCGCCCGCCGCCGCGAACTCAAAGCGCTCGAAGCCTCCGGCATCCGCCGCCGCTCCGCCCGCGCCAAGGATGCGCCCGATGCGAAGGCCAACGCATGACTGACGCGCCGAACACCAAGCCGACGCAGTCCACGCAATCCGCCGCGCCCGGCACGCCAAAGGAAAAGCGCGGCCTCGGCCGCTACGCCTTCGCGCTGATCCCGCTTCTCGTCTTCGCCGGCATTGCCGGCACGGCGGGCAAGATGCTCTACGACCAGGATGTGCACGGCAAGAACATCTCCGAGATCCCCTCGGCGCTGCTTGGCACCAAGGCCCCCTCGCTCGACCTGCCGCCGCTTGAGGGCGCCAACCTGCCGGCGCTCACCGACGCCGCCGTCAAGGGCAAGCTGACACTGGTCAACGTCTTCGCTTCCTGGTGCATTCCCTGCCGCGAGGAGCATCCGATATTGAAGGAACTGGCGAAAGATAGCCGGCTCAACATTGTCGCGATCAACTACAAGGACAAGAACGACAACGCGCTGGGCTTCCTCGGCGAACTCGGCAACCCCTACAAGGCGATCGGCGTCGACCCCAAGGGCCAGGCCGCGATCGACTGGGGCGTCTACGGCATCCCCGAAAGCTACCTCGTCGGGCCGGATGGGACGATCCTTTACAAGCGCGTTGGACCGTTCGACGATATCAGTTTGAAAGAGGGGCTTTATCCGGCGATGGAGAAGGTTTTGGGGAAGGCGGGGTCGTAGGGGGAGTTGGTTCTGGGGGATAGAGTAAGCCTTTGCGCTTGTAGCCCCCTCATCCGACCCTTCGGGCCACCTTCTCCCCTATGGGGCGAAGGGGAGGTTGAGCGAGCGGCCCGCTCCCAAGTCTCTTCTCCCCAGCGGGGAGAAGGTGCCGGCAGGCGGATGAGGGGGCTCCGGGCGCCAACGCCAGCCACGGCAAAACGCGCCAACGCCAACCACAACCCAACCCCGATCACCCCACCAAAGACCGCGGCACCACAAACCTCTCCAACACCCCACTCCCAGCGGCCACATCCCCCCAAGCCACCGCAAAATCGATCACCGCCAAGGCCCCCGTCGGAAGCTTCTCCCTGACCTCGGCAAGCCTCTCCCCATCCGAAACAAGATCGATCGCCAGCTCCTGCAACCCCGGATTATGCCCAGCAACCAGCAGCGTCCGAACCGAAGCATCGACACCACGGATAACCCCCGCGATCCGCTCCGCCGCCGCCTCATAGATCTCCCCCACATCCCGCCGCTCGATATCATCAGGCAGTTCGGCGCCGACGAGCGCCCAGCTCTCCTGCGTGCGCCGCGCCGTGGAGATCAGCGCCAGATCGGGAACCAGCCCCTCGCGCGCCATATAGCGCCCCATCAGCGGCGCAGCCTTCAAACCACGACCGCCGAGCGGACGATCATGGTCGTCGACGCCTTCGGGCCAGGCGGATTTGGCGTGGCGTAGCAAAAGCAGGCGGTATCGCGGGAGCGTGGTGTCTGGTGTCATGATGCTCTCCGGATGAGGAATGGGAGTAGTAACCCCATGAACGAGAAAGGACAGGCCAAGCCTGTCCTTTCCAATTCATGCAACCGACCCCTCCCTTCACCGGGAGGGGTCGAAAGTTCTTAGTTCCACTCGCGGATATCGACGAAGTGGCCGGCGATGGCCGCTGCTGCTGCCATGGCGGGCGACACCAGATGGGTGCGGCCCTTGAAGCCCTGGCGGCCTTCGAAGTTGCGGTTGGAGGTCGAGGCGCAACGCTCGCCCGGCTTCAGGCGGTCGTCGTTCATGGCCAGACACATGGAACAGCCAGGCTCGCGCCAGTCGAAACCGGCTGCCTTGAAGATCTTGTCGAGGCCTTCGGCTTCCGCCTGTTCTTTGACGAGGCCGGAGCCCGGGACGATCATGGCGCTGACGGTGCCGGCAACGGTCTTGCCTTCGACGACCTTGGCGGCGGCGCGCAGGTCCTCGATGCGACCGTTGGTACACGAGCCGATGAAGACGCGGTCGACGGCGATGTCGGTGATCTTCGTGCCCGGCTTCAGGCCCATGTAGTCGAGCGCGCGCCACTTCGAGGTACGCTTGTTCTCGTCGGCGATTTCATCCGGGTTCGGAACGATGCCCTGCACCGAGATGACATCCTCGGGCGAGGAGCCCCAGGAGACGATCGGCGGCAGTTCGGCGGCGTTGAGCGTGACGACACGGTCGTAATGCGCGCCTTCGTCCGACTTCAGCGTGTTCCAGTATTTAATCGCCTGGTCGAGCGTCTCGCCCTTCGGCGCGCGCGGCTTGCCCTTGATGTATTCGTAGGTGACGTCGTCAGGCGCGATCAGGCCGGCGCGAGCGCCGCCTTCGATCGACATGTTGCAGATCGTCATGCGGCCTTCCATCGACAGCGCGCGAATGGCTTCGCCGGCATATTCGATGACGTAGCCGGTGCCGCCTGCGGTGCCGATTTCGCCGATGATGGCGAGCACGATGTCCTTGGCGGTGACGCCAGCGGGCAGCACGCCGTCGACCTGCACCAGCATGTTCTTCGCCTTCTTCTGGATCAGCGTCTGGGTGGCCAGAACGTGTTCCACTTCGGACGTGCCGATGCCATGCGCCAGCGAGCCGAAGGCGCCGTGCGTCGAGGTGTGGCTGTCGCCGCAGACGATCGTCATGCCCGGCAGCGTGAAGCCCTGCTCCGGTCCGATGATGTGGACGATGCCCTGGCGCTTGTCGCTCGCCGAATAATATTCGACGCCGAACTCGGCCGCGTTGATCGCCAGCTGCTCGACCTGGATGCGGCTTTCCTCGTTCTTGATGCCGAGGTGGCGATCGGGCGAGGTCGGCACGTTGTGGTCGACGACCGCGAGCGTCTTTTCAGGCGCGCGAACCTTGCGGCCCGTCATGCGCAGCCCTTCGAAGGCCTGCGGCGAGGTGACTTCGTGGACCAGGTGGCGGTCGATGTAGAGAAGACAGGTGCCGTCGTCCTGTTGATCGACCAGGTGGTCGTCCCAGATCTTGTCGTAGAGGGTACGAGGTGCGCTCATGGCGATACATCCGTTATTATGCAAAGGGCGTTTGCTTGCAGTGGGGGTATGGAGCTTGGTGGCGCATAGGCCACCGGCCGTCGGTCGATCAGAAAGGGATCAACGAAGTCGGCTGTTGAGCGCACCGGAAACGGTCGCAAAGAAGCGTGCCGGCAGGCGGTAGTGATCCTGCAGCACGAAAATATGCGCCCCAATGCAACTGAACTTGGATTCCATGAGCAGTCACTTACCAATTTTTCCGATGCTCGGCAATTCGATTCATTAGCGCGATCGCCTGAGCTTTATCGCCGTCCGTCTCTGCCGCGCATCCGCTTCTCGATCTGCCTGAGGCCAAGCGATAGGCCGATCGTCAGGATCAGGTAGATATAGGTGACGATCGAATAGGTTTCAAAGAAGCGGAAGGAGCCGGACGCATAGATCTTGCCCATCTGCGTGATGTCGGACACCCCGAGCACCGAGACCAGCGAACTATCCTTCACCATCGCCACGAAATCGTTCGACAGCGGTGGAAAGATCACCTTGATCGCCTGCGGGAAGACCACGAGCCGGAAGCGATGGTAGCGCGACAGGCCGAGCGCCTTTGCGGCTTCGATCTGCCCCTGATCGACCGACTGGATGCCGGCGCGGAACACTTCGGCGATGAAGGAGGAATAGCCGATCATCAGCGCGATGATCGCCCGCCACATCAAGGAGAAATCGCGCACCAGCACCGGCTCCGCAAGCCCGGCATTCACCAGCGGCGCGGTCAGGAAATTATAGGCGGCAACAAAGGCCGGCGCGCCGACGAAGGCGACGTAGAACAGAAGCACCAGCATCGGGATGCCTCTGATAACCTCGACATAGAAGCGGGCGATCTGGCGCAGCGCGACGCTGTCCGATAGCCCGAGCAGCGCTATGCCGAGCCCAAGCAGCGTCGCCAGCGCGAAGCCGACGAGCGTCACGAAAATGGTGATGCCGACGCCATTGAAAACGGTGCGGAACACCTGCGTATAGACATCGTTGGCGATGATGACGGCGGCGAGCGTAAGGCCGATCACGACAAGGGCGACCAGCCACCAGGGATAATCGCCCCTCTCCTGGCCCCGCGGGTTTGGCTGCGGAGCCATCATGCTTCAGTCCGTGCGCGGCAAGCGATTGAAAAAGACGGGATCATTGACCCATCTTGTAGTCGAGGAACCATGTCTTGTTGAGCTTGTCGAAGGTGCCGTCGGCCTTGAGGCTCGCAATCGCCGCATTGACGGGACCGACCAGATCGGAGCCCTTCGGGAAGATGAAGCCGAAATCCTCGGTGCCGAGCGGCCCGCCGATCACCTTCAGCCCGCCATTCGACGCGTCGACATAGCCCTGCGCCGCGACGCTGTCGGTCAAGACCACGTCGACATCGCCGGCTTTCAGCGCCTGCACCGTGGCGCCGAAGGTCTCGAACAGCTTGATGCGCGGGTTCTGCTCATTGCCGTCAAGAATCTCGTAGACGGCGGCATAGAAGGGCGAGGTGCCCGGCTGCGCGCCAACGAGGCCGTCATTGAAGGCGCCGAAGGTCTTGGCGTCGGTAAAGCGCGTCTCGTCGCCGCGCACCAGCATGAACTGCTGCGAGCGCATGTAGGGATCGGAGAAGTCGACCTTGGCCTTGCGGTCGTCCTTGATGGTGATCCCGGTCATGCCGATGTTGTACTGATTGTCCGACACCGCCTGGATCATCGCGTCCCAGCTGGTGTTCTGGTACTCGACCTTGAAGTTCAGCCGCTTGGCGATCTCGTTCATCGCATCATATTCCCAGCCGATCTGCTTGCCCGTTTTCGGATCGACGAACTGCAGCGGCGGATAGGCGTTCTCGGTGACGACCACGACGGTCTTGCCCTTCAGATCGGGAAGCTCGGCGGCGGCAGCAGCGAGCGGCGAAAGAGCGAGTGCGGTCAGTCCGGCAAGGACGGTGCGACGAAACAGCATGAAATATCTCCCCAAAATAGCGCTCGCGGAAACTGTCATGTTTGCAAAGCCGCTGGCAAGGGGATTGGCGTGCGCGGATGGGGGAAATCGGGAATGACGGTTTAAAAATGGGGGCGTTTGGAGAATGGTAGGCGTAACGGCGCGATCGGCGTCCGTAGCCCCCTCATCCGCCTGCCGGCACCTTCTCCCCGCTGGGGAGAAGGGGAGATGCCGCGCTGTCCCGGCCAAGATAAAACGCTACATGTTTGGTGAGGGGCGCACAACGCCAGCCACCAGCCCCTTCGCCCCAGCGGGGAGAAGTGCCGGAGCGCAGCGAGGCGATGAGGGGGCCACACGGCAAAACACTGGCCACCTCCCCCCTTGAACAAAATCGCAATCGGATGTCGGATCACCCACCGCTCGCCCGTCCTTAGGGTCTCGCATCAACTTCGGAGGAACACCCCATGCCAAGCACCATCCGCCTGCACCGCGTTCTCGCCACCAAGCCGGAGAAGGTCTACCGCGCCTTCATCGAAGCCGACGCGATGGCCAAGTGGCTGCCGCCGAACGGCTTTACCTGCAGCGTCCACCATTTCGAGCCGACCGTCGGCGGCACGTTCAAGATGTCGTTCCGCAACTTCACATCAGGCAACAGCCATTCCTTCGGCGGCGAATATCTCGAGCTCGTTCCCGGCGAACGCGTGCGCTATGTCGACCGCTTCGACGACCCCAATCTGCCGGGCGAGATGGAAGTGACGGTCGACCTGAAGAAGGTCTCCGTCGGCACCGAGATCAACATCACCCAAGCCGGCATCCCCGACCTCATTCCGCCGGAAGCCTGCTATCTCGGCTGGCAGGAATCGCTGCGCAACATGGCCCGGCTGATCGAGCCGGAGATTGCGGAGTAGGCGTGAAGCCTGCTCGCCGACTTCCGCAAGACCCCTCCCCACAAGGGGGAGGGGTTGGGGAGGGGCCTTCGCCCCACCCATCACGCCCTCACCCAACGACCAAATGCGTCTTTTGATTGCATTAACGCAGAACTGCTATCCCGGCGTCGCAATAATCGTCGTCACGGAGCCAGCATGACACCCCGCCCTTCGGATTTCGCCACCGCCGGCTGGGCCTACGGTCCGACGGAAACGGCGTCCGCCCTCTGCGCGCTGGAGGCAGCCGGTATCCGGGTGCTTGCGCACACGCTTCACCACACGACAATGGTTCCCCACTTCATGACGGCGCTTGGCGGTATCGAGCTTCGCGTTCCCTCGGCCGATGCCGAAGCCGCGCGGGAAGTCCTCGCGTCCATTTCGTTTTCAAGTCCGCGCGGCAACATCTGGCTGCGCGCGGTGGGCGGCCTTGTGCTTCTGCTCTGGATCGGGATGCCGCTGCCGGCAAGCGGCCTCTATGGCGTGCGCCCCGTTGCCGCCCCTCAAAGGATCGAGCCCTAGTCGCAGCGCATTCGCCGCGCCACCCTTCGTGACATGATCAAATGCACGGCGAAGTTTTTGTATTTTAATATTTATTGACGGAGACGATTTTGAGCAAGTTCAACCCCATCCGAATGCATGAGGTGATGCCTGGGAGTATCAACCGCGTGGTTCGCACCGAGTACGATCCGGCCAGTCCGATGGGCAATATTGCTGCATATCAGATTCACAGTGCCGTCTCTGCCTTCCTGGTGCGTTATGACCAGCAAACAACGCCTATTCTTCCACGTGCGCTTGAGTGGCTGGACAAGGCCATCGAGGGAAAGGAAGAGGAAAGGTTTGGTGGTCTTCCCTGTGCGCATCGCGTAACCCTGCACTGGGCCAAGGCCCTTGGCCAGTGGATGCACGGCAAGGGAAACGACGAAGCGTCGTGGAAAATCGCACAGGACGCACAAATTGAATACATGCGGACCGGCTTTACCAAGGTATTGGGTCCCGACAAGTTTGATTACAAGCTCCAGCGTTTCGTCCGCCAGGAAACCAGAGGCCTGCCGTATAGCAGAGGAATGCTGCTCACCTACGGCACTCTCGATGATTTCATGGCGTTCAGCTTTCAGGCCGGACAGTACGAAACCGCGGTCGAAGAGTATGAGCGACACTTGAAGCCGAAAGTGCCATCGCTCAAGGCAACGTTAAAGCCAAGGGCTTTTGCCTATGCGCTGTGCTTGAACAAGTTGGGACGGGCGCGGCTTGACGAAAATGACCTCTTTGAGGCTGGGCGGCGAATGTTGCAGGCCAATCTTGAGGAAGAATGGTTGGGATCGGGCTAGATAGGCGCGCGGCCACATGGTTGAAGATCGTCTATTGGCACCACGACCAAACCCTGACACCGCTCGAGACCATCCTCAAAGCCTATGACGACATGCCGAACGTGCCTTTGCCCGATTTCATGCTGGCGCCCCAGGCGGAACCGGCTTCCCCGCGAACGCGGTGGGCGCGGCTATTGGAAAGGCTGCGGTTCAAGTGAGGCTTCGCATTCGTCAATCGCACGACGATTTGCTCTAAATCACGCCACCACACCACCAAAACAAAAAAGGCGACCCGGAGGTCGCCTTTTTCGTCAATCCTTGCGGATGAAGCTTATTCCGCTGCCGGCTCGGCTGCGGCGGCTGCTTCAGCGGCTGCTGCCTTTTCGGCGGCTTCCTGTGCTGCCTTTTCGGCTGCCAGAGCCTGAGCAGCTGCAACCTTTTCAGCTTCCAGACGTGCCTTTTCCTGGGCGAGAGCGGCGCGCTCGGCGTCGTTGAGCTTGCGGGCGCGAACGCCGGTGTCTTCAACGATACGAGCCGACTTGCCGCGACGGTCGCGCAGGTAGTAGAGCTTGGCGCGACGGACCTTACCGCGGCGAACGACTTCTACGCTTTCGATGGCAGGCGAGTAGACCGGGAATACGCGCTCGACGCCTTCGCCGTAGGAGATCTTGCGGACCGTGAAGTTTTCCTGCAGACCGCCGCCGGAGCGAGCGATGCAGACGCCTTCGTAGGCCTGTACGCGGGTACGCGTGCCTTCCGTGACCTTCACGTTGACGCGGACGGTATCACCAGGAGAAAATTCCGGGAGCGTGCGCTTGGCTTCGATCTTGGCGACCTGTTCGGCCTCAAGCTGCTGAATGATGTTCATGTGTCAACCTCATTGTTGGTTCGACAACCAGAGCGCCCGGCGATCGATCCTTGGTCTAGCCTCGGATCTATGCCTCTGTGAGGCAGGGGCGAATGCGTCTGTCTTTCTTTGCTTGGTTGATGGGAGATTCCCATTCCGGGGGTGCGCATACTCTATCACGCGGGCTTTGTCACCCCTTGCGCGTGAGATTCGTCAGGAATAGCGGCACTGTGCGCAAGGCGGGACCTTGCGATGTCGCTGCTGTCGGCGGGTGTGATACCCCCCTCTGCCCTGCCGGGCATCTCCCCCACAAGGAGGGAGATCGACCCGTGGCAACGGCATCCCCAAACAATTGAGGTGGAGCGAGTGGCTGCGCCCAGCCAATCTCCCCACCTGTGGGGGAGATGCCCGGCAGGGCAGAGGGGGGCGCCTCACGGCACAGCGCCAGCCTGAACACCCCACCCCCGGTGCATTATTTGATTAAATATTTGTTAAATGCCCAAATCGGGAGCAAGTTCGATTGTGGCCATTTTGTGGCCCGCAAATCCTAGGAGGGGATTACATGACATCTGGCAATCCGTCGCCCTCGTTGTACAACGAGGATCTGGCGCCCGCTCGGGAGAGGAAGTGGGGCGCCTTCAGCATCTTCAACGTCTGGACCTCGGACGTTCACAGCCTGTGGGGCTATTATCTCGCCGCCAGCCTTTTTCTTCTGTGCGGCAGCTTCATCAATTTCGTCATCGCCATCGGCCTCGGCTCGCTGGTCATCTTCGTGCTGATGAGCCTCGTCGGCAATGCCGGCGTGAAGACGGGCGTGCCGTTCCCGGTGCTGGCGCGCGCCTCCTTCGGCACCTTCGGCGCCAATGCGCCGGCGCTGGTGCGTGCGGTGGTCGCCTGCTTCTGGTATGGCGCGCAAACGGCGGCCGCATCGGGCGCCATCGTGGCGCTGTTGATCCGCCACGAGAGCATTCTCGCCTTCCACCAGAACAGCCATTTCCTCGGCCACTCGACGCTGGAAGTGATCTGCTACGTCATCGTCTGGGCGCTGCAGCTCCTGATCATCCAGCGCGGCATGGAAACGGTGCGCAAGTTCCAGGATTGGGCCGGACCGGCCGTCTGGATCATGATGCTCGTCTTGGCCGTCTATCTCGTCGTCAAGGCAGGCACCTTTTCCTTCGGCAGCGAAATCCCGCGCGACGTGCTGATCGAAAAGACCAAGGATGCCGGCGTCCCTTATGAACCGGGCACCTTCCCTGCGCTCGCCGCCGTCGCCGCCACCTGGATCACCTATTTCGCCGCGCTCTACCTGAACTTCTGCGACTTCTCGCGCTACGCCAAGGACGTGAAGACGCTGCGAAAGGGCAATCTCTGGGGCCTGCCGATCAACCTGCTCGCTTTCTGCCTGGTGGCAGGTGTCACGACCACGGCGGCCTTCACCGTCTATGGCGAGGTGCTGCTGCATCCCGAAGCCATCTCGGCCAAGTTCGACAGCTGGTTCCTGGCGCTTCTGGCGGCACTCACCTTCGCGGTGGCGACGCTCGGCATCAACGTCGTCGCCAACTTCGTCTCGCCTGCCTTCGACTTCTCCAACGTCTTCCCGCGCCACATCAGCTTCAAGCGCGGCGGCTATATCGCGGCGTTGATCGCGCTGGTGCTCTACCCCTTCGCCCCCTGGGAGACGGGTGCCGCCCACTTCGTCAACTTCATCGGCTCGACCATGGGGCCGATCTTCGGAGTGATGATGGTGGATTATTATCTCATCAGAAAGGGCGAACTCGACGTCGCGGCGCTCTACCGCGAAGATGGCGAATTCCGCTTCCAGAGCGGCTGGCACGTCAACGCCTTCATCGCGTTTGCGATCGGCGCGCTGTTCTCGTCGATCCTGCCGACTTTCACGTCTGTTCTGCCGGAATGGTGGGGCACCTATGGCTGGTTCTTCGGCGTCGGCATCGGCGGCGGGGTCTATTATCTCCTGCGCATGACCACCCGCGGCTCCGCAGTCGGTGCCGCCTCGCGATAAATAGAGTGCCCGGCTTCGGCCGGGCATTTTTCTTTGCGAAGGATGCGGATGCCTTCACCCATTTTCTTCACCCCCATCCGTTCCATCCACACGCCCTTTGCTCTAAAGCCCTTCCAACAGAATTGGAAAAGGCAGCGCAATGGGCTTCTCGATCACCACCTGGAACATCAATTCGGTCCGGCTGCGCATGCCGATCGTCGAGCAGCTCTTCCTCAAGCATCGCCCTGATATCATCTGCCTGCAGGAAACCAAGGTGCCGAACGAGCTGTTCCCGTTGGCGCCGTTGAAGGCGATGGGCTACGAGCATGTGATCATCCATGGCCAGAAGGGCTATCACGGGGTGGCGATCGCATCGCGGTTTCCGCTGGTCGAGGATCACAGCACCGATTATTGCAAGGTCGGCGATGCCCGGCATATCTCGGCGGTGTTCGAGCGCGGCGGCAAGCGTATCCGCATCCATAATTTCTATGTGCCCGCCGGTGGCGACGAGCCGGATCGGGCGATCAATCCGAAATTCGGCCACAAGCTCGATTTCATCGAGGAGATGAAGCTCTTGAAGGCTGATGGCGAGGCCAATACCTCGGCGATCCTGGTGGGCGATCTCAATATCGCGCCGATGGAGCACGACGTCTGGTCGCACAAGCAGTTGCTTAAGATCGTCAGCCACACGCCCGTCGAGACCGAGGGCCTGCTTGATGTCATGAAGCGCGGCCAGTGGCTCGACCTGATGCGTCAGAACGTGCCCGACACGCAGAAGCTCTATACGTGGTGGAGCTATCGCGCCAAGGATTGGGAAGCGGCCGATCGTGGCCGGCGTCTCGACCATATCTGGTCGTCGCGTGACCTCGGGCCGCATCTGCAGCGCATCGAGATCCTGAAAGAGGCGCGCGGCTGGGACCGGCCATCCGACCACGTGCCGGTGACGGCGCATTTCGATCTTTAAACGTAGGCAGGCGCCTCAGGCGAAGCGGTGAAGCTCGGCGGCGGCCTTGGCCGCCAATGCCGCGATATTGTCGCGGATGCGCTGTTGGATCAGCAAAGCCGCATCCGGATATTCCTCGATCAGCCGGTGAAACAGCGCGCGGGTAATGCGGATGATCGCCGTGTCCTCGCGGGCGATCGCCGTGAACTTGCGCTCGACGAGCGTGACCAGCGCAAGCTCTGACAAAAGCGTGCCGGACCCGACCACGGCCTGAACCTCAGGCTTGTTGTCGCGTCCGGTGTGGCTCAGTTCGACACTGCCGCTGACGATGACGTAGGCGCTGTCGGCGGGAGAGCTTTCGCGAAAAAGCATCTGCCCGTTCGAGATCACGCGCCGATCCGCGCCGAAGGCGATCAGCCGCAGCTGATCCTCCGACATTCCGTTGAAGAGCGGAAGCTGCGCGAGCAGCTGGATATCGTCATTCAGCGCCATGATTACGGAACGATCTTGTAGCCGCCGTTTTCCGTGACCAGGATTTCGGCGTTCGACGGATCGCGCTCGATCTTCTGGCGCAGGCGGTAGACGTGGGTTTCGAGCGTGTGGGTGGTGACGCCGGAATTGTAGCCCCAGACCTCCTCGAGCAGCACGTCGCGGGTCACGACCTTCTGTTCGGCGCGATAGAGATAGCGGATGATCGCCGCTTCCTTTTCGGTGAGGCGGATCTTCTGGCCGTTCTCCGTGGTGAGCAACTTCTGGCTCGGCTTGAAGACATAAGGCCCGACGCTGAAGGTGGCGTCCTCACTCTGCTCGTGCTGGCGCAGCTGCACGCGGATGCGGGCAAGCAGAACCGCGAAGCGGAACGGCTTCGTCACATAGTCGTTGGCGCCGGCCTCGAGGCCGAGAATGGTATCTGAATCGGTGTCATGGCCCGTCAGCATGATGATCGGCGCCTTGAGGCCGCCCTTGCGCAGAAGCTTCACAGCCTCGCGTCCATCCATGTCGGGAAGGCCCACATCCATGATCAGGAGATCGATGGCCGTCGCGCGGGCGCGTTCGACACCCTTGGCAGCCGTGGATTCCTGGAGAACCGTGAACTCGTCATAGAGCGAGAGCTGCTCCGTGAGGGTCTCGCGGAGGTCGTCGTCATCATCCACCAACAAAATGGTGCGTGCTGTCATGCGGCTATGTCCCTCGCCATCTGGTCTCCTTACTCCTACGCCAACTTGAGAGTGTTGGCAAAGATCAGGATACCAAGCTGTTGTCGTATATGGTGCTATATGATTTCAATCATCGCCCCGGCAATTGCAAAAACATGTGAGAAACATGGAAAAAACAAGGCGGAAACCGTCTATACAACCAACGATCATCACGGTTAGACCGGCACCGGGGCAGAAAAGCCGGGCTTTGCTGCAATTCGGCACAGTCGTGGTGCCCGCGGCGGTTGGTCGCTCGGGGCGTACCACACGCAAGCGTGAAGGCGATGGGGCCACGCCGATCGCCGAAATGCGGCTGATTTCGGGCTTTGCGCGCGGCGAAAAAACCTCCGGTTTGCGAACGCGGCTACCGATTCGCCTTATTCGCGAGAACATGCTCTGGTGCGATCAGCCTGATGACGCCAACTACAACAGACCAGTCAAGGCGCCGTTTAGCAAAAGTCACGAAAAGATGAAGCGCGACGACGGGCTCTATGACGTCTGTCTCGTCATGGACTGGAACATCACCGCGCGTGCCCGCAATCGCGGCTCGGCGATCTTCTTCCATCTCATCCGTCCCGGCTACCAGCCGACGGAGGGCTGCATCGCCATTCACCCGCGCGACATGAAGCGGATCCTGCCCTACTTGCGCAAGGGCACCGTCGTCAGGGTTTTGTAATCCCGGAATAAGAGAGCAGGGGTGATATCGCGGGCCGCCTGACCTATATGCAATCCGACCGACGCCCGGGCTGAAAGGCGTTTCGGGAAACGGCGGGATAGCCGCCGTTCAACCACGCCCCGTTCCATTCATCGCTTTCGCGGAGATTTATTGTGGCACAGCAATCCATCATTACGTTTCACGACGGACATTCCATTCCCCAGGTCGGCCTCGGCGTCTGGCAGACGCCCAACGACATGGCGGCACCCGCGGTGCGCGCGGCAATCGAAGCCGGCTATCGCCATGTCGATACGGCCGCCGTCTATGAAAACGAAGAGGGCGTCGGCGAGGGTATCCGCTCGTCGGGTATCGACCGCAAGGACGTCTTTCTCACGACCAAGCTCTGGAATGCCGACCAGGGCTACGACACGACGCTGAAGGCATTCGACAAGAGCCTGAAGCGCCTCGGTACCGATTATGTCGACCTCTACCTCATTCACTGGCCGGCGCCGAACCGCGACGCCTATGTCGACACGTGGAAAGCCTTCATCAAGCTGCGCGAAGAGGGCCGGGCGAAGTCGATCGGTGTCTCAAATTTCTACCCTGAACATATCGAACGACTGATTGCCGAGACCGGCGTCGTGCCCGTCATCAACCAGATCGAGCTGCATCCGGACTTCCAGCAGAAAATCGCGCAGGAAGCGCACAAGAAGCTCAACATCGCCACGCAGTCCTGGAGCCCGCTCGGCCAGGGCAAGCTGATCGCCCACCCAGTTCTCGCCAAGATCGCCGAGAAGCACGGCAAGACGCCGGCGCAGGTGATCATTCGCTGGCACATGGATAGCGGCCTCGTCGTCATCCCGAAATCGGTGACGCCGTCGCGCATCGTCGAGAACTTCCAGGTCTTCGACTTCAAGCTCGATGGCGACGACATGGCCGAGATCGCCAAGCTCGACAGCAGCTCGGCGCGCATGGGTCCGGACCCGAAGACGGCGACGTTCTAAGGATTTGAATTAGGGTTTGGGCCTGGAGCCGGCTGTAAGTTACTAGCTGCTCTAGGCCCCGCCCTGCCACGTCTTCACCGCCTCCAGCGGCCAGACCAGCATCAGCACGTTGAGCGTCAGGTTGTCCCGGATCATGTAGCCGGTGAAGATCTCGAAGACGATGGCGATCGTAACAGTTAGCCAGACCGGCGCGCGCCAGGCGAAGAAGAAGCCGAGCACCATGAACACCGTGTCCATCGCCGAGTTCAGGATGCTGTCGCCGTAGTAATCGAGCGAGATGGTCGCCGTGCGATAGCGGTCGATGATGATCGGGGAATTCTCCAGCAGCTCCCAGCCGGATTCGATCACCAGCGCCAGAAGCAGCTTCATCGCGATCGGCTTGCCGCGCAGCACGAGATGCGCCAGGCCGTAGAACAGGAAGCCGTGGATGATGTGGGACGGCGTGTACCAGTCCGACATGTGCTGCGAGTTGCCGCTGGAATTGACGGTCCCCTCCCACAGCTTGACGTAGCCGCAGGTGCAGATCGGCGTGCGCCCCATCAGATATTCGGCGACGATCTGCGCGATGAGCACGCCGAGGCAGGCGATGAACCAGTAGGTCTGGTGTTTGGCCCTGTCAGTCGCCTGCAGCGCCGTCACTGGCCGGCCTCGCCCTCGGGCGCGATCGTGTGCTTCATGATCAGCGGCATCTGCGCCAGCGTGAACAGGATGGTGATCGGCATCGTGCCCCAGACCTTGAAGGCTACCCAGGTGTCGTCGGAGAAATTGCGCCAGACCACTTCGTTGAGCACCGCCAGGAACAGGAAGAACACGCCCCAGCGGATGGTGAGCTTGCGCCACCCCTCGGCGTCGAGCTGGAAGGCGGCGTTGAAGACATAGCCGAGCAACGACTTGCCGAAGAGCAGCCCGCCGAGCAGCGTGAGGCCGAACAGCGAATTGATGATCGTCGGCTTCATCTTGATGAAGGTCTCGTCCTGCAGATAGATCGACAGCGAGCCGAAGATCAAAACGACGATGCCCGAGACGAAGGGCATGATCGGCAGATGGCGGAGCACCACCTTGGAGATGACGAGCGAAATGATCGTCGCCGCCATGAACAGCGCGGTCGCCACGAAGAGCGGGCCGCCGAGCGAGGCGAGGGCGGGGAATTTTTCCACCAGCCAGGGGCCGCGCAGATTGGCGAAGAAGAAGATCAGCAACGGCCCGAGCTCCAGCGCCAGCTTGAGCATCGGGTGATGCTTGTCTGTCGCCGACGGGGTGATATCGCTCTCGGTCGTCATGAGGTCCCTAATCCGTTCCCTAATCAGTCTTTGTCGTCAGTTCTTATCGTCAGTCTCTATCCCGGACGCTTGCGCGCCCTTGCGGGCATATCTGTGGCATCAATCGCTTTTGACGGCAATGGTGCGACTTGATCAGCCCCGCGCGTCGCCGAGGCCGGCGATCGCATGGGCGAAATCCTCGGCCTCGAAGGGCTCCAGATCGTCCACACCCTCGCCGACGCCGATGAAATAGACCGGCAGCTTGTGCTTGGCGGAGATGGCGACGAGGATGCCGCCGCGCGCCGTGCCGTCGAGCTTGGTCATGATCAGGCCGTTGACGCCCGCGACATTGCGGAAGATCTCGACCTGGCTCAGCGCGTTCTGGCCGGTGGTGGCGTCGAGCGTTTGCAGCACGGTGTGCGGTGCGTCCGGATCGAGCTTGCCGAGCACGCGCACGATCTTCTCTAGCTCGGCCATCAGCTCCGTCTTGTTCTGCAGCCGGCCGGCGGTGTCGATGATCAGCACATCGCACTTCTTCTGCTTCGCCTGCTCGAAGGCATCGTAGGCAAGCCCCGCCGCATCGGCGCCGAGCTTGGTGCCGATGAATTCCGACTTGGTGCGGTCGGCCCAGATCTTCAACTGCTCGATCGCCGCCGCGCGGAACGTATCGCCGGCCGCGACCATCACCTTCAGCCCGGCGCCGGAAAGCTTGGCGGCGAGCTTGCCGATGGTGGTGGTCTTGCCGGTGCCATTGACGCCGACGACGAGGATGACATGCGGCTTGTGGCTGAGATCGAGCTGCAGCGGCTTTGCCACCGGCTTCAACACCTTGGTGATCTCGGCCGCCATGATGCGGCTCACATCCTCGCCCGACACGTCCTTGCCGTAGCGCTCCGACGCCAGCGTATCGGTGACGCGCAGCGCCGTCTCGACGCCGAGATCGGCCTGGATCAGCAGGTCTTCGAGATCCTGCAGCGTGTCGTCGTCGAGCTTGCGCTTGGTGAAGAGCGCCGAAATCTGGCCGGTCAGCTGCGACGAGGTGCGGGCGAGGCCGGCGCGCAGGCGCTGGAACCAGTTGAGCTTGGCTGGCGTCACGATGGTGACGGGTTCGGGGGTCTCGGTGGCGGTGGAGAAGCCCTTGGGGAGGATGGGGGTGTCGGAGTCGGTCGGCGTTGGTTCGGGGGCGTCGATAGAAGCTGGCTCGGCGGGTGCGATACCCCCCTCTGCCCTGCCGGGCATCTCCCCCACAGGTGGGGAGATTGGCTGGGAGGGCTCGCTCGTTTCATTCTCGACCGTTTCGTCGATCTCGTCCGCAGTGTCTGCGACCGGCTCAGCCTTGCCACTCTCATCAACATCAGAGGTCTGGTCGGAAGCTTCCCGCGAGTCGATCTCCCCCCTTGTGGAGGAGATGTCCGGCAGGACAGAGGGGGGTACCGCACCCACTGAGCCAACGTCTTTCGCCTCAGCAACAGGCTCCGCCTCCGCCTCAGCCTCCAGCAAGGACAACGGCACCAGCCCGACATCATCGGTCGTAAGCGCCGTCGGCAAATCCTCGGAAACCTCGTCTTCGGCAACACTCTCGCCATCGGCCGAAGGCCCACCGGCCGTCTCCACCTCCTCCGGCAACACCGGATCGGCCGCAACAGGCAGCTCCTCCACCGGCGCCGACCGCACCGGCGCCGTCACGTCAGCAACAGGCGCCTCCGCGACCGGCTCGACCGCAACCTCGGCGGCCTTGGTCTCGACCGTATCCGGCGCCTGCTCTTCCGCCGTCTTGTCGGGGCCGAAGGTGAAGACCTTTTTGATGAAGCTGAACGCCATGAGAATTCCGTCAGATCAGGCCGCAGAGGCGGCCGTCAGTTGCATGTCGAGGTGCTTGCCGTTGTGGCCGACGATGTCGACCTCGACCAGCGCGCGGGGGCTTAAGCCCGGCGCTGCGACAAGCGTGAAGTTTTCCGTATGCGCCAGTCCGTTGTTTTCCACCAGCAGCCATTGCCGCGTGCCGACCATGCGATCGAGATGGGACTGGTGCAGCATATGTCCAGTGGCGCGCAGCCGTGCGGCCCGCTCCTTGACGAGCGCCCGGTCGAGCTGCGGCATACGTGCCGCCGGCGTTCCCGGTCGCGGGCTGTAGGGGAAGACGTGGAGATGCGCGATCCGTGCGTCCTCGGCGAGCCTCACGGCATTGCCGAACATCTCTTCCGTCTCGGTCGGGAAGCCGGCGATCATGTCGGCGCCGATCGAGATCTCCGGCCGCAGCCTTCTGACCTCGTTGACGAAATGAAGCGCTTCGGCGCTGGAATGCCTGCGCTTCATCCGCTTCAGGATCATGTCGTCGCCATGCTGCAGCGACAGATGCAGATGCGGCATGAAACGCGCTTCGTCGGCGATGAGATCAAGGAGATGCCGGTCCGCCTCGATGCTGGCGATCGACGACAGACGGAGACGCCGGATGTCGGGCACCTGCTTCAGAAGCGTCTTCGCCAGCAGCCCGAGCGTCGGCTCGCCCGGCAGGTCGGCGCCGTAGCTGGTGGCGTCGACGCCCGTCAGCACGATCTCGCGATAACCGCTCTCGGTGAGCTTGCGCGCCTGATCGACCACCGATCCCATCGGCACCGAGCGCGAATTGCCGCGGCCATAGGGGATGATGCAGAAGGTGCAGCGGTGGTCGCAGCCGTTCTGCACCTGGATGAAGGCGCGCACGTGGCCGTCGATGTGCTTGACCATCTGCGGCGCGGTCGCCTTGACGCTCATGATATCGTTGACGCGCAGCTTCTCTTCGGCCGAGACGCCGAAATCCGGCAGTGCGCGATAATTTGCGCTCGCAAGCTTCTCTTCGTTGCCAAGCACCGCGTCGACCTCGGCCATCTCGGCGAAGGTGTGTTTCTCGGTCTGCGCGGCGCAGCCGGTGACGATGATGCGGGCATGCGGATTGTCGCGACGCGCCCGGCGGATCGCCTGGCGCGCCTGGCGCACGGCTTCGCCGGTCACGGCGCAGGTATTGACCAGAATGGCGTTGTTCAAGCCCGCCTTCTCGGCCTCGGCCCGCATCACTTCGGATTCGTAGGTATTCAGACGACAGCCGAAGGTGATGACCTCGACCCCGCTCACTTGGCTTCCGCCCCCGGAGCCTCGACCGCCTCATCGCGCTGCCAAGCGCCGGTCACGGGATCGACGGTGCCGGACCATTCCCATTCGGCCGGACCGGTCATGACAACATGGTCGTCCTCACGCCATTCGATGGTGAGCGGCTGCCGGCTTGGCGCGGTGGCGACGTCGATCGTGACCTTGCGGCCTGTGCGGCCGGTGCGCGCGGCGGAAACGCCGGCGGCGCAGGCGGCCGAACCGCAGGCAAGCGTCAGGCCTGCGCCGCGTTCCCAGGTGCGGGTGCGCAGGCTTGCATCGGACGTCACCTGCGCCAGCGTGATGTTGGCCTTCTCGGGAAACATCGGATGGTTTTCGAGCAGCGGCCCGAAGCGCTCCAGATCGAAGCTCATCGGATCCCTGTCGACCCAGAAGATCGCATGCGGATTGCCGATCGACATGGCCGAAGGCGAATGCAGCACGGGATTGTCGATCGGCCCGATCTGCAGCTCGATACGGCTGGTATCGAAGAACTCTTCCGCGAGCGGGATCTTGTCCCACTGAAACACCGGCCTGCCCATGTCGACCGAGATCGTCCCGTCCTCGTGCTCGGCGGCATTCAGGATGCCGGCGACGGTCTGGAAGGTGAAGACCTTCTGGCCTGTTTCGGCCGACAGCGCCTGCACCACGCAGCGCGTGCCGTTGCCGCAGGCCTGCGCCTTGGTGCCGTCGCAGTTCAGGATATCGATCCAGGCATCGGTGCCTTCGGCCTTCGGATCGTGGATCGCCATGATCTGGTCGAACTCAGTCTCGGCATCCGCATTGAGCGCGATCGCGGCCTCGGGTGTGACCTTGTCCTTGCGCCCGCGCATGTCGACAACCAGGATCTTGTTGCCAAGCCCGTTCATCCTCGCGAATTCGACCGTTGCGCTCATTGTCTCATGTCCATGTGTGTTTGGGCTGTATATGGCGGAAATACGCGGGAATTACCAGTGGCGGCGTGCGCGTCCCATCCGCTCGCTCCGTCAGCGTGACGACGGGGAAAATTTCGAACGTCGGACAAGAAACATCCCGACATTATCAGCATGATAGCCGAATTCGACGCATCCCGTTATCCCCATCGTCCGCAATCGCCACACACTGGTGACGTCATCGGATAGGGAGCCGGGTTCGCGAACCGTTAACGCCAAGGTTGGCATCCGGCGTTCGGTGATGGTTGTCAGAGGTGGTTCCAAGGCCGTCAGGGCCAAGGGATCATCCGGCAAGGAAAGGCCGAGAGACGCTCCTGTCGGCCCGGACGAACCGGAAACCTTGAAGCAATCGGGCAGGTGGAAACGCCTGACACACATACCAACTATATAATGCCGCCTGCCCGTTCCCGTTTTTAGGTCCGCCGCCGTCGCCGAGTCTTGCTCGGGCGCGGGGGTTTGTGGTGTCGTGGTGGTGCCAAGTGTCCACGCACGTCGAGCAAGTGGGACCGTGCTTAGATCCTCGGGACGAGCCCGAGGATGACGATGGAGAGGGTGGCGTTCTCTAGTAAAATATTGAAATTTTGATGCAAAATACATTCTCGACGTCATCCTCGGGCTTGTCCCGAGGATCTAAGCACGCAGCCCAGACTTCAACGGTCATGGATGCGAAAACCACCTCCCATCACCCCAGCGGCACATCAAACACCTCGCCCGCCCTCAGCGGCCGGAACCGCTCCCTTGCCACCCCATGCTCCCGCAACGCAGCCTCCAGCGCCTTCACCGGCGCGTCCATCGCCTCGTCGGTCAGCTGAAACGTCGCGAAGTGGTGCCCCGCCACATGGACGGCGTTGGCTAGCTGCATGCCGCGGACGGCTTCGTCGGGGTTCTGGTGCTGGCCCTTCATGAACCAGCGCGGCTCGTAGGCGCCGAAGGGCAGGATGGCGAGGCGGAAGGGGCCGTGTTTCTCTCCAGCCGAGCGATAGTTGATGCCCTCGTGAAAGCCGGTGTCGCCGACGTGGTAAATCTTGCCCGATGGAGTCGAGATGACGAAGGAGGCCCAGAGCGCCATGCTGCGGTCACCAGTTCCGCGCGCCGACCAGTGGTGCGCCGGCTCGGCGTCGATGGCGATGGCGTCTGATATCGCGATGCGGTCGCCCCAGTCCATGACGGACATCTTGGCGTCAGGCGCGGCGCGGCGGATGATCGTGTCGTTGCCGAGCGGCGTGACGAAGTGCGGGCGGTGGGCGGCCTGCAGCCGCTTCAGCGTTACGACGTCGAGATGGTCGTAGTGATTGTGCGAGACGAGCACGAGGTCGATCTTGGGCAGGTCCTCGAAGCGGATGCCGGGGGCCGTCACCCGCTTCGGACCGGCGAAACTGAAGGGGCTGACGCGGTCCGACCAGACGGGGTCGGTCAGGATGTTGAGGCCCGCCACCTGCACCAGCATCGAGGCGTGGCCGACCATCGTTACCCTCAGGCCGTCGCCTTCGATACGCTCTTCAGGTTTTGCCTGCGGGAAGGGGCTCGGCACTTGCTTTTGCCAGCTCTGCCGCTCGCCGTTGAACTGCCAGCGCAGCATGGCGCGGAAGCCTAAAGGGGCGATGCCGCCGGGATTGAAGAAGCGGGTGCCGTCGAAATGATCGGTGACCGGGCCTTGGTAGTAGGGGTTCTTTGGTTTCGATGGGGGTTTGGCGTTTGCCATGCGGTGGGAGCCTTGTCGCCGTGGTATGCTGTTCGGGCTTCTGCATTTGGGTTGCCGTAGCGGCTTTTGAAAGTCCGAAAACCGCTTATTTCCCCTGATTGCCTTGACTCCGGCGGTTTTCCTGTTTACCGCCGCTCAATCTGCGACGAGCTTCAAGACTCGAGCCACCGACCGGGACCCGCAAAGGTATAAATCGATCCCGGAGGTCCACACCCGACAGCGCGATGCGCCCTCGGGTCCTTTTTGGCTATGCGTCTTGTTTTCGTCAAGGAAAAGCACAAGGTTTCCCTATCCGGAAATCACAAGGAAGAGCCGATGTTTGAGAACCTCCAGGACCGTCTTGGATCCATTCTGAATGGACTGACAGGCCGTGGCGCGCTTTCGGAAGCCGATGTTTCCGCAGCGCTACGCGAGGTTCGCCGTGCGCTTCTGGAGGCCGACGTCGCGCTCGACGTGGTGCGCGCCTTTACCGATCGCGTCCGTGAAAAGGCCGTCGGCGCCGAGATCCTGAAGTCGATCAAGCCCGGCCAGATGGTCGTCAAGATCGTCCATGACGAGCTGATCGAGATGCTCGGCGGCGAAGGCGTGGGTGTCGACCTGCATGCCGCTGCCCCCGTCGTCATCATGATGGTCGGTCTGCAGGGCTCCGGCAAGACGACGACATCTGCGAAGATCGCCAAGCGGCTCACCGACCGCGAGAAGAAGAAGGTCCTGATGGCGTCGCTCGATACGCGACGCCCGGCCGCCCAGGAGCAGCTGCGCCAGCTCGGCGTGCAGACCAATGTCGACACGCTGCCCGTCATTGCCGGCCAGTCGCCGACCGATATCGCCGCGCGCGCCGTACAGGCAGCCCGGCTCGGCGGCCACGACGTCGTCATCCTCGACACCGCCGGCCGTACGCATATCGACGAGCCCTTGATGGTCGAAATGGCCGACATCAAGAAGAAGTCGAACCCGCATGAAATCCTGCTGGTCGCGGATAGCTTGACCGGTCAGGACGCTGTCAACCTGGCGCGCAACTTCGACGAACGCGTCGGCATCACCGGCCTCGTGCTGACCCGCATGGACGGCGACGGCCGTGGCGGTGCGGCGCTCTCGATGCGCGCGGTGACCGGCAAGCCCATCAAGCTCATCGGTGTCGGCGAGCGCATGGGCGAACTCGAAGAGTTCCACCCGCGCCGTATCGCCGACCGCATTCTCGGCATGGGCGACATCGTTTCGCTGGTCGAGCGCGCCGCCGAAAACATCGACGCCGAAAAGGCGGCCGCCATGGCCGCCAAGATGGCCAAGGGCAAGTTCGACCTCAACGACCTCGCCGACCAGCTGCGCCAGATGCAGAAGATGGGCGGCATGGGCGGCATCATGAGCATGATGCCCGGCATGGCGGGCATGAAGGACAAGATGGCCTCTGCCGGCCTCAACGACAGCCTGTTCGGCCGCCAGCTCGCGATCATCTCCTCGATGACCAAGGCCGAGCGCGGCAACCCCGACATGCTCAAGCATTCGCGCAAGAAGCGCATCGCCGCCGGCTCCGGCACCGACGCCTCCGACATCAACAAGCTTCTGAAGATGCACCGCCAGATGGCGGACATGATGAAGATGATGGGCGGCAAGGGCAAAGGCGGCATGATGAAGCAGATGATGGGCGGCCTTGCCGGCAAGATGGGGCTTGGCGGCCTCGGCGGCGGCATGGGCGGCATGCCCGATCTCTCCAACATCGATCCGAAGCAGCTCGAAGCCTTGCAGAAGCAGGCGGAAGCGGCCGGCCTCGGCAAGCCGGGCGGCGGCATGCCGGGCCTCGGTGGCGGTGGTTTGCCAGGTCTCGGCGGGCCTAAGCTGCCCGGCCTCGGCGGTGGTTTCCCTGGCCTTCCCGGCCTGCCAAAGAAGAAGTGAAGGGGTCGCCCAGACTATGACTGATCCTGAGATCAAAGCCCAGCTCTCCAGCTATCGCCAGTCGATCGATAATATCGACGCGGCGCTGGTGCATATCCTGGCCGAACGGTTCCGCTGCACCAAAGAGGTCGGCGTTCTCAAGGCCAAGTACAAGTTGCCGCCGGCAGACCCGGCGCGCGAGGAATACCAGATCGAACGCCTTCGCCACCTGGCCAAGGATGCCAATCTGGATCCGGATTTCGCCGAGAAGTTCCTGAACTTCGTCATCAAGGAAGTCATCCGGCATCATGAGCAGATCGCAGCGGACCACGCCGAAAACGGCGCTGCTGCAAAGTAACAAGGCCGCTTCAAGAAAAAGCGGTTCAGACACATCCAAGGAGTAAAGAAAATGGCACTGAAAATTCGTCTCGCACGCGGTGGTTCCAAGAAGCGCCCGTACTACCACATCGTTCTCGCTGACGCCCGTTCGCCGCGCGACGGCCGCTTCCTCGAGAACCTCGGTTCCTGGAACCCGATGCTCGCCAAGGACAACGATGCCCGCGTCAAGCTCGACGCCGACCGCATCGCTCACTGGATCGCACAGGGCGCACAGCCGACCGACCGCGTTCTGCGCTTCCTGAGCGAAGCTGGCCTTGCAAAGCGCGAAGCCAAGAACAACCCGGAAAAGGCAAAGCCCGGCAAGCGCGCTCAGGAGCGTGCAGCTGAAAAGGCTCAGAAGATCGCCGACGCTGCAGAAGCTGCTGCTTCCGCGGAATAATTCCGGGCTTCGGCCTTGATCGAACGGGCGGCATGGCGACATGCCGCCCGTTTTCGTTTCCATTCCCGTTCACTTCGGTTATGACGAACCAAACCTCCGGCTTCGACATTAGGGACGCCATGACAAAGCTTGAAAATCCGGTGCTGATGGCAACGATCGGTGGCGCGCAGGGGCTGCGCGGCGAAGTGCGCGCCAAGTCCTACAGCGCCGATCCGACCGCGCTCGGCGATTACGGCCACCTGCACAGCATGGACGGTCGCACCTTCGAGGTGCTTGAGATCCGCGAGATGAAGAATGTCGTCGTCGTGCGCTTCCGGGGGATCAACGACCGCAACGCCGCCGAGGCGCTGAACGGTCTGGAGCTCTATATCGACCGCGACAACCTGCCCGACGACGAGCTTGAGGAAGACGAGTTCTTTTATGCCGATCTCGAAGGCCTCGAAGCCGTCGACGACCAGGGCGTCAGCTATGGCACCGTCACCGGCATCTTCGATTTCGGCGCCGGCGACCTGCTCGAGCTCAAGGGCCCCGGCAAGCGCCCGGTGTTGATCCCGTTTTCGGAAGCCTCGGTGCTGGAGATCGACCTCGAAGCCGGCAAGATCACCATCGATCCGCTGGCCTCAGGTCTCGTCGACAGCGACGACGACGGTCCGTCGTTTACGCCTGATGAGCCGAAGAAAAAGAAGTGAGCGATAAGATGGCCTTCCGGGCGACTGTCCTGACACTCTACCCGGAGATGTTTCCCGGCCATCTCGGCTATTCGCTGGCCGGCAAGGCGATGGAGCGCGGCCAGTGGGCGCTTGAGCCCGTGCAGATCCGCGACTTCGCCACCGATAAGCACCGTACCGTCGACGACACGCCGGCCGGCGGCGGCGCCGGCATGGTGCTGAAGCCCGACGTGCTCGCCCGCGCCATCGACACCGTCTCCGAAAACGACATCCGCCCGCGCCTGCTGATGAGCCCACGCGGCAAGCCGCTGACGCAGAAGCGCGTGCGCGAACTGGCAGCCGGCGAGGGCGTCATTATCGTCTGCGGCCGTTTCGAGGGTGTCGACCAGCGGGTGATCGACGCGCGCCAACTGGAAGAAGTGTCGATCGGCGACTACGTGCTCTCGGGCGGCGAACCGGCAGCACTGACGGTGCTCGACGCCATCGTCCGCATCCTCCCCGGCGTCATGGGCAACGACCTCTCCGGCCTGCACGAAAGCTTCGAGGGCGGACTTTTGGAACACCCGCACTACACGCGTCCGCAGGAATGGGAAGGCCGCGAGATCCCCGCTGTGCTGACATCGGGCAACCACGGCGCGATCGAGAAATGGCGGCGCGAGCAGGCGGTGACGCTGACCCGCGAACGGCGGCCGGATCTGCTGGACGAGTAGGCTTCCTGCTGCCGAGTCGAGCACCAGCGGTAAATCATTGAAACGGAAAGATTAACTCCACACGCGGCGTCATCCTCGGCCTTGTGCCGAGGATCTGAGCACGTCGCTCAGAATGCAACGTGAATGGACACTTGGTGAGGGGGTGCGGCATCGCGGAAGGGATGCCAGGTGTCCACTCACGTCGAGCTCGTGGAGGCGTGCTTAGATCCTCGGCACAAGGCCGAGGATGACGCCGAGAGATTTTTTGCGGTTTTATTTCAATAGGTTCGGCGTTATGCCATCTTCAGCGCCGCGAGGTCGCCTCTCTCAAGAGCAGCCAGGTTCGCCTCGATCTTGTCCAGGGGCCAGTCCCACCAAGCGATCTCAAGCAGTTCATCGATGACGGCCGTAGGGTATCGCATGCGGATGATCGTGGCCGGGTTGCCGCCGACGACGGCATAGGGCGGAACGTCACGGGCGACGACCGATCCGGCGGCGATGATGGCGCCAGACCCGATCCGCACACCCGGCATGATCGCCGCGTCATGGCCTATCCAGACGTCATGCCCGACAACGGTATCCTTCACCGGCAGGTCCTTGTAGCCGAAGGTTTCCGGTTTGAAGATCCGAAACGGGTAAGTGGTGAAGCCACTCATCGGATGGTTGGCCGAACTGGTGATGAAGTAGCTGCCACGGGCAATCTGCACGAATTTTCCGATGACAAGGCGCTCGCGGACGCCATGCCCGAGATAGGGCGCGAGCATGCCGGCTGTGTCTTCCGGTTTGCCCGAGTGGGTGTAGTAGCTGTAGTCGCCGATTTCCATGCGCGGGTGATCAATGACGTTCTTTAGATAGACGGTATCGCTGTAGATGGTGCCATCCGGGAGGGTGATCGGGTGGACGGCGGTCGCGTCTAGAATGGGCATCGGGAAACGGCTTTCCTCATGAAACCAGCGTAATCAATGGCCAAGGCTAATCCGCGCGATCCGCGAAATCCATTGCGGCGGCGGAACGTGGTCATCAATAGTTTGAATGAGGTTGGGCGACTTGCTTCGACGATCCCGGCGGGGTTTTCTCGCGCCCGCTTGACGTCCCCGCCACACCGCATAATCTCCGTCTTTTCACGGGGGATTCTTCATGACGCAATCGCTGCTCGCGGGCGCCTTTCTGGCTGCACTTCTTTACGTGCTCATTCCCGGGCCGGCGTTTCTGGCGCTGCTGGGGATCGGGGCCGGGCAGGGGAGAAGGGCGGGGGCGCAGTTTGTCTGTGGGCATCTGGTCGGCGATACGCTGTGGGCGTCGCTGGCGCTGGTGGCGATCATCGGCGCCAAGACGATCGGGACCTTCGTGTTCGATGCGCTGGGGCTCGCCTGCGGCTTCTATCTCGCCTGGATCGGCTGGAACGCGTTTCGCGCCAAGCCGAAGGGCGAGGGGCAGGCGCTGATGGTGGTCGAGCGGCCGTTTCGGCGCGGGCTGATCTTCGGCGTCACCAATCCGAAGGGCTATCCGGTGGCGCTGGCGACATTCACGGCGCTGGTGGCGGGCTCGGCGAGTGCCTTGCAGTTTCAGACGCTGCCGGTGCTTTTGGCCGTGTCGTTCCTCGGCTTCATCGTCGCCGACATGATCCTGATCGCCATCGTCGGCACAGGCGCCGTGCGGCGCTTCTACCGGGCGCATGAGCGGCTGATCGTGCGCTGCTCGGGCGTGCTGTTCATGGGGTTTGCCGCGCAGGCTCTGCTGCACGCGACGCCGGGGCTGATGGGGTGGCGCAAGGCTTGATGCGCCATCGCCTGGCGCAATCGCTATCGCGTCAGACGTCGAGGAAGCTGACGACCGATTTCAGGGTCTTCACCGTCTCGGGATCGCCGATCGACATGGCGATCTGCAGCTGGTCCTTGTAATAGTCCCTGAAGTTGAAGCTGGTGCCGTCGGTGACGTCGGAGAGATCGAGAATGTTTCCCGAGGGGTCGATGGTGCGCATCGGCAGCGGTTCGGAGATCGCCGCATAGGTGTCCTGGTCGAGCGTGCCGTTGTCGAAATTCTGGCGCGCGTGGTTGCGCAGATCGGCGGCGGTAATGGCCGAAAAATCGGGTTGCGCCGATGTCGCTTCGTCGATCCTGAAGGTCGATGAAGCGCTCGAAACCGAGCTGAAAGTTTCGGTCAAGCTGTTGTTAAATTGCGAATTATCGGAATATTTCCGGAACGATAAATTCGGCGAAAACCGCAGTGATGTGATTTCCATTGCCCGCATCCATGATTAAAAAAGATTAAGCGAAAATACCGTGTGCGCCGCACAATCGTCAATCGTTAACAAATAGTTAATTCTTATATAGCATTTTTAGGGATCAACTTCTCGTATAGGTGGCGCGGCCGCTCGCCCAAGGTGGCGATACCAATCGCCGTGCTGCCTTCCTATATTGGCTTTCGAGACAACACGCCCCGCCGAACAAGCCCGCCAAACAAGGATGTCCGTATGCCCGCCAACAACCCCGCTCTCACCGACTGGAACGGCCTCAATGGTCTGCCGCGCTTCGAGGCGCTGAATGACGGCGATTTCGCGCCGGCTTTCGATGCGGCCCTTGCCCGGCACGAAGAGGAGATCGATGCGATCGCCGACAATCCCGAAGCGCCCACCTTCGGCAACACGATCGTGGCGCTGGAGCTTGCGGGCGACGATCTCTCGCGGGTGTCGGCGCTGTTCTGGAACCGCGCCGGGGCGCATACCAATGACACGATCCAGGCGCTGGAGCGGGATATCTCGCCGAAGATGTCGCGGCATTATTCGAAGATCGGCATGAATGCGGCGCTCTTTGCGCGCATCGACACGCTGTGGGAGGCGCGCGAAACGCTCGGGCTGACGCTGGAGCAGACGCGGGTGCTGGAGCGCCACTGGAAGGGTTTCGTCAAGTCGGGCGCCAAGCTCGAGAAGGCGGAGCAGGAAAAGCTCGCGGGGATCAACGAGACGCTGGCGGGGCTCGGCACGCAGTTCGGCCAGAACGTGCTTGCCGACGAGAAGGGCTGGGCGCTGATCCTTTCAGACGGCGATGATCTCGCGGGCATTCCCGATTTTCTCAAGGACGCGATGGCGGCGGCGGCGCGTGAGCGCGGCGAAGAGGGCAAGTTCGCAGTGACGCTGTCGCGCTCGATCATCGAGCCGTTTCTCACCTTCTCCGAGCGCCGCGAACTGCGCGAACAGGCGTTCAAGGCCTGGGTGGCCCGTGGCGAGAACGATGGCCCGTCGGACAATCGCGGCATCATCCGCGACACGCTTCAACTCCGCGCCGAGGTGGCGAAGCTGCTCGGCTACGGCAATTTCGCCGAGTTGAAGCTCGACAACACCATGGCGAAGACGCCTGACGCTGTGAACGATCTTCTGAAGAAGGTCTGGGTCAAAGCGGTGAAGCGCGCCGGCGAGGAAGAGGCGGATATCGCGAGCCTGATCGCCGACGAGGGCAAGAACCACGAGGTCATGCCGTGGGACTGGCGGTTCTACGCCGAAAAGATCCGGGCCCAAAAGTTCAATTTCTCCGAGGCGGAACTGAAGCCCTATCTGCAGCTGGAAAAGATCATCGACGCCTGCTTCGACGTGGCGGGGCGCCTGTTTGATATTCACGCGGTGGAGAAGAAGGGCGTTGCCGCCTATCACCCCGATGTCCGCGTCTTCGAAATCCGCGATCGCGACGACAAGCTGGTGGCGATGTTCCTCGGCGATTATTTCGCCCGCTCGTCGAAGCGCTCGGGCGCCTGGATGAGCGCGTTCCAGTCGCAGCACAAGCTGCCGCTGAAGAATGGTGCTCAGGGCGAGCTGCCGATCATCTACAATGTCTGCAACTTCGCCAAGCCGGCCGAGGGCAAGCCGGCGCTCTTGTCGCTGGATGATGCTCGCACGCTGTTCCACGAATTCGGCCATGCGCTGCACGGCATGCTCTCCAACGTGACCTACCCTTCCGTGTCGGGCACCGGCGTGTCGCGCGATTTTGTCGAACTGCCGTCGCAGCTTTACGAGCATTGGCTGACGGTGCCTGAGATCCTGAAGCAGTACGCCGTGCATTTCGAGACCGGCAAGCCGATGCCGCAGGATTTGCTCGACAAGGTGCTGGCTGCGCGCAGCTTCAATGCCGGGTTCAACACGGTGGAGTTCACCTCGTCCGCTCTGGTCGACATGGCGTTTCATACGCGGGACGAGGTTGCCGATCCGATGGCGGTGCAGGCCGAGGTGCTGAAAGAGCTCGGCATGCCGAAGTCGATGGTGATGCGCCACGCCTCGCCGCACTTCCAGCATATCTTCGCCGGCGGTTATTCGGCGGGCTATTACTCCTACATGTGGTCGGAAGTGCTCGACGCCGATGCGTTTTCGGCCTTCGAGGAGACGGGCGATGCGTTCAATGGCGAGATTGCGCGAAAGCTGCGCGATCACGTCTATTCGGTGGGCGGGTCGGTCGATCCGGAGGATACCTACCGGGCATTCCGCGGCAAGCTGCCGAGCCCGGATGCGATGCTGGTGAAGCGTGGGCTGGCGACGTTCGAGGAGTTGGCGGGGAGTGATGCGTAGGTTGTTTGTTTGATGTTGGGGTGGGGTAGCGGCTCTTGCGATTGAGTTGATACCCCTTCGGGCTTTGTGGGTGTGATACCCCCCTCTGCCCTGCCGGGCATCTCCCCCACAGGTGGGGAGATTGGCTGGGCGCGGCCGCTCGCTCCACTCTCATTGTTTGGCTGAGAGCAGACCACGAGTCGATCTCCCCACCTGTGGGGGAGATGTCCGGCAGGACAGAGGGGGGTAATCCTTGGCCGCAGCGTAAGCGAGAGCCGGCGCCTCGGATAGCCAAGCGAGACGCAAACCCCACCCATCCCAACACAAAACTGTCGCCAAACCTTCGGAAAACCGTCATGGCGGCGTCAAGTGGGTGACATGTGGGGTGGGCATAGGCGGGGTGCGGGAGATCGTCCCGATTGCCAAGCCGGATGCGCCACCCGATGACACTGACGGAACCGACTCGCCGCCGTTTCTTATCCTCGATGGGAGCGGTTGGCGGATTTGCCGTGGCGGGGCTGGCGATGCCCTATTATGCGCGCGGATCGTCCAGCCGGCCGGTGTTTACCTCGGGCGTGCAGTCCGGCGATGTCGATCAGACCTCGGGCGTCATCTGGACGCGGGTGGATCGGCCGTCGCGGCTCTTCGTGGAATACTCGACATCAGACAAGTTCTCCAACGCCGTGAGGCTGCCGCCGATCGATGTCACGCCTGACAGCGACCTGACCGCGAAGCTGTTGCTCCAGGATCTGCCTGCCGATCAGGAGGTGTTCTATCGTTTCCGGGCGGCGGATATCCAGGACATCAACAGCCGGTCGGAGCCGATCCTCGGGCAGTTTCGCACCGCGCCCGTCTCCCGCCGCGATATCCGCTTCGTCTGGTCGGGCGATACGGTGGGGCAGGGGTGGGGGATCGATGAGGAGGGGATGCGGACCTATTCGACGATCGCCTATCACCGGCCGGATTTCATGATCCATTCCGGCGACACGATCTATGCCGACAATCCCGTTCCCGACGAGATTTCGCTGCGCGGCGGCGGGGTCTGGAAGAACCGAGTCGTCACCGAGGCCAAGCGCGAAATCGCCCAGACGCTCGACCAGTTTCGCGGGCAATGGACCTATAATCTGCTCGATGAGCATGTGAAATCGCTCAACGCCGTCTGCCCCATCTTCTACCAGTGGGACGATCACGAGGTGCTGAACAACTGGTCGCCGTCGACCGATCTCAGCCATGACGATCGCTACAAGGAGAAGTCGGTCGCGGTGCTTTCGGCACGGGCGGCACGAGCCTTTCACGAGATGACGCCGACGCGCCATGTCGCGGCCGAGCCGGGGCGGATCTATCGCAAGGTTTCCTATGGGCCGCTGCTCGACGTGTTCTTCGTCGATCTGCGCTCCTATCGCGGGCCGAACAGCCATGGGCTGGACGAAAAGCTTTCGCCGCAGTCGCGGATATTCGGCGAGCGGCAGGTGGCGTGGCTGAAGCGCGAACTGGTGCGCTCGACGGCGACGTGGAAGGTGATCGCCTGCGATCTGCCGATTGGTCTCGTCATCTGGGACGATTATGGCAACCGGCGCGGAGCAGAATCGATCTCCAATGGCGACAATGGCGCGCCGCTCGGTCGCGAGCTCGAATTCGCCGATCTCCTGCGCTTCATCCGCGATGCCGGGATATCGAACATGATCTGGCTGACGGCCGACGTGCATTACGCGGCGGCGCATCACTATAGTCCCGAGCGGGCGAAGTTCCGCGAGTTCCTGCCGTTCTGGGAATTCGTGGCCGGACCGTTGCATTCGGGCACCTACGGGCCGCAGGAGCTCGACATGACCTTCGGGCCAGAGGTCAAGTTCATGAAGGCGGCGCCCGGTGGGACCGAGCAGAACCTGCCGCCATCAGCAGGCATGCAGTTCTTCGGTCTCGTCGATATCGATGGTGCCAGCGAGCAGCTGACGGTGCGGCTGATGGATCGCAACGACCAGGAGCTCTGGCGGGTGGTGCTCGACCCCGAAAGGACGAGCTGATGCGATCCGTGCTATACGTGCATTCCTCTCATTCCAGGCTCCCCCCTTTCGCATTCGCGAAAAACACTGTAAGAGCCGCCCCAATGCAATTGGCGCCCTCCCAGCGTGGCGCCCCAGCCTCAGAGATATAGACATATGGCACTTCGCAACATCGCGATTATCGCGCACGTTGACCATGGCAAGACGACACTGGTCGACGAGCTCCTGAAACAGTCCGGTTCGTTCCGCGAAAACCAGCGCGTTGCGGAACGCGTGATGGACTCGAACGACCTGGAAAAGGAACGCGGTATCACGATCCTTGCCAAGGCGACCTCGGTCGAGTGGAAGGGTGTTCGCATCAACATCGTCGACACCCCCGGCCACGCCGACTTCGGTGGTGAAGTCGAGCGTATCCTGTCGATGGTGGATGGCGCGATCGTTCTGGTCGATAGCTCTGAAGGCCCGATGCCGCAGACGAAGTTCGTCGTCTCCAAGGCGCTGAAGGTCGGCCTCCGTCCGATCGTCGCGATCAACAAGATCGACCGTCCCGATGGCCGCCACGAGGAAGTCATCAACGAAGTGTTCGACCTCTTCGCCAGCCTCGACGCCACCGACGAACAGCTCGACTTCCCGATCCTCTACGGTTCCGGTCGCGATGGCTGGATGAACTTCAATCCTGAAGGTCCGAAGGATGAAGGCCTGGCGCCGCTGCTCGACCTCGTGCTCAAGCACGTTCCGGAGCCGAAGGTTGCCGAAGGCCCGTTCACGATGATCGGCACCATCCTGGAAGCCAACAACTTCCTCGGCCGTATCATCACCGGCCGTATCAATTCCGGCTCGATCAAGCCGAACCAGGCTGTCAAGGTTCTCAGCCAGGACGGCAAGACGATCGAAACCGGTCGTATCTCCAAGATCCTCGCATTCCGCGGCATCGAGCGCACCTCGATCGAAGAAGCACATGCAGGCGACATCGTTGCCATCGCCGGCCTCTCCAAGGGCACGGTTGCCGATACCTTCTGCGATCCGGCTGTCAACGAAGCGCTGACCGCGCAGCCGATCGACCCGCCGACCGTTACCATGTCCTTCATCGTCAACGACAGCCCGCTCGCCGGCACCGAAGGCGACAAGGTTACCTCGCGCGTCATCCGTGACCGCCTGTTCAAGGAAGCCGAAGGCAACGTCGCGCTGAAGATCGAAGAAGCCGAAGGCAAGGATTCGTTCTACGTTTCCGGCCGCGGCGAATTGCAGCTCGCCGTTCTGATCGAAACCATGCGCCGCGAAGGCTTCGAGCTTGCCGTGTCGCGTCCGCGCGTCGTCATGCACAAGGACGAGAGCGGCCAGACCATGGAGCCGATCGAAGAAGTCGTCATCGACGTCGATGAAGAGCATTCTGGCGTCGTCGTTCAGAAGATGTCCGAGCGCAAGGCCGAAATGACCGAGCTGCGTCCTTCGGGCGGCAACCGCGTTCGCCTGGTGTTCCACGCTCCGACCCGCGGCCTGATCGGCTACCAGTCGGAACTTCTGACCGACACGCGCGGCACCGCCGTGATGAACCGCCTGTTCAAGGACTACCAGCCCTACAAGGGTGAAATCGGTGGCCGCACGAACGGCGTTCTGCTCGCAAACGCTGCCGGCGAAGCTGTTGCCTACGCCATGTTCAACCTGGAAGATCGCGGCCCGATGATGATCGAGCCCGGCGAAAAGGTCTACATGGGCATGATCATCGGCATTCACAGCCGCGACAACGACCTTGAGGTCAACGTCCTCAAGGGCAAGCAGCTCACCAACATCCGCGCTGCCGGCAAGGACGAAGCCGTCAAGCTGACGCCGCCGATCCGCATGACGCTCGACCGCGCGCTCTCCTGGATCCAGGACGACGAGCTGATGGAAGTGACGCCGAAGTCGATCCGTCTGCGCAAGATGTATCTCGACGCCAACGACCGCAAGCGCTTCGCCAAGGCGAAGACCGCCTAAGTCGAACAGGCTTACACGAGACTTCGAAACCCCGGCCATCGCGCCGGGGTTTTTATTTTGTGCGGTTCGCCGAATCCTTCTTGTCGCAATAGTTAAAAAAGCGTTAAATTTCAGCCGTCGTCCACATGTTAACCCTGTGGGCAATCCGGCTGAATGCGTTAGCGCATATGGTTAATTGTCCGCGACCGGGCCAGAGTAAGCGTTATGAAGACGTTGTCGATCGATGTTCGGCGGGCCGAGCCGCATGATTCCCGAGCTATCTCGGAGGTGCACCGGCTTGCGTGGAAACATACCTATGCCGGCATCATTCCGCACAAGGCGCTGACGCAGATGGTGGAGCGCCGCGGCGAGAGTTGGTGGCGCAAGGCGACACGCGGTCCGGCGACGCTTCTGGTGCTCGATGTCGCCGGAACGGTTGCCGGCTATGCAACGCTTGGTCTCAACCGCGCCCGCGCGCTGCCGCAGGAAGGCGAGATCTACGAGCTTTATCTGCGCCCCGAATATCAGGGCATCGGCCTCGGCCACATGCTGTTTTCCGAAGCGCGGCGGCTTTTGAAGTCGCTCGGCTGCAAGGGCATGGTGGTCTGGTGCCTGGAAGAGAACGAGGGCGGCGCGGACTTCTATCGCGGCCATGGCGGCATCGATTATTGCGAGGGTACCGAAACCTTCGACGAAAAGCCCTTGAAGAAGATCGGCTTCATCTGGAACTGAGCGATCTGCTCAACGACAAGGTGCGGGGAGCCAAGTTTTGGCCTCTGCCCAGTTTTCCGGCATTTTGAAGGCCAGATCATAAAACAATCATGTGCCTGCGCGGTCTTGCTATGTTGCTTCGCGGCATGAATCCGATTATCTGGCTGCGAAGATTTCACGTCGCGGGAGTAATCGCATGCGCATCGACGCCATTGCCATTGGCAAGAACCCACCTGAGGACGTCAACGTCATCGTTGAAGTTCCCGTCGGTGGCCACCCGATCAAGTACGAGATGGACAAGGACGCCGGCACGCTGGTTGTCGACCGTTTCCTCTACACGCCGATGACCTACCCGGGTAACTACGGCTTCGTACCGCACACGCTGTCCGAGGACGGCGACCCGATCGACGTCCTGATCGCCAGCACCCGCCCGCTGGTTCCAGGTTGCGTCATCAACGTGCGCCCGATCGGCGTTCTGAAGATGGAAGACAATTCCGGCAAGGACGAGAAGATCATCGCCGTGCCGTCGCCGAAGCTGACCATGCGCTACGACAAGGTCAAGGACTACACGGATATGCCCGAGATCACGCTCAAGCAGATCGAGCACTTCTTCGAGCACTACAAGGATCTGGAACCCGGCAAGTGGGTGAAGATCTACGGCTGGGGCGACGCCAAGGAAGCCGGCCAGCTCATCCTCGAGGCGATCGAACGCGCCAAGAAGGAAAAGGCCTGATTACAGGCCGAGTAAAGCTTCCAGCTTTTTGATGATATCCTCCGGCTCGGCATCGATCCGGAGGATTTTTTTACGCGACGTGTCGCCGGAGACGAGGTTCACCGAGGACTTCGCGAGGCCGAGCTGCTTGGCCACAAGCGCGACCAGCGCCTTGTTGGCCTTGCCCTTCTCGGGAACGACCGAAACGCGGGCCTTCAGATAGGCCCTGCCGTCGGCATCCAGCTCAATACCATCGATCTGATCCCGCCCGCCGTTCGGCGTCAGCCGTACAGCGAGCAGGAGATGATCGTCGAAGGCCTGCCAGGGCCTTATCGCAACACCATCGGCACGATGGTGTTCCACATGAACGAGCGGATGAAGAAGATGATGAGCAGCAGGATGATCGGCGAGATGTCGATGCCGCCGAGGTTCGGCAGCACGCGACGGATCGGGCGCAGCACCGGTTCGGTGACGTTGTAGAGGAACATGCCGACCGAATTGACGAACTGATTGCTGGAATTGATCACGTTGAACGCGTAGAGCCAGGAGAAAATGGCGCTGGCGATCAAGATCCAGGTGTAAAGATTCAAAGCCAAATCAATGGTTTGAAAAAGCGCAAGCATCGCAATCTCCAGTTCGTTGTTGACAGACATGTAGACATTGGCGACTAAACCGGCAAGAGCCGTGTGCAATGCTGCGGCAATTCATGTTTAACGGGCGCGTCGGGGAACGATATTTCGTCCGTTTGTTGGAAAGACATCATGTCCATCTCGGCTCACGGCGACCGCTTCGCGGCCTTCCGGCACTCCTCCTACACCCGCTTCTTCTTCGCGCGCTTTCTCTTGTCGTTTTCGCAGCAGATCGTTAGCGTCGCGGTCGGGTGGCAGATGTACGACCAGACGGGCAGCGCCATCTATCTCGGCCTGATCGGGCTGGTGCAGTTCCTGCCGTCGCTGCTGCTCATCCTCGTCACCGGCTCGGTCGCCGACCGCTATAACAGGCGGGCCATCGCTTCGCTGTGCTCGCTGGTGGCCGCCCTTTGCACGCTGACGCTGCTTGGGATGACCATGACGGGCACCTTCTCGCCCATCCCTGTTTTCGCGGTGCTTCTGGTCTTCGGCATCGAGCGTGCCTTCATGTCGCCGGCGGTGCAGTCCTTGGCGCCCAATCTCGTGCCGGCCGATGATCTCTCGAACGCGATCGCGTGGAACTCGTCCTCCTGGCAACTCGCCTCGATCACCGGCCCCGTCATCGGCGGCCTGCTCTACGGCATCAATGCGCATACGGCCTATACGGTGGCCGTGGTGTTCGCGGGCCTCGGGGCGGGGCTGCTCTTCCTGATCCCGAAGCCGGCGCAGAAAACCACGGGCGAGGCGAAGAGCTGGGACATGATCCTCGGCGGCTTCAAGTTCATCCGCACCGAGAAGGTGGTGCTGGGCGCGATCTCGCTCGATCTCTTCGCGGTGCTGCTCGGCGGCGCCACGGCGCTGATGCCGATCTTTGCGCGCGATATCCTGACGCTCGGCCCCTGGGGCCTCGGCCTGCTGCGCTCCGCACCGGGTGTCGGCGCGATCATCATGGCGGTGCTGCTTGCGACCTATCCGCTGAAGCATCGCGCCGGGGTCTACATGTTCGTCGGTGTGGCGCTGTTCGGGCTGGGGACGATCGTCTTCGGCCTATCTGACAATGTCGAGCTCTCGATCGCGGCTCTGGCGCTGATGGGCGCGGCCGACATGGTGTCGGTCTATGTCCGCGAGAGCCTGATCGCGCTCTGGACGCCCGACCAACTGCGCGGCCGCGTCAACGCCGTCAACATGGTGTTCGTCGGGGCGTCGAACGAGCTTGGCGAGTTTCGTGCGGGGACGATGGCCTCGGTGTTTGGTGCTGTGCCGGCGGTTGTCATCGGCGGGATCGGGACGCTGGTTGTGGCGGCGCTGTGGGCGAGCGGGTTTCCGCAGTTGCGGAAGATCGATACGCTGGATGCGCCGGAGCATGTGACGCGGGGGTAGTTTTGGGGGGGCGTTGTGCTGTGGGGACGCCGTGGGCTTTGTGCCGTGGGATACCCTCAGGGGCGTCGTGCCGTGTGATACCCCCCTCTGCCCTGCCGGGCATCTCCCCCACAGGTGGGGAGATCGACTCGTTGCGGCGGCATCGCCAAACAATGACTGTTGGAACGAGCGGGTGCGTCTAGCCGATCTCCCCCCTTGTGGGGGAGATGCCCGGCAGGGCAGAGGGGGGTAACCCACGGCACAACGCCCGCACGGCTCAACCCTCACCCCGAAATCATCACCTCCGCCTCGATCTCGACCGGGAAATTCAGCGGCAGGCCGGCGACGCCGATGGCGGAGCGGGCGTGGCGGCCGACGTCCTGGCCGAAGACGTCGTTGATCAGCTCGGTGAAGCCGTTGATGACGGCGGGCGGATTGGAGAAGTGGGGGGCGCAGTTGACCATGCCGAGAACGCGGCACCAGCCGGTGATGCGGTCGAGGCTGCCGAGTTCGCGCTTCAGGCTGCCCAGCATGGCGAGCCCCACCTTGCGGGCCGAGGCGTGGGCTTCCTCGATCGTGACAGTGTCGCCGACGACGCCGAAGGGGCCTGATGGCGAGCCGTCGGGGTTCTGCGGGCCGTGGCCGGAGATGAAGGCCCTGTTGCCACGAACGTTGACCCAGGGAAAGGGCAGCGTCATGTGCGAGGGCAGTTTCAGCGGCTGGGGCAGGACGAGGCCCAGCGAGACAAGCTTCTGTTCGTAGTTCGACATGCTGTTCCCCTGACATGGCTGCGGTCATGGCGGCGCTTGGCGCGACCAATCGGCCGGATCGTGGATCGGAACCTGTTTCTGCTACTAAAATGCCGTCGAAGTGACGTCGCACACCATAGCACGACGCGCGGGGCTCCGCATCAGGCCGTCAGCGTGGCCTTGGCCGAGGGCGCTGATTTCGGCTTCTTGCCCTCGAAGACGAGATCGAGGAATTCGTTGAGCCAGGCCTTGAGCGGCGCGTCGAACAGCATGCGGCCTTCAAGGTGCTCGCGGCCCTGTTGCGCGTTGGGGAGGATGAAGCGGTGGGCGCCGTGGACGACCCAGCGGTGCATCATGGCGCGCGTCAGTTCGGCGTGGAACTGCAGCGCCCAGGCGTGGCCGTTATAGCGGAAGGCCTGGTTCGGGTAGACATCGCCTTCGGCGAGCAGATCGGCGCCGCGCGGCAGATCGAAACCTTCGCGGTGGAAGTGGTAGACCATCCGCGGCCAGTGCATCAGCTGTCGGCCCTTTTCGGTCGCGCGCAGCGGATACCAGCCGATCTCGGTGGTCTCGTCGGCATTGGCCGCGACCTTGCCGCCGAGATGGCGGACCAGCATCTGCGCGCCGAGACAGATGCCGAGCAGCGGCTTCTTCTCCTTCAGCGGCACATTGAGCCAGCTGATCTCGGCCTTGACGAAGTCGTCGGGATCGTTGGCGCTCATCGGGCCGCCGAAGACGACGGCGCCGGCATGCTCGGCAAGCGTTATCGGCAGCTTCTGGCCTAGCACCGGGCGGCGGATGTCGAGGGGATAGCCCTTCTCGGCGAGCAGCTGGCCGACGCGGCCGGGGCTGGAGCTCTCCTGATGCAGCACGATCAGGACCGGGCGTTTGCCTTCGATGCTTGAACCCGGGTCGTTGGGGTCTATGGCGCCGGGGCCGGCAATGCCGGTGCCCGCCGCGCCTGTACTGTCAGTCGGCATCGTCTTGCACCACATCGATGCCGGTGACGCGCTTGGCTGCTTCCTGGCGCTTCTGGATGCGCTCGCGGGCCGAGACGCCGAGAAGCTCGGCGATGCGCCAGATGGCGTCGTCCTCCATCTCGCTGCGCTCGCCATCGGCATAGACGATGTCCCAGAGGATGCCGATCAGCTCCAGGCGCTGCTCGGTGTCGAGATGGCGCTTCAGGTCGGAGGTGAAGCGGTAGTAATCGACGGCGTCGCTTTCGGCTTCCTGGCCGGCGGCAATCAGCGCGTCGAGCTGCTTGCCGTCGAGACCGTACTGGTCCTTCAAGAGCGTGCGCAGACGCTTCTTCTCGCTGTCCTTGATCTGGCCGTCGGCCTCCATGACCTGCATGCAGAGCGCGGCCACCGCGATGCGGGGATCATCGGGGGCGAAGCTGCTCTTTTGGGTGTCTGCGGTCAGGTTCTGAAAAAATGCCTGGAAGCGTTCGAACATACGGGTCCTGTTTGGCTAGAAGAGGCGAAGCCGTGTCTTGGGTTCTGGCTCGGCCGATGGATTGCGCACGCCCGGATCATCCGGCAGGCCGCCGAAGAAGGGGCGCGGTTCGGGGGCGTCGGCAGGCTTGCTCGCGGTTGCCGGCTCCTTCGGGGCCGGCTTCGGCTTGGAGGGCGCGGGTGCTGCCGGCGTCTCGGCCACCGGGCGGGCGGCCTTGGCGATGGTCGCGGCGCGCTCGAGCTCGATGATGCGGTGATCGCCGGCGGCACTATCTGATCTCACGTCGCGCACCGGCGGCAGGCTCTTCAGCGCGCTGTCGATGGAGATGACGGAGCCTTCCTCGACCGGGCCTTCGACCTGGCCGAACGGCGCCTTCCAGACGAAGGCGTCGAGCTTGCCGGTGACGGGCGAAAGCGGCAGCCATTTTTCGGAGACATAGCCGTCGGCCACCCATGCCGGATCGCGCGGCGCCTTCAGCGCCTGGGCGAGCCAGTGGCGGATGCGGCCCTGGTCGCCGGTGTCGGCTTCCTCGATATCGGCGAGCAGCAGGAAGGCTGCCTCGCGCGGCTCGATGCGGGCGGCGGCCTCGGCCTTGGCGCGGGCCTTGGCGAAATCCCGGATGTCGAGTGCCGCCTGGGCGACGATCAACAGCGATTCGATGTTGTTGGGGCGGAGCGCTTCCAGCTTTTCGGCGCGCTTCAGCCGGTCGGCAAGCGAATCGCCGCTGCGGGCGCGCACATAGGTGGCGCCGATCTCGGGATGCGGGTTGGTCTTCCAGGCCTGCTCAAGAATGGAGGCTGCCTTGCGCAGCTTGTCTTCGCGAAACAGCGCCTTGGCGGCAATGATCGCTGCCGGCTCGAAATCGGCCGAGAGTTTCAGCGCATGCGTGGCGTCGTCGCGAGCGCCTGATGGATCGTTCTCCAGCTTCTCGTCGGCGCGGGCGGTCAGCAGCACGGCGCGCAGCCGGTCGGCCTCGGCCTTTTCGATGACGCGGGCGGCCTTCTGCTGCTCAAGCAGGCGGATCGCATCGTCCCAGCGGCCGGACTGGCTGCGGTATTCGAGCGTCGCCTGGGCGGCCCAGGGCAGATAGGGCGCGTTGTCGGCCGCCTTTTCGGCATATTGCCGGGCAGCCTCGTTGGCGCCGAGGCGCTTGGCCTCGAGATAGAGGCCGCGCAGGCCGAGTTCGCGGGTTTCGGGATCCTCGACCATCGCCTCGAACTTGGCGCGGGCCTCGTCATGCCGACCCTCGATCAGGGCTGCCTGGGCTTCGAGCAGCGCGATCAGTGGCTCCTGGTCGGCGCGGATCAGGCCGCGCGAGCGGGCGGCCATCTTGCGGGCCATCAGCGCATTGCCAGCGCCGGCGGCGATCAGGCCGGTCGAGAGCGCCTGGTAGCCACGGTCGCGCTTGCGGGCGCGGAAATAGCGGGTGACGGAATGCGGCGAGGTCCAGATGACGCGCACCAGCCACCAGGCGACCATGACGACCGCGATCAGCGCGATGATCGCGGTTGCGGCGACGATCAGCCGGGTCTGATAAAGCTGGCCTTCCCAGATCAGCGAGAGATCGCCGGGGCGATCGGCAAGCCAGGAGAAGCCGTAGCCGAGGACGAGCACGAGAAGCGCGAAGACGACGAGCCTGATCATGATCAGCCCTCCTTGCCGGTGCCTGAGACGGCCTTCGACAGCGCGCTGCCGACCAGTTCCTCGACGCGGATGCGGGCATCCAGCGATTGCTTGAAGGCGGCGGACGCCTGCTTGGCATCTGCCGGCAGCGTGGTCCACTCGTTGGCCGCACCCGGCAGGTCGCCGTTTTTCACCTTGTCTTCCATGCGCGCGGCAATAGCCTCGACGCTGTCGCCCTGGATGTTGCCGACCGGGCGCACGCTGACCAGCGACTTGGCGCCAGCCATCAGCCGGTCGGACCAGCTCTCGTTCGGATCGGCCTTGTTGACGCTGCCGACGATCGCGGTCGCGACATCGGGCGCCTGGCGGATCAGCTCGGCGCGCGAGGGTACGCCGGTTTCGGCGAAATTCTTGAGATCGGCGACGACGGGATCATCGGGCGAAACGCCGGTATAGGTGTCGAGTTCTGCCACGAAAGGTCCGCCACGATCGATCGCCGCCTTCAGGCCGGCCGCGGCGATCGCCTTGGCGACGGCGACGTCCTGGCGTGGCTCATTGAGCTTCTGTTCGGCGGCGGTGAGGCGCTGTTCGAGCTCGGCGCCATTGGTGGCACGCTGCTCGGTCGCCTGGCTGACGGCGCCGCGCAGCTGGTCGAGCTGGGCGGTGAGATCCGATATCTTCTGGTTCAGCGCATCGACGGTGGCGCTATCGGTGCCCGACGCGGCTGCCTGAGGCGCCTTGGCGGCGGTCTCAAGTGCCGCGATGCGGCTTTCGAGCGCATCATTGGCCGGCGCTGCCTGCGGTGCGGCGGCGAGGTTGGCGACGGACTGCTTGAGGCCGTCGATTTCGCCGGAGAGGTTGGCGATCTCGGGCGAAGCCGTCTCAGGGGCCGAAGAGCCGGGCAGGAAGCCTGCATACTGAATGGCGCCGGCGCCGATCAAGGCGATCAGCCCGCCGACGATGCCGGCGGCGATCAGCCCGGACGTGCCGCCAGATTGGCGCGGCGGCTCGCTCTTTGCGGGCTCCACGGGTTCGGGCGCATGATTATAGGGCGGCAGTTCGGGATCCGGCGCCTTGTCATAGGCGAAGGGCTCCGCCGTCTCTTCAACAGGAGCGTCGGCCTTGGCCTTCGCGGCGTTGCTCTCGTCGATAGCTTCATCGGGAACGATCGATTCGCTGGTCTCCGGCGGTGCTTCGACTACCTCGTCGGCTGCCTTGCCGATATCCGGGCCGGCATCATGCCGGATGTCCTTGCTGGCACTCTCTTCCGAGGCAATCTCCTGCGCATCCAAGTCGATCGTGACCGGCTCGTCGGTGCTCTTCGAATGGCGGGGCGGATTTCCTGGTGCCATGAGACCCTCATAATTCTTACAGTGGTTCGAAAGTAGTCAGTGAGGCCGGTGAAGGAAAGAGGCCAGATGAAATTTGCAAAATTAGGTCGCGACCTTGGCTGAAATCTGACCGGTTTGCGGGGCGGACCGGGTGGCGTTGTCAGGATCGAGGGAAAGGTTTAATAATAGGTCGATTGATTTAATATCAAGCCAATTGGTTCTTTATCGGATCATCTGTTGAGATGTTGGAGGTGTTGAACGGTGGTGAGAACCATTGCGCAAAGCGCCATCAGGAACCCTGTCGACGTCATCTTCGGGGTGGATTCGAATGTGCGTGTCCTGCGCGTGCTGGCGCGCCATGGCGGGCTGCTCTCCGCTGCCGATATCAGCCAGCGCGCGGCCTTGTCGAAGAGCAGCACGCGCCTTGGGCTGCTCTCGCTGGAGGATAACGGTGTCATCTTCGCCGAGGGGGCGGGATACAGCCGGCTGTATCGGCTGAATGCCGAGCATTATCTCGCCGACCAGATACGAAGTCTCTTCGCCGCCGAGGATCGGCGGTTTGCCGATATCGTCGAGGCTGTGAAGGATAGCGCCGACAGCAAGGCGTCGCTGGTCAAAAGCTTATGGATCTACGGCAGCGTTGCGCGCGGGGAGGATCGGCTTGGCAGTGACTTGGACGCCGCTGTGGTGGCCGACGCCGGAGACCTCGCGGTGGTGGTCGAGACCATCAGGGATAGTCTGGCCGCGCATTCCGGGCGGCTCGGTTTCACCGCAAGCGTCGTCGGTCTCGATATGTCCGATGTCGAGCGGCTCGCGCGTGATCGTGATCCCTGGTGGGCCAATGCGGTTGCGGATGCGATCGTGCTGTCGGGCAGGCGGCCGGAGGAGCTTGCCGCCTTGGCTGGGGCCGGTGCGGATGGTTAGATCGAGGCCGGGCAAGAAGACGGATACGACTTATGTCTCGGCGCGGCTTGCCGTTGCGCGAGCCTACCTGAAGGATGCCCGGAACAGCAATGCGTGGGCGGACCTCGGCGATCTCGGAAACACGTCCATTGCGACGTCAATCAATTGCGCCATTGCCTATGCCGATGCAATCACGGCCAGGTATCGCGGGGAGATCAATCAGGGCGACCATGGGGCGGTGATCAAGCTGCTTCGCGCGGCACTCGGCAATGCATTTCCGAAACACCAGGAGACAAACCTTCGCGCGCTTCTGGAGCAGAAGGACGAGGTGCAATACGGGGCGCGCGCGAAGTCGCGGGACGATGCCGCACGGGCGCTCGTTCGGCTTGAGGAGTTTGTTGCCTGGGCGGAAACTCAACTCATGAAATGACTGCGCAGCTCACAGAAGCGACAACAGGGCTGTCTCATCCGGGCTGTCGGGCGTGGCGGATTGGCCCTGCAGGGTCGGGGGGATGGCCTCAGCGATGGCCGGGCTGAGGCAGAGGAGGCGGACGCCGATGAGGGCGTCGAGATTGGCGGATATTTCCTTGAGGGCGAAGAAATCCTCGGCGGTGCGGCGGGAATAGAAGAGGATCGCGTCGGGTTCGTGGGCTGAGAAGAGTTCGCGGAGCAGCTGGTCGGGGATGTCGAGGCGGCGCATGCGGTAGCATTCGACGGTGGTGACGGTCAGGCCAAGGTCTGCGGCGCGGGTCTCGAAGGTTTCGGCGCGGGGGAAGCCGGCTAGGTAGAGGAGGTTGGTCTTCTTGTCCGATTGCGCGGTGTCGCGTTGCGCGATGCGGTCGGCGAGGTCGGCGCCGTCGCCGGTGGAGGCGGTGACGTCTCTGAAGCCGGCTGCCCTTGCTTCTTCGGCGGTGGCGTCGCCGACGGCGTAAAGGGGGCGGGAGAGATATGGGGCGAGGTCATCGGGGCGTTCGGTGAGAACGCGGATGGCTTCGGCGCTGGTGACCGATATCGGGCCGTCGGAGTTGGCGAGCGCCGTGAAGGCGGCGTCCGGGTCATGGGCGGGAGCCGATAGCGGCAGCATGATCGGCTCGTGCCCCATCTCCGCCAGCCGTTTTGCGGTGCGCTCGCCCGGATGCGGTGGACGGGTGACGAGCACGCGCATGCGCCGTCAGCTCCAGCTGTCGAAGAACGACGTGCCGGCGCGGGCGCGGATATCCTGGCCGGCACGGGTGCCGAGCGCTACCGCGTCGCGGCGATGGCCGTCGATGGTGATGGCGTGCTGGCTGCGGCCATCGGGGGTGATGATCAGGCCGTGCAGGCGGATCTGGTCGCCTTCGCAGACGGCATAGCCGCCGATCGGCGTGCGGCAGGAGCCATCGAGTGCGCCAAGGAAGGCGCGCTCGCAGGAAACCGTGTCGTAGGTCCTGATATCGTTGATCGGGGCGAGCAGCGCGTCGGTGACCGTGTCGCCGATGCGGCTTTCGATGCAGATCGCGCCCTGGGCAGGTGCCGGCGGGAAGGTGTCGGGGTCGAGGATGTCGGTGATGACCTCGACCTTGCCGAGCCGCTTCAGGCCGGCGAGCGCCAAGAGCGTCGCGTCGACCTGGCCTTCGTTCAGCTTGCGCAGGCGGGTGTCGACGAGGCCGCGGAAGGTGATGACGTTGATATCGGGGCGCATGCGGCGGATCAGCGCCTGGCGGCGCAGCGACGAGGAGCCGACGGTGGCGCCATGCGGCAAGTCGATCAGCTTCGGGGCGGTGCGGCCTACGACAGCATCGCGAATGTCTTCGCGCGGCAGGTAGGCGGAGAGACAGAGCCCCTCGGGCAGCGTCGTCGGCATGTCCTTGGAGGAGTGCACGGCGATGTCGAGGTCGCCGCTCGAGAGCTTCTCTTCCAGTTCCTCGGTGAACAGGCCCTTGCCGCCGATCTCCGACAGCGAGCGATCGGTGATGCGGTCGCCCTTGGTCGAGAGCACCACGATCTCGAACATTTCCTCGGGCAGATTATGGGCCGCCATCAGCCTGTCTCGAGCTTCGTTTGCCTGGGCGATCGCCAGCGGGCCGCCTCTGGTGCCGATCCGGAAAGGTTTTGTTTGCATCCGCATTGATCCGTTGTTACCGGAGTTTCTCGTAAACAGGTTTCAGACCCATCGCAATCAACGATCAGGCACCATGGCTCCCTTTCTGCGTATCCTCGGCATCGAAACAAGCTGCGACGAAACCGCCGCCGCCGTTGTCGAGCGGGATGCGAAGGGCGTGCCGACCGTGCGCTCCGATGTGGTGCTGAGCCAGCTCGAAGAGCATAGCGCCTATGGCGGCGTGGTGCCAGAAATCGCCGCGCGCGCCCATGTCGAGGCACTCGATACGCTGATCGACGAGGCTTTGAAACGCGCCAATGTGTCGCTGTCCGACATCGATGCCATCGCCGCGACCTCGGGTCCGGGGCTGATCGGCGGGCTGCTTGTGGGGCTGATGACCGGCAAGGCGATCGCAAAGGCCTCCGGCAAGCCGCTCTATGCGGTCAACCATCTCGAGGGCCATGCGCTGACGGCGCGGCTGACGGATGGGCTTTCCTTTCCCTATCTGATGCTGCTCGTTTCCGGCGGGCATACGCAGCTGATCCTGGTGCGCGGGGTCGGTGAATACGAGCGCTGGGGCACGACGATCGACGACGCGCTGGGCGAGGCCTTCGACAAGACGGCGAAGCTGTTGAGCCTGCCCTATCCGGGTGGGCCGGCTGTCGAGCGGGCGGCAAAAGCGGGCAATCCTCAGCGGTTCAAGTTCCCACGGCCGCTGGTCGGCGAGGCGAAGCTCAACTTCTCCTTCTCCGGCCTGAAGACGGCCGTGCGGCAGGCGGCAACCGAGATCGCGCCGCTGACCGACCAGGACGTGGCCGATATCTGCGCCTCGTTCCAGGATGCCGTGTCGCGGACGCTGAAGGACAGGATCGGGCGCGGGCTGGAGCGGTTCAAGACGCTCTATCCCGATGTCGAACAGCCGGCGCTGGTGGTGGCGGGCGGCGTTGCCGCCAATCTCGTCGTGCGCGGCACGCTGCAGGCGCTGTGCGACAAGAACCGTTTCCGCTTCGTGGCGCCGCCGCTGCATCTGTGCACCGACAACGCGGTCATGATCGCCTGGGCAGGGCTGGAGCGGATGGCGACGGGTGTTGCGCCCGATGATCTCGACGTGCAGCCGCGCTCGCGCTGGCCGCTCGATTCGAACGCCGAGACATTGCTGGGCTTCGGCAAGCGGGGAGCAAAGGCATGAGCGGAGAAAGCGAAACGATTGCCGTCATCGGCGCCGGCGCCTTCGGGACTGCATTGGCGGCCGTGATCGCGCTGACGGGGCGGCACAAGGTGACGCTGATCGGTCGCGACCCCGGTCTGATGGCCGATCTTGCTGCCGAGCATCTGCACGACGCGGCGCTTCCCGGTATTCCGTTGCCCGAGACGCTGCAGTTTTCCGCAGAGCCGGATGCAATCAGCGATGCCGGCATCGTGCTCTTTGCCATGCCCTCGCAGGCGCAGGCCGATGCGGCGCGCCAGTATGAACCTTACCTGGCTAATGATGCCGTTGTCGTCACCTGCGCCAAGGGCATCGAGAAGACCACGGGCAATCTGTTGACCGACATGCTGGCCAAGGCGCTGCCTGGGCATGCGATCGCGGTGCTGTCCGGGCCGGGCTTTGCGGCGGATATCGCCAAGGGCTTGCCGACCGCGATGGTGGTCGCGGCCGAGAATGGCGAGATTGCCGAGCGGTTGGCGCAGGCGATTTCGGGGCGCACCTTCCGGCTCTATCCGTCGTCCGACAGGATTGGCGTGCAGCTGGGCGGCGCCTTGAAGAACGTGCTGGCGATTGCCTGCGGCATCGTCGAGGGCGCCGGCATCGGCGATTCGGCGCGGGCGGCGCTGATTGCGCGCGGGCTTGCCGAGATGTCGCGCTTCGTCGTCGCCAAGGGCGGACAGGCGGATACGGTGCCGGGTCTGTCTGGTCTCGGCGACCTCGTCTTGACCGCCACCAGCCATCAATCGCGCAACCTGCGTTTCGGGATCGCGCTCGGGCGCGGCGAGACGCGCGACCCCGCGCATGGCGAGCTCGTCGAGGGGGCGTTTGCCGCCGCCGTCGTGTCGCGGCTTGCCAAGTCGCTTGATATCGACATGCCCGTCACCGATGCGGTATCCGCAATCATCGAGGGCAAGCTTGGCATTGCCGCCGCCATCGACCAGCTGATGACGCGTCCGATCACGACCGAATAGGAGACCTCACATGTTTTTCGCCTTTGTCTGCAAGGATAAGCCTGGCCACCTCAATGTCCGCATGGAGACGCGGCCGACGCATCTGGAGCATCTCAACGCGCTCAACGAAGCCGGCACGGTGAAAATGGCCGGTCCGTTTCTCGATGCCGAGGGCAAGCCCTGCGGCAGCCTCGTGATCGTCGAGGCCGAGACCATCGAGGCGGCCACGGAAATCGCCAATGCCGATCCCTATGCCAAGGCGGGCCTGTTCGAAAGCGTCGAGGTGAAGCCCTTCAACTGGGTCTTCAACAAGCCGGAGGCGTAAGCAAGTGGCGCACTGGCTTTACAAATCCGAACCGTCCGCATGGTCCTGGGAGCAGCAGAAGGCTGCCGGCGAAGAGGGCACGGAGTGGACCGGCGTTCGCAACTATCTGGCGCGCAACAACATGCGGGCGATGCAGATCGGCGACAAGGGCTTCTTCTACCACTCCAATGACGGGCTGGAGATCGTCGGCATCGTCGAGGTCTGCGCGCTGTCGCATCCCGATTCCACCGCCAAGGGCGACCCCAAGTGGGACTGCGTCGATATCCGCGCCGTCCGCGACATGCCGAAGCCGGTGACGCTGAAGGATGTGAAGGCGAGCGAGAAGCTGTCGAAGATGTCGCTGGTGACGTCGATGCGGCTGTCCGTGCAGCCGGTGACCGACGAGGAATGGGCCGAGGTCTGCCGCATGGGCGGGCTCGACAACCCGCCGCGCTGATATCGTGAAGACCGACCCTGCGCTCTTCATCCGCGACAATACCAGCCCGATGACGCCGCCGCATGTGCCGGAGATCCGGCTCAATCTGGCGAGCGAAGCGCATGAGCTGTGGCTGAAGACGGAAGAGGAGCTCGCCGAAATCGGCCTGCCGCCGCCGTTCTGGGCTTTCGCCTGGGCGGGCGGGCAGGGGCTGGCGCGCTATGTGCTCGATCATCCCGAGACGGTTGATGGCAAGCGCGTGGTCGATTTCGCCAGCGGCTCCGGGCTGGTGGCGATCGCGGCGAAGATGGCGGGCGCGGGCAGCGTGCTTGCCGTCGATATCGATCCATGGGCGAAAACGGCGGTGGCGCTCAATGCCGAGCTGAACGGGGTCGAGATCGGCTTTACGGGTGACAACCTGATCGGCTCGGAGATCGATGCCGATGTGCTCTTGGCCGGCGACGTGTTCTATGATCGCGACTTCGCCATGGCGCTGGTGCCGTGGTTCGAGCGGCTGGCCGCCCGTGGGGTGACCGTGCTCGTCGGCGATCCCGGGCGGGCCTATCTGCCGAAGGATCGGCTGTCGGCCTGCGCGGTCTATCAGGTACCGGTGACGCGGGCGCTCGAAGACAGCGAGGTCAAGAAGACCACGGTCTGGCGCTTCAACGGCTGATGACCTCTATCAAGGGCGAATGACGCAGACGCCCTGTTCGTAGGAGCAGGCGTTGCGACGATTGTTCACGTGGATGACCTTGGCCATCGGCGCCAGCCGGACGGCCGGCTGATATCCGTAGGCGGCATAGCCGTAACCGCCGATATAGGTGCCGCCATCCGTCTCATAGGCATAGGACGAGCCGGCATAGGTGCCAGACGGCGCGCGCGCTTCGCCGCGCTGGTCGATGATGACGATGTTGCTACGGGCGAAATTGGACGTGGGCGAGGAGAAACGCTGGATGAAGCGGCCGCGGCCCGGATGCGGGCGGTAGCCGTCATAGCCGCCGGCGATCTGCCGCGGGCCGTTGTTCCAGCCGCCGTAATTGCCGATGATCGACGTGCCGCGATGACGGATGACCGAGCCGGATGCGAAGCCGTTTGCGATGCCGCGATGGCCGATACCGTGTCCCGCATTGCCATAGCCGATGCCGCCGCCATGGCCGCGATCGTGGTGGCGCGAAACGAAATTGCTGCCGAAATCGCCGGCTGCTGCGGGCAGCGCGATCAGCACTGCTGCGGCGAGCGAAACGAGTTTCGAGGATGTCTTGAACATCGCGTTGGTCTCCGGAAACGGAATGCTTAACAAAGCGTTAACGCGAAAATGCGCCAAAAGCGCAGGCTTGTCCACCAAAGCTTGGAAATTCATCCGCAAGGGGTAATGGCGCGGCCGGACCTGCCTAAGTCTAAAGGGGCGTCAAGACCCAAATCGATTAAATTCCCCGGGTGCGTCAATTATACTTGTCGTTAGGTGTTTCCGTGATTAAACGTCGCCAATGATGCAACGCACGCACAGCTTTGTGACCATCGTGTGTTTGCTTGGATGCTTTCCGGATCCCGGGGAGCGAGAAAGACCGCCGCGAGGTTCTGATGGCGAACGTGACAAATAATCGGCCCCTGTCGCCGCATTTGCAGATTTATAAACCAATCCCCACCATGGTTATGTCGATCGTCCACCGTATCACCGGTGGGGCGCTCTATGTCGGTACGCTTCTGGTCGCCTGGTGGCTGATCGCGGCCGCAACCGGCGTCGGTGCTTACGACTGGGCCAACTGGGTGCTCGGCAGCATCATCGGCAAGCTCGTGCTGCTCGGCTACACCTGGGCGCTCATCCATCACATGCTCGGCGGCTTCCGCCACTTCATGTGGGACCTCGGTCACGGCTTCGACAAGCAGTTCTCGACCAAGCTCGCCATCGCCAACATCATCGCCTCGCTCTGTCTGACCTTGCTGGTCTGGGTGATCGGCTTTCTCATTCGCTTCTAAAGGTTGATCACATGGATATGCGTACCCCCTTGGGTAAGGTTCGCGGCCTCGGCTCGGCCAAGGACGGCACCGAACATTTCTGGCGCCAGCGCGTGACGGCCGTTGCCAATGTGCCGCTCTTCCTCTTCTTCATCATCTTCATGATCATCCATGCCGGCCAGCCCTATGCGGAAGTGGTCCACGCGCTGTCGAACCCCTTCGTCGCCGTCGTCATGGGCCTGATGGTCGTGTCGGGCGTCATCCACATGAAGCTCGGCATGCAGGTCATCATCGAAGACTACGTGCACCATGAAGTCACCAAGATCGCGCTCGTGATGCTCAACACCTTCTTTTCGATCCTGATGGCAGGGCTCTGTCTCTTCGCCATTCTGAAGATCGCCTTCGTAGGATAATTGATATCATGGCATCGAATTCATCCGCTCAGAATGGCCCCGCTCAGAACGGGAAGGCCTACAAGTACATCGATCACTCCTATGACGTGATCGTCGTCGGCGCCGGCGGCGCCGGCCTGCGCGCCACGCTCGGCATGGCCGAGCAGGGCTTCAAGACCGCCTGCATCACCAAGGTGTTCCCGACCCGCTCGCACACCGTTGCGGCGCAGGGCGGCATCGCGGCTTCGCTGCGCAACATGACGCCCGACAGCTGGCAGTGGCACCTCTACGACACCGTCAAGGGTTCCGACTGGCTCGGCGACGTCGACGCCATGCAGTATCTCACCATGGAAGCGCCGAAGGCGGTCTATGAGCTCGAGCACTACGGCGTTCCCTTCTCGCGCAACGAAGAAGGCAAGATTTACCAGCGCCCGTTCGGCGGCCACATGCAGAACTACGGCGAGGGACCGCCGGTACAGCGCACCTGCGCCGTTGCCGACCGTACCGGCCATGCCATCCTGCACACGCTTTACGGCCAGTCGCTGCGCCACAACGCTGAATTCTTCATCGAGTATTTCGCGCTCGACCTGATCATGTCGGATGACGGCAGCCGCTGCACCGGCGTCGTCGCCTGGTGCCTCGACGACGGCACGATCCATCGCTTCGCCGCCAAGATGGTGGTGCTGGCGACCGGCGGCTACGGCCGCGCCTATTTCTCGGCGACCTCGGCACATACCTGCACCGGCGACGGCGGCGGCATGGTTGCCCGCGCCGGCCTGCCGCTCCAGGACATGGAGTTCGTGCAGTTCCACCCGACCGGCATCTACGGCTCCGGCTGTCTGATCACCGAGGGTGCGCGCGGCGAAGGCGGCTACCTCGTCAACTCCGAGGGCGAGCGCTTCATGGAGCGCTACGCACCGTCGGCCAAGGACCTTGCCTCGCGCGACGTCGTTTCGCGCTGCATGACGCTCGAGATCCGCGAAGGCCGCGGCGTCGGCAAGAACAAGGACCACATCTTCCTGCATCTCGACCATCTCGATCCGGCCGTTCTGCACGAGCGCCTGCCGGGGATTTCCGAGAGCGCCAAGATCTTCGCCGGCGTCGACGTGACGCGCGAGCCGATCCCGGTTCTGCCGACCGTTCACTACAACATGGGCGGCATTCCGACGAACTACTGGGGCGAGGTGCTGAACGCCGACAGCTCCAATCCGGAGCGCGTCATTCCGGGCCTGATGGCCGTCGGCGAAGCCGGCTGCGCCTCGGTGCACGGGGCCAACCGTCTCGGTTCCAACTCGCTGATCGACCTTGTGGTCTTCGGCCGCGCCGCCGCCATCCGCGCCGGTGAGGTCATCGACCGCGCGGCACCGGTGCCGCATCTGAACGTCGCCGCCTGCGACAAGATCATGGACCGTTTCGACGGTCTGCGTCACGCCTCAGGGTCTACGCCGACTGCCAATCTTCGCGAGAAGATGCAGCGCGCCATGCAGGAAGACGCCGCCGTGTTCCGTACGCAGGAATCGCTGGAATCGGGCTGCCAGCGCATCTCGGCCATCTGGCAGGAAATGCGCGACATCAAGGTCACCGACCGCTCGATGGTGTGGAACTCCGACCTCGTCGAGACGCTTGAGCTGCAGAACCTGATGGCCAACGCCATCACGACGATCTACGGCGCTGAAGCGCGCAAGGAGAGCCGTGGTTCGCACGCCCGCGAGGACTACACGGAAGGCGCATTCGCCGGCCGCGACGACGTCAACTGGCGCAAGCACACGCTCGCCTGGGTCAACGAGACAGGCGACGTCAAGCTCGACTACCGCCCCGTGCATACCGAGCTGATCGCGGAAGGGATCGACCCGCAGAAGATCGCGCCCAAGGCGCGTGTTTACTGATGGGGAATGTGGCAAGGTAGAACTGGCTGAGCCGCTTTAAGGAGCGAAATCATGGGTGAAATGCGCATCAGGATCGATGAAAGCCTTTTGACCAAGCTGGAAAGCCTTGCCCGTGCGCACAAGCGGACGTTGGAGGAGGAGGTCAACGAACGCTTGAGCGCATCCGTCGCGGACACACCTGCGGAGTCACTCTACGACGCTGCCGTTCGTATCGCTGCAATGACGCCGAAGGGCGTCGTGCAGACCGACAGCGTCGAAATCCTTCGCGAATTGCGGGATCGCTGATGATTGTCGTCGATGCATCGGTTGTGGTGAAATGGTTTGTCGATGAGGGAGATCATCTCGACGCCATTCAGTTGACCAAGGCTGAAGCGGCGTTGAAGGCACCCGATATCGTTCTGGCTGAGGTGGTCCATGTTCTTCGTAGGAAAATCCGCACCGGCATCATCTCAACCGCGCAGGCTTCGGAGGCTGTTGCAAGGGTGAAGACGGCCTTCAAGCACCTTGTGCCATCGATAGACCTGATCGATGTCGCATTCGATCTTTCTTCCACGATGGATCACTCCATCTATGACGCGATGTATCTCGCCTGTGCGCTCGACGATGCCGACGATATTCTCGTGACTGCCGACCGAAAATTCGCCGCCAAGGCTTCCGCGGCTGGATTTGACAACAAGATTCGTATTTTGGGAGCGGCCTTGCCCGGCTCCACGTCGCCACAGGAAAATAACCATGGTTGAACTCGCACTTCCCAAGAATTCCCAGATACGCGAAGGCAAGGTGTGGCCGAAGCCGGCCGGTGCCACCAATACGCGCGAATTCCGCGTCTATCGCTGGAGCCCTGACGATGGCCAGAACCCGTCGATCGACACGTTCTACATCGACGTCGACGATTGCGGCCCGATGGTGCTCGACGGTCTGCTTTACATCAAGAACAAGATCGACCCGACGCTGACGCTGCGCCGTTCCTGTCGCGAGGGCATCTGCGGTTCCTGCGCGATGAACATCGACGGCACGAATACGCTGGCCTGCACCAAGGGTCTCGACGACATCAAGGGCTCGGTGAAGATTTATCCGCTGCCGCACATGCCCGTCGTCAAGGACCTCGTGCCCGACCTCACCAACTTCTACGCCCAGCACCGCTCGATCGAGCCCTGGCTGAAGACGGTGTCGCCGGCTCCGGCGACCGAGTGGAAGCAGAGCCACGAAGACCGTCAGAAGCTCGACGGCCTCTACGAGTGCATTCTGTGCGCCTGCTGCTCGACCTCCTGTCCGAGCTACTGGTGGAACGGCGACCGTTATCTAGGTCCGGCCGTGCTGCTGCAGGCCTATCGCTGGCTGATCGATAGCCGCGATGAAGCCAAGGGTGAGCGCCTCGACAATCTCGAGGATCCGTTCCGCCTCTATCGCTGCCACACGATCATGAACTGCGCGCAGACCTGCCCGAAGGGTCTGAACCCGGCCAAGGCGATCGCCGAAATCAAGAAGATGATGGTCGAGCGCCGCGTCTGACGCGATGCCATCCATCCGGCGGCCCTTGTCGGGCCGCCGATGCCTGCCGGTGCGAGATGATCATCGTTCAATCGTGAAACAGGCGACAGCATTTCCAGAAGAAATGACTGGTCATCACCTTGCTGACAAATTCTATCTTCAGGAAGTTCTCAGCCGTAAAGGTTGAATTGCGCTGTCACAGACCTAGCTCCGTCAGGCAATTCACGGCCATTACGGCTTGATTAACCAAAGTGAAACACGTTCATTCGAAAATAAGCTAATTACTATTTTCATGCGACAAAAGCGGACATTCGGGAGCATTCAGATGCAGTTGCGATATGCGATGACAGGTATGGCGGTTGTTCTGTCACTCGCCGGTTGCCAGCGTACAGCCTATAACGACGCGAGCTACAGCGCAGCACCGGCGCCTTTGACGGCACAGCCGGTGCCTTCGGTGCAGGGCGGTCAGCTGCCTCCTCCCGGTGGTTCCTCGCAGTTTCCGGCCGCTCCGACCTCGACGGCGCCGATGGGCGGCGTGCAGGGCGGCGGCGCAATGGCGGCCAATGGCGGCGGTCTCGACGTCACCAAGGAATCCCTGGTCGGCAGCTGGCGGGTCAACGGCTCCTGCGACATGTTCCTGACGCTCACCAACCTCGGCAGCGGTTCGCGCGGCGGCACACGCGGCTGCGTCGGCGAGCTGACGGCGATGGGCTCCTGGGAAGTGTCGGGCAAGCAGGTGCTGCTCAAGGACCGCAACGGCACTCAGATCGGCAGCGTCTACAAGACCGCCGACAACGCCTTCAGCGGCCAAACCAGCAGCGGCCAGCCGATCGCGCTCAGCCGATAAGCGAGCCGGCGGCTCGCTCCGCCGATCTTTTCCAGGCGGATTATCTCAATGCAACCGATGCCAGACTACAGCTTGAGCGTCAGCGAACAATTGAAGTCGCTGACGACCTCAGGCTCGCTTCAACTCGACTCCGCCCAGATGCATGTGGCGAAGTGCCTGGATCGGGTGCTGTCGGAGCTCAAGCAGAAGCGTCCGGCGGCGAAATCGAGCGCGCTTGGATGGCTGTTCGCTGCCAAGAAGAAATCCTCCGAGCCGGTCAAGGGTCTTTACATTCACGGCAGCGTCGGCCGCGGCAAGACGATGCTGATGGACATGTTCTTCGACATGGCGCCCTGCTCCAAGAAGAGACGGGCGCATTTTCACGAGTTCATGGCCGATGTGCATAATCGCATCGCCGCCCACCGGCTGCGGCTGAAGAACGGCGAGACCAAGCAGGCCGATCCGATCCCGGTCGTGGGCGCAGCACTCTATGACGAAGCCGAGCTTCTGTGCTTCGACGAGTTCACGGTCACCGATATCGCCGATGCGATGATCCTGTCGCGGCTGTTTTCCGACCTGTTCGGTCGCGGCTGCGTGCTGGTTGCCACCTCCAACGTCGAGCCCATCAATCTCTATCGTGACGGCCTCAACCGTGGTCTCTTCCTGCCGTTCATCGATCTCCTCAACAAGCACGTCGAGACCGTGACGCTGGATTCTCCGACGGATTACCGGATGGAGAAGATCGACAGCCTGCCCGTCTATATCACGCCGCTCGATCGCCATGCCGACATGGCCATGGACGCCGCCTGGAACCAGGCGTTGCACGGGCGCAAGGCGCAGCCGATCGAGCTGCCGATGAAGGGGCGCTCGATCCATGTGCCGCTCGCCGTCGACCGGCTGGCGCGCTTCACATTCTCCGATCTCTGCGACAAGCCTCTGGGTGCAGCCGACTTCCTTGTCATCTCCGAACGCTTTGATGCCATATTTGTCGATCACGTTCCCATGCTCGGACCCGAGAAGCGGAACCAGACGAAGCGCTTCATCATTTTGGTCGATACGCTCTACGACCATGCGGTGAGGCTCTATATCTCGGCGGCGGCCATGCCTGAGAACTTGTTGACACAAGCGCGTGGTACCGAAGGTTTCGAGTTCGACCGGACGGCATCGCGCCTTTTCGAGATGCGGAGTGCGGAATATCTGGCTCTGCACCACGAGAAACGAGCCGCCGAGTAGCAGTTTCATGACAAAAACTCTTACGTTTACGTAAGTAATTTGTCTTCTAAACGATTGAAATTGCTGGTCTCAAAATAATCAGTTGCCATTTTTGGCCTTAGGGTCTATGCGATTGCGGCAATTGGGCGCAGCCCCTCAGTGCGTCGCCCGACGAATTTTGGTCGCAAAGGAAACACCGAAATGGCGCGTAACAAAATCGCTCTCATTGGTTCTGGCATGATTGGTGGCACGCTGGCGCATCTCGCCGGCCTCAAGGAGCTGGGTGACATCGTTCTCTTCGATATCGCCGACGGCATCCCGCAGGGTAAGGGCCTCGACATCGCGCAGTCCTCGCCGGTTGAAGGCTTCGATGCCAATCTGACCGGCGCAAGCGACTACTCCGCAATCGAAGGCGCAGACGTCTGCATCGTCACCGCCGGCGTCGCCCGCAAGCCGGGCATGAGCCGCGACGACCTGCTCGGCATCAACCTCAAGGTCATGGAACAGGTCGGCGCCGGCATCAAGAAGTATGCCCCGAACGCCTTCGTGATCTGCATCACCAACCCGCTCGACGCCATGGTCTGGGCGCTGCAGAAGTTCTCCAGCCTTCCGGCCAACAAGGTCGTCGGCATGGCCGGCGTTCTGGATAGCTCGCGCTTCCGCCTGTTCCTCTCCAAGGAGTTCAACGTTTCCGTACAGGACGTCACCGCCTTCGTTCTCGGCGGCCACGGCGACACGATGGTTCCGCTCGCACGTTACTCCACCGTTGGCGGCATCCCGCTCACCGACCTCGTCACCATGGGTTGGGTCACCAAGGAACGCCTCGAAGAAATCATCCAGCGCACCCGTGATGGCGGCGCCGAAATCGTTGGTCTGCTCAAGACCGGCTCGGCCTACTACGCACCGGCCGCTTCGGCGATCGAAATGGCTGAATCCTACCTCAAGGACAAGAAGCGTGTCCTGCCTTGCGCAGCGCAGCTCTCCGGCCAGTACGGCGTCAAGGACATGTATGTCGGCGTTCCCACCATCATCGGTGCCGGTGGCGTCGAGCGCATCATCGAGATCGACCTGAACAAGGCCGAAAAGGAAGCCTTCGACAAGTCCGTCGCCGCTGTCGCCGGCCTGTGCGAAGCCTGCATCAACATCGCGCCGTCGCTGAAATAAGCCGCCGACCGCTGACGCAATCCAAACAGGAATAGATCCATGAACATTCATGAATATCAGGCCAAGGCTCTGCTCAAGGGCTATGGTGCGCCGGTCGCCAAGGGTGTGCCGATCCTCAAGGTCGAGGAAGCCGAAGCCGCCGCCAAGTCGCTGCCGGGCCCGCTCTACGTGGTCAAGAGCCAGATCCACGCTGGTGGCCGCGGCAAGGGCAAGTTCAAGGAACTCGGCCCCGACGCCAAGGGCGGCGTTCGCCTCGCCAAGTCGATCGAAGAAGTCGTCGCTCACGCCAAGGAAATGCTCGGCAACACGCTGGTAACGGCGCAGACGGGCGAAGCCGGCAAGCAGGTCAACCGTCTCTACATCGAAGACGGCGCCGACATCGACCGCGAACTCTATTGCTCGCTGCTGGTCGACCGTTCGGTTGGTCAGGTTGCCTTCGTGGTTTCGACCGAAGGCGGCATGGACATCGAAGCTGTCGCCCACGACACGCCCGAGAAGATCCACACGATCGCCATCAACCCGGAAGCCGGTGTAACGGCTGACGACGTTGCCAAGATCGTCAAGGCTCTGGAACTTTCCGGTGCCGCTGCCGAAGACGCCAAGTCGCTGTTCCCGGCGCTCTACAAGGCGTTCGGCGAAAAGGACATGGCGCTTCTCGAAGTCAACCCGCTGATCGTCATGAAGGACGGCCACCTGCGCGTCCTCGACGCCAAGATGTCCTTCGACGGCAACGCGCTGTTCCGCCATGACGACGTCAAGGCGCTGCGCGACGAGACCGAAGAAGACGCCAAGGAAATCGAAGCCTCCAAGTGGGACCTCGCCTATGTCGCCCTCGACGGCAACATCGGCTGCATGGTCAACGGCGCCGGTCTCGCCATGGCGACGATGGACATCATCAAGCTCTACGGCAAGGAGCCGGCTAACTTCTGCGACGTCGGCGGTGGCGCCGGCAAGGAGAAGGTCGCGGCTGCCTTCAAGATCATCACTGCTGACCCGAAGGTCGAGGGCATCCTCGTCAACATCTTCGGCGGCATCATGAAGTGCGACGTCATCGCCGAAGGCGTTGTCGCTGCGGTTCAGGAAGTCGGTCTCAAGGTTCCGCTCGTCGTTCGCCTCGAAGGCACCAATGTCGAGCTCGGCAAGAAGATCCTCAACGAATCCGGTCTCGCGATCACGGCAGCTGACGATCTCGACGATGCCGCCAAGAAGATCGTCGCGGCGATCAACGCGTAGGTAAGTGTATGCTGAGGGTCGTACTTGCATTCGCGATTACGGCTCTCATCGGCTGCTGGTTCTGGTGGCTTGAGGAAGAAAAGTGGTGCGCTGCCTTTGAGGAAAATGCGTCACCGGCGGCACTGACAATGTGCATGCAGCTTTCGCCTCTCGTCGCTGGCGGCATTGTTTTGATTAGTAGCGGCGTCCTCTTGTGGACGAAGTTTCGCAGGCGCTAAAGCTAGAGATCGGGATTAACGGATGTCTATTCTCGTCAATAAGAACACAAAGGTCCTCGTGCAGGGCCTGACCGGCAAGACCGGTACTTTCCACACCGAACAGGCGCTCGCCTATTACGGCACTCAGATGGTCGGCGGTATTCACCCGAAGAAGGGTGGCGAAACCTGGACGGGCTCGAAGGGCGAAAGCCTGCCGATCTTCGCTTCGGTTGCCGAAGCCAAGGAGCGCACGGGTGCCGACGCTTCGGTCATCTACGTTCCGCCGGCTGGTGCCGCTGATGCGATCATCGAGGCGATCGACGCCGAGATCCCGTTCATCACCTGCATCACCGAGGGTATCCCTGTTATGGACATGGTTCGCGTCAAGGCTCGCCTCGACCGCTCCAAGTCGCGCCTCCTCGGCCCCAACTGCCCGGGTATCCTGACGCCGGAAGAATGCAAGATCGGCATCATGCCGGGCTCGATCTTCCGCAAGGGTTCGGTCGGTATCGTTTCGCGCTCCGGCACGCTGACCTACGAAGCCGTGTTCCAGACGTCGAACGAAGGCCTCGGCCAGACGACGGCTGTCGGCATCGGCGGCGACCCGGTCAAGGGCACCGAGTTCATCGACGTGCTCGAGATGTTCCTGGCCGACGAAGCCACGACCTCGATCATCATGATCGGCGAAATCGGCGGCTCGGCTGAAGAAGACGCGGCGCAGTTCCTGATCGACGAAGCCAAGAAGGGCCGCAAGAAGCCGATGGCCGGCTTCATCGCGGGCCGTACGGCTCCGAAGGGCCGCACCATGGGCCACGCCGGCGCTGTCGTTTCCGGCGGCAAGGGCGATGCGGAATCCAAGATCGCTGCCATGGAAGCAGCCGGCATCAAGGTTTCGCCTTCGCCGGCACGCCTCGGCACGACGCTGGTTGAAGTCCTCAAGGGCTAAGCCAATCTATACACCGGGCAGGATGCGCTTTGCGTACTGCCCGGTTCGAACCAAGACTGAGCCGCGGACAGGCGGCTGAACATGAAGATGCGGCAGCCGGTCGATGGGATCGGCAAAATCACAAAGTCAGGAGGCGGGCGGAAGCGTCCGCGTAACACCATGGCACGGCAAGAAGCCAACGAGCAGTTTCAGATCACCTCGTTCCTGGATGGCGCCAACGCTGCTTACATCGAGCAGCTTTATGCGCGCTACGAGGACGACCCGGCATCGGTCAACGAAGAATGGCGCGCCTTCTTCAAGGCGCTGGAAGACAATCCTGATGATGTGAAGCGGGCCGCCAAGGGCGCATCCTGGCGCAAGAAAAACTGGCCGATGCAGGCCAGCGGCGACCTCGTTTCGGCGCTCGACGGCGACTGGGGCGTGATCGAGAAGGTCGTCGAGACCAAGGTCAAGGCCAAGGCTGAAGCAGCCGGCAAGCCGACCGAAGGTGCAGACATCCTGCAGGCGACGCGCGACAGCGTGCGCGCTATCATGATGATCCGCGCCTACCGGATGCGCGGCCACCTGCACGCCAAGCTCGACCCGCTCGGCATCGCGGCACCCGTTGAAGACTACAAGGAACTGTCGCCGGAAAACTACGGTTTCTCCGAAGCCGACTACGACCGCAAGATCTTCATCGACAACGTGCTCGGCCTGGAATACGCCACCGTTCGCGAGATGATCGAGATCCTTGAGCGCACCTATTGCTCGACGATCGGCGTCGAGTTCATGCACATTTCGAACCCCGAGGAAAAGGCCTGGATCCAGGAACGGATCGAAGGTCCTGATAAGGGTGTTGCCTTCACCAACGAAGGCAAGAAGGCGATCCTGTCGAAGATCATCGAAGCCGAAGGCTACGAGCAGTTCCTCGACGTCAAGTTCAAGGGTACCAAGCGTTTCGGCCTCGACGGCGGTGAATCGCTGATCCCGGCGCTCGAGCAGATCCTGAAGCGCGGCGGCCATCTCGGCCTCAAGGAAGCCGTGTTCGGCATGGCCCACCGCGGCCGTCTGAACGTGCTTTCCCAGGTCATGGGCAAGCCGCACCGCGCCATCTTCCACGAGTTCAAGGGCGGTTCCTACGCGCCTGACGAAGTCGAAGGTTCCGGCGACGTGAAGTACCACCTCGGCGCTTCCTCGGACCGCGAGTTCGACGGCAACAAGGTTCACGTGTCGCTGACGGCCAACCCGTCGCACCTTGAAATCGTCGACCCTGTCGTCATGGGCAAGGCCCGCGCCAAGCAGGACATGAGCGCCACCGTCTGGGACGGCGACATCATTCCCTTGTCGGAGCGCGCCAAGGTTCTGCCGCTCCTCATCCACGGCGATGCCGCTTTTGCCGGACAGGGCGTAATTGCCGAAATCCTCGGTCTCTCCGGTCTGCGCGGTCACCGCGTTGCCGGCACGATGCACGTCATCATCAACAACCAGATCGGCTTCACCACGAACCCGGCCTTCTCGCGTTCGTCGCCCTATCCGTCCGACGTCGCCAAGATGATCGAAGCACCGATCCTGCACGTCAACGGTGACGATCCGGAAGCCGTCGTCTACGGCGCCAAGATCGCCATGGAATTTCGCATGAAGTTCCACAAGCCTGTCGTGCTCGACATGTTCTGCTATCGCCGCTACGGCCACAATGAAGGCGACGAACCGTCCTTCACGCAGCCGAAGATGTACAAGGTCATCCGCGCCCACAAGAGCGTTCTGCAGCTCTACAGCGAGCGTCTCGTTTCCGAGGGCGTGCTGACCGAGGGCGAAGTCGAGAAGATGAAGGCCGACTGGCGCGCGCATCTCGAGCAGGAGTTCGAGGCCGGCCAGCACTACAAGCCGAACAAGGCCGACTGGCTTGACGGCGAGTGGTCGGGCCTGCGCACGGCAGACAATGCCGACGAGCAGCGTCGCGGCAAGACCGCCGTGCCGATGAAGCAGCTGAAGGAAATCGGCCGCAAGCTTTCCGAGATCCCGGAAGGCTTCCATGCGCACCGCACGATCCAGCGCTTCATGGAAAACCGCGCCAACATGATCTCGACCGGCGAAGGCATCGACTGGGCAACGGCGGAAGCGCTGGCGTTCGGCGGTCTCGTCACCGAAGGTCACAAGATCCGTCTCTCGGGTCAGGATTGCGAACGCGGCACCTTCTCGCAGCGTCACTCGGTTCTCTACGATCAGGAAACGGAAGAGCGCTATATCCCGCTCGCCAACCTGTCGGCGACCCAGGCGCGCTACGAAGTCATCAACTCGATGCTGTCGGAAGAAGCCGTTCTCGGCTTCGAATACGGCTACTCGCTGGCCCGCCCGAATGCGCTGACGCTCTGGGAAGCCCAGTTCGGCGACTTCGCCAACGGTGCGCAGGTCGTGTTCGACCAGTTCATCTCGTCCGGCGAACGCAAGTGGCTGCGCATGTCCGGCCTCGTCTGCCTGCTGCCTCACGGCTATGAAGGTCAGGGTCCGGAGCACTCGTCGGCCCGCCTCGAGCGCTTCCTGCAGCTTTGCGCGGAAGACAACATGCAGGTCGCCAACGTCACGACGCCGGCGAACTACTTCCACATCCTGCGCCGCCAGGTGAAGCGCGACTTCCGCAAGCCGCTGATCCTGATGACGCCGAAGTCGCTGCTGCGCCACAAGCGCGCCGTATCGGGCCTGGCCGAAATGGCCGGCGAGACCTCGTTCCACCGTCTCCTCTGGGACGATGCCGAGGTCATCAAGGACGGCCCGATCAAGCTGCAGAAGGATGCCAAGATCCGCCGCGTCGTGCTCTGCACCGGCAAGGTCTATTACGACCTGCTGGAAGAGCGCGAAAAGCGCGGGATCGACGATGTCTACCTGCTGCGCGTCGAACAGCTCTATCCGTTCCCGGCCAAGGCGCTCATCAACGAGCTCTCCCGCTTCCGCAACGCGGAAATGGTCTGGTGCCAGGAAGAGCCGAAGAACATGGGTGCATGGTCGTTCATCGACCCGTATCTGGAATGGGTGCTTGCCCATATCGATGCGAAGTACCAGCGCGTTCGCTACACCGGACGTCCGGCCGCGGCATCGCCCGCAACCGGCCTGATGTCCAAGCATCTGGCACAGCTCGCCGCGTTCCTCGAGGACGCGCTCGGCGGCTAACGAGAATGAGATCGGAGAGGGAGCGCGCCGCGCTTCCTCTCCGCATTAATTCAGATCCCGGCCGCTCGCGCCGGAATGCCGTCAAACATCACAAAGATCAAAATTCAGGATTTGAACAATGGCCACAGAAATCCGCGTTCCAACTCTCGGTGAATCCGTCAGCGAGGCAACCGTCGGTACCTGGTTCAAGAAGGTCGGCGATGTCATCAAGGCCGACGAGCCGCTGGTGGAGCTTGAAACCGACAAGGTGACCATCGAAGTTCCGGCACCGGCTGCCGGCGTACTCTCCGAAATCGTCGCGCAGGCCGGCGAAACCGTCGGTCTCGACGCGCTGCTCGGCCAGATCGCTGCAAGCGCTGGTGCCGCTGCCGCTGCTCCGGCTGCCGCTGCCGCTCCCGCCAAGGCCGCCGAGCCGGCACCGGCTGCTGCCGCACCGGTCGCAGCTGCCGCCTCTGCATCGGCTGCCGCTTCCTCGATGCCGCCGGCACCGGCTGCTTCGAAGATGCTCGCCGAAAATAACCTTTCGGCCGATCAGGTCGATGGCTCCGGCAAGCGCGGTCAGGTACTGAAGGGCGACGTGATCGCCGCCGTCGCCAAGGGCATTGCGGCTCCTGCCGCTGCTGCTCCGGCAGCGCCTGCCGCCGCACGCGGCCCGTCGACGGTCGAGGATGCCGGTCGCGAAGAGCGCGTGAAGATGACGCGCCTGCGCCAGACGATCGCCAAGCGCCTGAAGGACGCCCAGAACACCGCTGCCATGCTCACCACCTATAACGAGGTGGACATGAGCGCCGTGATGGCACTGCGCGCCAAGTACAAGGACGTGTTTGAAAAGAAGCACGGCGTGAAGCTCGGCTTCATGGGCTTCTTCACCAAGGCCGTTACGCACGCGCTGAAGGAACTGCCGGCCGTCAACGCCGAAATCGACGGCACCGACATCATCTACAAGAACTACTGCCACGTCGGCATGGCCGTCGGCACAGACAAGGGCCTGGTCGTTCCGATCATCCGCGATGCCGACCAGATGTCGATCGCCGAGATCGAAAAGGACCTCGGCCGTCTTGCCAAGTCGGCTCGCGACGGTTCGCTTTCGATGGCCGACATGCAGGGCGGCACCTTCACCATCACCAATGGTGGTGTCTACGGTTCGCTGATGTCCTCGCCGATCCTGAACGCGCCGCAGTCGGGCATTCTCGGCATGCACAAGATCCAGGACCGTCCCGTTGTCGTCGGCGGCCAGATCGTCATCCGTCCGATGATGTATCTCGCGCTCTCCTATGACCACCGCATCGTCGACGGCAAGGAAGCCGTTACCTTCCTCGTGCGCGTCAAGGAAAGCCTGGAAGATCCGGAACGCCTCGTTCTCGATCTCTAAGAGACCGACAGGGCCGCGCGAGCGGCCCTTTTCGCCTCAGCACCGGAACACCTGATGTCGCTGAAACCCGCCTTCCGCTCATCGCATACCACGCCCGCTTCCGGTCGCCCCGTGGCGCGTGCGGCTGCGCTCGTGCTTGCCGCCACGCTTTGCGGCCAGCCGCTGATGGCGGCGGAGTGCAATCAGGCCAATGCGGTCTATACCGATCGCGACGGCGCCTACGAGCTGCGCTTCACGCCGATCGCGACAGCCGCGGCCGCCGCCAGCAACCGCTTCACGGTCAAGATTTTAAAGACGCCGCTTACGCTCGATGGCTATGTCATGCCGTCTGAAGATCCGGCGCGGTCGCTTGCGATGGTCATGTTCAAATGCCCTGACGGGGACGCGACGGGGGCCGATCTCGAGGCCTGCACGATCTGGCAGGGCATGGTCTACGGCATCGACGCCAAGGGCACGCTCGACAACCTGCAGCCCGAAGCCGGGCAGGCGGCCGACAAGATCCTCTTCCCCGGCATCGGCCCGGCCATTCGCGCCTCCTCGATCTGGGGCAAGGGCAAGGCATCGGTGGCGCCCTGGGATGTGCTCGACTTCAAGGAATGTGCGTCATGAGTGACCAACCCGTTCTTCTCGTGACCGGCGGCAGCCGCGGCATCGGGGCCGCGATCTCATTGCTGGCCGCCGCCAAGGGCTGGCGTGTCGCGGTGAACTATGCCGCCAACAAGGCTGCGGCCGACGAGGTCGTGGCGAAGATCAAGGCCGGCGGCGGTGACGCTATTGCGATCAAAGGCGATGTCGGCGAGGCGTCCGATATCACGCAGATGTTCGAAGCCATCGACCGCCACTTCGGCCGGCTGGACGGGCTTGCCAACAATGCCGGCATCGTCGATGCGCCTGCTCGTATCGACGAGATGTCGGTGGCGCGCATCGAGCGGATGATGCGCATCAACATTACCGGCTCGATCCTTTGCGCGGCCGAGGCTGTGCGCCGCATGTCGACCAAACATGGCGGCAAGGGCGGGGCGATCGTCAATATTTCCTCGATGGCGGCAATCATCGGCTCACCCTCGCAATATGTCGACTACGCCGCCTCCAAGGCCGCGATCGACACCTTCACCATCGGTCTGGCCCGCGAAGTGGCGACCGAGGGCGTGCGCGTCAACGCCGTACGCCCTGGGGTCATCGACACCGAAATCCACGCTTCCGGCGGCCTGCCGGATCGGGCGCGCGACATGGCGCCGAGTATTCCGATGCAGCGCGCCGGCACGGCGGAAGAGATCGCCGACGCGGTGCTTTATCTGCTATCCAAGGACGCATCCTACGTCACCGGCGCGATCCTCAATGTCAGCGGCGGCCGATGATCGGATTCATCATTTCAAGGGCGGTATGAGCATGCAGTATGTTCTCGAATTTCTCGGCCTGATGGCCGTCTTCTCGATCTTCATCGTCGTGCCGGGCGCCGACTTCGCTGTCATCCTGCGCCAGAGCATCGTGCATGGCCGCCGCGCCGCGATCATGACCGGCATCGGCATGGGCTTCTCGCTGCTCTTCCACATCAGCTACACGATCCTCGGCCTCGGGCTGATCGTGTCGCAGTCGCTGATGCTGTTTGCGATGATCAAGTGGGCGGGTGTCGCCTATCTCGTCTATCTCGGCATCAAGTCGTTCCGCGCGCCGGGCTTCAACGTGGCCGAGATCAAGGTCAGCGAAGAGGATCGCAAGCCGATCTCGGCGCTGCGCTGCCTCGGCATGGGCTTCATCACCAATGCGCTGAACCCGAAGCCGGTGCTGTTCTTCCTGTCGCTGTTTTCGACGCTCGTTCATCACGACACGCCCGGCCTCATCCAGTTCAGCTACGGCATCGGCATGGCGACCGCTCTGGTCGCCTGGTTTGCCGCCGTCTCCACCTTCTTCACCGTCAAGGCCGTGCGCGATCGCTTCATCGCCAGCGGCAAATGGTTCAACCGCATTACCGGCGCCGCTCTGGTCGGCTTCGGCTTCCGCCTCGCGCTCGCCCGCGCGGCGGATTAAGCAAATAACGAAAAGGAAAAGCAACAATGTCCTATGATGTGATCGTTATCGGAACCGGCCCCGGCGGCTATGTCGCTGCCATCAAGGCGGCCCAGCTCGGCCTCAAGGTCGCCGTCGTCGAAAAGCGCGCGACCTTCGGCGGCACCTGCCTCAATGTCGGCTGCATTCCCTCCAAGGCGCTGCTGCACGCGTCGGAAATGTTCCATCAGGCCGGCCACGGCATGGACGCGCTCGGCATCGAGGTCGCGGCGCCGAAGCTGAACCTCGACAAGATGATGGCCCACAAGGACGCCACCGTGAAGTCGAACGTCGACGGCGTCGCTTTCCTGTTCAAGAAGAACAAGATCGACAGCTTCATCGGCACCGGCAAGATCGTCTCGGCCGGTAAGGTCTCGGTTACGGCCGAGGACGGCAAGGTCCAGGAAATCGAAGGCAAGAACATCGTCATCGCCACCGGCTCCGACGTCGCCGGCATCCCCGGCGTGAAGGTCGATATCGACGAGAAGGTGATCGTTTCCTCCACCGGCGCGATCGCGCTCGACAAGGTGCCTGAGACGATGATTGTCGTCGGCGGCGGCGTCATCGGCCTCGAGCTCGGCTCTGTGTGGTCGCGCCTCGGCGCCAAGGTCACCGTCATCGAATATCTCGACAAGATCCTCGGCGCGATGGACGGCGACGTCTCCAAGCAGTTCCAGCGCATGCTCGCCAAGCAGGGCGTCGACATCAACCTGAGCTCCAAGGTGACGGGCGTCGAAAAGGGTGGCAAGGGCGCGAAGGTGACCTTCGAGCCGGTCGCCGGCGGCGCCGCGCAGACGGTCGAAGCCGATGTCGTGCTGATCTCCACCGGCCGCATTCCCTACACGGCTGGCCTCGGTCTCGAAGAAGCGGGCGTTGCGCTCGACAATCGTGGCCGCGTCGAGATCGACGGTCACTTCCGCACCAATGTTGCCGGCATCTACGCGATCGGCGACGTGGTGAAGGGCCCGATGCTGGCGCACAAGGCTGAAGACGAAGGCGTGGCGCTTGCCGAAATCCTCGCCGGCCAGCATGGCCATGTGAACTACGACGTGATCCCGAGCGTCGTCTACACGCAGCCCGAAGTCGCCTCCGTCGGCAAGACCGAGGAAGAGCTGAAGGCTGCTGGCGTCGCCTACAAGGTCGGCAAGTTCCCGTTCACGGCAAACGGGCGCGCGCGCGCCATGCTGGCGACGGATGGCTTCGTGAAGATCCTGTCGGACAAGACCACCGACCGCGTCCTCGGCGGCCACATCGTCGGCTTCGGCGCCGGCGAAATGATCCACGAGATCGCCGTCCTGATGGAATTCGGCGGCTCCGCCGAAGACCTCGGCCGCACCTGCCACGCGCACCCGACCATGTCGGAAGCGGTGAAGGAAGCGGCGCTGGCGGCGTTCTTCAAGCCGATCCATATGTAAGGCTTTGCCATAAGTTTCGAAGAGGCCGTGGTTCGAGAGGACTGCGGCCTTTTTCGCTTGGCTAACAATAATTGTTAGGCCTTGTTGGGTGTGTTACTCTTTCATCATGAAAGCCACCAACATGCGCACCCTTACCATTTCGCTCACGCCGCATCAGGCTGCAAAAATGCAGGATGCGGTCGATAGCGGCGGCTATGCGTCCAACAGCGAAATCGTTCGCGACGCCCTTCGCCTTTGGGAACAGCGCGAGGAAATCCGGCAGCTGGAAATCGCGCGACTGAAACGAGCCTATGACGAGGGGATTGCCAGCGGCGAAGGACGTGAAGTCGACGCCGATGTTCTGCTGGCCGAACTCAAGGCGGAAAAGCGATCACGTGGGTAAGTAAACGCTCAGCCCTCTTGCGGTTTGGTGTTTGCCATAGAAGCGCAAGTTCAGCGGTAATCGCCGAGCTCGTGGCCCCCTCATCCGCCTGCCGGCACCTTCTCCCCGTTGGGGAGAAGAGATTCGTGGTGGGTCGCTCGCGCCAACCTCCCCTTCTCGCCAACGGGAGCCGTTGCAAAATACGCGATCGCGGCAGCTCTATGGCGAACCGACCTGCCCTTTTCCCCGCTCAATGCCTTGAGCGGGGTTTTTGTTGGCTTCAGGCTGGCGTTTTCAGGTTTGCGGGCGCAGTTCGGCCTTGGTCACGTCGCCATCGTCACCCAGCGGCGCATGTTGAAGGCGATCGTCGCCATCAGCACCTGGGCCCGCGCCTTGACGAGCCCGCGATAACGGATCAGCCCGAGGCCCATGCGATGCTTGAGCGTGGCGAAGGTCGTCTCAACGGCCGCACGACGTTTCGATATCATCCGGTTGAGGCGGGCAAGCCTTGGCGGCAGGACGCGGTGATGCCGGTTGGGCCGGCGCATCAGCCGCGGCTTGATGCCCTGGCTCCTCAGGGCCTTCTCGCGTGCATGGGTATGATAGGCGCTGTCGGCCAGCACGCAGGATTCGTCGCCGGTAATCAGAAGGTCGGCGACGACGGTGTCGTTGACATTGGCCGGCGTGGTCACGACCCTCAGGATCAGGCCGGATCCTTCATCGACCCCGACATGAGCCTTGTAACCATAGGCCGAACCTGCCTTGCCCTTGCGCTGCGTGAACCGCGCATCCGGATCGCTCGGTGCCTGACGCGGCAACCGCTCGCCCGGCTCGTCCCCGTCCGAACCGGACGCGTCGGCATCGAGATTGGCATTGGCATCAAGGTCGCCATTGCGACCGCGAGGCGGGCGGGCCGCCGTCGTCTCGATCACCGTCGCATCCAGCATCGTGCCACGCCGCAGGATCAGACCGGCGGCATCCAACTGCCGGTCGAGCTCGGCAAACAGCTTGTCCAGCAGCGCTTCGCTGATCAAAAGGTTGCGAAATCGGCACAGCGTTGAGTGATCCGGAAAAGCTTCATCCAGAGCAAGGCCGACGAAACGCTTGAACGACAACCGGTCGCACAACGCTTCCTCAAGCTCCATGTCCGAGAGGCCGTATAGCGACTGCAGAAGCAGCGCCTTGAACATCACCAGCGGTCTATAAGCGGGCCGACCGGCGCCCTTGCCCGTGTCATCACGCAGCCGCGCAAGGTGCTTCTCGAAACGGTACCACCTCACCAGCGACGACAACTTGTCCAGCCGACCCGACCCTTTGCCCTGAGGGATCAACGCATCGGCGAAACTGAACTGGCCACCATCCCGAACCGACATCGCATCATCTCCGCTCATCGCTAAGACAGAGAATCACAACGGTGAGATTTTGCAACGGCTCCCAACGGGGAGAAGGTGGCCCGAAGGGTCGGATGAGTGGGCTACACGGTAGGACGTTTGCCTGCCTCAGTGCCCTCAATTCACCGCCGTCACCGTAAAGCCTTGCTTGCGCAAGAGCTCGATCACGCCACCTTCGCCGGGAAGATGCAAGGCGCCGACGGCCATGAAGACGTTGCCGGTGGCCAGGATCGGGGCGGCGCGTTCGGCCATGATCTTGTTGCGGTCGAGGATGATGCGCTGCTCGAAGGCGGCGTAGTCGCTGCTGTCGTCGGCGCCCTCGGGCGTGACCGTCTTCAGCATCGGCATGGTCATGCCGATATCGCCGGAGAGGTAGAGATCGGTCATGGTCTCGACCACGTCGTTCATCTTCGAGCCGAGTTCCAGTGTTTCGATCAGCGACTTCATGTGGAATTCGGTGGGCAGTTCGGCCATGGCCTGAAGCTGTTCGGCGAGCGTTTCCAGGCCCTTGACCTGCTTGCCCTGGGCGGCCGCGTCGGTGGCGATCTTCTGGTCGAGGAACTGGACGCCCTTGGCCTTGCGGGCCATTTCGCAGGCGGGTAGCGCAACGACGCTCGAGATCATCCATGGGCGCATGCGTGAGACGGCTGCGAGCGGAATGCCGCGGGTCTTCAGGCCGGCCTCGAGGCGGGTGTAATCCTCGGGCGAGAGCAGCTTGTCGATGGTCGTGCCGTCGGTGAACATCATCAGGTCGGGCTTCATCATGAGCGCCGCCGAGGCCTTCTTCTCGTCGAGGATCTCGTCGGATTCAATCACGATGGTGTCGGCGGCATCATGGGCGGCCTTCGTGCGCGGCGGCAGGTCGAGGACGCGCGGATCGGTGACGTGCATGCTGCCGAGCAGCCAGGACGGCTTGATGCCCGGCTTTTCGATCTTCCAGAAGATGCCCTTGCCGTTCGGCACGGCGTCGGCTTCCTTCACCGCCTGCTCGTAGCGCGCGGGATCGCTGACCTTCAGGTCGTCGAGGATGTTGCGGCCGGTGCAGCTTGCGTCGTCCGCGGCTGACGCCGGCGAGATGGAGACGAGGGTGGCGATCAGCAGTGCTGCGGCCAGCACATGGACGGCAGCGATCAGCCATAGCACGATGTTGCCGAAGCGAGCCGGCAAGGCGGTGGAAAGGCTGCGGTGGCCGAGGGAGATCGTCATGATGGTGTTCCGGTCACAAAGGATTTGCCACAAGCTTTACGCGCGGGGCTCATCATATTCCTTTAAGGGAACAGGTTAACAAAGGATTACGCCCGAGGGTGGGCGCGGTCGTAAACGTCGAGAAGGCGCGAGGCGTCCACACCCGTATAGACCTGTGTGGTCGACAGGCTGGCATGGCCGAGCAGTTCCTGGATGGTGCGGAGATCGCCGCCGCCGGCCAGGAGATGGGTGGCGAAGGAGTGGCGCAGCGCGTGGGGGGTGGCGGTCTCCGGCAGGCCGAAGGCGCTGCGCATCGTGCGCATGGTGCGCTGGATGATCGCCTGTTGCAGCTTGCCGCCGCGCGCACCGCGAAACAGCGGCTGGTCGGCGGTGAGATGATAGGGGCAAAGCTTTCGGTATTTGTCGACCGCCTCGAAGACGATTGGAAGCAGCGGCACCAGGCGGGTCTTGTTGCCTTTACCTGTTATGCGCAGCGTCGTGGCGCCTGGCGTGATGTCACCGGGCAGGAGATCGAGCGCTTCGGAGATGCGCAGGCCGCAGCCGTAGAGCAGGGTCATGACGGCGGCGTCGCGGGCGGCGATCCAGGGTTCCTCGTGCAGTTGCGCTTCGTTGCTGACGACGGTGACGGCCTGGGTGTCAGAGAGCGGCTTGGGGAGCGATTTCGGCTGCTTCGGCGAGCGGATGGCGCCGGCGCCGGCGGCATTCACCAGTCCCTTCTTTTCGAGATAGCGCAGCAGTGATCGCAGGCCGGCGAGATTGCGGCCGAGCGAGCGGGCGCCTGTGCCGTCGCGGCGGCGGGCGGCGAGGAAGGCGCGGAAATCGGCGGGCCGCAGCGCCTCGATATCCTTGAGCGTCGTCGGGCCGGCGAGATGGCCGGTCAGGAAGGTCAGGAACTGGCGGGTGTCGCGCTCATAGGCGTCGAGCGTGTGCTGCGACAGACGTCTTTCGCCGGCTAGGCTTTGCAGCCAGGTGGCGCGTTCCGCCATCAGCCGCGCGTCGGCCATGATCAGGAGTTCATTCACGTTTCCGCCTCTTGAATTTGCCAGCCAGACCGCCAATTTTGCCTGAGGGACGGTTATGGAATCGCTAACATCGGCCAAGTGCCTGTCATGCTTCGATCATAATAATCGCGATAACTGGTTTCCCAACGAGGCAGGATCTTGCATGGCACGGCGCCAAAACACGACGGCATTCGGACAATTCGCAGAAACGATCGCGCTCGTTTCCCAAGGCAGACCCGGACATATCGTCGACACGCTGATCGCCGAACGCGGACAACGCATCGTCGGCCACCCGCTGTGGCCCGTCATGCGGCCGTTTCTCTATACGCTGCTGCGCTACAACAAGGCGATGACCTTCGCCAACGACATCGCCAACATGCCGGGCTTCCAGTGCTTCGAGTATATGAGCAATTTGCTCAATCTCGATATCGGCGTGACCAATGCCGAGCGGATTCCCGACAAGGGCGGCTTCATTCTCGTCAGCAATCATCCGACCGGGATCGCCGATGGCGTCGCGGTGTTCGATCTCCTGAAGACGCGGCGGCCCGACATGATGGTATTCGCCAACCGTGATGCGGTGCGCGTCAATCCGCGCTTTGCCGAGATGATCATTCCGGTGGAATGGCGCGACGAGCACAAGAGCAAGCTGAAAGCGCGCGAGACGCTGCAGCTGACGAACCATGCGGTGCGCGAGGGCAAGGCGACGGTGCTGTTTCCCTCCGGGCGCATCGCCTACTGGGCGAATGGCCGGCTCAACGAACGGCCGTGGAAGACCTCGGCCGTCGGGCTGGCACGCAAGTACAATCTGCCGATCCTGCCTGTCCATATGACGGCACGCAATTCCGGACTGTTCTACTGGTTCGCCAAGTGGTCGACGGAGCTGCGCGATATGACGGTGTTTCACGAGCTCCTCAACAAGCGCGGCGACCGCTTCGATTTTATCATCGGCGACATGATCCCGGTCGAGCATCTGGATGGCGATATCAACGACGTCACAAGGGCGCTGGAGACGCACACCGTCGAGGCGCTGAAGCGCGACGGCGACGCGCGGTTCCAGCCTCTCGTCGAGCCGAGCGTGCCCGAGATGGCCGATGCCCATTCATTTCGCTGAGCGGATGGGGTAAAGCGGGGTCATGCAACTCCGCTCCATGTTCGCCCAGAATTACCGGTCGCTCCGCTCGATCCGCATGGATCTGTCGGAGACCTCGCTGTTTCTCGGCGAGAACGGGGTCGGCAAATCCAATCTCTATCGTGCGCTGCAGCTGGTCCAGGCGGCCGTCACCGGGCGGCTGGTGCGCGAGCTTGCGGCCGAGGGCGGCATGTTCTCGGTGCTGTGGTCGGGCACGCGCAAGCAGAATGAAGGGCCGGCGCGGGTGCGGCTCGAGGTCGAGCTTCTGGACGAAGAGCGGGCCGTCACGTTTCGCTACAGGGTCGAGGTCGGGTTGCGTCCGCCAGAGGCGGCTGCCGGGTTTCCGCTGGAGCCGCAGGTGAAGGCCGAGGAGCTGATCGTCGATCACGGGCGGCCGGTCACCATGATGAAGCGGGCGGGGCCTTCCATCCAGGTGCGCGATGGCGCCGGGCGGATGCAGGATTATCCGGACCAGGCGCTGACGTCGGAGACGGCGATGGCGCTGCTTGGCGATGCCGGGCATTTCCCTGAAATTGCCGCCTTTCGCCGGGTGGTGGCCAACTGGCGCTTCTTTCATGGCTTCCGCACCGACCGCGCCTCGCCGCTGCGCCAGCCCTGCCTTGCCGTGACCGGGCCGATGCTGGATGAGGACGGCGCCAATCTGGCGGCGGTGTTCGCGACGCTGAGGCACACCAGGCAGGATACGGTCGATCTCGATCGTGTGGTCGCCTCGGCCTTCGGCGGCGCGCGGCTCGTGGTGCCGGAGCCGGAGGAGACGGCGTCGTTCGGGCTCGCCTTTCCCGATTTTCCGCACCGGGTGTTCCAGCCGCGCGAACTGTCGGACGGGCAGATCCGCTTTCTCGGGCTGGCGGCGGCACTGCTGTCCTATCGCCTGCCGCCGCTGATCGCGCTCAACGAGCCCGAAGCGAGCCTGCATCCCGACATGCTGGAGCCGCTGGCGGACATGATCGCGACGGCATCGAAGAGCAGCCAGGTGTGGATCGTCACCCACTCCTCCCAGCTGGCGGAAGCCGTGCGCGAGCGCTGCGGGGTCAGGCCGCGCAAGGTGATCCGCGAAAACGGCGCCACCTGGATCGAGGGCATGCGGCTTACCGGCACCATTGCCGGCGAGGACGATGATGACGATTGATAGCGCGATGTCGCGGGTTTCATTTTGGTCTCGTTGCGGGCATGTTCGCGCCCGATGAGCATAGATTCGTCCGACCTCTTTGGCCCGATCGAGCCGCCGCCAGCCGTGCGCACGGTGTCGGTGCTCGTACCCATGCCGGCGCCCCGGCCCTATTCCTACTCGGTGCCCGAGGGCATGGCGGTGGAGCCCGGCTCCGTGGTGCAGGTGCCGCTTGGGCCACGCCAGGTGATGGGCGCCGTCTGGGAGGGAGGCGACGAGGGCGTTGATCCGAAGAAGCTTCGGCCGATCACCAAGGTGTTCGATTGCCCGCCGCTCTCCAAGGACATGCGCGATTTCGTCGATTGGGTCGCGAGCTACACGCTGTCGCCGCCGGGGCTGGTGGCGCGCATGGCGCTACGCGTGCCGAACGCGTTCGATCCGGAACCGATGGTCGAGGGGTTGCGCTTCGTGGGCGGCGAGCCGGAGCGGATGACGCCGGCGCGCGCCCGGGTGCTGGATACCGCCGGCGACGGGCTGTCGTGGACGCGCATCGGCCTGGCGCATGCAGCCGGCGTTTCGACCAGCGTGGTCGATGGCTTGATTGCGCAGGGGATCTTCGAGACGATCTTCTTGCCGCCGCCGCCGATCGTGGCGAAGCCGGATCCGGATTTCGCGCCGTCGCGGCTCGCCGGTCCGCAGAAGGAGGCGGCCGACGAGATCCTTGAAGAGGTCCGCAACGGGCAGTTCGCGGTGTCGTTGATTGATGGCGTTACGGGGTCGGGCAAGACCGAGGTCTATTTCGAGGCGATCGCCGAGACGCTGAAGCGCGGCAAGCAGGTGCTGATCCTGTTGCCGGAGATCGCGCTGACGGCCAGTTTCCTCGAGCGCTTCCAGGATCGCTTTGGGGCAAAGCCCGCCGAATGGCATTCCGATCTGGCGCCGAAGACGCGTGAGAAGGTCTGGCGCCAGGCTGTGACGGGGGAGGTCCGGGTCGTGGCGGGGGCGCGTTCGGCGCTGTTCCTGCCGTTCGAGGATCTCGGGCTGATCATCGTCGATGAAGAGCACGATCCCGCCTACAAGCAGGAAGACCGCGTCTATTACAATGCCCGCGACATGGCTGTGGTGCGCGCCCGGATCGGCGATTTCCCGCTCGTGCTGGTCTCGGCCACGCCGTCGGTGGAGAGCCAGGTCAACGGCCAGAGCGGGCGCTATACGACAATTCATCTTCCCACCCGCTTCGGCGACGCGGCGCTGCCGGACCTGCATCTGGTCGACATGCGCCGGCATGCGCCGGAGCGCGGAGGGTTCCTGTCGCCGGTGCTCTTGCGGGCGATCGGCAAGACGGTGGAGAAGAAGCAGCAGGCGCTGTTGTTCCTGAACCGTCGGGGCTATGCGCCGCTGACGCTCTGCCGGGTCTGCGGCCATCGCTTCCAGTGCCCGCAATGCTCCAGCTGGCTGGTCGAGCACCGGTTCAAGCGGCAGCTGCAGTGCCACCAGTGCGGTTATCACCAGCATACGCCCGAGGCCTGCCCGGAATGCGGCACGTTCGACCATCTCGTTGCCTGCGGGCCGGGGGTGGAGCGGATCGCGGAAGAGGTGGAGCGGCATTTTCCCGAGGCGCGGACCATCGTGCTCTCTTCCGATATCATGGGCGGGGTGAAGCGGCTCAGGCTGGAGCTCGACGCCATCGCCAAGGGCGAGGCGGATATCGTCATCGGCACGCAGCTGGTGGCCAAGGGGCATAACTTCCCGCTGATGACGCTTGTCGGCATCATCGATGCCGATCTCGGGCTGGCGAACGGCGATCCGCGCGCTGCCGAGCGGACCTTTCAGCTGTTGTCGCAGGTGACGGGCCGCGCCGGGCGTACGGGTCTGAAGAGCCACGGCTTGCTGCAGACCTACCAACCGCAGCACCCCGTGATGCAGGCGATCGTCTCGGGCGACGCGGGGGCCTTCTACGAACGCGAGATCGCCGAGCGCGAGCGGGCGATCCTGCCGCCGTTCGGGCGGCTGGCGTCGATCATCGTCTCGGCGGAAACCAGGCAGGATGCTGAGGGGCATGCGCGCAGCATGCGCAACGCAGCGCCTCAGGTGACGGGGATTTCCGTGCTCGGGCCGGCCGAAGCGCCGCTGGCGCTGGTGCGCGGACGCTATCGCTTCCGGCTCCTCGTGCATGGACGCCGGAACTCCGACATGCAGGCCTACCTGCGCACCATGCTGGCGCAATCGCCGAAAGAGCGCGGCTCCATTCACGTGCAGCTCGATATCGATCCGCAGAGCTTCCTTTAGAGTCCACTGATCTCGGGCGTTTGCGGCCTGCCGATATCATGGCATAAGGGCTGCAAATCACAGTGATTTGGGGTCACATCATGGAATTCTACTTTCCGACGGAGCTGGGCGAGCAGCTTGCCTTCGGTGCCGCCGCGTTTACCGCGCTTGCGGGCTTCATCATCATGTTCGCGCCGGGCTATGCGATGCGGCTCTTCGGGATGCAGGTGCGCGAGGGTCGTCGCGACGGTTATGCCGAGCTGCGCTCGATGGGCGGCTTCTATCTCGGCACCGGGCTGGCGGCGATCATGCTGGCGCAGAACTTCACCTATCTGGCGCTTGGCGCGGCGTTTGCGATGGCCGCATTCGCGCGCATCATCTCGCTGCTTTCCGACCGGGGAGGCACCATCATGAATTATGTACTTCTGGTTGTGCAGGTGATTTTGGCGGCGCTTCCGCTCGGCTATGTCTTCGGTTTCTTTTCCGCCTGAAACACGCCGATTTCGGAGTGACGGTCTGTGGACCGTGAACGGTTTCGGCATTTTTGCGGCAGAAATCGATGCTAAAATAGGATTACGGCGTTACGCGTGTTGCGAGTCCCGATATCCTATGTTAGACGGACCCCGAATTTCGGAAGAAGCAAGAGGCTTCTCTTGCGATTTCTGGGGGAAATCATAACGAATTCAAGAATTTAAATCAGGCGCCCGCCGGAGGCCGGATTCTTGGGTTGAAATCAGGGAAATTTGTGCCCGTGGCAGACACGTCCCAGCTTACATCTGGTGTTGCAGAGCGATATGCCTCGTCGCTGTTCGAACTGGCGCTCGAGGAGGGTGCAGTCGCGAACGTGACCGCCGATCTCGACCGTTTTCAGGCGATGTTGGACGAGAGCGACGATCTGAAGCGCTTCATCTCCAGCCCGGTTTTCTCGGCTGAAGATCAGCTGAAGACGATCATCGCGATCAGCGAAAAGGCTGGCATCAGCGGGTTCGTTGCAAACTTCCTGAAGGTCGTGGCGCGCAATCGCCGCCTGTTTGCTCTCCCGGGCATGATCAAGGCCTTCCGTGTCATCGCTGCCAAGCAGCGTGGCGAAATTACCGCCGAGGTTACCTCGGCCCATGCGCTCGACGCAGCGCAGGAAACTGAATTGAAGGCGGCGCTGAAGGGCGTCACCGGCAAAGACGTGGCGGTCAACGTCACGGTTGATCCGTCAATTCTTGGTGGTCTGATCGTGAAGGTCGGGTCCCGTCAGATTGATACGTCTCTTCGTACCAAACTCTCTACCCTTAAGCTTGCATTGAAAGAGGTTGGCTGATGGATATCCGCGCCGCGGAAATTTCCGCAATTCTCAAAGATCAGATTAAAAACTTCGGCAAAGAGGCGCAGGTCTCGGAAGTCGGTCAGGTGCTCTCCGTCGGTGACGGTATCGCTCGCGTATACGGTCTGGACAACGTCCAGGCCGGCGAGATGGTCGAGTTCCCGGGCGGCATCCGCGGCATGGCGCTGAACCTTGAAGCCGACAACGTTGGTGTCGTTATTTTCGGTTCTGACCGCGCCATCAAGGAAGGCGACACCGTCAAGCGTACGGGCGCCATCGTTGACGTTCCGGTTGGTCCGGAACTGCTCGGCCGCGTTGTCGACGCTCTCGGCAACCCGATCGACGGCAAGGGCCCGATCAACGCGACCCGCCGTGCGCGCGTCGACGTCAAGGCTCCGGGCATCATTCCGCGTAAGTCGGTTCATGAGCCGATGTCGACCGGCCTCAAGGCCATCGATGCGCTCATCCCGGTTGGCCGTGGCCAGCGCGAGCTCGTCATCGGCGACCGCCAGACCGGTAAGACCGCGATCATTCTCGACGCGATCCTGAACCAGAAGGCCATCCACGACAACGGCCCGGACAGCGAAAAGCTGTACTGCGTCTACGTCGCTATCGGCCAGAAGCGTTCGACCGTTGCCCAGTTCGTCAAGGTTCTCGAAGAACGTGGCGCAATGAAGTATTCGATCGTCGTTGCCGCGACCGCTTCGGACGCTGCTCCGATGCAGTACCTGGCACCGTTCGCCGGTTGCGCCATGGGCGAATACTTCCGCGACAACGGCCAGCACGCCCTGATCGGTTACGACGACCTTTCGAAGCAGGCTGTCGCCTATCGCCAGATGTCGCTTCTGCTGCGCCGCCCGCCGGGCCGCGAAGCTTACCCGGGCGACGTTTTCTACCTGCATTCGCGTCTCCTCGAGCGCGCTGCTAAGCTCTCCGACGAAATGGGCGCTGGCTCGCTGACGGCTCTGCCTGTCATCGAAACCCAGGGTAACGACGTTTCGGCGTTCATCCCGACCAACGTGATCTCGATCACCGACGGCCAGATCTTCCTCGAAACCGACCTGTTCTACCAGGGCATTCGTCCGGCCGTTAACGTCGGTCTGTCGGTTTCGCGCGTTGGTTCCGCCGCTCAGATCAAGGCCATGAAGCAGGTTGCCGGCTCGATCAAGGGCGAACTCGCCCAGTATCGCGAAATGGCCGCCTTCGCCCAGTTCGGCTCCGACCTCGATGCCTCGACGCAGCGCCTGCTGAACCGCGGCGCACGCCTGACCGAACTCCTGAAGCAGCCACAGTTCTCGCCGCTGAAGACGGAAGAACAGGTCGCGGTGATCTTCGCCGGCGTCAACGGTTACCTCGACAAGGTCGCGGTCAACCAGGTCGGCAAGTTCGAGCAGGGCCTGCTGTCGTACCTCCGTTCCGAAGGTTCGGCGATCCTCGACACGATCCGTAGCGAAAAGGCCATCAGCGACGATACGAAGGGCAAGCTCACCGCTGCCATCGACAGCTTCGCGAAGTCTTTCTCGTAATCGGACCCAGTTAGGACGGATCACGGATGCCTTCACTTAAGGATCTGAAAAACCGGATCGCCTCCGTCAAGGCGACGCAGAAGATCACCAAGGCGATGAAAATGGTCGCCGCGGCGAAGCTTCGGCGTGCGCAGGAGGCGGCCGAGGCCGCCCGGCCCTATTCGCAGCGGATGAGTGCGGTCTTGGCGAACATCGCCAATGCCGTCACCGATGCGGATGGTGCGCCGGCTCTCATGACCGGTACAGGCAAGGATCAGGTTCACCTGCTCGTTGTCTGCACGGCTGATCGCGGCCTCTGCGGCGGTTTCAACTCGCAGATTTCCCGTTTTGCCCGCGATCATGCCCGCAAGCTGACCGCAGAAGGCAAGACGGTAAAGATCTTCACTGTCGGCAAGAAGGGCTACGACAGCCTGCGCCGCGAATTCCTGCCGCTCATCGTCGAGCGCAAGGAACTCCGCGACGTCAAGCGTGTCGCCTTCGAAAACGCCGACAGCATCGGCAAGCGCATCATCGAGATGTACGAAGCCGGTGAATTCGACGTCTGCACGCTCTTCTATTCCGAGTTCAAGTCGGTGATCTCGCAGGTTCCGACGGCACAGCAGCTCATCCCGGCTTCGGCTGGCGAGGCGGTTGCCGAGGACGCGGCACATGCGGGCGCGGTCTACGAATACGAGCCAGATCCGGCATCGATCCTCGAGGATCTGATTCCACGCAACATCTCGGTCCAGATTTTCCGCGCGCTCCTTGAGAACGTCGCCGGCGAAATGGGCGCCAAGATGAGCGCGATGGACAATGCGACGCGTAACGCTGGTGAAATGATCAACAAGCTGACGCTTTCCTACAACCGTCAGCGCCAGGCTCAGATCACCAAGGAACTCATTGAAATCATTTCGGGCGCGGAAGCGCTCTGAGGTAAGGGAAAGAGGGTAAGAAGATGGCTAAGGCAGCTACCCCCAAGAAGGCCGCGGCAGGCTCCGCCGGCAAGGTTACGCAGGTTATCGGCGCCGTCGTGGACGTTGCCTTCGAAGGCGAACTGCCGGCGATCCTGAACGCACTCGAAACCACGAACGGCGGCAACCGCCTCGTGCTCGAAGTCGCTCAGCACCTGGGTGAAAACGAAGTTCGTACGATCGCCATGGACTCGACCGAAGGTCTGGTTCGCGGTCAGCCGGTCTCCGACACCGGTGAGCCGATCACGGTTCCGGTCGGCCCGGAAACGCTCGGCCGTATCATGAACGTCATCGGCGAACCGGTTGACGAAGCCGGCCCGCTGGTCACTTCGGGCAAGCGCGCCATCCACCAGGACGCTCCTTCCTACGTCGACCAGTCGACCGAAGGCCAGATCCTCGTCACCGGCATCAAGGTCGTCGACCTGCTCGCTCCTTACGCAAAGGGCGGCAAGATCGGCCTGTTCGGCGGCGCCGGCGTCGGCAAGACCGTTCTGATCATGGAACTGATCAACAACGTCGCCAAGGCGCACGGTGGTTACTCGGTATTCGCAGGCGTGGGTGAACGTACCCGCGAAGGCAACGACCTTTACCACGAAATGATCGAATCGGGCGTCAACAAGCACGGCGGCGGCGAAGGCTCCAAGGCTGCGCTCGTTTACGGCCAGATGAACGAACCGCCGGGCGCACGCGCTCGCGTTGCTCTCACCGGTCTGACGATCGCTGAAGACTTCCGCGACAAGGGCCAGGACGTTCTGTTCTTCGTCGACAACATCTTCCGCTTCACGCAGGCAGGTTCCGAAGTGTCGGCTCTGCTCGGCCGTATTCCTTCGGCCGTTGGTTATCAGCCGACGCTGGCCACCGACATGGGCGCGATGCAAGAACGCATCACCACCACGACCAAGGGCTCGATCACCTCGGTTCAGGCGATTTACGTCCCTGCCGACGACTTGACCGACCCGGCTCCGGCCACCTCGTTCGCCCACTTGGACGCAACGACGGTTCTGTCGCGCTCGATCGCCGAAAAGGGTATCTACCCGGCCGTTGACCCGCTCGACTCCACGTCGCGCATGCTCGACCCGATGGTTGTCGGCGAAGAGCACTACGAAGTGGCTCGTAAGGTTCAGACGACGCTGCAGCGCTACAAGGCTCTGCAGGACATCATCGCCATCCTGGGCATGGACGAACTGTCGGAAGAAGACCGTCTGGCTGTTGCCCGCGCCCGCAAGATCGAGCGCTTCCTGTCGCAGCCATTCTTCGTCGCCGAAGTCTTCACCGGTTCGCCGGGCAAGCTCGTTGCGCTCGAAGACACGATCAAGGGCTTCAAGGGCCTCGTCAACGGCGAATACGATCACCTGCCGGAAGCAGCCTTCTACATGGTCGGCTCGATGGAAGAAGCCATCGAAAAGGCCAAGAAGCTCTCCGCAGCCGCTTGATGCATTCACTTACGGCGCGCAGGGACCGTCCCCGCGCGCCGTCTCTCGTTTCAAAGACAATCAAGAAGTGAAACGTCATGGCTGACAATTTCAATTTTGAACTCGTATCTCCGGAGCGCCTGCTCTTGTCCGAGATGGTGACCGAAGTTGTCATTCCGGCAACCGAGGGCGAGATGACCGTCATGGCGAACCACGCGCCGACGATGACGACCATCAAGCCGGGCGTCGTGAGCGTTCGCTCCGCCAGCGGTGTCAAGAAGGACTTCGTGGTGTTCGGCGGCTTCGCCGACATCCTGCCGACCGGCTGCACGCTGCTCGCGGAATCCGCGATCCCCGTCGAAGACGTCTCCAAGGACGAACTCGACCGCCGCATCGACGCCGCCAAGTCTGAGCTCGAGGATGCCCAGCATCACGAGCACAAGTCCAAGCTGGAACACTTCATCATGGAAATGACGCACCTCCAGGGTGTCGTCAACAAGGACTGAGCCTTTAAGCTCTGACTGTCATCGAAGCGGCCGCAAGGCCGCTTTTTTGTTGCGCGGTCGCGGCTCTTCGCTGCCATCTAAGAGCGGTAGCGGTTGATCATTGGCGGATGCAGAGGCTATCTTCTCATCATGTCGGATCCGCATCGGTTCGGCCGCTGATGGGGAGGGTTTGATGTTTCATCCGAAGTTGTTCGAAAACCGCAATGTGGTGGTCACGGGTGCCGGTCGCGGGATCGGGCTCGAGGTCGCGAGACAGTTTCTCGATTGCGGCGCGCGGGTGCTGGTTCACACCGGCCGCGACGGCGAGCGCACCTTGCCGGATTTCCTGCTGACGGCGGAAGAAGATCGCCGCGCCATCCTGATCGCCGGAGATTTCTCGACGGGCGAGGGATGCCAGGTTTTCGCGAACAAGGTGCTCGGCCACTTCAAGACGATCCACGCGCTCGTCAACAATGCGGGAACAATGTTCGGCCGGTTTCCGGCGGGCACGCTCACCGACGAGCAGTATGGCCAGGTGGTGCAACTGAACCAGACGTCTGTCGTCGAGGTCACCAGGGCGCTGCTGCCGGCGCTGAGGGCCGCTGGCGAGGCTGCGATCGTCAACACGGTGTCGATCTCGGCGCTGACGGGCGGCAGCCCGGGCTCGGCGATCTATTCGGCCTCCAAGGCGTTCGTCTCGACTTATTCGAAAGCGCTGGCGCGCGAACTCGCGCCGGATGGCATCCGCGTCAACTGCATCTCGCCGGGTACGATCGAGACCGATTTCCACCAGCGCTATTCGTCCGCCGAAAAGCTCGAGCAGACCCGCAAGGGGATACCGCTGCAGCGGCTGGGGACTGCCGAGGATTGCGCGCCCGCCTATCTCTTCATGGCGGCGCCGTCGTTGTCTGGTTATGTGACCGGCCAGGTGCTGGAGGTTAACGGCGGCCAGCTTATCTGCTGATCAAGTGACTTTTTTTGGCACTTTAGGAGATCCAAATTATCACGCGTTGCGTACGTGTTATGAGCACTTGTCATTTTTGATATATATGCAAGCAGAGACATAACATGCACTTGCCGACACCTCGATCGGGTATGGCCGATCACGAATTGCAGGGGTTTTCGACCAAAGCTCGGGCAGCAAGTGAACTTCTGAAAGCGCTGGCTCATCATACGCGGTTGCTCATCCTGTGCATTCTCGCGGAAGAGGAGAAGACCGTCAGCGAGATCGAGGACATTCTCGGCATGCAGCAGGCCATGGTCTCGCAACAGCTCGCCCGTCTACGTCTCGAGGGACTGGTCAATACCCGCCGCGAGGGACGCATGATCTATTACAGCGTCGGCCATTCAGGCACCGTGTCGCTGCTCAAGTCGCTTTTCGTGATGCTGCCCGAGGTGGTCGAGCAGCAGGGGTAGGGCGCTTTCAGGCGTCCGGCGACCAGCCGGGCGGGGCCATCTCGAAGCTCGAGAATTCGAAGCCGGGCGAGACCGTGCAGCCCACCAGCGTATAGTCGCCCAGCGTCTCGGCCGATTGCCACCAGTTGGCGGGGATGATTGCCTGCGGGCGCTGGCCGCCGAGGATATCCGCGCCAAGCATCAGCGTCTCGCTTCGCCCGCCATCTTCGGCGCGGTGCAACGCCAGCGGTGCGCCGGCATAAAAGTGCCAGACCTCGGCCGCGTCGTGGACGCGGTGCCAATGCGAGCGCTGGCCGGCTTTCAGCAGATAATAGATCGCCGTCGAGTGCCCTCGCTCCTCACCTTCGCTGTCGCGGAAGGTCTGGATGTAGAAGCCGCCCTCGGGGTGCGGCTCCAAGTTAAGTTCGCGGATGATGTCGTCGGCGGAAATCGGCGCCGGCGCCATCAGAAATTATCCTTGCGCTTGCGGATCTCGGCGAAGACCTCTTCGTTGGTCTTGGTTTCCATCAACAGGTTGCGGCGAATGGCGGGGTCGCCGGCGCGCAGGAAGGGGTTGGTTTCCTTCTCGAGAGCCAGCGTCGTCGGGATGGTGAACTTGCCCTCGGCGCGCAGTGCCTCGATCTCGGCGGCGCGGGCCTTGAGCCGTTCGTTATCCGGGTCGATGGTCAGCGCGAAGCGGGCGTTGGAGAGCGTATACTCGTGACCGAAATAGATCGCGGTCTCATCGGGCAGCACGGCGAGCTTCTGCAGCGAATGCCACATGTCTGCCGGCGGGCGTTCGAACAGCCGGCCACAACCGAGCGCGAACAGCGTGTCGGCGGCAAAGAGCAGCTTGTCGTCGGTGAAGTGGTAGCAGATATGGCCGGCGGTGTGGCCGGGGGTCTCGATAACGCGGACGGGGTGTTCGCCGAACAGGAAGGTATCGTCGTCGGACATCGTCATGTCGAGACCGGGGATCGCCACCGCCTCGTTGATCGGGCCGATGATCTCGCAGCCGTACTTCTCCTTCAGCGCCAGGTTGCCCTCGACGTGGTCGGTGTGGTGATGGGTGGTGAAGATGTGGCTGATCGTCCAGCCGCGACGGTTCGCGGCGGCAATGACGGCGTCGGCATCGGGGGCGTCGATGGAGGCGGTGTGGCCGGTCTCGGGATCATGAACAAGCACGCCGAAATTATCGGTGCGGCAGAGAAAAACGTCTAAATCCAAAGGTTTCATAATCTAAAGTGCCTCTTTATCTCGGACTGACCCCGAATGTAGAGGCTGCGGCCTTGAAGTCCAACCGCTCACTGATAACATTTATCGCAATGCACGCAGATATCGTCGACCTACGCCAGTTCTATCATTCCGACCTCGGCCGCATCGCCGAGCAGTCGATCGCCATGGCGCTTTCGTCGCTCTGGGTGCGGCTGCCGCAGGAGCGGCTGGTGGGCATCGGCTATGCCGTGCCGTTCCTCGATCGCTTCCAGGCCGATACCGAACGCACCTTCGCCTTCATGCCGGCGGGGCAGGGCGCCGTGAACTGGCCGATGGGATCGTTGTCGTCGACGGCGCTGATCTTCGACGAGGAACTGCCGCTGCCGGATTCGTCGATCGACCGGGTGCTGATGGTCCACTCGCTGGAGTTCGCGGAAAACCCGCGCGAAACGCTGAAGGAGCTCTGGCGGGTGCTGGCGCCGGGCGGGCGGCTGGTCATCGTCGTGCCCAACCGGCGCGGCGTCTGGGCGCGGCTGGAGCACACGCCTTTCGGCTCCGGGCGGCCGTATTCGCGGGGTCAGCTGACGCATCTGTTGCGCGAGACGAATTTTACGCCCGGCGCCTCGGCAGAAGCGCTTTTGTTTCCGCCGTCGAAGCTGCGGACGATGATGCGGCTGCGCGGCGCATTCGAATATGTCGGGCGGGCGCTCTGGCCGGCCTTTTCGGGGGTCATCATCGTCGAGGCGCAGAAGCGGCTCTATCAGGGCCTGCCGGTGGCGGTGCGCGCGTCGCGGCGCGTGTTCGTGCCGGTGCTGTCGCCGCATGGGGTGCCGACGACGCGGACGCGGTAGGTCCGCAGCGGTGCGGTATTCCCTTCTCCCCAACGGGGAGAAGGTGGCCCGAAGGGTCGGTTGAGGGGGCTCCGGGCTCTGAGTCCACCTCGTCGTCTTATTGCTGGCAATTGGTGAGGGTTGTGCCGTTGGCCCCCTCATCCGCCTGCCGGCACCTTCCCCCGTTGGGGGGAAGAGACTCGTGGTGGGCGCTCGCCCTATCTCCCCCCACCACTCGACAACGCGCCATTTCCGTTCTATTGCCTCAAGGCAATTTCCAGCCGGACACCCCGGCCTTTTCCAAGGTTGATCCCATGAGCGTAGAGACGAGCAAGCCTGTTCCCCGTGCCGGTATTCTTGATATCGCGGCCTATGTGCCCGGCAAGGAACATGCGCCGGGCGTGGCGCGCGTCTACAAGCTGTCGTCGAACGAAACGCCGCTCGGCGCCAGCCCGAAGGCGATTGCGGCCTATCGGGCCGCGGCCGACAATCTTGAGCGCTATCCGGATGGACAGGCCGTCGAGCTGCGCGAGGCGATCGCGGCGGTGCATGGGCTTAACCCGGCTAACATTCTCTGCGGCAACGGCTCGGACGAGCTGCTCGGCCTGCTCTGCCACGTCTATCTGGCGCCCGGCGACGAGGCGATCATCACCGAGCATGGCTTCCTGGTCTACAAGATCCAGATCATGGGCGCCGGCGCTACCGTCGTCACGGTCAAGGAGAAGGAGGCGACCGTCGATGTCGACGCGATCATCGCCGCCGTCACCGAGAAGACCAAGATGGTGTTCATCGCCAACCCCGGCAATCCGACGGGCACCTATGTTCCGGTCAGCGAGATCCGCCGCCTGCATGCCGCCCTGCCGAAGAATGTCGTGCTGGTGCTCGACGCGGCCTATGCCGAATATGTGCGCCGCAACGATTATGAATCCGGTATCGAGATCGTGTCGTCGAACCCGAACGTTGTCATGACCCGCACCTTCTCGAAGGTCTACGGCCTGGCGGCCCTGCGCGTCGGCTGGATGTATGCGCCCGCCGATATCGTCGACGCGCTGAACCGCGTGCGCGGACCGTTCAACATGAACATGGCGGCGATCTCGGCCGGTGCTGCTGCCATCCGCGACCAGTCCTTCATGCAGGAAGCCGTCGCCTTCAACCAGATGTGGATCGACAAGCTCACCGGCGCCTTCGAGGCGATCGGCCTGAAGGTCACGCCATCAGTCACCAATTTCGTGCTGATCCATTTCCCCGATGTGGACGGCAAGCGCGCCGACGAGGCCGATGAGTTCCTCACCAGCCGCGGTTATATCCTGCGCGCCGTGAAGGGCTACGGCTTCAAGAATTCGCTGCGCATGAGCGTCGGCCCCGAAGAGGCCAATCGCGGCGTCATCGAAGCGCTCGGCGAGTTTATGGGACGGAAGGCATGACGGTCCAGTTCGATCGCATCGCGCTTATCGGCATCGGCCTGATCGGCTCGTCGCTGGCGCATGACATCAAGCGGCTGGGCTTGGCGAAAGAGGTGGTCATCGCCACCCGCAGCGCCGAGACGCTGAAGCGGGCGGAAGAGCTTGAGCTCGGCGATCGCTACACGACGTCTTCGGCCGAAGCGGTCAAGGATGCGGACCTCGTCATCGTCTCGGTGCCCGTCGGCGCGTCGGAGGCGGTGGCCAAGGAGATCGCCGGTAGCCTGAAGCCGGGCGCCATCGTCACCGATGTCGGCTCGACCAAGGCGTCGGTCATCGCGCAGATGCAGCCGCATATGCCTGGCAACGTCCACTTCATTCCCGGCCACCCGCTGGCGGGTACGGAAAAGTCGGGGCCGGATGCCGGCTTCCCCGGCCTCTTTGCTGGCCGCTGGTGCATCTTCACGCCGCTCGAGGGGACGGATGAGACGGCGCTCAAGGCACTCAGCCGGTTCTGGGAGACGCTGGGCTCGAAGATCGATGTGATGGACCCCGAGCATCACGACAAGGTGCTCGCCATCGTCTCGCACCTGCCGCACCTGATCGCCTTCAACATCGTCGGCACGGCCGATGATCTGGGTACGGTGACGGAATCGGAAGTGATCAAGTATTCCGCCTCCGGCTTCCGCGATTTCACGCGTCTGGCGGCCTCCGATCCCACCATGTGGCGGGATGTGTGCCTGCACAACAAGGATGCGATCCTCGAGATGCTGGCGCGGTTTTCCGAAGACCTCGCCTATCTGCAGCGGGCGATCCGCTGGGGCGAGGGCGACAAGATCTTCGACCTCTTCACCCGCACCCGCGCCATCCGCCGCTCGATCATCGAGGCCGGCCAGGATGTCGACGCACCGGACTTTGGGCGGCCGCATACGCTTGATAAGAAGGGGTGAGGTCCGAGGCGGCGCGTCCTTGGGGCGAAAGTACCGCTCTCCGCAACGCTCTCTTTTGGGGCGGCAGGCACCACCATTTCCACCCTCATCCCGGCCTTGTGCCGGGATCCAGCGCGATCAAGTCCTTGATCGCAATAGACTCTCTTCGACGCGCGGACGCGCGTCGGCTGGATCTCTGTGACAAGCACAGAGATGAGGGAGTGTGGGGAGGGCCGCGTACCTTCATGCCGCGCAGGGCTGCGCACCCAGCACCGCGCCACGCGCCCAGCAGAAAACCTCAAATCGGCGGGATCTGACCTAGCGGGATGAAGCCGCTGACGGTGGCGTTGCCGCGTTGGACGACGAGGTCGACGGAGACGGTTCCACCGCCGCCGGCCATTGCCTTCAAAAGCTTGGCGGCGGTGTCGACGGTCTTGGCGATATCGGGGAAGCCTTGCTTGATGCTGTCGCGCCAGGCGTTCACATCCTCGATCTGCAGCTTGAACTGGGCGGTCAGATAGCCTTCCTCGTCGAAGGAGAAGGGGCCTGACAGTGTCATCACCTTGCCGTTGCCCATGTCCGCCACCGCCTTGCGGAGCTCGCCGCTGGCGCCATAGAGGCCCTTCTCGTCGCTGCCGTCGATCATGCCGGCTTTGCCCTGAAGCGTCACGTCGGCGCTCGTCGAGAGCTTCGGGAAGACCTGCGGCCAATCCTTGATCACCGTCTGCGCATCGGTCAGTGAGATCGCGCCGTCGAGGTCGGCGCCGTTCTGGCGCAGGTGCAGCTCGGTATGGGCGGCGTCGAAGTTGATGGTCTGGCCGGTGGCGGAGGAGACGGCGGTCGCCTTCAGGCCGTCGATAATGGTCGACGAGTGGTCGATGCCCTTCAGCTTGGTGACGAGGCTCGACTGCAGGTTCGTCCACTCGGCGTTGACGGAGAGGCCATGCGCGGTGCGGATCTCGGCGGGCGAATCAAGTTCCCAGACGATATGGCCGGGGGCGTAGACCTGGGCTGCCGAGCGCAGGGCGCCGAAGCTTGCAGATACGCCGTTGACGTTGTCGTCGACATCCACCTTCGAGCAGAAGAGGCCGATGCGGAAGGGGAAGCCGCGGAAGTCGATATCGGTGCATTCGCCTGATACGCCGGCCTTGTTGCCGGGGCCGATCGCCGCCAGAACCGTGCTCTTCAGCGTCGAGGCGGCGTAAAACCAGCCGCCGGTATAGAGTGCGACCACGAGAACGATGCCTGCCCCCAGCAACCAGAATTTCCTGCCGCTACGAGATTGGCTTGACGCTGCCATGATGTTCTCCAATGGTTGTCCGCAAATTAGAATCTCGGTCTGGCTTGGGATATGGACGAATTTTGGGTGTTTGGCTACGGATCGCTGATGTGGAATCCGGGCTTCGCGTTTGTTGAACGGTCACAAGCGCTTATTCATGGCTATCGGCGATCTCTCTGCGTTCGCTCGTGGGTGCATCGGGGCACCGAGCAAAATCCGGGGCTGGTGCTGGGGCTCGATCGCGGGGGATCATGCCGCGGCATGGCGTTTCGCGTCGCAGGCGAGGATTGGGACGAGGTCATCGGCTATCTCAGAGAACGCGAACTGGTGACCAACGTTTATCTGGAGCGTCAGGTTCCGCTGCAGCTTGCAGGCGGGCGCGGGGTCAAGGGCGTCGCCTACGTCGTCGACCGCGACCACACGCAATATGCGGGTTCGCTGGATACGATGGCTGCGGCGCGCATCGTGCATCAGGCGCAGGGGAAGTCCGGGCCGAACGACGCCTATGTGTTCAACACGCTGGCGCATCTGAAAGAGATGGGCATTCGCGACCACTGGCTGGAAGGCGTGGTCGACGAGGTGGAGCGGCTGCGGGCGGCTTAGCGCGGCGTAGGCCAAGGCGCTATGCGCCTCAGCCGGGTTAAAGCGCTATGCGCCTCAGCTGGCCGTTGCCGCGTTCTGCTTGCGCAATTCTTCCAGGCGCTGGAGTGTCGTGGGCGGCAGCGGCAGGTCGGGGTTGCGCGCGGCGTCGCCGATCAGGATTTCGTCGCTGGCGCGTTCGGTCACCTCGATCAGATGCGCGAAGAAGGCGTCCGGGTCCATGCCGGGTTCGATCGGCTTCAGGATGCGGACCTTGTAGTGGCCGGGATAGCGCATGGTCGAGCGGCGCGGCCAGAAGAGGCCGGGCTGCATCGCCACAGGCACGACCGGCAGCTGCAGGTCGCGATACATGCGGGCGATGCCGTATTTGTAGACCGGCTCGGCGCCCGGCGGACGGCGGGTGCCCTCTGGATAGATGATCAGCTGGCGGCCGGTGGCGAGCTCTTCCTTGGTGCGGCGCAGCGCCTCGACCATGACCTTGCCGCGGGCGCCGCGATTGATCGGGATCATCCGCTGCTTCTTGGCGTACCAGCCGAAGAGCGGGATCCACATGAGTTCGCGCTTCAGGATATAGACCGGATCCTTCAGCCAGGGGAGCAGCGCATAGGTGTCCCAGAAGGACTGGTGCTTGGGCGCCAGGATGTAACCGCCCTCCGGCAGGTTCTCCAAGCCCTCGATCTCGAAGGTGGTGCCGACGATCTTTTCCATCAGCCAGTGGTTGGAGAGCGCCCAGTTCTTCGGGATGCGATAGGCGCTCCGGCGCGGCGCCAGGAAGTAATAGGGCGAGAACACGATCATTCGCAGGATGAGATTGGCGTAGAAGATCGTGTTGAAGAGAACGGAACGCAGGGCGATCATGAAGTTTCCCGAGGCCTAAATCCGCCAGACGGGCGGCACAGCCGTCCTACACGATATTGAGCGGCAGAAAAAGCGCTGATCGGCTCAGCTATCGCCTTCGGCGGAGCGCAGGCCCGGGTGGCGGAAGAGGCCGGTCAGGTTGCGGGCGCCGGCAAAGAGCAGCTTGCCGTATTCGGCCAGCATGACGCGCATGGCGTTGGGATCGGTGAACCAGTTGCTGTTCTTCAGGTCGGTGTTGACCACGGGATAGGGCACGAACTGGGTTTCGGGATCGACATAGGCGAGTTCGGCGAGGCTGCGCGGCATGTGGTAGTTGTTGGTGACAATCAACACGCTCTTGTAGCCCTTGGCGTGGATCCAGTTGGTCGCTTCCTCGGCATTGCCGATCGTGTCGAGCGCATCGTAGCCGATGTCGACGCAGCAATCGAAGAGATCGGGCGCTGCCTGCGTCATCTTGCGGATCTGGTTGCGGGTGGTGGTCGGGTGGACACCGGAGATCAGCAGGCGCTTGCCGGCGCCCTTCTGCAGGAGTTCCACGGCTTGGTCGATGCGCTGGTAGCCGCCTGTCAGTACGACGATGGCGTCCGCATGCGGATCGAGCGGCGGCTTCAGTGTGGTGACCGAATCCGCGAAGAACAGAAAGCCGCCGAAAACCAGGGCGATAGCGAGCACGAAGGCAACGCCGCCCCAGCGCAGCATGCGGCGCACGGGGCCACGGCGCGCGGGCTCGCTCTCGGAGCGGGAAAGCTCCGTTTTCGGGCGAATCGGGTCGTGCGACATGCGGCTCATGCTCATGAATCAAAAAATATACGCAGATTAGGGCGGCGAACAGACGCTTTCATGGCAAAATGCAGCCCGTAATCTTAATTCGGAAGGCCGTCGGCGCGAGTGGGATCGGAGCGCAGCGTGTCGATTTCGTAGATGGTGCGCATGACCGTTAGCCGGGCAGTGAAGGTGGTCAGGAGGGCGATGACGATCATCGTCGCGAAGATGCCGGCATAGCCGAGCGCGCCGACCGAGAAGGTGCCGAACAATGCTGTCGCCTGGTCGGTCTGCGGGGTGGCGAGCGTGCGGCTCTGCAAAAAGCCGGCGCACACGAAGAAGAGGGCGGCGAGTGCTGAGCCGACGGCCGAGCCCTTGAGGCTGATCTTCAGGAAATGCTTCTGGAACTCGTTGGCGACGAAGGAACTCTCGGCGCCGACAAAGTGCAGGACTTCGACGATGTGCCTGTTGCCGGACAATGCGCCACGGGTGGCGAAGACCACGGTCAGGACCATGGCGGAGAAGACCAGCAGCAGCACGCCGGTGCCGATCATGACCGTCGTGTGGGCCATCGAGACCAGGCGGTCGACCCAGGTGCGGTGATCGTCGAGCGAGGATTGCGGAATGCTCTCCTTCAGCATGGCGCGCATCGCGTCGAAATCGGGCGGGTTGCTCTCGTCGATGGTGATGATGACCAGGCGGGGGACGGGCAGCTCCTTGATGTCGAGGCCGGTGCCGAGCCAGGGTTCGAGCAGGCGCGCGGTGGCGGCCTCGTCGACAATCTGGCCATCCTTGGTGCCGACGAAGGTGAGCGCGATGCGGCGGGCGTCATTCAGCGCCTTGTCCATGTCGAGCCCGTCGTCGGGCTTGATCTGGATGGTGATCTCGCGGGAGATCTGGCTTTCCCAGCTTGCGGCTGTCGAGCGCACCATCGAAACGCCGCCGAGCGTCAGGCAGGCGAGAAAGGCCATGATCGCGATCACGACCATCAGCGCGTTGCCCTGGATGTTGGCGGACGGCAGGATCGGCGCGGTCGGGCGCACCTTCATCTCCGGGCGTTTCTGACCCTTGGAGGCTGCTGGCGCTGCGGGGCGGGCGGTTGGCTCAGTCATGGATGTCGAGGTGCCCTTCCGAGAGGATCATCCGGCGGGCGTCCACCTGGTCCATCAGCGTCAGATCGTGGGTGGCGATCACGACGGCGGTTCCGAGGCGGTTGAGTTCGAGGAAAAGGTTCAGCAGGCGGCGGGCCATCGGCGGATCGACGTTGGCGGTCGGCTCGTCGGCGAGCAGGATCTCGGGGCGGTCGATGAGGGCGCGGGCGATCGCGGCGCGCTGCTTCTCACCGCCCGAGAGCACCGGGGGCAGCACGTTGATGCGCTCGCCGAGGCCGACCCATTTCAGCAGTTCCAACACGTCGGTCTTGTAGGAGGCCTCATCCTTGCCGCGCACGCGCAGCGGCAGCGCCACGTTCTCATAGGTGGTGAGATGGTCGAGCAGGCGGAATTCCTGGAAGATGATGCCGACGCGGCGGCGCAGGAGCGGCAGCTCGGTACGGGGTATATCGGTGATGTCGCGCCCGAACATGCGGATCAGCCCGCGTGTCGGCTGCAGCGAAAGGAAGAGAAGCCGAAGCAGCGTGGTCTTGCCGGCGCCGGAAGGGCCGGTCAGGAACTGGAAGGATTTCTTCGGGATGTCGAAGGTCAGGTCCCGGAGGATTTCCGGTCCCATTCCATAGCGCAAACCGACATTCTCGAAGTGGATCAACGGGCCGCTCAGTTTCTTGTTGTTTCACCGCATGACTTGTTAACCAGATCCGTTAACAACGGGTAAATTTCGCCGGAAAGACGCCTGTTTGATGGCGGCATTTGCGAAGCATTAACCAATAAAATTTACGAGTAGAGAGGATTCGTTTCAATGCCCGCCTCTAAGGTTGGGCGTGAAAGCAGTGGATACCGGAAAGGCGGTCGTCATGACATCCTCCTCGTTCAAGCGCCAGGCACCCGGGCGGGCCTACGATTTCCTGCCGCCGGAGGCCGTGAAGCGCGAGCACCGGCAAAGCCGTCCCGCCGATATCGCCGACGCCGAATTCGTGGTCATCGGCAAGCAGCGCGGGCCTGATTTCAACGATCGTAGCTTCAAGGGCCGCAGCTTCAACGACAACAGCCGCAGTGCTGGCGCTCGTCCGTCGCCGCGTACAGCGCAAGCAGCGCCGGTTCTCGCGCCATCCTTCGTTCAGGCCGCCGAGGCCTGGCTGCAGCAGGCCTCGCTCAAGCATTTCTCCGTGCTTGTGGTGGCGCTCTGCGTGCTCGTCTTCGGTCTCTCCGGCGGGTTCTCCGGTCTGTCTGCGTCCAATGCGGCGGTCGATACCGATCCGCTGCACTTCACCCATGTGACGGCGACGCCGCGCGATGCCAATGGCATGCGGGTGCTTCTCATCAACGGCATCATCGACAATGTCAGCGGCACGACGCAGATGGTGCGGCCGATCCGCGCCAATCTCTATGCCGACGAGAAACTGGTCGCCAGCGTGGTGATCAATGCACCCGCCGACGTGATCTATGGCGGCCAGAGCCGCGGCTTCTCCTCCAGGATACAGTATCCCGGTGGAAAAACGCCCGAGGTTCGGCTCTCCTTTATGCCCTAAAGCGTGTCGCGATCCTACGGATTCGCTCTTCACGCTTTAGATCTCTGCTCTAGCGCATGTCAGCAGCGCAAAACCGCGTCACACTTTTGCGCGACATGCTTTATGGGGTGTTTCGCGGCGCCGTTTGTGCTAACGGCTTGTGCTTGTTTTCAGGGAGCAAGCCTTCATGCCTGTGGTGCGCGGTAAGAATATCGATCCTCTTTTCACGGCCGAGATGATTGCCGAGCGCAATCATGCCATCGCCCGGGAGATCGCCAAGGGACCGACCAAGGACCTGCTCGTCATCGCCGTCCTCAAGGGCTCGTTCATTTTCGCGGCCGATCTCATCCGCGCGCTGCACGACAGCGGGCTTGCGCCCGAGGTCGAGTTCATCACGCTGTCGAGCTACGGCACCGGCACGGTTTCGCAAGGTGTCAGGATCGTCAAGGATATCGATAGCGAGGTGAAGGACCGCGACGTTCTCCTGATCGACGATATCCTCGAATCCGGCCGCACGCTGAAGTTCGCCAAGGAACTGCTCTACGAGCGCGGCGCCCGCAACGTCACCATCGCCGTGCTGCTCGACAAGAGCGTGAAGCGTAAGGAAAAGCTGGAAGCGGATTATGTCGGCTTCGAATGCCCCGACTATTTCGTCGTCGGCTACGGCATGGACGTGGCCTATGCCTTCCGCGAGCTTCCCTTCGTTGGTGTCGTCACCGGCGACGCGTAACACGTCTTTTTATTGTCGCATGTCGTTGCTGCAAAACCGCTGCACACTTTTGCGCGACATGCTCTAGACGTGTCATTTCAAGACGGGTTGTTAACCATCCCGTCCATCGCCCGGATCATTGCCTTCGGCCGTTTACCACTCGCAAAGGAAAGTCGTGTGATTTGCGGGTAGGGCATGAAACGGAGCAATGCACACCATGGCAAGAATTCTGATTACGGAAGACGAAGATTCCCTGCGTTCTTTCGTAGCCCGCGCTTTGCGCCTCGACGGTCATGAGACCGAAGAAGCGGCTGACGGTGCGGAAGGGCTGGAGAAGCTCAACATCGGCGGCTACGACCTGCTGCTGTCGGATATCCGCATGCCCGTGATGGACGGCATCGAGCTCGCCCACCAGGCGAAGTCGGCCTTTCCGGCGCTGAAGATCCTTTTGATGACCGGCTATGCCGAACAGCGCGAACGCGCCGATGACCTCGCCGAGAAGATCGTCGACGTCGTGTCGAAGCCATTCGCGCTTCCCGATATCCGCAAGGCGGTTGCCCGCGCTCTGGCGGCCTGAGACAGCTCGGTAATGCCATTCAAAGCCGGCGCTCTCGCCGGCTTTTTCAGTTCTGTGGCTGAATGAACTTGCCCTCGAAGCGCACGCGAAAATTCCGGCGCTGCGGGTCTTCCTTGAAGCAGACGAAGATCAGTTCGATATCTTCGGCATGGTCGCGCTTGTCGAGCAGGCTGAGCGTGACGACGAGCACGCCGTCATAGGCGCGCGTCAGCCTGAAGGCGGCGTTGCGGATATCGTTGGCGTCGGGATCCTTGCGATCGTCGCGGCGCTCATACACCACCCAGAAAGGGCAGATGTCCCAGGTGGCGCGAAAGATCTCCGTCATTTCGGCCTGGAACTGCTCGGCATGCATGTTCGGGCCCCAGGTCAGCGTCTGCTCACCTTCGTCGGCGACGACGTTCAGATAGCCGTCATAGTCGTTGCCGTGCTCGGACAGGGCATTGCCGATCATCTCGAATGCCGTGTTTTCGTCGATTACCGTCTTGAAGAGAATTGCCATCGAATCGCTATCGTTCGTCGCCTGCCGCCGCGACATTACGAAGCTTCCGCGGTTTTGGAATAGCCCCATACGGGTGAAAAGCCGCTGTTCGGGGCAGGTTTGAAATCAAGAATATATCCTGCGTCTTATTGAATATCGAGCAGGCGTTCAAGATAGCGCCGTTCCATCTCCTGTGAAGGGTTGTTGCCCAGCTTTTCTCTGATGGCATCGAGGATTTCGCGGGCGCGCTGCACGTCGATCTCGTCGGGCACCTTCACCTGATCGCCGAAGTCGGGACCGTCGGCGCGGCGCGGACGGCCGAGCGGATCGCGGCCGTTCTGGTTGCCCTGGCCGACCTGGCCCTGCGGTCCCTGACCCTGGCCTTGCTGACCCTGCTGCGCCTGCATCATCTGGTTCATCATGTCGCGAGCGCCCTGGCGCAATGCTTCCAGCGCGCGGCCCTGGCCCTGTATGGCCGGCTCGCCGCGACCCTGGCCGAGCTCGCGGCCGGCGCCTTCCATCTCGCGCTGCGCCTGGCCGAAGCCCTGGCCGGGCTTCATGCCCATGTCGCCGAGGCTCTTCTGCATCTCGCCGAGCTGCTTGCCGAGCTGGTCCTGACGCTCGCGCAGCTGCTTCAGCGCCTCGCGCAGCTGTTCGGCCGTCATTTCGTCGGAGGGGTTCTGGCCCTGCTGGCCTTGCTGACCCTGTTGCTGCTGGCCCTGCTGGTTTTGGCCTTGCTGGCCCTGTTGTTGCTGCTGATCCTGCGGCATGCCGTCATTGTCCATCGGCATGTCGTTCAGAAGCGGGTCGTTCATCCCGAGGTCGGGGTTCATGTTGTTGGGGTCGCCGCGCTGCATGCGGTCCTTCAGCTGCTGGTCGAGCTTGAAGGTCTCTTCCATCAGCTTCTGCTGGTCGCGCAGGATCTGGCCGAGCTTGTCCATCTGCTGGCGCATCTGGCTGTTGTCCTGGCCCTGCTGCTGCTGGCCACGCTGCGGCCGGCCGGCCTGCATGTTGTTCATCATCCGCTGCAGCTCCGACAGCATCTGCTGGGCGGCGTCGCGGTTGCCGGAGCGGGCGAGATTTTCGATCTGGTCCATCATCCGCTCCAGATCCTGCTGACGGATGACGTTCTGGGCGTTCTGGTTGGGCTGCATCGGCGCATTTTGCATGCGCTGTGCCAGCTCCTTCATGTAGTCCTGCATCGCCTTGCGCAGTTCGTCCATGAGCTTCTTGACCTCGGCGTCGGGCGCGTTGCGCTGCAGGGCGTCGGCGAGGTTCTGCTGGGCGTTGCGCAGGTTGCGCTCAGCCTCAGAGAGGTTGCCGTCCTCCATGCCGATGGCGATGTCCCACAGATAGTCGGCCGTGTCCTTCAGCGCCTCGTCGCCCTTGGCGAGCTTCATGCGCTGGCGGGCGGATTCGATCAGCAGGTAATTGGTGAGATTGGGTATCGTCTCTTCCGGGCGCAGTGTCAGCGCCTCGTTGAGCGCGATCGCCTCGGGCATCTTGCGGGTGTCGAGCGCGAAGGTCTGGCGCTGTTCGGCGACGGCGGCTGCGAGCGGCTCGCTGAAGGGGCGGGCGGGCAGCGTCATCTCGTGCGGCGGGCTGCGGCCCGTCTGGCCGGCGGCGTCCTTGGCGATCAGCGTGATGCGCACGCGCTTGCCCGCGAGCGGATGCTCGGTGAGGTTCTTGCTGGCCACACCCTTGGCGTCGCGGGCGTTGCGGCGCGGAATGTCGAGCTTGTATTCGGGCAGCGGATAAAGCGGCGTGGCGCTCGTGTCTGTCTCGACAGGCACGATTTCGGCCGTTGCTTCCTGGACGCCGTAGTCGTCCTTGATGGTGTAGCCGATCTCCAGCGCGCCGTTGACCGTCGGTTTCGGCAGGCCGTTGAAGGCGATCTCGGGCGCCTTGTCCGGGATGACGTCGAAGGCCCATTTGCGGCCGTTGACCTCGAGCGTGCCGTTTTCCTCGAGCTTCATCAGATGCGTGGAGGCGGTCTGCTGCTGGGGCGTTGCCGCTGCCGGCTGCTGACCCTCGGCCGTTGTCGGAGCAGGTGTCGTTGAAGCGGGGGCGTTCGGCGTGGTGGCGGGGTTTTCGGCGGCGGCGATCTCGATGCGTTGGCCGTCCTCGCGGGCGAAGATCACCTTCTCGTCGGCCTTGCCGCCGGAGACGCGCACGGTGAGGTTCGACGATTGCGGGATCTTGATCGCGCCCTGCTCGCTGCCGGTCGCGGTGAGATAGACGGGGGCGCGGCCGGTATAGGCGGGCGGGGTGATCCAGGCGTCGATGCGCACGGCCGGGTCGGTTGCCTGCGCCTGCGGGCGCGGCTGCAGCGCATCGCCGATCGAGCCGCCGTTCGTCGACAGCGAATAGCCGAAGGCGACGACAATCAGAAGGGCTGGGATGGCGCGCAACGCCCAGCGGTCATGCGAGGCGATATCGGGCTGCGGGAAGCCGGCGTCCAGCGAGGCGATCTTCTCGGCCATGCGGGTCTGGTGCTCGCGCCACAGCGCGCGGGCGAAGGGGGTGTCGAAGGCCGGCTCGTCTTCCTGCACGGCGACCGGCTGATGAGAAAGGCCGTTGCGCTCTTCCAGCAGCCGGTCGGCGGCGGCCGAACCCGGCCAGTGCAGCTTGCGGAAGGGATAGAGCGTTGCCAGCAGCCCAAGGCCGAAGCCAGCGAGCAGTACGACACGCAGCCAATCAGGAACGATGCGGAAGACGCCGAACCAGGAGGCGGCCAGATAAAGTGCCGCGAGCGACAGGATGGGCAGGGTGAGAGGCAGCACCTGCTCGAACAGCAACACGCATTGGGCGGTCAGGCGCTTTGCCGCCACCAGCCGCGCGAGCGACGGCTTCAGGGCAAAGGCACCTTTCTTTTCGCTCTTGGTGCTGTTCTTCAATCCGGTCTCCGCGATCTGGCGTTGAGGGCCTGGCGTTAAAGGGCAGAGAGGGCTTGCGCGGCGGTGACCGGGCAAGACGGTATGCGGAAAGGATAACACTCTTTGTGGCGAAGACGAGGGCAGGGGCCGGTCAATGCCGGTTTTTCCCGCGTCTTCGCCAAAAAGTGATTGCCGTTGATCAGTCGAGCCAGGAGGGGACGCTGTCGAGCGCGATCAGCTCTTCATAGGTCCGGCGCGGACGGATGACGTGGAAATCGCTGCCCTTGACCAGCACCTCAGGCACCAGAAGGCGGCTGTTGTATGTGCCGGCCTGTACCGCGCCATAGGCTCCGGCGGAGCTGACGGCGAAGAGATCGCCCGATTTCGGCATCGCCATTTCGCGGTCGAGCGCCAGGTAGTCACCGGTCTCGCAAACGGGGCCGACGACATCGGCCTTGATGCGCGGCGCGTTGGCGGCCGAGATCACCACGGGGCGGATCTCGTGATAGGCCTCGTAGAGCGTCGGGCGGATGAGGTCGTTCATGGCGCCGTCGACGATGACGAAGGTCTTCTCGCCGCCGTCCTTCACGTAGAGTACTTCGGTGACCAGAATGCCGGCATTGCCGACGATCAGGCGACCGGGCTCCATGACGATCTTGCAGCCGAGTTCGCGCAGCTGGTTCTTGACGATCGCTGCATAGGCGTCGGGCAGCGGCGGCGGGTTGTTGTCGTCCTTGTAGGGAATGCCGAGGCCACCGCCGATATCGACATGGTGGATATCGTGGCCGTCGGCGCGCAGCGTGCTGACCAGCTCGCGCAGCAGCTTGAAGGCGTCGTCGAAGGGCTGCAGCTCGGTGATCTGGCTGCCGATGTGCATGTCGATGCCGGTGGCTTCGATGCCGGGCAAGGTGGCGGCGCGGGCGTATACGGCGCGGGCGCGTTCCCAGGAAATGCCGAACTTGTTTTCCTTCTTGCCGGTCGAGATCTTGGCGTGCGTGCGGGCGTCGACATCGGGGTTGATTCGGAAGGAGACGGGCGCCTTCTTGCCGGCCTTGACGGCGCGCTGGTTGAGAATCTCGAGCTCAGGCTCGGATTCGACGTTGAAGCAGTAGATGCCGGCTTCGAGCGCATAGTCCATCTCGTGCGCGGTCTTGCCGACGCCGGAGAACATGATGCGGTTGGCCGGGATGCCGGCTGCCAGAGCGCGGCGCAGTTCGCCCTCGGAGACGACATCGATGCCGGCGCCGAGATTGCCGAGCGTCTTCAGGACGGCCTGGTTCGAATTGGCCTTCATGGCGTAGCAGACCATGGAGTCTACATCGCTGAAAGCCTGCGAGAAGACCTTGTAGTGGCGCTCGAGCGTTGCCGTGGAATAGACGTAGAAGGGCGTGCCGACGGCCTTGGCAATCTCGGGAACGGGAACGTTCTCGGCGTAGAGGATGCCGTCGCGATACTCGAAATGGTTCACTTTAGTCGCCTGTTACAGAAGAGGATCGAGGAAGAAGTGGCGGTCCTTGACACCGGGCTGCTGCGTCGGTTTGGACGAGTCGCCCTCCTTCGTTGCCTGCACGCTCGGCGGATCGAGGTCGCCCTTGCGCCCGCATCCGGCGACGGCAAGGCCGATCACGGCGAAAACGACCGTCAGGCGGATGATCTGCGGGAAGCTGGTCTGCATGGAATTCCTCTTGGGAAGCGGCACGGATGGACACCTTCATAGCGAAGTTTATCCGCCTTGTGCACCCTGATTGTTGCGGTCTCGCGCTTTGCGAAATCGGAGGGGCGAAGCGGGTTGCGCTCCGCCCTTTTCGGGATCAGTTGCGGGCGCGCCAGTAGGTGATCTGCTTCCGGACTTCCGAAGGCGCCGTGCCGCCGAAGCTCTTGCGGCTGGCGACCGAGGCTTCGACGGTCAAGACGTCGTAGACCTTGTCCGTGATGGCGGCGTTGATTGCCTGCAGATCGGCGAGCGACAGGTCCGAGAGATCGCAGCCCTTGCTTTCGGCCAGCGCCACGGCGCGGCCGGTCACATGGTGGGCGTCGCGGAAGGGCAGGCCCGCCTCGCGCACCAGCCAGTCGGCGAGGTCGGTCGCGGTCGAGTAACCGGTGCCGGCGGCAGCCTTCATGCGCTCGGTGTTGATGGTCAGGTCGCGGACCATGCCGGTCATCGCCGCGATGGCGAGCTCCAGGCTTTCGGCGGCATCGAAGACCTGTTCCTTGTCTTCCTGCATGTCCTTGGAATAGGCGAGCGGCAGGCCCTTCATGATCGTCAGCAGCGCGATCAGCGAGCCGTTGATGCGGCCGGTCTTGGCGCGCACCAGTTCGGCGGCATCCGGGTTCTTCTTCTGCGGCATGATCGAGGAGCCGGTGGAGAAGGCATCCGACAGGCGCACGAAGCCGAACTGCGGTGTCGACCAGATGACGATCTCTTCGGCCAGACGCGACAGGTGCATGGCGCAGATCGATGCCAGCGCCAGGAACTCGATAGCGAAATCGCGGTCGGAGACTGTGTCGATCGAATTGCGGGTCGGCTCGCGGAAGCCGAGCGCCTTGGCCGTCATGTGGCGGTCGATCGGATAGCCGGTGCCGGCAAGGGCAGCCGAGCCGATCGGGCTCTCGTCCAGGTGCTCGATGGCGTGGCGCACGCGCGAGCGGTCGCGGCCGAACATTTCGACATAGGCCATGCAATGATGGCCGAAGGTGACGGGCTGGGCGGTCTGCAGGTGCGTGAAGCCGGGCATGACGGTATCGGCATGCTCTTCGGCGCGGTCGAGGAAGGCCGCAATCAGGCTGGTCAGCAGCTGTTCGGTCTTCTGCAGCTCTTCCTTGACCCAAAGGCGGAAATCGAGCGCCACCTGGTCGTTGCGCGAGCGGGCGGTGTGCAGGCGGCCGGCGGCCGGGCCGATCAGCGTCGCAAGACGCGCCTCGACATTCATGTGAATGTCTTCCAGCTTGCGCGAGAATTCGAAGTTGCCGGCCTCGATCTCTGACAGGATCGTGTTTAGCCCTTCGACGATCTTGTCCTTATCATCGGCCGAAATGATAGCCTGGTGGGCGAGCATGGTGGCGTGGGCGATCGATCCGCGAATATCCTGCGCAAACAGCTTCTTGTCGAAACCGATCGAGGCATTTATCTCCTCCATGATCGCATCTGGGCCGGAAGCGAAACGTCCGCCCCACATCTGGTTGGAGGATTTGGTGTCCGTGCTGTCGGCCATGAAAGATGCCTGCCTTGAAGAACGCGTGTCCGGGAGAATGAAATGACAACAAGAACGCCCTTGCGCCTGCCATCCCTGAAACTGATCGGGATCGCGGTCGTCGCAGGCATCATTGCCGGTGCGGCAGCGGTTTACATTAAGGAGACGGGGTCTGGCAATGGCGGCGCCGATATGGCGGCGGGCGAATGCAAGGCCACGAAGGACATCGCGACCCGCATCAAGCCGTTCCTGAAGGGCGAAGTGGCCGCCATGGTCGCGCCCGAACAGCCGGTCCGGATGACATCGATCGCCTTCAAGGATGCCGACGGCAAGCCGATGACGCTCGACCATTTCGCCGGCAAGACGGTGCTCTTCAATCTCTGGGCGACATGGTGCGTGCCCTGCCGCGAGGAAATGCCGGCCTTGAACGCGCTGGAGAAGGAACTCGGCAGCGACAAATTCCAGGTCGTTCCCGTCAACATCGACACCGGCGACGACGAGAAGCCGAAGACGTTTCTCTCCGAGACGGGCGTCGATGCGCTGAAGCTTTACCGCGACGATACGATCGCGGTGTTCAACGGGCTGAAGAAACAGGGGCTGGCGTTCGGTCTGCCGGTGACGTTGCTGATCGACGACAAGGGCTGCCTGATCTCGGCGATGAACGGGCCGGCGGCCTGGGATAGCGCGGATGCCAAGGCGCTGATCAAGGGGGCTGTGGGGATTTAGTTTGTGGGGGGCGATCCCTTTTATAGATACGGACTGCTTGCGAGTTGAGCCCTACGTCGTAAAACAGCAGTTGAATGCGGGGCAGAATCAGACATGCAATCGAAGGTCGATCTATTCATCAGCCGCTGGCAAGGCCAGGAAGGCGGCCAGGAGCGTGCAAACTATGCGCTGTTTCTGACGGAGCTTTGCGATCTGCTTGATCTTCCGCACGCCGATCCGGCCTCTGCAACGACGGAAGGCAACGACTACGTCTTCTAGCGCGCAGTGAAGGAAGCCACTCGCGATGGTTTGGCCTCGACGAAGCGTATCGATCTCTACAAGCGTGATTGCTTTGTGCTCGAAGCCAAGCAAAGCCGCCTTTCAGGCGACAAGAAACTCGGCGACGCGCCCCAACTGCCCGGTTTCGAAAGCGTTCCGCGCGGCCGTCGCGCCAGCGCCAACCGTTCCTGGGACGTGTTGATGATGAATGCACGCGCGCAGGCGGAAAATTATGTTCGCCTGCTACCAGCGTCGCATGAACCGCCGCCTTTCGTGCTGGTTTGCGATGTGGGGCATTGCATAGAGGTCTATTCAAACTTCCGCCGCGACGGCAAGGCTTACGACCAGTTTCCCGACCGCCGGTCATTCCGTATCTATCTCGAAGACCTTCGACACGACGCGGTGCGTGACAGGTTGAGGGCGATCTGGTCCGACCCGCTGTCACTCGATCCCTCTCGGCACGCCGCCAAGGTTTCTCGCAAGATCGCAACGCGCATCGCCAAGGTTTCTCTAGCATTGGAGAAGGCTGGCTACGCGACTGAAGACGTCGCGATGTTCCTCATGCGGGTTCTTTTCACCATGTTCGCGGAGGATGTGGACCTTCTCCCGAAGGAAAGCTTCAAAAACCTGCTGAAAGACTGCGCGCAGAAGCCGGAAATTTTCCCTGGCATGATGGAAAATCTCTGGAAAGCGATGGACGAAGGCGGTGACGCTGCCGCGATCCGCGAGAAGGTCAGGAAGTTCAACGGCGCCTTCTTTAAGGATCGGCGCGCCCTGAAACTTGCCAAGGAGGAAATCGGCGAGCTTGCGGTGGCTGCATCCTATGACTGGCGAGATGTCGAGCCGGCGATCTTCGGTACCTTTCTAGAGCAGGCGCTTGACCCGAGTGACCGTCGGAGGCTCGGCGCGCATTATACGCCACGTGCCTATGTTGAACGCCTCGTTATCGCTACGGTCATCGATCCGTTACGCAACGAGTGGAATATTGCACGCAGCACGGCCGATCGACAGAAATCTGAAGGCAAGAATGAAGCTGCCATCAAGACAGTGCAGGCCTATCATAACAAGCTCTGCAATACGCGGGTGCTCGACCCAGCCTGCGGAACCGGCAATTTTCTTTATGTCTCACTGGAGCTAATGAAGCGCCTAGAGGGTGAGGTGCTGGAAGCCATCAACGACCTCGGTGGGCAGGAAGCCTTCGCGCTAGACCGACATACCGTCGATCCCCATCAGTTTCTTGGGATGGAGCTCAATCCACGTGCTGCCGTTATTGCGGAGTTGGTCCTCTGGATTGGTCACCTACAGTGGCATTTCCGCAATCGTGGTATTGCGCCTTCCGAGCCGATCCTAAAGGCTTTTCAAAACATACAGTGCATGGATGCGGTACTTTTGTGGGACGGTTACCCGATGCCGCAGGTGGTAGACCGCAAAGAAGTCTATCCAAATCCGCGTCGGCCAAAGTGGCCCGAAGCCGACTACATCGTTGGAAATCCGCCGTTCGTGGGCGGCAAGGACATCCGGGCTCGTATGGGCTCTGCCTATGCTGAGGCGCTGTGGAAAGCGCATGGCCACATGAACGAGAGTGCCGATTTCGTCATGTACTGGTGGGATCGTGCGGCTGAAATTCTGCTGAAGTCGAAGAGCGAGCTGAAGCGCTTCGGCTTCGTCACCACCAATTCGATAAGCCAGGTGTTTCAGCGCCGGGTGATGGAACCGTACCTCAAAGCGAAGAAGCCATTGTCGCTCGTCATGGCGGTCCCCGACCACCCATGGACAAAGGTGACACGGGATAGCGCCGCGGTGCGTATCGCCATGACTGTGGCCGAAGCCGGCAAGGAGGATGGTCTGCTTTTGGAGGTGAAGGCGGAGGAAGCGGTCGATAGCGATAGCCCAGTTATCCTGTTTGCGGAGAGGCCTGGCAAGATCAATCCGGATCTGACGGTCGGCGCGGATGTGACGGCTGCAGTCGAGCTGAAGGCGAACATGGCGATCTGTTCACCTGGTATGAAGCTTCATGGTTCTGGTTTCATCGTTACGCCGCAGGCGGCAGAGCATTTGGGTCTTGGTCGCCGTCCGGGCCTCGAACAGCATATACGGACCTATCGCAATGGCCGCGATCTGACTGATCGCCCGCGTGGCGTCATGGTTATCGACCTGTTCGGCCTTTCGGCGGATCAGGTGCGTACGCGCTATCCGGAGATATATCAGCACCTTCAAGCTACTGTAAAAATCGCCCGCGAACAGAACGTAGGATACGCTGCGAATCCAACAAAAGATGCCCTGTCTTATGCTGAAAAGTGGTGGCTGTTTGGAAAGCCGCGATCTGAACTTCGTCCAGCTCTCGCCAATCTTCCTCGTTACATCGCAACGGTGGAAACGGCAAAGCACCGCGTCTTCCAGTTCCTCGATGTCTCGATACTGCCGGACAACATGTTGGTTGCTATCGGCTTGAGCGACGGTTGCCCACTGGGCGTTCTATCCTCTCGATTTCATGTCTTGTGGGCACTTGCACAGGGCGGGACTCTTGAGGATCGTCCCAGATACTCAAAGTCATTGTGTTTCGATCCGTTTCCCTTCCCGCCTGCTGAAAAACTCAACCAGCTGGTTGATGAGGATGGATCTATCCTCTCAGAGAAGATCGCGAGCCTCGCCGAGGAACTGGACGCTCACCGCAAGCGCGTGCTCGCCGAGCACGCGCATTTGACGCTGACCGGCCTCTATAATGTACTGGAACGGCTGAAGGCCGGGGCGAAAGCTGACGATCTCGACGCAAAAGAGCGTCGCATCTTTGACGATGGACTCATTCTGATCCAGAAGGAACTGCACGAGAAACTCGATGCTGCCGTGGCTGAGGCCTATGGCTGGCCAGCCGATCTTGCCGAAGAGGAAGTGCTTGCTCGCCTCGTGGCCCTGAACCGCGAGCGGGCAAAGGAAGAAAAACGCGGGCTCGTGCGCTGGCTACGACCAGATTATCAGATCCCTCGGTTCGGCTCGGAAAAGGAAAAGGCCGAGCAGCTAGAAGCTGATCTCGGCGAGGCTGTACTTGCCGAGGCCGGGCCGCGGCCGAGCTTCCCAAGCGACGAGCGGGATCAGACGCCCGCCGTTCTGCATCAGTTGATGAATGCCGAAGAGCCGCTTGAAGCCACCGCTATCGCCGGCCGCTTTAAGCAGGGGCAGAAGGTGCGCAAATCTGTCGAGGCCGTGCTAGCCTCGCTCCATCGCATGGGTCTGGTTTCGACCACCGATAGCCGACGGTTTTCGTTCCGCCGGGCGGCTTGATGCCTGCGCCAAAACCCTACCGCGTCGGAACCGGAACCTCACCACGATAATCATAGAACCCACGCCCCGACTTCCGTCCAAGCCAGCCGGCTTCGACGTATTTCACCAGCAGCGGGCAAGGGCGGTACTTGCTGTCCGCCAGGCCGTCATGCAGCACCTGCATGATCGACAGGCAGGTGTCGAGGCCGATGAAGTCGGCGAGTTGCAGCGGGCCCATGGGGTGGTTGGCGCCCAGCTTCATGGCGGTGTCGATGGCATCGACGGTGCCGACGCCTTCGTAGAGCGTGTAGATCGCCTCGTTGATCATCGGCAGCAGGATGCGGTTGACGATGAAGGCCGGGAAGTCCTCGGCGACGGTGACGGTCTTTTCGAGCGAGGCCACGAATTCGCGGGCCTTCTTGAAGGTGGTCTCTTCGGTGGCGATCCCGCGCACCAGCTCGACCAGCTTCATGACAGGCACCGGGTTCATGAAGTGAATGCCCATGAAGCGCTCGGGGCGGTCGGTGGCCGATGCCAGGCGGGTGATCGAGAGAGAAGATGTGTTGGTGGCGATGATCGCTTCCGGCTTCAGGACTGGACAGACCGTGGCGTAGATCTTGCGCTTGACGCTTTCGTCCTCGGTCGCGGCCTCGATGACGAGATCGGAGGAGGCGAGGTCGTTGATGTCGGCGGAGCCGGATATCAAGGAGAGCGTGCTTGAGCGCTCCTCGTCGGTCATCTTGCCGCTGGTGACGTGGCGGGCGAGGTTGCCGTTGATGGTGGCGAGGCCGCGCTCGATGCGATCCTGGGTGAGATCGTAGATGTGGACCTTGTAGCCTGCGCTAGCCGAAACCTGCGCGATGCCGCAACCCATCTGGCCCGCGCCGATAATTCCGATTGTCTTGAACACCGCAGTCATCTCCACACCCCTGCTCGGCCTTCGCCCCCGCGATTGCCGTACCTATTCAACAAAACTGCCGGACGAATGATCGCCCGGCAGCAGTAGTAGCCCCTAAAAAGATAATTTTCCAGTCGCTCGCATGTGCGAAAGATGACACGCGATCATGGAAGCCCGGCGTCGCATGCGAAACCGGGCATCCACCGACTTAGAGAGCCTTCTGCAGCTCGGGCAGGGCGTCGAAGAGATCGGCGACGAGGCCGAAATCGGCGACCTGGAAGATCGGTGCTTCCTCGTCCTTGTTGATCGCGACGATGACCTTCGAATCCTTCATGCCGGCCAGATGCTGGATGGCGCCGGAGATGCCGCAGGCGATGTAGAGATCGGGCGCAACGACCTTGCCGGTCTGGCCGACCTGCCAGTCGTTCGGCGCGTAGCCGGCATCGACCGCCGCACGGCTCGCACCCACTGCAGCACCGAGCTTGTCGGCAACCGGCAGGATGACTTCCTGGAACTTCTCGGACGAACCGAGCGCGCGGCCGCCGGAGATGATGATCTTGGCGGATGTCAGTTCCGGACGGTCGGAGGTCGACAGCGCATCCTTGACGAAGGTCGAGAGACCCGGATCGGACACGGCGGGGATCGCCTCGACCGAAGCCGAACCGCCCTCGGGGGCAGCGGCGAAGGACGCGGTACGGACGGTGATGACCTTCTTGGCGTCGGTCGACTGCACCGTCTGGATGGCGTTGCCGGCATAGATCGGGCGCTTGAAGGTGTCGGCGGAGACGACTTCGATGATCTCGGAGACCTGGGCGACGTCGAGCAGGGCGGCCACGCGCGGCAGCACGTTCTTGCCGACCGAGGTGGCGGCCGAGATGATGGTGTCGTAGCTTGCGGCCAGCGAAACGATCAGGTCGGCCAGCGGCTCGGCCAGATTGTTGGCAAGCTCGTCGCTTTCGGCGAGCAGGACCTTGGAGACGCCCGACAGCTTTGCGGCGGCATCGGCTGCGGGCTTGGCGCCCTTGCCGGCGACCAGCACATGCACGTCGCCCCCGATTTTTGCGGCCGCTGTCAGCGTCTTGGCGGTCTGGTCGGAAAGGGTTGCGTTGTCGTGATCAGCCAGAAGAAGAATGGCCATGATGATATCTCCTTTCTCGAACCTTAGAGGGCGCCAGCGGACTTGAGCTTTTCGACGAGCTCAGAAACCGATGCGACCTTGACGCCTGCCTTGCGGCCGGAGGGTTCTTCTGTCTTCAGCACCTTGAGCTTTGGCGCGGTGGAAACGCCGAAATCGGCGGGTGCCTTCTTGTCGAGCGGCTTCTTCTTCGCCTTCATGATGTTGGGCAGCGAAGCGTAGCGCGGCTCGTTGAGGCGCAGGTCGGTGGTGACGACTGCAGGCAACTTGACCTCGATGGTCTGCAGGCCGCCGTCGACTTCGCGGGTCACGGTCGCCTTGCCCCCAGGGCCAGCGGAGTCGATCTCGATCTTCGAAGCGAAGGTGGCCTGTGCGGTGCCCAAGAGGGCCGCCAGCATCTGGCCAGTCTGGTTCGAATCGTCATCGATCGCCTGCTTGCCGACGATGATAAGGCCAGGCTGTTCGGCGTCGGCGACGCCCTTCAGGATCTTGGCGACGGCGAGCGGCTCGACCTGGTCGTCGGTCTCGACGAGAATGGCGCGGTCGGCACCCATGGCGAGCGCGGTGCGCAGCGTTTCTTCAGCCTTGGCCGGACCGATCGAGACCACGATCACTTCCTCGGCCTTGCCGGCTTCCTTCAGGCGAAGCGCCTCTTCCACCGAGATTTCGTCGAAGGGGTTCATCGACATCTTGATGTTGGCCAGTTCGACGCCCGTGCCATCCGGCTTCACGCGGATCTTCACGTTGTAATCAACCACCCGCTTTACTGGGACGAGAATCTTCATGTGGTCCTTCCTTCAACTCTTTCGCCAAGAAAATGCGCGTTTCCGCGCTGCTCCGATTGTCGAATGGCGACATGGATACGCGTTTTTCCTCCAAAGACAACGCTTCCATGACGCAGACAGGCAAATTCCATGGGGATTATATTACCTTTACGTTCACGTCAATATTTTCGGCTTCATTTGTCCCAGGGCAAGCGCGGGCGGGGTGGCTGGCCAGGGACGGTGATCATGGCGGGATTGGGCGTCGGCCGGTCGCGCACGGCCTTGGGCGTCACCACCTCGCTGTCGAAGAGCGGCACCCCGCGCCGGCGCATGACGAGCACCAGCAGAGCGCCTGCGATAATGCCGCCGACATGGGCGCCCCAGGAGACGTTGCCGTCAGGCTCCAGCGCCAGCATGACAAATTGCTGGCCGGTCCAGAGTATCAGCGGAACGAAGGCTGGAAGCGGCAGCGGCACGCGCATGAAGACCAGCACCCAGACTTTCACGCGCGGATGCAGCATGAGATAGGCCGCAACGACGCCCGATATGGCGCCGGACGCGCCGATCAGCGGTGCCTGGGAGGTCATGCCGATCAGGCCATGCACCAGCGCGCCCGATATGGCGCAAAGGAGATAGAAGACGAGGAAGCGCAGATGGCCCATCGCATCCTCGACATTGTCGCCGAAGACCCAGAGGAACAGCATGTTGGAGGCGAGGTGCCAGAAGCCGGAATGGACGAAGGCGTAGCTGACATAGGTCAGCGGCTCGGGCGTGATTGCGAGCGCCGGTTCGAGATGGGCGTAGTGGAAGGCGACGGCCGGGATATAGCCGAGGCCGACGAAGGCCGCCTGCGCGACCGATTCTGTCGCTATGACGCCGGTAAACAGCCAACCGACGATGTTGACCGCGATCAGCCCCATCGTCACCCATTGCAGCTTGATATGCTTCAGCGTGTTGGCATCGTGCAGCGGTATGAACATATGGGCCGGCGGTCCAGTTGCTTGATATCAGTCAAGCCTAGCGGTTTTTTCCGGGAACCCAAAGCACATCCGCATGGCCGCGATCATTGGCGTGGCGGGCGGCGACGAAGAGGAAATCGGAGAGGCGGTTCACGTATTTCAGTGCTGCGGCGCTGACGATCTCGCCCTCGCTGCGCGACAGCGTCACCATCAGCCGTTCGGCCCTGCGGGTGATGGTGCGCGCCAGATGCAGGTGGGCTGCGGCGGAGTGGCCGCCCGGCAGCACGAAGGATTTGAGCGGCTGCAGATCGGCGTTCAGATTGTCGATGTCGTTTTCGATGCGTGTCACCTGGCTTTCGACGATGCGCAGCGGCTCGTATTCCGGCGGCGTGCCGGTGTCGGGCGTGGCGAGATCGGCGCCGAGATCGAAGAGATCGTTCTGGATCGACATCAGCATCGCATCGAGCTCGGGCATGCCCTGCATGTGCAATCTCGCGATGCCGATCGCCGAATTGGCCTCGTCGATGGTGCCGAAGGCCTCGACGCGCAGATCATCCTTCAGCCGGCGCGGGCCGGCGACTAGCCCGGTCGTGCCGTCGTCGCCCGTCTTGGTGTAGATCTTGTTGAGCTTGACCATGCTTTATCTCCTCCTCTGTGGGGTGATCAGCTGGGGCGACCGCCGCCGGTCAGCCAGAGCGTCAGCATGATCAGGAGCACGGCCACCGCCTGCAAGAGCACGCGCAGCTGCATCAGCTTGTTGGACAGATTGGCGTCGCCGCCCTTCATCATGTTGAACAGGCCGCGGATCAGAACGATGGCGACAAGGCCCATCACGATGATGGCGAGAACGTAGACGACAGTTGACATTGGGTTTCCTCCTCCTCAATCGAACCTGCGCAGCAGCCGGTAGAAGAGGTCCGCGGGCAAGAGCTTTTTCAAGAACATGCCCTGCTTGGCCGGCCGCGTCACTGGGTAATGTGGTCGCGGGCGCGGGGCGTTCAATGCGTGCTTCAGGACATCATAGACCGCCTCGGGGCCGAGCTTGTGGCGGTTGGCCGGGCCGGAGCCATCGAGCCTTGCCAGCTGGCGGCGATAATCCACGGCATGTGCCGAGCCTCTTACATCGATGTGCTCGTTGATCTTCGCGAGCGAATTGGCAACGAAGCGCGAGGCGATCGGGCCGGGTTCGATCAGGCTGACATGAATGCCGCTGCCTTCGAGCTCCATGCGGAGCGTGATGCTCAAGCCCTCGAGCGCGAATTTCGACGCGGTATAGGCGCCGCGATAGCGGTAGGGCACGACGCCCAGAATGGACGAGCACTGGACGATGCGGCCGCGGCCGTGCTTGCGCATCAGCGGAATGATCTGCCGCGTCAGCTCGTGCCAGCCGAAGAAGTTGGTCTCGAACTGTTCGCGCAGCACGTCCGTCGTCAGGTCCTCGACAGCGCCCGGCTGGCCATAGGCGCCGTTGTTGAAGAGCGCGTCGATGCGGCCGCCGCTGAGCTCCGTGACCTCCCGGACGAAGTCGGCGATCGAATCGCTGCTGGTGTAATCCATGCGGAAGGCTTCGATGCCATCGGCCTGAAGCGGCGCCAGATCGTCGAACTTTCTGACAGTCGCGAGGACGCGCCAGCCGTCGGCCTTCAACGCACGGGCACAATAAGCACCGATCCCGGACGAACATCCGGTAATGATGATAGTGCGTTGATCCGACATGGAATGATTCCTGTACAAACTAGGACTCGTTTCCCATATTCGATCGGGCGACACAATGAGGAATGCCGGGAGCCGGAATGCCGAAAATTTTTCGCATCTTGTATGATGTGCTTTACGATGCGATCTGGCATTTCCTTGAAGATGACGGCTTCGCCATGGCAAGCCATGTCGCGCTTTCCACGCTGCTTGCCGTCTTCCCATTCCTGATTTTCGGCACCGCGCTTGCGAATTTCCTCGGCGCTGACCAGTTCTCGATGACCGCCGTGCACCTCGTCTTCGATACGTGGCCGGAGGCGATCGCCAAGCCGCTCGCCGATCAGGTGCTGCAGGTCTTGACCGTGCCGCGCGGCGGGTTGTTGACGATCTCGGTGCTGGCTGCCGCCTACTTCGCCTCCAACGGCGTCGAGGCGCTTCGCATCTCGCTCAACCGCGCCTACCGTGTGCAGGAAACGCGGCCGTGGTATTTCACCCGTCTCGCCAGCCTCGGCTTCGTGATGATCGCGGTAACGATCTTCGCGGCGATCAGCATCTTGCTCGTGGCGGTGCCGCTGGCGCTCGATTATGCCCGGCAATGGTTTCCGCTGTTTGCCGACACGCTCGACATCGTCTTCAACTGGCGTATCTACGGCACGCTGTTCGTGCTGACGGTCGGCCTGCTGGTCGTGCATCTGTGGCTTCCGGCCGGACGCAGGCGGGTGTTCGATGTCGTGCCGGGCGTGCTTCTGACGCTGATCCTGTGGTTCATCGGCGCGCTGATCTTCGCCTATTATCTCGCGACCTTCGCCAACTACGCCGCCACCTATGCGGGCCTGGCATCGGTGATGATCGTGCTGATCTTTCTCTACATGATCGGGGTGATCTTCATCATCGGCGCCGAGCTCAACGCGGCGCTTCTGAAATTCCGGGTGCGGGCGATCTTTTCGCACAACTTCCTGAGCGGCCAGGGCCAGAAGCCATCAAAGCCCGACGAGGTGACGAATATTGTCCGCCGGGACGCCTCGGGCTCGTAGGTCCGAGAGGCCGGTATCGCCGCTGCTTTTCGAGAGCTTGCGGCCGGCCGCGTCGGTGACAAGGCGATGGTGATGATAGGTGGGTGCCGGAAGATCAAGCAGCGTCTGCAGCACCCGGTGCACCGAAGTCGCGTGGAAGAGATCGAGGCCGCGCACGACATGGGTGACGCCCTGTAGCGCGTCGTCGACCACCACGGAAAGATGATAGCTCGACGGCGCATCCGAGCGCGACAGCACGACATCGCCCCAGGATGCAGGGTCGGCGGCGATCACGCCCCGGTCGCCGTCTCCAGTCTCCTGCCAGGAGAGCGGTTCGTCGATCAGGTCTAGCGCCTTTGCCATGTCCAGCCGCCAGGCGTGTTTCAGGCCGGAGGACAGCATTACCTGCCGCTCGGCTAAGGGGCGGTCGCGGTCGTCAGCGGGGTAGAGCGGCGAGCCATCGGGATCGCGCGGCCACGCGCTGCCTTGTGCCTCGGATGCCGCGACCCTGGTCTTGACCTCGCCGCGGGTGAGGAAGGCGGGGTAGGCGAGGCCGCGGTCGATCAGGTCGGCCAGGGCCGCTTGATAGGCCTCGAAATGCTCCGACTGCCGGCGCACCGGTTCTTCCCAGTCGATACCGAGCCATCTGAGATCGGTATAGATGCTCGCTTCGAATTCGGGTGTGCAGCGGGTGAGATCTATGTCTTCGATGCGCAACAGGAAGCGCCCATCGGCGGCGTCGGCCATGTCGCGGTTCAGGAAGGCCGAGAGCGCATGGCCGAGATGCAGCGCGCCGTTGGGGCTCGGAGCAAAACGGAAGACCGGCTTTTGACGGGGAATCGCGATCATGCTTTCTTCTGCCACGGATTCTAGAGCGCGTCGCGATCTTTCAGATTCGCTCATTGCGCTCTAGGTCTTTGTTTTTCCGCATGTCTTGATCCCGAAACCGGCGGCCACTTTCGGGAGACATGCTCTAAGATCGCGAGGAAGCGTGCATATCATTCGCAACGACGGGGACGTGGCCCAGGGACTGGCCGAACTCATCATCATCGACCCGCGTCTCGTTTCGATCGCCGCCGATGCCGGTCCACTTCCCTTGCGGCTCAGGGAACCCGGCTTCGAGGGGCTGGCGCATATCATCGTGTCGCAGATGGTGTCGCGGGCGAGTGCCGAGGCGATCTGGCGGCGGATGCGGCCTGGCGATGTCGTGTTGACGGCCGAGGCCTATGCAGGCCTACACCCCGAGGCATGGCGCGAGGTCGGCCTGTCGCGGGCCAAGGCGGAGACGCTGACACGGATCGCCGAGGCTGTCGCCTCCGGCGGGCTCGACCTGCAGGCTCTGTCCGGCCTGCCGCCGCAGCAGGCGTTGGCGGCGCTGACGGCGCTGAAGGGCGTCGGGCCATGGACGGCGGAGGTTTATCTGATGTTTTGCGGCGGCCATGCCGACGTCTTTCCATCCGGCGACGTGGCGCTGCAGAACGCGGTGGCGGCGGCCTTCGGTTTGGATGCGCGGCCGGGGGCGCGACAGCTGGCAAAACTTGCCATGGACTGGGCACCGTGGAGATCGGTGGCGGCGCGGCTTTTCTGGGCGTATTATGCAGCGAAACTGGGCCGCGGTCTGGTTCCGGTCGGCTGAACGGCAACACATACAAATGCCATTGTGTGGCTTGAATTTATTGGACTTCACAATGCCGTCACAACCGGCCTAATATAAGAGTGCAGATGCCGAATCGATCAGGAGAGTGCCTTGACGATTGCTGTTTCACCTCAGGCCCTGCCAGCGCTCGTTCTGAACGCTGACTATCGGCCGCTGAGTTATTATCCCTTGTCGCTCTGGTCCTGGCAGGACGCGATCAAGGCGGTCTTCCTTGACCGTGTGAATATCATCGCGGAATACGAACATTCGGTCTCCTCGCCGAGCTATTCGATGCGGCTTCCGAGCGTCGTGTGCCTGAAAACCTATGTGCAGCCTTCGCGCAATCCGGCTTTCACGCGCTTCAACGTGTTCCTTCGCGACAAGTTCGAGTGCCAGTATTGCGGCGATCATAACGACCTGACCTTCGATCACGTCATTCCGCGCGCCCATGGCGGCGAGACGACGTGGCAGAATGTCGTGGCGGCCTGCTCTCCCTGCAATCTCAGGAAGGGCAGCAAGCTCCCGAAGCAGGCAGGCATGTTCCCGCACCAGAAGCCCTACCAGCCGACCGTGCAGGACCTGCACAACAATGGCCGGCTTTTCCCGCCGAACTATCTGCACGACAGCTGGCTCGACTATCTCTACTGGGATAGCGAACTGCAGCCCTGATCTCCAGTCCGGCCCGTTTCCGGGCAGGACTGCTTCACGCTTCGATGGATCAGCCCGACTTGGTCGGGCCGACTTCTTTGATCAGGCAGACTTGCGCACGCCGATAAAGGCGAAGGCGGCGAGGATCAGGCTTGCGATCACGTTCCAACCAGCCATGGAGAGGCCAGCGACGCGAAGGGCTGCTTCCGTGCAGGAGGGGCCCTTGATGGTGTTGAGTTCGGTCAGGAGATCGCCGGCGTTCTGCGTCATGCTGCTGGCGCTGGTCGAGCAGGCGGTGGGGCCAGCCCAGAAGTGCCATTCGACACCGGCGTGATAGACGCCCATGCCGGCGCCGACGACCATCAGCAGGCCACCGGCGAGCAGGAAGGTGCGGCCGATCCAGTTGGGAAGGCCGAGCGCCGATGTGATGGCGCCGATGATGACCAACGGGATGCCGTAGTAATAGGGCTGGCGCTGCATCAGGCAGAGCTCGCAGGGAATATAGCCGCCGATATACTGGAAGCCGAGCGCGGAGCCGATGACCACGGCCATGCCGATCGCCAGCACGATGGAATAGATGAAGGTGGGACGGCGGACAGAGAAGGTCATGCGGGGGCTCCGGGCAAATGGCGCATGGGGACTATGGTGTTAGCGGATAATCAGTGGGCAAGCAGCTTGTAGCCGACACCTGCCACGATCAGCACGCCGGCAACGATCGCGGTGATCTGGCCGAGGCGCTTTTCGATGAAGTGGCGGATCGGTTCGCCATAGCGGCGCAGCAGCCAGGCGAGAAACAGGAAGCGTGCGCCACGGGCGATGATGGCCGAGATGATGAAGAAGCCGAGGTTCATGTGAATGACGCCGGCGAGAATGGTGACGATCTTGATCGGCGGCAGGTGCGCGAGACCTGACGTCACCAGCAACAGCAGCAGAATTTCCCATTCGTCGTGGATGTAGGTTCGCATCTGCTCGAAGGCATCGAGCTTGCCGTAGAATTCAAGGACAGGGCGGGCAATCGTGTCATAGGCATAATAGCCAAGCGCCCAGCCGGCGATGCCGCCGAGAACGGAGGCGACGGTCGCCACCAGCGCGTAGCGATAGGCGCGCTCGGGCTTGGCAAGCGCCATCGGCAGATAAAGGACATCGGCCGGAACGAGAAAGACGGAGCTTTCGACGAAGGCGATAACGGCAAGCCAGACTTCGGCCGATTTGCGAGATGCCAGCGACATGGTCCAGTCGTACAATCTGCGAAGCATTCCGGTCCTTTCAGGTTGCGTGCATGAGCTTTATGGGCCTGATATCGGCCTGTAAATGGCTGCTGTGTCAGTCATGCGGCAGTGCGATAAAAAACTCTTCGTGATCGTGTGAGGGAATTGTGCCGTGATCGCGCGGGATCAGGAGGCGACACCTGATGAGGGCACGCGCTTCTGGCGCATGACGTTCATCTCGGTGCGTTCGCGCGCCATCTCGCTCACCATCTGTCGGAGCGCCGGATGCTTGGCCGTGAACATGTTGAAATCGCGTCGTTCCAGCACGAAGAAATGGCAGAAATCGACGGCGACCACATCGGCATTGCGGCGCCCGCCGCTCAAAAGCGCCATCTCGCCGAAGAAGGCGCCGGGCTCCAGCCTTATCGCATCATCCGGCAGCTGCACTTCGACGGCGCCCGCCGACAGGAAATACATGCCGCCGCCGCGATCGCCCTTGCGCATGACGCGCTCGCCTGGGAGTGCCGATTTCGGGCGGAACAGCAGAAGCAGCTCTTCCTGCGAGTTCTCGTCGACATTGGCGAAGAGCGGGAAGGTTTCGCTGAGCTCGCGCATTTCCAGCTGATGCTGGTGTTCGCGCGCTTCGGTGATGGCGCGGATCTTGTCGAGCTCGTCGTTCAGCAGGTCGAAATTGGCGTGGCCGTGGCGCGCACTTTGCGGCCAGCGGCGCTGGATATAGCCATGCAGCGCTTCTGCGCCGGCGCAGACGATGGGGTTGAGCGTGATCGAGATGATGGCGCTGGCGAGAATGATGTCCTGACCGTCGGTCGGCAGCAGGCCGAGCGTGACGCCAAGGCCGGCGAGGATAAACGAGAATTCGCCGATCTGAGCCAGCCCGCCCGCCACCGTCAGGCCCATGCCGATCGGATAGCGCAGCAGCGTCACGACGACGAAAGAGATGATCCCCTTGCCGACGATGATGAGCAAGAGCGCGGAGAGAACGCCGAGCGGCTGGCGCAGGAGGATCGATGGATCGAACAGCATGCCGACCGACACGAAGAAGAGCACCGAGAACGCATTCTGCAGCGGCAGGGAATCGGCGGCCGCGCGATGGCTGAGGCTGGATTCGCTCATGACCACGCCGGCGAAGAAGGCGCCGAGCGCGAAGGACACACCGAAGATCTGCGCCGAGCCGAAGGCGATGCCGAGCGCCAGCGCCAGGACCGTCAGCGTGAAGAGCTCGCGCGAGCCGGTGCGGGCGACGCGGATCAGCAGCCACGGCACGACCTTGGGGCCGAGGAAGATCGCCATCGCGGCAAAAGCGCCAACCTGCAGAAGCGTCAGCGCGATGGTGAGCGGCAGCGGCATGGCGGCGCCATGCGCGCCTGTTGGCGCGTGGCCGCCGAGCAGCTCGGCCAAAGCAGGCAGCAGCACCAGCGCCAGCACCATGGCCAGATCCTCGACGATCAGCCAGCCGACGGCGACGCGGCCGCTGGCGGCATTGACCAGATTTCGCTCTTCCAGCGCCTTCAGGAGCACCACGGTGCTGGCGACCGAGAGGCTCAGCCCGAAGACGATGCCGGCGCCGAGGCTCCAACCCCACCATTCCGCCAGCCCGACGCCGAGCAGCGTCGCGACCAGGATCTGCACGATCGCGCCCGGAATGGCGACGCCGCGCACGGCAAGCAGGTCACGCGCCGAGAAATGCAACCCGACGCCAAACATCAGCAAGATCACCCCGATCTCGGCCAGCTGGCTCGCAAGCCCGGTATCGGCCACGAAACCCGGCGTGATCGGCCCCATCAAAATCCCGGCCAGCAGATAGCCCACCAGCGGCGGCAGCTGCAGGCGATCGGCAAGATAGCCAAGGATCGCCGCGAACCCGAAACTGACGGCAATGGTGGCGATGAGGGGGACGTCGTGATGCACGCTTATGTGTTCTCCTTTTGGGAGCCGGCACTTTGACCGATGTGCGGGGGAAATTAAACTGCTGATTTAAATTGAGCTATGTATGGGCGGGCGGAAAGCTGGAAAGCACCGTTTTTGCGCCTGCTTCTCTACAATCGAGCCGTAAGTCGGCGGCGTGGCTTTCGGGAGCGCCCGAATAACAGGGCGATGATCGTTCTCAACTTTAGATGATAGCGAAATGCAAAGGCCGGTCGGGTCTGCAGCAATCCAGTGGTGCCCCATGCCGGAGTCGAACCAGCACTTCTTTCGAAACTCGATTTTGAGTCGAGCGCGTCTACCAATTCCGCCAATGGGGCAACGGATACCGACGAGGCGGGTGTCTAGCATGCGTTTGACTGATGGCGCAAGACGGGGATGCGGGTATCGGGCTGATTTCGTGGGGCTTCCGGCCGAATGGCTTCGGCCGGAAGGATCTCTTCAGTGAGCGGCGGAGACGGCCGGGGTTGCTAGGCCGGATTTCTTGATCGTGATCGCCAGGATGGAGGCGAGCAGGCAGAAGGCGCCGGCGATGAAGAAGGCGGGGAGATAGCTCTGCAGCTCGGTGCGCGACAGGCCGGCGCCGTAGGCGGCCGTGGCGGCGCCCAGCTGGTGGCCGGTGAAGACCCAGCCGAAGACGATGCCGACCTTCTCCTTGCCGAAGCGCTCGGCGGCCAGCTTCACCGTCGGAGGCACGGTGGCGATCCAGTCCAGCCCGTAGAAGACGGCGAAGATCGACAGGCCGTAGAAGGAGAAATCGCTGAACGGCAGGAAGAGCAGCGACAGGCCGCGCAGGCCGTAATACCAGAAGAGCAGCCAGCGATTGTCGAAACGATCAGACAGCCAGCCGGAGCCGATCGTGCCGAAGAAATCGAAGATGCCCATGACGGCGAGCACACTGGCGGCGGCCACCGGCAGGATGCCGAAATCGCCGCAGAGTGTCACGAAATGTGTCTGGATCAGGCCGTTGGTGCTCAGGCCGCAGATGAAGAAGGTGGCGAACAGGATCCAGAAGGTCGAGGTCTTCGAGACCTCCTTGAGAACGACGATCGGGGCTGCAAGCATGGTGAGCAGGCCGCCGGTCTGTACGGGCGGCGGGGTGATGCGGTCCTCGCCGAAGGAGGGGAGGTTGAGATCCGACGGGCGGTCGCGCATGAAGGCGAGCACGACCAGGGCTGCGAAAAGGATCATGCCGCAGACGAAGAAGACGGTGGCGCGCCAGCCGTAGCTTTCCGTCAGCTGCGCCATCAGGGGCAGGAAGACCAACTGGCCGGTGGCCGAGCTCGCCGACAGCATGCCGACGACGAGGCCGCGGTGCTTGGTGAACCAGCGGGCCGAGACGGTGGCGGCGAGCACCATGGCGGTCAAGCCCGTTCCGAGGCCGACGACGATGCCCCAGAGCAGCAGCAACTGCCAGATCTCGGTCATGAACAGCGAGCCGACGAAGCCGCTGGAGATCAGGATCATGGCGAAGACGATGACCTTGCGGACGCCGAAATAATTCATGAAGGCGGCGGAGAAGGGGCCCATCAGGCCGAAGAGCAGCAGGCGGACGGCGAGCGCCGACGAAATCTGCGAGGTCTCCCAGCCGAACTCGTCCTGCAGCGGCTTGATCAGCACACCCGGCGCGCCCATGGCGCCTGCCGTGACCAGCATGGTGAGAAAGGTGGCGGCGACGACGACCCATCCGTAGTGGATGTTGCGCCGCGCCAGCGTGGAGGCAAGTGCAGTGGAGACCATGGGGGCTGTTCCGTTCGGGGTTGCCGGAAGGCTAATACAAATATTTAGATGACGATCATCATCATTGTTGATTATTGATGATGCGCGTCATATAAATTGTCAAGCGGTGTTTTTTAGGAGCCTTGGTATGCGCGTCAGCCGGGAGAAATTCGCGGAAAACCGGGAGAAAATCCTCGGTGTCGCGGGCGTGCTGTTTCGCGAGAAGGGGTTCGAATCCACCGGCGTGGCCGAGATCATGAAGGCCGCGGGGCTGACCCATGGCGGCTTCTACGGGCATTTCCAGTCGAAGGAAGATCTGGCGCTCGAAGTGAGCCGGGCGCTAATCGAGCGGGTGAAGATCCGCTGGAACGAGATTATAACAAGTGCCCCGAACGCGCCGCTCGATGCGCTCCTCAATCATTATCTCTCGCGCTGCAGCGTCGACGATCCCGGCGGCAGCTGCGTCTTCGCCTCGCTGGTGCAGGAGGTTAGTCGCAGCCAGGGTGCCGTGCGCTCGACCTTCAATGACGGGCTGTCGGCGCTGGTCGATATCCTCTCCGAGATCGTGCCCGGCGACAGCGCGCAAGAGCGCCGCGCCAAGGGGTTCACGACGCTGTCGGCGATGATGGGCGCGGTCATCCTGGCGCGCGCGGTGGAGAGCCGGGAGCTATCCGACAATTTCCTGTTCACGACGCGTGACGCTCTTTCGCCGGCTAAGAGCTAGCTGCGACGGGCGATCAGGCCGCTGATCTCGACCGTCTCGGCGAAGCGGCCATCCGGCGATAACCTTGCTAGTGCTGCGCGCAGCTCCGTTTCGAACGCTTCCGCTTTGTCTCCCAGCGTTTCCGGTGACGTCACCGAGGTCGAAAAGGCGCGGCCGATGATGTTGTCCGCGGTCAGCTGGCGCTCGCTTACGATGCCGATCCGCTCGAGATGGTTGAAGGGCGATTGCAGCAGCATCGTTTCGTGGGCGACCCAATCCGGGCCCTTGCGGCGCTCGCGGTCGGCGTTGCGCTCCGGCGCGAAGGTTTCCGACAGCGCGTTAACGGCTGTACGCCAATCGGGCGTGGAGGCTATGTGGCGGTCGCCGAAGAGCACGACGCAACCGTCGTCGACGGTGATCGCGTCGAGTGCCTTGAGCGTCGCCGGGCGGTCCATCCAGTGGAAGGAGCGGCCCATGACCGTCATCTTCAGCGGCGCAAGCGATGGGCTGAGATCGTAGGACGAACCCTGGATGAAATCGACGGCGACACCGGCCTTGTCGGCATCGGCGCGTGCGGTCTCCAGCATCTCCGGTTCGGGATCGATGCCGGTGACCTTTGCGCCTGTCATGCGGGCGAAGGCGATGCCGAGTTGGCCGGGGCCGCAGCCGAGGTCGAGCAGGCGCTGGCCAGCTTGCAGGCCGGCGTGCTCGGCGACGCGGGCGATCAGCTCGTCTGGATAGGGGACGCGGTAGCGGGTGTAATAGGCGGCCGTCGAGCGGAAGCGGCGGGCCTCGAAGGGGATGACGGTCATGGGGATATCCTCAAGGGGCGATATCTTGGGAAGGGTGGTCGGCCTGCCTGAGTGAGGCAGGCCGGTGTCCCGGCGACCTTACTTGAAGCCCTCGACGCGGTGCGGCACGTAGGGCTCTTCCAGCGCCGCGACATCCTCGGCCGAGAGCTTGACCGAGAGCGCGCCGACAGCGTCGTCGATATGACCGGATTTCGAGGCGCCGATGATTGGGGCGGTGACGGCGCTCTTTTGCAGGATCCAGGCGGTGGCGATCTGGGCGCGGGAGACGCCGTGCTTCTTGGCGAGATCGCCGACCACGCCGATGATCGCGCGGTCCGCATCCTCGGCCTGCTGGTAGAGCGTCTTGCCGAACTCGTCGGTCTCGCTGCGGGCGGTCTTTTCGTCGTAGTCGCGGGTCAGGCGGCCGCGCGCCAGCGGGCTCCAGGGGATGACGGCGATCTTCTGGTCCTGGCAGAAGGGCAGCATCTCGCGCTCTTCCTCGCGGTATAGCAGGTTCAGATGGTCCTGCATGCTGACGAAGGGCGTCCAGCCGTTGGCCCTTGAGGTGTAGATCATCTTGGCGAACTGCCAGGCATGCATGGATGAAGCGCCGATATAGCGCGCCTTGCCCGCCTTCACGACATCATGCAGCGCTTCCAGCGTCTCCTCGATCGGCGTCGTCGGGTCGAAGCGGTGGATCTGGTAGAGGTCGACATAATCGGTGCCGAGTCGACGCAGGCTGTTGTCGATCTCGTCGAAGATCGCCTTGCGCGACAGGCCGGCGCCGTTGGCGCCCGGGCGCATGCGGTTGAACACCTTGGTGGCGAGCACGATCTCGTCGCGCCGCGAAAAATCCCTTATGGCGCGGCCGACGATTTCCTCGGACGAGCCGTCGGAATAGGTGTTGGCGGTGTCGAGGAAATTGATGCCGGCTTCGAGCGCCTGTCTGATCAGCGCCCGGCTCGGCTCTTCGGCCTGCGTCCAGCTATGATTGCCGCGGCCGGGCTCGCCGAAGGTCATGCAGCCCAGGCAGATCTTCGAGACTTCGAGGCCGGTGCCGCCGAATTTGACGTATTCCATGAAATCGCTCCGTGATGTGAAAAGAAACCCTGGCGCTACCCCTATCTAGGGCGGTACCCGCCAGATTGGCAGCGGCTGCAGCAAACAACCACGCGTTCCCTGGGGTGGGAAGGGCGATCCGGGCTTCACGCTTGCGTGAGCCGCGCCCAGGGTGTTAGCTGCTGCAGCATAAACGGACTTTTGCCCCGAGACCGAGACTGGGACCCCATCGATGATCCTGCGCCCATGAAGCTGCCGCCGCGCGCTCGCTATGACGATCTCTACCGCGATTTCGCCTGGACGATCCCTGAGGATTTCAACATTGGCCGCGTGTGTTCGGACGATTGGGCGGCGCGCGAGCCGGAGCGGATCTGTCTCCAGCATTTCAGCCCGGATGGCAATCACCTGTCGCTGAACTATGGCGCGCTTGCGGCCCGCTCGGCCTCGCTTGCCAACGGGCTCGTCGCGCTCGGTCTGACAAAAGGCGACCGGGTGGCGCTGCTTCTGCCGCAATCCTTCGAGACCGTGATCGCCCATATGGCGATCTACAAGATGGGCGTGATCGCGGTGCCGCTGGCGCTGCTTTTCGGCGTCGAGGCGCTGGAATACAGGTTGAAGACGTCGGGTGCGGCCGCTGTCGTGACCAACGGCTTCGGCCTCGAGCGTATCCGTGAAATCCGTGACCGGCTGCCGGAGCTCAAGACGGTGATCAGTGTCGATGCTTCTGACGACAGCGATGGCGTCGTCTCCTTCGCCGGCCTTGTCGAACGCCATGCGCCCAGTTTCGACGTGCCGCCGACTGGGCCGGACGAGCCGGCGCTGATGATCTTCACCTCGGGCACAACGGGCGCGCCGAAGGGGGCGCTGCATGGGCATCGAGTGCTCGCCGGGCATATTCCGGGCATCCAGTTCGCGCACGATAATTTTCCGCAACCGGGCGACCGGATGTGGACGCCGTCTGACTGGGCATGGGCGGGCGGGCTGCTCAACGCGTTGCTGCCGAGCCTGATGCTCGGCGTGCCCGTCGTCTCGTCGCCGGCGCAGAAATTCGATGCCGACATGGCCTACAGGATCATGGCCGAGATGAAGGTGCGCAACGGCTTCATTCCGCCGACGGCCTTGCGGCTGATGAAATCCGTGCCCGATCCGCGTCAGCGATACGATCTCAAGCTGCGCACCATTGGCGCTGCCGGCGAGGCGCTGGGGGCGGAGACGCATGATTGGGCAAGCCGCACGCTCGGGATCGAGGTCAACGAATTCTACGGGCAGACGGAGTGCAATTTCGTGCTGTCCTCGAACGCCGCCCTCGGTGTGAGCAAGCCCGGGGCGATCGGCAAGGCGGTGCCGGGGCATCGGGTGGCGATCGTCGACGAGGCCGGCGCGGTGGTGCCGCCGGGCTCGGTCGGCCAGATCGCCATCGCGCGGCCCGATCCGGTGATGTTTCTCGGCTATTGGAACGACGAGGAGGCGACGGCGCGCAAATTCGCCGGCGACTGGTTGCTCACTGGCGATCTCGGCCGGCAGGACGAAGACGGCTACATCACCTTCCTCGGCCGCGACGACGACGTCATCACCTCATCCGGCTACCGCATCGGCCCGGCCGAAATCGAGGACTGCCTGACCGGCCATCCGGCCGTGCAGATGGCGGCGGCGGTCGGCAAGCCCGACGCGCTGCGTACCGAGATCGTCAAGGCCTATGTGGTTCTGGCGCCCGGGTTTGCTGAAAGCGACGCGCTGGCGGCGGAAATCCGCGACTGGGTGAAGATGCGGCTGTCGATGCACGAATATCCGCGCGAGGTGGCGTTCGTCGACGCGCTGCCGCTGACGACATCGGGCAAGGTGATCCGGCGCATGCTGCGGGAGCGGGCGGTGGGGGAGGGGTAGTACGGGGATAATAATCTTGCGCGGTGAAAGAAATCGCCTTGATATCAGCCGCTTGCTTATTCGGTTTTCCCCATCCATCCCCGCTGAAACCATCCAGCCGATACTGATGGCGTCATTGGACAGGGAGCCGGGTCGCGAACCGGATCTGACACATCAGGGCGCAAGCCCGGCGTCCGGTGATGGTTGTTGAGAGGTGGATGTTGAGGTCGTCAGGACCTCTCATCCATTCGGAAGCGAAAGGCCGAGAGACGCTCCTGTCGGCCTGGATATCCGGAAACCTCGATATGATCGGGCAGGCGATATTGCCTGACATTCCTATCTTACATCGACCGTCGCCTGCCCATTCCCAGTCTGTCATGCCGTCGCGGAGAGGTCTCCGGCGCGGGGATTTGGGGTGTGTGGTTGGCGCGCCGTCTGTGGCCGACGCCTTTCGTTCAGATTTTACCGCGTGATACCCCCCTCTGCCCTGCCGGGCATCTCCCCCACAAGGGGGGAGATCGACTCGTGGAGAGGTCTTCGCAAAACTTTGAGGCAGGAGCGAGCGGGTAAGCCTAGCCAATCTCCCCACCTGTGAGGGAGATGCCCGGCAGGGCAGAGGGGGGTACCACACGGCACAACATCAACGACGGCTTACTGTCGGCATCAGATGGGGCCGCTCTCGAGGCCGGCACCTCACCCCCGCCCAGCCAGCGACATGATCTTCTGCCGCAGCATCTTCGCGACATTGCGGGTGCTGCTGTAGAGGTGGAGCTGGGTGGCGACCTGGCGGACGTCGCGGTCGGCGTTTTGGTTGAGGCCGATCACGACGGTGCCCATCTCTTCGCGTTCCTGCCAGAAGCGGCTCATGATCGGATGGTCGGGGACGGCGCAGCTGTCGGAGCGGACGATGTTGGCGTCGTCGAGGTGCCATTCGGTGAGTTCGCCCATCAAGAGCTTGCCCGGCGAGTAGCGGGCGTAGGCCTCGTCATAGGCGGTCTTCCAGGTATAGGCCTCGCCACCCATCATCAGGACGACGGTGGAGGCGATGGATTTGCCGTTGAAGTCGATCGAGTGGATACGAACGGCATCGACGGCGGCCAGGTTGGAGATTGCCTCGCGGGCAAAGGCCATGTGCAGGCGGTCGGTCACAAGCGCGCTGCGCTTCTTGCCCTTCCAGCCGCCGGCTTCGAGCGCCAGGAACTCCTCGAAGCGCATATGGATGTCGCGCGGCTGGCGGGCGACGTTGTAGACGACGGTACCCTTTTCCTCCAGCAGCCGCCATTGCCGGCGCATTTCGCGCATGTGCGAGGAGGAGACCGACTGGCGCAGATAGGCGACGGCGTCCTCGTCGCTCTGCAGCATCGGGCGCAGATAGGGGTTGGTTGTCGTGATCGGCAGGTTGCGGCCGATGGCGACGGCGCGGATCATGCGGGCGAAGATGCCGTTCAAGCGGAGATCCGGCAGCACCAGGATGCCGGGCATGCGCAGGTCGCGGGCGGTCAGGCCCTCGAGGAAATTGTCGAGCGTTTCGGCGGCATCCTCGCCGTCGAGCAGCGGCGTACCCAATGGCGCGAAGCTGTTGGCCCAGACACGAATGATCGAGGGGCCGACGGCAAAGCCGGGCTTTTCGACCGAAAACGGCATCAGCACGCGCAGGCGGCTGCGGGTCTCGTTCTGGTCGCGCAGCAGCGCGAAGTTGACCTCGCGGTCATCGAGGCGCGGCATGGCGGGCGCCAGGAAGCGGCCGGTGAAGAAGACATTCGGCTCCAGCGCGCGGTTGGAGAGGAAGTCCAGCTCGTCCTGCAGGTCGTAGCCGAGCTTGCCGGAATAGACACAGAGCTCGCGGCCAGCGCGGCCGATCTCGACGCGGGCTTCGGCCTGCGGTGCATCGAATTCCAGAGATGCCAGCTCGTGGACCATGCGGTTGGCGGTCGAGTCTGTGGTCTGGGTTCCGGGAGGATTGCGCACCATACTGTCAGGCTTCCATATCGTTGCCGGCACTGGCCGGTCTGGCGAAGGCGAAGAGGGCGATGCCGAGCGTGCGGCGGACTGCGAGATGCAAGAGCACGGCCTCGACGCCCATGGCGGAGGCCGTGGCGATCGCCGCGCCCTCGATGCCGAAATGGGGGATGAGGAGAATGTTGAGGGTGACGTTTGAAGTCAGCGCGCCGGCATAGAGCGCGACGCAGATATTCTGCTTGCCGGCCATCATCAGCAGCGTTTCGGCAGGGCCCACCAGCGCCTTGGCGAGAATGCCGGCAAGCAGGATCGCCATCAGCACATAGCCTGCCGTAAAGGCGCCGCCGAACAGCGACAGCAGCAGATGTCCGGCCGCGAGCACCACGAGGCCGACCGCCAGTGCCGGCCAGAAGGTCCATCTGGCGGCATCGAAGGCGGCGGCGGCAAGCTCGGCGCGGGTGCCCTCCGCGATGATGCTGGAAAAGCGCGGGCCGGATGCGGCCTTGACCGAGAAGTTGATGAAGTGGACCAGCGCCATGGTTTTTGCGGCGGCGAAGTAGATGGCGACCTCGTGCGGCTCCAGGAAAATGCCGACGACGACGACATCGGAATTGGTGAGCAGGAAGCTGACGCCCTCGATCAGGAAGATCGGGAAGGCAACGCTTAGCCAGCTCAGGAAATCGACCTTGCTCGGACCCTGGTGATAGTGCCGGCGCAGGCGGATGAGGGTCGCGACATACTGGCCGAGCGCGGTGAGATAGGTTGCGACCAGCGCCGCCTGCATGGCGGTGACAGCCGTGTGCGGCGCGCCGAGGCCGATCGCAACCAGCATGCAGGTGATGATCAGGATCGGGCGGATGATATAGACGGGGCTCAGCGCCATGACGGGCCAGTGGTTGGCGCGCGAGGTGCCTTCCAATATGTCGCCCAGCGCGATCATCGGCATGGCGAGCAGGCCGAGGAAGATCGGCACGACATAATAGCTCTGGATGCGATCGCCGAAGAGATGCAGGCCGATCATGCCGATGGCGAGCACCGCGGTGCCGGACAGCAGGCCGAAGATCCGGGCGGTGCCGGTCAGGCCGCGAATTTCCTCGAAGGCGCCCGATGCCTTGTACTGCGGCAGGAAACGGACGATGGCGGTGTGAAAGCCGAGGCAGGAGAGGTCACCGAAGAGAACGATCAGCACCCAGACGAAGACGAAGATGCCGTATTCGTACTCGCCCATCAGGCGGGCCAGGATGATTTGCGAGAGAAAGGCGAGGGCGGCGCTGATGACGCGGATCGCAAATGCGGTGAGCGCCATGCGCTGGGCGGCGGCCTTTTCGCCACGTTTGGTCATGATATCGCCGAGCATGCGAAGCAGGCGACCGCCCGCAGGACGCAGGCTCGCCGGTAGCATCTTCTCCGCCGTCTCGATGACCGCCATAATGGACACGCAAAACTCTCTGGCAAATCGTGCCTAGAGTAGTGGCATGACACGGTTAAGAAACGGTTGTGACGAGGCCCTCAGGCTTAACCTGTCCCCAAGTCAGAGCGTCAGCCGCCACCGCGCGTCAACGCCCTGTCTATCAGGACATCCAGCACCTCGGCGTAGCTGACGCCCGATGCGGCCATCGCCTTGGCGTACATGCTGATATTGGTGAAGCCTGGGATGGTGTTGAGCTCGTTGACCACGAAGGACATGTCCTGCATCAAGAAGAAATCGACGCGCGCCATGCCGTCGCAGCCGAGCGCCTTGAAGGCCTGGCGGGCGGTCTTGCGCAGCTCGTCCTCGATCTCCTTCGGCAGCTGCGCGGGCACGCGGAGCGCTGCACCTGCCTCGTCGATATATTTCGCTTCGTAGCTGTAAAAACCGTGGCTTTCGGCCGGCGCGATCTCGCCTGGCAGCGAGACGGTGATGTCGCCATTTGCATGTTCGAGCACGCTGAACTCGATCTCGCGGCCGGCGATGAATTCCTCGGCGAGAAGCTTGGTGTCGTGCTTGAAGCCCTCGGCAAGCGCGGCGGCGAAATCCGCTTGCGTCCTGACCTTGCTGACGCCGACCGAGGAGCCTTGGCGGGCGGGCTTGATGAAGAGCGGTAGGCCGAGTTCGCGTGCGGCTGTTTCGAAGGAGGGAACGCTGTCTTCCTCGATGCAGAGCGCTTTCGCCACGGGTAGCTCAGCTTCCCGGAGCAGGCGTTTGGCGATGTCCTTGTCGATGGCGGTCACCGATCCGAGCAGGCCGCAGCCGGCGAGCGGCACGCGGGCAACGGAAGCCAGGCCCTGGATCGAGCCGTCCTCGCCATGCATTCCATGCAAAACGGGGAAGAGGACGTCGATCGCGGGGACTTCATAGGGCTGCGCGCCTTGCGGGATGGCGAGCATTCGGCCATGGCCGCCAGGCAGGAGGCTGACCTCGACGGCTTCCTCGACCTTGGCGGCGGAAGAAAGTGTCGTGTCCTTGGGCAGAAGCCGCCATTGTCCTTCCCTCGTTACGAAGATTGGCAGGACGTCGTAGCGCTCGGCATCGAGGGCTGCCACGACATTGGTGGCGGAGAGGATGGAGACATCGTGTTCGGGCGAGCGGCCGCCGAAAAGGATGGCGATGCGCGGGCGCGACGATGTAGGACGGGTGGGCTGTGTCGGCATGGCGGATGGGTCCCCCTGGATTGTTGTTATCGGTCGAGCCGGATGGCGACGCCGCGATTGGCGAAGAAGCGGTCGAAGATCTCGATCGGCAGCTCGACATCGGCCTGGCTGGCTTCGTCATGGCCGGATGGGTTGTGGAAGCGGATGGTATCGGCGCTTGCCGCCGTCACCAGCACAAGGTGGCCGCCCTTTGTGGGTGGCTGGCGGTCCGGCCAGCGGATCTGGCTGTTGACCGAGGCGATGAAGAAGGCGTTCTCCTTCAGGATATCGGCGATATCAGGTGTCGGAAGGCCTGTGATCGTTTTCGCGTCGAGGCCGAAGGTTTCGCCGACATAGGTGACGAAGGGCGCGTAGATCAGCCCCTTGATCGACTGGTCTTCCTCGTTGATTACATAGCCGCCGAAGCGGGTGCAGCCGCGCGCGAGATCGATGATGGGGTGGTGTTCACCCCTGGCGGCAAGGATCATTTTCAGGCAGGCCATGCCGCAGATATTGACGGCCCAGCGTGCATATTCCTCGACGGTGTCGGCGCCGGATCGCTGCCAGAGCGGATCATCGAGCAAGGCGGAAGTGCCGCGCTCCAGCACGGAGAGCGTCATCGATGCCGTTTCCCACTGGCTGAAATAGGGGGCCTTGCAGGCGGTACGGTTCATCGCGTGTCCCTGAAATCAATTCTGATATCGGCGCAAGCTCGGCGAACAAAGCGACTGTTTTGCGGCTGAATTTCGAGCGGATCATGAAATTGGAAGTTGTGGGCGGGTTCTGCTCATGGGCGGGCACGGGAGCGTGCTGCACACATGAAAAAGCCCTCGCGACGTCCAGGTCGCGAGGGCTTCGATCTCAGGTCTCGATCAGGTCTCAGGCCTGCTCGAAGGCACCGTGGCAGTGCTTGTACTTCTTGCCCGAACCGCAGGGGCAGACCTCGTTGCGGCCGACCTTGCCCCAGGTTGCGGGGTCGTCGGGGTTGCGGTTTTCGGGCGCAACGATGACTTCCGATGCCTGGTAGACCGAGCCGAACTCGTCTTCGCCGGTATTGGGGTCGATGTGGTGCGCCTGCATGGCCGGCGGTTCCGGCTGCTCCTGCTGCACCAGTTCGACACGCATCAGCTGGGCGGTGACGGCCTGGCGGAGGCTGTTGAGCAGCGTGTTGAAGAGCTCGAAAGCTTCCGACTTGTATTCCTGCAGCGGGTCACGCTGGGCGTAGCCACGGAAACCGACGACGGAACGCAGGTGGTCGAGATTGACGATGTGCTCGCGCCACAGCGCATCCAGCGTCTGCATGACGATCGAACGCTCGACGTAATGCATGATATCGTCGCCGAAGCGCTCGGCCTTTTCGGTGAAGACGGCGTTGGCCGCTTCCGTCAGGCGTTCGCGGATATCGTCTTCGCCGATGCCTTCTTCCTTGACCCAGTCCTCGATCGGCAGATCGAGATTGAGGAGCGCGTTGGCCTGCTCCTTGAGGCCGACGGCATCCCACTGTTCGGCATAGGCGCGCTCGGGAATGTGCTTTTGAACCAGATCCTCGATCACTTCGCGACGCATGTCGGAAACGGTCTCGGAAATGTTGGTTGCTTCCATCAGCTCGAGGCGCTGTTCGAAGACCACCTTGCGCTGGTCGTTCAGAACGTCGTCGTACTTCAGGAGGTTCTTGCGGATGTCGAAGTTGCGGGCTTCGACCTTCTTCTGCGCGCGTTCCAGAGCCTTGTTGATCCAGGGATGGACGATTGCCTCGCCTTCCTTGAGACCGAGCTTGGTCAGCATCGAATCCATGCGGTCCGAGCCGAAGATGCGCATCAGGTCGTCCTGAAGCGAGAGATAGAACTTCGAGCGGCCCGGGTCGCCCTGACGGCCGGAACGGCCTCGCAGCTGGTTGTCGATACGGCGGCTTTCGTGGCGTTCGGTCGCGATGACGTAGAGACCGCCGGCGGCCAGCGCCTTTTCCTTGAGTTGCTTGATCTCGTCGCGGATCGCCTCGATCCTGGCGTCGCGCTCCGGACCTTCCTCGACCTCGCCGAGCTCGCGCTCGACACGCATGTCGAGGTTGCCGCCGAGCTGAATGTCGGTGCCGCGACCCGCCATGTTGGTGGCGATGGTGACCGCGCCGGGAACGCCGGCCTGGGCGACGATATAGGCTTCCTGCTCGTGGTAGCGGGCGTTCAGAACCTGGAAGTTGTTGAAGCCCTGCTTGCGCATGAGGTCGGCGAGCAGTTCGGATTTTTCGATCGAGGTCGTACCGACGAGAACCGGCTGGCCGCGCTTTTGCGCATCCGCGATCTCGGCGATGATCGCCTTGTACTTCTCTTCGAAGGTCCGGTAGACCTCGTCGTCTTCGTCGATACGCTTGATCGGCAGGTTGGTCGGTACTTCGACGACGTCGAGACCGTAGATGTTGCCGAATTCTTCCGCTTCCGTCTGCGCGGTACCGGTCATGCCGCCGAGCTTGTCGTACATGCGGAAGTAGTTCTGGAAGGTGATCTGCGCCAGCGTCTGGTTCTCAGGCTGGATCTTCACATGTTCCTTGGCTTCCAGCGCCTGGTGCTGGCCTTCCGAATAACGGCGGCCCGGCATCATGCGGCCGGTGAATTCGTCGATGATGACGATCTCGTCGTTGCGGACGATGTAGTCCTTGTCGCGGGTGAAGAGCTTGTGGGCCTTCAGCGCGTTGTTGACGTGGTGAACGATCGCGACGTTCTCGATGTCGTAGAGACCGGCGCCCTTCAAGAGGCCGGCTTCACGCAGGAGATTTTCGAGCTTCTCGGTGCCTTCTTCGGAGAAGTTGGCCGAACGCTGCTTTTCGTCGATCTCGTAATCGCTTTCGACGAGCAGCGGGATGAAGGTGTCGATCGTGTTGTAGAGATCGGAGCGGTCGTCGAGCGGACCGGAGATGATCAGCGGCGTGCGCGCTTCGTCGACGAGGATCGAGTCCACTTCGTCGACGATGGCGTAGTTGTGGCCGCGCTGAACCATCTGGCCCTTCTCGTACTTCATGTTATCGCGCAGATAATCGAAGCCGAGTTCGTTGTTGGTCGCGTAGGTGATGTCGCAGCCATAGGCCGCCGCGCGTTCCTCGTCCGACAGGCCGTGGACGATCACGCCGGTGGTCAGGCCGAGGAAGCCGTAAAGGCGCGACATGGTGGCCGCGTCGCGCTGGGCGAGGTAGTCGTTGACGGTAACGACGTGGACGCCCTTGCCCGACAGCGCGTTCAGATAGACGGGAAGCGTTCCGACCAGCGTCTTGCCTTCACCCGTCTTCATTTCCGCGATGGCGTTGGAATGAAGGATCATGCCGCCGATCAGCTGGACGTCGAAGGGGCGCATGCCGAGCACGCGGCGCGATGCTTCGCGCACGACGGCAAAGGCCGGGACGAGGATGTCGTCGAGCGTCTTGCCTTCGGCGAGCAGCTTGCGGAATTCCACCGTCTGGGCGGCGAGCTGTTCGTCGGACAGCGCCTTGGTCTTTTCCTCAATCGCATTGATTGCGGCGACGTTCGGCTGGAAGGACCGCACGCGGCGATCATTGGCGGAGCCAAATAGTTTGCGGGCGATGCCGCCAAAGCTGACCATACGACTGGTCCTTTCTGAATATTCATCCCGGGCTTCTCGTAAGGGCGGCCCGGCCGAATTTCGGGCGCACGTATCGAAACGCCAGGAAACTTTTCTGGACGCGAGGTTGCGTGACAGATAAGAGGGGGGTCGAATGATGTCAACGGATTTGGCTGATATAGAAAGGCCACATTCCAGTGTTGATGCCTGTTTCAGGGCAGGATTCAAGAAGTTGAAGCCGGTGGGTTAACTGTGAAGGAATGTTTGATGTTGAACTACAACAGAATCGCCGTGATGGCACTCGCCACGTTCGTCGCCTTCCAGGCGCCGGTGCGGGCACAGGACGGCGCTGACGCCGTCGTTGCCAAGGTCGGCGATGTCGAAATCCACCAGTCGGAACTCGACCTGGCGATCGCCAACCTCGATCCGCAGCTGGCGCAGCTGCCTGACGACCAGAAGAAGGTCGCTGCACTTTCCGCCGCTATCGACGTGAAGCTGCTCGCCAAGGACGCGGCTGCTGAGAAGCTCGACCAGTCGGCTGAGTTCAAGAAGCGCATGCAGTACCTCGCCGATCGCGAACTGCACAACGCCTACTTCAAGAAGCACGTCGTCGACACCGTGACCGACGCTGAAGTCAAGGCACGCTACGACAAGGAAGTCGCAGCCCTTCCGAAGCAGGAAGAAGTTCACGCCCGCCACATCCTGGTGAAGACCGAAGACGAAGCCAAGGACGTCATCAAGCAGCTCGACGCCGGCAAGAACTTCGCCGACCTCGCCAAGGAAAAGTCCACCGACCCGAACAAGGCTGACGGCGGCGATCTCGGCTATTTCACCAAGGGCCGCATGGTCAAGGAATTCGAAGACGCGGCTTTCGCGCTCGACAAGGGTGCCTACACCAAGACCCCTGTTAAGACCGATTTCGGCTACCACGTCATCCTCGTCGAGGATAAGCGCGACGCCGCTCCTCCGGCTTACGACCAGGTCAAGGATCAGGTTCGTCAGCTCGTCATGCGCGACAAGTATCTTGCGCTTCTCGCCTCCGCCAAGGAAAAGTCCAAGATCGACATCACGGACGAGGCGCTCCGCAAGGGCTACGACGACGCCAACAAGCAGCCGCAGCCGGGTGACGCGCCCGCCGCAGCGCCGGCTCAGCAGTAATAGCATCCATCGAGGGCCCGGTTTTTCCGGGCCCTTCCGTATCCCCTTTCATGCCAGGTCGATGATCATGTCCGGTTCCGTTTCCCCGCTCGCTCCCAAAACCTTCGTGTCCATGCCAGCACTACGCGGTGTCCGCATGGCGACCGCCTCGGCGGGGATCAAGTACAAGAACCGCACCGACGTCCTGATGATGGTGTTCGACAAGCCGGCGGCCGTTGCCGGTGTCTTCACCCGTTCCAAGTGCCCGTCGGCGCCTGTCGATTTCTGCCGCGCAAACCTGCCCGGCGGCGTTGCGCGCGCCGTGGTCGTCAATTCCGGCAACGCCAACGCCTTTACCGGCGTGAAGGGCCGTGAAGCGACCGCGCTCACCGCCAAGTCGGCGGCGGCCGCCGTCGGTTGCAGCGAGAGCGAGATCTTCCTCGCCTCCACCGGCGTCATCGGCGAGCCGCTCGACGCCACCAAGTTTTCCGGCGTGCTCGACACGCTCTACTCCGACGCTACCGGCGATTTCTGGTTCGAGGCTGCCAAGGCGATCATGACCACCGACACCTATCCGAAGGTCGCGACCCGCACGGCCGAGATCGGCGGCGTTACGGTCTCGATCAACGGCATCGCCAAGGGTGCCGGCATGATCGCGCCCGACATGGCGACGATGCTTTCGTTCGTCGTCACCGACGCCGATATCGCGCCCGCAGCGCTGCAGGCGATGCTGTCGGCCGGTGTCGATCCGACTTTCAACTCGATGACCGTCGACAGCGACACCTCGACATCCGACACGCTGATGCTGTTTGCCACGGGTGCCGCCGCCGAAGACGGCCAGGTTCGCGTCGAGACCGCTGACGATCCGCGTCTGGCCTCGTTCCGCGCCGCGCTCAACGATCTCCTCAAGGATCTGGCGCTGCAGGTCGTGCGCGACGGCGAAGGCGCCACCAAGATGCTCGAGATCACCGTGACGGGCGCTGAAAGCGACGCCGCCGCCAAGACGATCGCGCTCTCGATCGCCAATTCGCCGCTCGTCAAAACGGCTGCCGCCGGCGAGGACGCCAACTGGGGCCGTATCGTCATGGCCGTCGGCAAATCAGGCGAAATGGCCGATCGCGACCGTCTCGCCATCTGGTTCGGCGACGTGCGCGTTGCCGTCAATGGCGAACGTGATGCCGACTACTCGGAAGAGGCCGCCTCCAACGTCATGAAAAAGCAGGACATTCCGGTGAAGGTCGAAATCGGCCTCGGAAACGGTACGGCAACGGTCTGGACGTGCGACCTCACAAAGGAGTATGTCGCCATCAACGGTGACTACCGGAGCTGATTTTTCATTGACTGAAGCATTCCCCAAGAAGGCAAATCTGCCGCTCGTGCGCAGGCTGGAAGCCGTCGGTTTCCGGGCCTGGCCTGCCTCGTCGGTTGTTTACGACGGCAGCTGGCAGGTGCGGCTGACGGCGGGGCATCCGTCCAACCGACTGAACTCGATCGTGCCGCTCGATCCGTCCGACCATCGCGACGTCGAGATCAGGCTGGCCAAGGCGAGCCGCAAGTTCGAGGCCTATGGTCGCCCGGCGGTGCTGCGGCAGACGCCGCTGGCCTCGCCGGTGCTGATCGATCTGGTGAAGGCCGAGGGTTGGACGCCGTTCGACGAAACCATCGTCATGACCTGCGATCTCGCCAATGCCGACCTGCCGGATACGCTCGATCATTTGCCGACACATGACATCAGCCGCTTCGTGGACGCCAATCTGGCGACCGACCAGGTCTCGACGAAGCTGAAGCCGGCACTCGCCGAAGTCATCAACGCGATCAAGCCGCCATCCGGCCTGTTCATGGTGGAAGATCCGGAAACGGGGCCGCTGGCGACCGTGCTCTGCGTGCAGGACAATGATCTGGCCGGCATCATGTCGCTCTCCGTCACGCCGTCGCGCCGCCGCGAGGGGCTGGGGCTCGAGATCCTGACGTCCGCTCTGCGCTGGGCGCGCATGCGCAGCGCCCGCTCGGCCTGGCTGCAGGTCAAGACCGGCAATGTGCCTGCCATCACGCTCTACGAGCGCCTCGGCTTCGTCGAGGCCTATCGCTATTCTTACTGGCGGCGGGATATTTGCCGATGAGCGGGACTGGCCACAGCATCCTTCTCGTCGTCGCCTGCGCCCTGATCGACGCGGATGGGCGCATCCTGTTGGCGCAGCGGCCTGAAGGCAAATCGCTCGCCGGTCTCTGGGAATTTCCCGGCGGGAAGATGGAGCCGGGCGAGACGCCCGAGGAAACGCTGGTGCGCGAGCTTCACGAAGAGCTCGGCATCACCACCAAGGTTGCGTGCCTGGCGCCGCTCACCTTCGCCAGCCATACCTACGAGAAATTCCACCTGCTGATGCCGCTTTACGTCTGCCGTCGTTTCGAGGGCATTCCCGTCGGCCGCGAAGGGCAAGCGATCAAATGGGTCAAGCCGCAGGCGCTGCGCGATTATCCGATGCCGCCGGCCGATGAGCCGCTGATCCCCATCCTGCAGGACTTACTTTAGAAATTTCTATTTTATAACTTTTTCTGTGCCAATCTGGCTGTGGATATTAATCGATCGTTTAACAGATTCTGGCAAAGATCGGCCTCAATCAAGCAACTGGCGTGTGTGTAGAAGGCTTGACGCATGGACGACGATTTCTGGAAAGCAGTTCGGGAGAAAGAGCAGGCTTCGGTTTCCTCGCGCAAGACGGGGGCGCTGAACATCGCCTTGCTGTTCGGCACGGCCGTCGTGGCACTGACGCTGATCCTGACACCGATGCTCGCCGACAAGTCGAAGTCGAGCGTTTTCGCCAGCGCGCCGTCTGAATTCGATTCCATCACGACGGGTTCAATTCCGAAGAGCGAGAACGGCCCGAAGAGCGAAAACGGCAAGCGTTATACGATCCGTCGCAGCATTCTGCAGGATACGCCGGGCTCCGTCTGCGTGGTGCAGGGCTATGGAAGCGGTGTTGGCTGCTGAGGGCTCGAGGCCTGAGGCAACGCAAGGAAATCGACTGTGATGTCGAGCGACGAGGGACGAATGACGAGACTTCTGAAAGCATTTGTCGCCGATCGCAACGGCGCTACCGCCATCGAATACGGCCTCATCGCCGCCCTGATCGCCACCGCGCTTATCACCGGCGTCGGCGCGCTCAGCGGACAGCTGAACAACGTCTTCACCATCATCGCAAGCAAGATACCGTCGCTCACCTGAGCGAGGTTAGAGCGAAAAGCTCTATTGCTTGAGCTTGTGCTCCTCGACCTTCAACGCGTCGGCGAGCCTGACCTTCGCCGAGCCCGGCCGCAGCGGCTTCTGCTGGCTCTCATGCGGCGCCCATCCCGAGACATAGATGATCGAGAAGGTGGCCCGGATGCGGCCATCCGGATCGGAATAGCGCTCCGCGTATAGCTCGGCGGCGCGCATGAAGAAGGCGCGCGTCAACGGCTTGCTGCTGCGCTCGGCAAGCGGGTTGGTCATGCCCATGGCGCGCAGGTCGCGCATCAGCGGAAAGATGGAATCGTAGCGGACCGTATAGGTCTCGGCGTCGATGACGGGCAGCGCGAAACCGGCGCGCTGCATCAGGCCGCCGACATCGCGGACATCGGCGAAGGGAATGACGCGCGGGCTGGCGCCGCCGGTCATTTCGATCTCGGTGGCGAGCAGGACCTCGCGCAGTTCCTGCAGCGTGCCGGAGCCGGGAATGGCGGCGAGGAACAGGCCGTCGGGGCGCAGCGCACGGCGGATCTGGATGAAGACGCCGGGTGTGTCGTTGGTCAGGTGCAGGCTGAGCGGCGCGATCACCAGATTGGCCGATTGCGGCTCCAGCGGAACCATCTCCAGCGGCGCCTCGATGAAGGCATCGTCGGAGGTGGCGTAGGCCTGTTCGCTTTCGACGCGGGTAAGGCTGCCGATCTTGCCCGTGGCCTTGGCGGCGCGGGCGGCTGCGCCGGTCGCGCCATGCAGTTCGACGGCATGCTCGAAGGTGCGCTCGACGACGGCGAGGCGTTCGCCCAGTTCGTCCGCTGCGATATCGAGCAGGAAGCTTGCCTTCGGATCGTTGTTGCGAAGCGCGCGGTGCCGGTTCGCCGCGATCCTGTTGGTATCGAAGATGATGTCCATGCCGACGTCAATAATCCTGCGAGGCCGGAGCGGCAAGGCGATTTTCCTGTTGCGCGAAATGCGTTATCGTTTCGCCATGGGGTTGCGCGGGTGGCAAGGTTTGGCGGGAATCGACCGGGCGCTGAGGCGTCCGCTCTCGGCTATGGTCGACCTCATCTACCCGCCCGCCTGCGCCGTCTGTGGGGTGTCGACGGGACAGCATCGCGGCGTCTGCCCAAAATGCTGGTCGGCGCTGCGCTTCATCGAGCGACCCTATTGCGAGGTTCTCGGCATTCCGTTTTCGCATGATCTCGGCCCGGGCATTTTGAGTGCTGCCGCCATCGCTAACCCGCCGCCTTTCGACCGCCTGCGCACGGCGGCCTTTCACGACGAGGCGGTGCGCAATCTCGTGCACGGGCTGAAATATCGCGACCGCACCGATCTGGCGCCGATGATGGCGGCGTGGCTGCTTCGGGCATCCGATGGCGCCGTGGAGCGCTGCGATGCGATCCTGCCGGTGCCGCTGCATCGCACACGCATCCTGTCGCGCCGGTTCAACCAGGCGGCGGAGCTGGCGCGCCACATGGCGAAGCAGGCCGAGCGGCCGCTGCTATCCGCGACGCTGCTGCGCGTTCGCCGAACGCGCCAGCAGGTCGGCCTCGGTGCTAAAGCGCGGCAGGAGAATGTGCGCGGCGCCTTTGCGATCGCTAAGGGGCGCGAGGGCGATGTGTTCGGAAAGCGGCTGGTGCTGATCGACGACGTCTATACGACGGGCGCGACGGTAGCGGCGGCGGCCAGGGTGCTCCGCCGCGCGGGTGCCGCCGATATCACGGTTTTGACCTTTGCAAGGGCCCTTTCCGAAACTATATGACAGGGAGATTACTGCCTTGTCTGGAGTTACGATGGTACCGGTTACGATCTATACGCGCGATGGCTGCGGTTTTTGCGTTCGCGCCAAGTCTCTTCTTTCCGAGAAGGGTGTCGATTTCGTCGAGCACAATGCGACCTCCACCCCTGCCTTCCGCGCCGAGATGATTGCGCGCGCCAATGGCGGCTCGACGTTCCCGCAGATTTTCATAGGCGACAAGCATCTCGGCGGGTGCGATGATCTCTATGCGCTGGAGCGTGCGGGCAAGCTCGACCCGCTGCTGGCCGCTTAGGATAAGCAGATGACCTTCAAGGCCGCCGCCATTCAGATGTGTTCGGGTATCGATCCGCAGCGCAACGCGGCCGCCATGGCGCGGCTGGTGCGCGAGGCCGCCGCCTCGGGCGCCACCTATGTGCAGACGCCCGAGATGACCGGGATGCTGCAGCGCGACCGCGCCGCCGGCAAGCTGCATCTGCGCGACGAGGCCAGCGACATCATCGTGCGCACCGCGCGCGAGCTCGCCGGCGAACTGCAGATTTACGTGCATGTCGGCTCCACCGCGATTGCGCTCGAGGACGGCAAGCTTGCCAATCGCGGCTATCTCTTCGGTCCCGACGGCAAGATCCTGAACCGCTACGACAAGATCCACATGTTCGACGTCGATCTCGACAATGGCGAGAGCTGGCGCGAGAGCGCTGCCTATCGGCCGGGGCAGGAGGCGCGCGTGGTGTCGCTGCCGTTTGCCGAGATGGGCTTTGCGATCTGCTACGACGTTCGCTTCCCGGCGCTGTTCCGCGCCCAGGCGGTGGCCGGAGCGCAGGTTATGACGGTGCCCGCCGCCTTCACCCGCCAGACCGGCGAGGCGCATTGGGAAATCCTGCTGCGGGCGCGTGCCATCGAGAACGGCATGTTCGTGATCGCCGCCGCGCAGGCCGGCGTGCATGAGGATGGGCGCGAGACCTTCGGGCACTCGATGATCATCGATCCCTGGGGCAGGATCCTGGCATCCGCTGGTGGCACCGGCGAGGCGATCGTGATCGCCGAGATCGATCCAGCCGCGGTGAAGGCCGCGCGCGACAAGATCCCGAATTTGAAGAATGCCCGCGAGTTCTCGATCGAGACGGTTGGCGGCGATGTGTCCGGAGGCGTGGCCGCTTGATCCGTTATTCGCTGCGTTGTGACAATGCCCATGAGTTCGAAGGCTGGTTTTCCGAAAGCGCCGATTTCGACCGCCAGGTCGCGTCCGGTTTTCTCACCTGTCCCACCTGCAATTCTGCCGCCGTCTCCAAGGTGCTGATGGCGCCGTCGGTCTCGACCGCGCGCAAGAAGGACCAGATGCAGACGGTTGCCATGGATGCCGTGCGCCGCGAGGCGTTCCAGAAGCTGAAAGAGGCGGTGACCGCGATCAAGGCCAATTCCGAGGATGTCGGCGAACGCTTCCCGGAGGAGGCGCGCAAGATCCATTACGGCGAGGCCGATGCGCGTGGGATCATCGGCCAGACGACGCCCGATGAAGCGCAGGCGCTTCTCGACGAAGGCATCGAAATCGCGGCATTGCCCGTTCTGCCCGACGACGTGCACTAGAATGGTTTTAGAGGCGCGCCTTGCGATGTATAACTTCGGTTTGCACGTGGCGCCCTTCGAGAGCGATGCCGTCGAGGGTTTTCGGCTGCGCGAACCGGCCAATTTCGAAGCGGCGCGGCGCGCCTGCGGCTTTGTCGGCCGCTCCGGCTATGCCGGCACGCCGGGCGTGCGAAGCTGGGGGCCGCAGGTCTTTCCGCGTTTCATCGAGGGTAGCGGCTTCGATAGCGCGCCATCGTCCCTGTCGCTCTGGGCCGATCTCGAATCGCTGATGGCGTTCAGCTATGACGGCGTGCACGCCGATGCGCTGAAGCACGCGCGCAACTGGAACGTCAAGCCGTCATGGCCGCCGCTCGTTCTCTGGTGGGTGGGGCCGCATCATCGGCCTGATTGGGCCGAGGCGGTCGAACGCTTCGAACATCTGGCGGATCACGGGCCGCGCGCGCGGGCCTTCACGTTCAAGATACCCTTTGGCCCTGATGGCGCGGCGGTCGAGATCGATCGCGGCCGCGTCAAGGAACTGGCGGCGCGCAATGCCGAGACGCAGGCCGATCTGCTTGCGCATGTCAGGACCTTGAAAGTCTAAAGCGTGTTGCGATCCTTCGGATTCGCTCGTCACGCTTTAAGTTCTTGTTCTGTCGCATGTCGGTGCCGCAAAACCGCTGCACACTTTTGCGCGACATGCTTTAGGCGAAATGCCGGCGGGTGCGCTTACGCCCCGCGCTTGGCGAGCAGCATGTAGTTCACGTCCATGTCGCGCGACAGGTTCCACTGGTTGGACAGCGGATTGAAGAACACGCCGGTGCGGTCGATGATGGTGAGGCCATCCGCCGTGACCGGCTTTTCGATCTCTTCCGGACGCACCAGCTTCTCATACTGGTGGGTGCCGCGCGGCAGCCAGCGCAGGACGTTTTCGGCGGCGAAGATGGCGAGTGCCGCTGCCTTCATCGTGCGGTTGATCGTGGCGACGAACATCAGCCCGCCGGGGCGGACCATTTTCGCGCAGGTGGTCATGAAGAAATCGACGTCGGCGACGTGTTCCACCACTTCCATGTTGAGGACGATGTCAAAGGTCTCACCGGCCTCGGCCAGCTGTTCGGCCGTCACCGCGCGGTAATCGACCGGGACGCCGGAGGCCTTTGCATGGGTCGAAGCGATGCCGATGTTCTTCTCGGAAGGATCGGCGCCGATAACGGTTGCGCCCATGCGGGCGACCGGCTCCGACAACAGGCCGCCGCCGCAGCCGATATCGAGCACCCGCAGGCCTTCCAGCGGGCGGGCCGAGCGCGGATCGCGGCCGAAGGTCTCGGCCGCCTTGTCTCTGATGTAGGCGAGGCGGACGGGGTTGAACTTGTGCAGCGGCTTGAACTTGCCGGTCGGGCTCCACCACTCGGCGGCCATGGCCGAGAAGCGGTCCACTTCGCTCTGGTCGATGGTGCTCTTCGCCGCTTCCGTCATGGTCCTGCTCCTTGATTGCTCAGGAGTGAAGTCGGACGAACGGTGCACGAAGTCAAGAGCCTGGGGCGGTGTCGCTTGGTCGCGGTAGTGCCCGGCTTTCCCGCTTGGCTACTACAAGTGGATAAGGCGACATACATCAACACATTGTGATATACTTAATATATTGTTGAGGGTAAGGGCGATGTTGCGTGTGCGTAATGCATTGGCCGCCATGCTCGGCCTGTCCATGTGTTTTCCATTGTGTTTCCCGTTTCCGGCGTACGCGGAGGTTGCGGTCGGCGAGGCGACTCTCATCAAGACAGAGGTGGCTGGGGAAAACGGGCCTCTGGTGGTCAAGGACCCTGTTCATCGCGACGAACGCATCCGCACCTCGATCGGCGGGCTTGGTCAATTCGTCTTTAGGGATGGTACCAAGCTTGCCGTCGGCGCCGGCTCGTCGGTGGTGATCGACAGCTACGTCTATGACGATGCCAACTCGGTCAAGAAGCTGACGATCAAGGCGGCGAAGGGCACGTTTCGCTGGATCAGCGGCAATTCCTCCTCATCGGCCTATTCGATCGTGACGCCGGCGGGAACGATCGGCGTGCGCGGCACGGCGTTCGATGTCTATGTCGCGCCCAACGGCACGACGGCCATGGTGCTTCTCAACGGCTCGGCGCAATTCTGCGGTGCCGGTGGGTGCAAGCAGCTGCGCGAGCAGTGCGACTGCGTGATCGCATCGCGCGGCGGAGGCGTGTCGGATCCGCGCAAGGTGGACGAGACGACGCTCAGGACACTGAGGAACAACAAGGCGCTGCCGTTCCTCTCGGGAAACCAGCAACTGTCGGGGCCGCTCGGCAATATTCGCACCAGCTGCGGCCTGCGCAGCATGCGCGCCGAGCGTCAGGACCGGCCGCAAGAGAGCACACCGGTGCCGACGCTGTTTCCACCGCGGGAAGAGGCGCCGCAGCAGACACCGCCAAAGACGCCGGACCGGCCACAGAAGCCGGACAAACCGCAAAAGCCGGACAAGCCGCATCATCATCGCCCCGACAAGCATCACCATGACAGGGACGACGATCATCACCACCATGATCGCGACGGGCATCACGGCCATTGGGGCGGGCGCGGAGGGGATCGCGACGGGCATCACGACCGGGGTAGTGACGGCGGCGGATGGGGTCAGCGCAGCGGGAATCATGACGGCCAAAATGGGCGTGGCTGGCGCGACGGTTGGGGCAACCGGCACGAGGGGGCGCGGGATCGTGGTGGGGACAATCACGGTGCGCGGGATCACGCCGATCGCGGCAGTGCCACTCGCGATGGAGGTCGCGATCATGCCGATCGAGATCGCGGAAGTCGGGACAATGGGGGCCGTGATCATGGCGGCCGGGATCGTGGGGGCCGATCCGATGACGGCAATGGCGAGCGCAATGGGCACGGCGGGCATCAGGGCGGTGCTTCGGCGGCGAATGATGGTCAGGCACAGTCCGGCGGGGCAGGGTCCGCTGCCGGCGATGGTGATCAGGGCGGTGCCGGGACAGGGGCTGGCGATGGGACCAGCTCGGGCGGGCATCGTGGCGGGTGGCGTGGTCGCAACGGCGACCAGGATGGTGGCTGGCAGGGCGGAGGTGGGCGCCATATGCGCGACCGCAGCGGCGGCGATGGCGGCAGCAGCGACTAGGCCGGCTTTATCCTGATATGGACGTCCTCACGACGCCTGCTCCGATAGCGGGGCGGGGTCTTCGGTCGGTGTTTCCCTGAAATGATCGGCGCGGCGGGCGAGGCGGCGGTAGAATTCCGGCAGGGTCGCCGGGTAGGGCTGTGCCCGCTGCCGGACACGAGCGAGCAGCTTGCGGCTGTCGGCGGAGCGGGTGGCGAAGGCTTCGACCAGGGCCTGATGCGCGGTCTCAAGCAGCGCGAAGGTCGCAGACAGGCCGACGGTCTCGTCGCCCAGCGTGGCGTAGAGGCGGGTGCGCGTGCTCTTGCCCTTGAGGCCGAGCGAGCCGGCATCGAGCAGGGCGAAGTGCGGCAGGGCCGCGGCTGTCGTCTCGGAGACCAGGATATCGAAGCCGACTTCCTTGCAGCAGCCCTCGATGCGGGCCGAGACATTCACCGCGTCGCCGACGGCGGAATAGTTGAAGCGGCTTTCGGCGCCCATGTTGCCGACGCAGGCAAGGCCCGTGTGGATGCCGATGCCGATCCCCACCTGGTATTCTTCGCCGAAGCCGAAGGCATCGGTCGCGTTCAACGTCGCCAGCGTCTCGCGCATGGCAAGGGCGGCGCGCACGGCCTTGGCGGGATGGTCGGCGACATCGACGGGCGCGTTCCAGAAGGCCATGATGCTGTCGCCGATGAACTTGTCGAGCGTGCCTTCATTGGCCACCACATGGCGGCTCAGCGCATCGAGCAGCGTGTTGAGGAAGCGGACGACCTCGGCCGGCTGGAGGCGCTCGCTCAGCGTCGTGAACCCGCGGACGTCGACGAACATGACCGTCAGCTCGCGATCGTCGCCACCGAGGCGCAGCGCATCCGGATTGTGCTCGATGCGGTGGAGCAGCGAGGGCGAGAGATATTGCCCGAATGCCTTGCGCACCTCGCGCCGCTCGCGGTCGATGACTAGGATGCGGAAGGAGGTGGCGGCGAAGTGGATGATCGAGGCGGCGACGATCGGGGCCAGCGGATCGAATAGCAGGCCCCATCGCGAAAAGGCGAACCAGGAGCTTGCGAAGGCGAGCGCGGTGACGATCAGGCCCCAGGCGAGGCCGACGGCGGGGCTGACGAAGGTGGTGACGATGACGAGGCAGGTGCCCAACACCGCGATCAGCAGGATCTCCATGCCATCGGCCCAATCCGGCCTGGAGAGGAAGTGGCCGGAGAGGATCTGCTCGACGGTCTGCGCATGGATGGAGACGCCGGGCACGTTTTCGCCGAGCGCTGTGGTGCGGATATCCTGCAGGCCGGCGGACGAGGTGCCGACGAAGACGATGCTGCCTTGCACGGCTGCGGCGACATCCGGCGCGAGGCCGTCGGGCGCCAGCACCTTGCCGGCGGAGATGTAGCGATCGGCGATATCGGGGCTGGTGTAGAGCCAGAGCTCGCCGGATGAGGTGACGGGCACCACGAAATCGCCGACCTTGATCGAGGTCAGCGTGTCGGGAATATCGGGTGCGGCCGCGACGATATAGGTCGAGGCGCCCTGGGCGACGCGCAGTGCTTCCAGCGCGAGGTTCGGATAGAGCTGTTCGCCATCGCTGAGCAGCAGCGGCACGCGGCGGACGGTGGCGGAATAGGTGCCGGGGTTGAGGCTGATATGGCCGAGGCCGGTGGCGTTGATCTGCAATTGCGGACGCACCGGCGTTGCCGCCGTCATGCGCGGCGGGGCGTTGAACGGGCTCTCGCCGGTGAAGGCGAAGCCCGCCTTGACAGGCGGCTTGTAGCTGCCGTCCATGGAGAGGCCGAAGCCGAGGACCACGGGCTTGTCGGCGATGGCTTGCGCGAAGAGCTGATCGTTGTCAGGTAGCCGGCTAAGAAGCGTTGGGTCGATGCCGGCGACATCGCGCATGATGGAGCGCGGCGACAGGCGGTCGGCCTCGGCGAAGAGCACGTCGAAGGCGATGGCCGCCGCCCCCATATCGGACAGGCGCTGCACCAGAAGCGCCAGCCGGTCACGCGGCCATGGCCACTGTCCGAATTCTCTCAGCGACGCCTCGTCGATATCGATGACGCGGACGGGGGTGTTTTCGAACTTGCGTGGGGTGATGCGCTGGTATTCGTCAAAGGTGATGTCGCGGATCTGGCGCAGCAGCGGCGGATCGGTGGCGCGCAGCAGCGTGAAGCTCGCGACGAGCGCAAGGCCGAGAACCACGCCGATTTTCTGCATGCGTGTCATGATCGGCCGGCCCCCGCGCCTGCAACCGCTTCACACTTTCGCGCGACATGCTCTAGGCTGCCCGTTTCCCAGGCGTGACGCAACTGCGTCTTTCGGGCGTTCGGCGTTGCTAGAGTTCAGTGCATGTCAGTTCGACTGCGCCGGAGTTGTTCCAGTACATGATGGGAATATCGTTGGCGAAGCAGTAGAGGACGCCGTTTTTCGGCGCTGTCCACGACGGATGGGACGCGCCGATCAGAAACGCCGTATCCGTGTCCTGATCGATTGACCCGATCAGAGCGAACCACTGCGCCTTGGGCATGACTTTCAATCCGGCAAACGGTCGCAGCCAAGCCCGGTCATAGCCGTTCGCGTCCTCATCGATCTTCCAATCCTGCTATCGGCCCGACGCCGTGAAGGCGTAGGTCGCGCCTTGCCTGATGTCGCAGACGCGCGTCCAGCGTTCTCTGGCCGGTATGGATTTCGTTATTGTGAATGGCATGATGACATCTCCCCACGATGCGCAGCCGCAAGCGGGAAGATTAGTTGCATTTTACAGTGTTGCAACAAATAATTGTGACGGCGTTCAACTCGCCATCATTACGCGACACTCAGCCCTGCGGCATCGCGTCGTTCTTGCTTGAGGCCGCGTGGGCTTCGAGTATTGCCGCCGCGATCACCTTGCGCAGTTCGTAGACCAGCGATCTGGAGCGCTTGCGGTCGAGGTCCTGCGCCGCCTTCGCAAGGTTAAGTCCCTCGTTCAACACAATGTGATGGGCGCGGGCCAGTGCCCAGGTTTCGATATCAAGATTTCCCATTCGGAATCTCCGCCAAATCATTCAGCATCAAAGACATTCGCGAATCAATCTACGCCGCATACTTACGATTGAAGAAGAATCACAGTTACCTATGCTTGGAAATATACGCGACACCCGAATTTTAGTGGTGTGACAAAATTGTTGCGCCGTGGCAGCGGGGGTGCCGCGCCACGGTTGTGCCCATGCCCAATCGATATCAGTGCAGGTTGATCGCTGTCGGATCGTCAGTCGTTGGCGGCCATCATCCGGTTGCTGGGACGTCCCGAAGACCAGCGCATCCATTGGTCGGGGCTGCCGTTGAAGACGTTGAGGTCGATCCTGCCTTCGACGCCATGCGACAGGCCAGAGCCGGAATACTGCCAGAAGAGCCACTTGCGGCCCGGATAGCGTTTGGACGGGTGGGCGGCGACGGAGCGCAGCCAGAAGGGATAGTTCTGGAAGGCGCCCTGCAGGTTATCGGCGTAGAAGTCTGGCGCCGTGTAGATCACGGGACGCTTGCCATAGTAGCGCTCGAGCTTGTCCATGAAGACCTGCATCTTCTCGAGCACGTTTTCGGTCGAGGGGCGACGCTTGCAGGCGGATTCGCCGTTCCACTCAACGTCGATGACGGGCGGGAGCGCATCGGGATCGCGCGGCACGTTGCGAATGAACCAGTCGGCCTGTTCGCCGGCTGTGCGGCACCAGTAGAAGAAGTGATAGGCGCCGCGCTTCAGGCCGGCTTCCTTGGCCTTGCGCCAGTTGGTGCGAAACATCGGATCGAGATGGTCGCCGCCGTCGGTGGCCTTGATATAGGCGAAGTTGGCGCCCTGGGTGCGCAGCCTCGGCCAGTCGATATCGCCCTGCCAACGCGAGACGTCGACGCCGTGAACGGCGAGCTTGTGCGGCGAGGAGCGGCCGAAGTTGATCGGCTTGGCGTCGCGGAACTGGCGGCTGTAGAGCTTGCTGCGGGTGCGCGGCTGCGCCGTCTCCTCCATATCGGGAAGATCGGGGCGCTGCATGATCGGGGCGGCAACCGGCGTGACAACGGGCGGGCGGGCCGGCGGCGTCATCATCGCGACCTCCGTAGCTGCCATCGGGCGCTCGGCGGGAAGCGGTGCGCCGACGGCGCGGTCGGCGGACTCGAAGGCCTTCGATTCCGGGATCGGACCGGCCCATGCCAGCACTTCCTGGTGTGGCGCGGCCTGCTGGCCCGCGGCGATATCGGCGGAGGGTACCGGTGCGGATGGAACGGCTGCGGGCGGGGCCACCGAGCTTGTCGTTTCTCGTGAGGGGGCGGCTGATGCCAAGACGTCGGGGCCAGACGTCGACGTGCAGCCCGCAAGGGTCAGACAGGCAAGGAAGATTGCTGGCACAGCCGAAAAACGCATTGGGAACCCGTTACTCATTACAGGCCGGACGCCGAACTTAGGTGGCGCCAGGAACATCAAAGGGTATTGCTAACGGGAAATTACCAAAAAAAGCTGAATCTAATCTTTACGCCGAAAAATGTGCGGGGACGGGGCAGCGTGCTTTGATGGGCCGGCGCCTCGCGGGATTGTCATAGTCATGTCACATGTGGTTCGGCGCTGCCTCGCGCGGCCTGCAAATTACACGCGCAATTGAGGCCGTCATTCTCCTTTCCCCACCTTGCCACCCCCTCACAAACTCGTTAAGAGACGCCGCAACTTGGGCCCTTGGGCGCAGGGCTTTAGAAGGGTTCCAGAACCTCCCAATTCCGGCTCTTCGGCCCGTGGCTTCCAAGGCTTCGTCGTGCCGGGTCTGGCGTTCGTCTCTCCCGGCGGTTTGCTGTGGTAGAGGCTTATGGCACGCATCGTAATGAAGTTCGGCGGAACATCCGTCGCTGACCTGGACCGTATCAAGAACGTTGCCCGCCACGTCAAACGCGAGGTCGATGCCGGTCATGAAGTGGCCGTCGTCGTTTCCGCCATGTCGGGCAAGACAAACGAGCTGGTCGGCTGGGTGCAGAACACGCCGAAGGTCGTCGGCGCAAGCTCGCCTTTCTATGATGCCCGCGAGTATGACGCCATCGTCGCCTCCGGCGAGCAGGTGACATCGGGTCTTCTGGCGATCGCGCTGCAGGCCATGGACGTCAACGCCCGCTCCTGGCAGGGCTGGCAGATCCCGATCCGCACCGACAACGCACATGGCGCCGCCCGTATCCTCGAGATCGACGGCTCGGAAATGATCAAGCGCATGGGCGAGGGCCAAGTGGCCGTTGTCGCCGGCTTCCAGGGTCTCGGCCCCGACAACCGCATCGCGACGCTCGGCCGTGGTGGTTCGGATACGTCGGCGGTCGCAATCGCCGCAGCCGTCAAGGCTGACCGTTGCGACATCTATACCGACGTCGACGGCGTCTACACGACCGATCCGCGCATCGTGCCGCAGGCGCGCCGCCTGAAGAAGATCGCCTTCGAGGAAATGCTCGAAATGGCATCGCTCGGCGCCAAGGTTCTGCAGGTTCGCTCGGTCGAGCTTGCCATGGTGCACAAGGTGCGCACTTTCGTGCGTTCGTCTTTTGAAGATCCCGATGCTCCGGGCATGGGTGATTTCTTGAATCCGCCCGGAACGCTGATTTGTGACGAGGAAGAAATCGTGGAACAGGAAGTAGTCACCGGCATCGCCTATGCCAAGGATGAAGCGCAGATCTCGCTTCGCCGTCTCGCCGACCGTCCGGGCGTCTCCGCCGCGATCTTCGGACCGCTGGCCGAGAACCACATCAATGTCGACATGATCGTCCAGAACATCTCGGAAGATGGCTCGAAGACCGACATGACCTTCACCGTGCCGTCGGGCGACGTGGACAAGGCCATCAAGGTGCTCGGCGAGCACAAGGATACGATCGGCTACGACGTCGTGCAGAACGAATCGGGCCTGGTGAAGGTGTCGGTCATCGGCATCGGCATGCGCAGCCACGCCGGTGTCGCGGCGACCGCTTTCAAGGCACTTGCCGATAAAGGCATCAACATCAAGGCGATCACCACCTCGGAAATCAAGATTTCCATCCTGATTGATGGTCCTTATGCGGAACTCGCTGTCAGGACTTTGCATTCCTGCTACGGTCTGGATAAGAATTGATTCCCAGCAGGGCCGCCGCGCGTACAAGTTGATTAGTGGCGCGGTGATCTGCCGGGCCACTTTGCCTTCTGTTTTTGGAGCTTGAGACGCAATGAGAGACCTTTCCGGCGGTCCGCGCGTGCTGCTCAAGCGGCTGCGCGAGTTGATGGCGGAGCCGCTGGAGCCACAAGAGCGTCTTGACCGGATCGTTCGCCAGATCGCCAGCAACATGGTGGCGGAGGTTTGCTCCGTCTACGTTCTGCGTTCCGACGGCGTGCTCGAACTCTATGCAACCGAAGGTCTGAACCGCGAAGCTGTCCACCTGGCGCAGCTGAAAATGGGGCAGGGCCTCGTTGGCACGATCGCCGCATCGGCCGCCCCTCTCAATCTCTCCGACGCGCAATCGCACCCCGCCTTCCGCTACCTGCCGGAGACGGGCGAAGAGATCTATCATTCGTTCCTCGGTGTGCCGATCCTGCGCGCCGGCCGCTCGCTCGGCGTTCTCGTCGTGCAGAACAAGGCCAGCCGCAACTATCGCGACGAGGAGCTGGAAGCGCTCGAAACGACGGCGATGGTGCTGGCCGAGATGATTGCCACCGGCGAGCTGAAGAAGCTCACCAAGCCGGGGCTCGAGCTCGATCTCACCCGCTCTGTCACCATCGATGGCGACACCTATAATGAAGGCATCGGCCTCGGCTATGTCGTGCTGCACGAGCCGCGCATCGTCGTCACCAATCTGCTCAACGACGATGCCGACAAGGAAATCCGCCGGCTTGCCGAAGCGCTGGGTTCGCTGCGCATCTCGATCGACGATCTCTTGTCGCAGCGCGACGTCTCGATGGAGGGTGAGCACCGCGAGGTGCTTGAGACCTACCGCATGTTCGCGCATGACCAGGGATGGGTGCGCAAGCTCGAAGAGGCGATCCGCAACGGCCTGACGGCGGAAGCCGCGGTCGAGAAGGTGCAGAGCGACACCAAGGCGCGGATGATGCGCCTGACGGACCCTTATCTGCGCGAGCGGATGCATGATTTCGAGGATCTGGCGAACCGCCTGCTGCGCCAGCTGACGGGCTATACCGGCCGCACCTCGGGCGATGGCTTCCCTGGGGACGCGATCATCCTGGCGCGCGCCATGGGTGCCGCCGAACTGCTCGACTATCCGCGCGCCAATGTGCGCGGCCTGGTGCTCGAAGAGGGCGCCGTGACCAGCCATGTCGTCATCGTCGCACGTGCCATGGGTATTCCCGTCATCGGCCAGGCGGCCGGGATCGTGGCGCTGGCCGACAATGGCGACGCCGTAATCATCGACAGCGATGGCGGCCATGTGCATCTGCGGCCGCTGCCGGAGCATCAGCGCTCCTACGAGGAGAAGGTGCGGTTCCGCGCCCGCCGTCAGGAGCAGTTCCGGGCCTTGCGCGCGGTCGAGCCGCTCACCAAGGACGGGCAGCGCGTGTCGCTGCAGATGAATGCCGGCCTGCTGGTCGATCTGCCGCAGCTGTCGGAATCGGGCGCCGAGGGCATCGGGCTCTTCCGCACCGAGCTGCAGTTCATGATCGCCTCCACGCTTCCGAAGGCGGAAGAGCAGGAGCAGTTTTACCGCAACGTCTTGAAGCAGGCCGCTGGCCGGTCGGTGACCTTCCGCACGCTCGATATCGGCGGCGACAAGGTCGTGCCCTATTTCCGCGGCCATGAGGAAGAGAATCCGGCGCTTGGCTGGCGGGCGATCCGCCTGTCGCTCGACCGCCCCGGTCTTCTGCGCACGCAGCTGCGCGCCATGCTGAAGGCAGCCGCCGGCATGGAACTGAAGCTGATGGTGCCGATGGTGACCGAGGTATCGGAGATCACCGCGGTGCGCGAACTGCTGCAGAAGGAAGTACAGCGTCTGTCGCGCTTCGGCCACGGGCTGCCGCGCAAGCTGCAGTTCGGCGCCATGCTGGAAGTGCCGGCTCTGCTGTGGCAGCTGGACGAGCTGATGGCGGCGGTCGATTTCGTGTCGGTCGGTTCCAACGATCTGTTCCAGTTCTCGATGGCCGTCGACCGTGGCAATGCCAGGGTCTCCGATCGTTTCGACACGCTGGACAAGCCGTTCCTGCGTATCCTGCGCGATATCGTGCGGGCAGGCGAGCGCAACAACACGCCGGTAACGCTCTGCGGCGAACTGGCGGGCAAGCCGATTTCGGCCATGGCGCTGCTTGGCATCGGCTTCCGCTCGGTGTCGATGTCGCCGGCCTCGATCGGCCCGGTCAAGGCAATGCTGCTCGGCCTCGACGTAGGCGCACTGTCCAAGGCGATGCACGAGGCGCTCGACGATACGACGACGCCGACATCGATCCGCGAACTGCTTGCCCATTTCGCCGAAACACACAACATCCCTCTGTAGCCAGAGACAAACAGAATTGGAGTGAGGGTGGCGAAGCTTCCCGTTGAAAAGATGCGCGAGCTGGAACGCCGCTTCGGCGAGATCGAAGCGCGCATGTCGGCCGGCCCTTCGGCCGACGTCTACGTCAAGCTTGCCTCCGAATATGCCGAGCTGCAGCCCGTCGTGACCAAGATCCGTGCCTACGAGAAGGCGCTGTCGGAGCTTGCCGATCTCGAGACGCTGCTCGACGACAAGTCCGTCGACCGCGAGATGCGGGATATGGCCGAGATGGAGCTTCCCGAGGTCAAGGAGCGGATCGAGGCGCTGGAACAGGAAATCCAGATCCTGCTGCTGCCCAAGGACGCGGCCGATGAAAAGAGCGCCATCCTCGAAATCCGCGCCGGCACCGGCGGCTCGGAGGCGGCGCTGTTCGCGGGCGATCTGTTTCGCATGTACGAGCGGTATGCGGCGGCGCACGGCTGGAAGGTCGAGGTTCTCTCTTCCAGCGAGGGTGAAGCCGGCGGCTTCAAGGAAATCATCGCGACGATCACCGGCAAGGGCGTGTTCGCCAAGCTGAAGTTCGAATCCGGCGTACACCGTGTGCAGCGCGTGCCGGAGACGGAAGCGGGCGGGCGTATCCATACGTCGGCTGCGACCGTTGCCGTGCTGCCGGAGGCCGAGGAGATCGACATCGAGATCCGGGCGGAAGATATCCGCATCGACACGATGCGCTCGTCGGGCGCCGGTGGCCAGCACGTCAACACGACCGACTCGGCTGTTCGTATCACCCATTTGCCGACGGGTATCGTCGTCACCAGCTCGGAGAAATCGCAGCACCAGAACCGCGCCAAGGCGATGCAGGTTCTTCGCTCGCGCCTTTACGACGCCGAACGCCAGCGCGCCGACAGCGAGCGCTCCGCCGATCGCAAGAGCCAGGTCGGCTCCGGCGACCGTTCCGAGCGTATCCGCACCTATAATTTCCCGCAGGGGCGCGTCACCGACCACCGCATCAACCTGACGCTCTACAAGCTCGACCGTATGATGGTCGGCGAAATCGACGAGATCGTCGATGCGCTGATGGCCGACTACCAGGCGAGCCAGCTGTCGCAGCTCGGCGAGCAGCAGCCATGAGCGATCAAGGGAAACAGGTCGGCGCGACGGTTTCCCAGCTTCTGGCCGAGGCGCGGCGACGCTTCACCGAGGCCGGCGTGGCCGATCCGGCCGCCGACGCGCGGGTGCTGATCTCGGGGCTGCTTGAGCTCACGACGACCGAGATGCTGACGCGGGGTGGTGATGTGGTCGAGGACGCGGCCGCCGTGCGGATCGAGGACGCGATCACCCGCAGGCTGGCGCATGAGCCGGTGCATCGAATCTTGGGCGAGCGCGAGTTCTACGGCCTGCCCTTGTCGCTTTCGGCGGAGACGCTGGAGCCGCGGCCGGATACCGAAATCCTCGTCGATACCATGCTTCCTTATATGAGAGACCTTGCGGGTAAGCATGGCGATCTCCATATACTGGATATGGGAACGGGAACCGGGGCGATATGCCTCGCGCTGCTCAAGGAATGTCCCGAGGCATCGGGCATCGGCAGCGATATATCCGTTGACGCGCTGAAGACGGCGCAATCCAACGCGGAAAGAAACGGGCTGCAGCAGCGCTTCAAGGCGGTGCGATCCAGCTGGTTTCAGGCCATAGACGGGAAGTTTCACGCTATTGTCTCAAATCCGCCCTATATAGCGTCCAGTGTCGTTGACACTCTTGCTCCCGAAGTGACAAAATTTGATCCGGCCGCCGCACTGGATGGCGGCATGGATGGGCTTGACGCCTACCGTTCCATTGCCAAGGATGCCGCAAGGTTCATGCATCCAGACGGTGTTATAGGGCTTGAGATAGGCTACGATCAGCGAACGGAAGTGACCGAAGTTTTTGAGGCTGAAGGCTTCAAATGCTTGGAATCGGTGAAGGATTACGGCCACAACGACCGTGTGCTCGTGTTCGCCCGTAGCTGATCGGCAACAAGCGGCTGAATAGACTAGTCCATTGGTGTCATTGCGAAGAAAAGGCTTGGATTTAAACGGGAAGCAATATAGGTTGCCCCCACGTATTGGAGAGATAGGTCAGAACGATTGTTCGTTCGAAGCTAGCTCGGCCTCGGGGGTCCACTCTCTTAAACGAGAGTTTCAAAGGTTGAAGACGACCCAATGCGTGAATCAGTCAAACTGACTTGAGAACAAGCGGCAGGTTGGCGCAAAGGCGCATTATGCTTGCGGCACGAATACCCTGAGTCGGACGAACGACCACGGTTGACGGTGCCATCACTCCACACAAACAGAGAATTCAGGTGAACGATCGATGAGGCCAGGACAGCAGAACAAACGCGGTCGCGGGCGTACCAACAATAACGGCGGCGGCGGCGGAAATAACAATAACAACAATAACAATTTCAACCGCAAGGGCGGCAATCCGCTGACGCGGACCTACGACAGCTCCGGCCCAGACGTGAAGATCCGCGGCACCGCGCAGCACATCGCTGAAAAATACTCGCAGCTCGGTCGCGATGCGCAGAGCTCCGGCGACCGTGTCATGGCTGAAAACTACCTGCAGCACGCCGAACACTACTACCGCATCATTGCCGCCGCACAGGCGCAGATGCAGGAACGCTTCCAGCGCGACGACCGCGGCGAATTCGACCGCGACGGCAGTGAGCGCGATGGCGACGAGATGGATGGCGGCGACAATGACGACGTCGTGGTCGTTCAGCCTCCGCGCCAGCAGCAGGAGCACCAGCAGCGCCGCAACAACGATGAGCAGCCGCGCCGTCAAAATGACGAGCAGCAGGGCCGCCGTTCGGACGAGCGCCGCTTCAACAACGAGCAGCGCCAGCGCCGCGACGAAGAGCAGCCACGCCGTCAGAGCGATGAGCAGCCGCGCAGCGAAGAGCAGCCCCAGCCGCAGCCGCGCGCCGAGGAGCAGCCCCGCAGCGAAGAGCGCCCGGCTCGCCAGCCGCGCCGTCGCGAGGAGCGTCCGGCACCGGTTGCAGCCGCAGCCCAGCCCCAGCCTGAAGTGATCGACGGTACCGGCCCGCAGCCGGAGATCGAAGGCATTCCGGCCGAGGTATCGATGGACGAGGAAAGCGGTGCGGCAACGACCCGCCAGCCGCGCCGCCGCGCAGCCACCCCGCGTCCGCGTCGTCCGCGTCGCGCCGAAGGCGAAGCGGCAGCTGAAGGCGATGCCGGCGCAGGTGAAGCGCCTGCCATGGCTGATGCGGCTTCGGAATAAGCCGTTACGGCTTGAGTAGTCGACATGTTCAAAAGGGCGTCCCTCGGGGCGCCCTTTTTCATTGGGCGGTCGCGCTGTCCCTGAAATATAAGAAATACACTATGAGTTTTCGCAGGGTTTCGACCTTAAATTAGATATTGGTTGTATACCGGGCGTTAACTCTCGCGGCATGATCATCGGTTGTGAGAGCTTCGGTGGATGCGATCTGAGATAGTTGTTATTTGCTGTCAGGATTTGCCCCATAGATCTTCGAAGGAACGCGTTCCCGATGCCTCTCCTAACAACGCGCAACGCCAATGGCTGGCGTCGCAGGCAAGGGGATGGGAATGTTCGGTCTGGCATCTGATGCGGGATATATCCTCGGTGCGATTTCAAAATCGCAAGCAATCATCGAGTTCGATCTGAAAGGCAATGTGCTGAAGGCGAACGAGAATTTCTGCAATGCTCTCGGCTACAGCCTTTCCGACATCGTCGGCAAGCACCACGCCATGTTCTGCGAGCCGGCGCTGGCGGCATCGCAGGAGTATCGCGATTTTTGGGCCCGGCTTGGCCGGGGCGAATATGATGCGGGCGCCTACAAGCGGCTGGCGAAGGGCGGGCGGGAGATCTGGATCCAGGCTTCCTACAACCCGGTTTTCAAGCACGGCAAGCCGTTCAAGGTGGTGAAGCTCGCGTCCGACATTACGGATGCCAAGAACAAGGCGGTCGAGGACGCCGGCAAGCTGGACGCGATCTCGCGTTCGCAGGCGGTCATCGAGTTCAAGCCGACAGGCGAGATCATCACGGCCAACGAAAACTTCTGCAACGGTCTCGGCTATTCGCTGAATGAGATCGTCGGCAAGCATCACAGCATGTTCTGCGAACCATCCTACGCGCGCACCGAGGAATACGCCAACTTCTGGCGCCGGCTGGCGGCGGGCGAGTTTATCGCCAACGAGTTCGTTCGCTATGGCAAGGGCGGCAAGGAGATCTGGATCCAGGCGGCCTATAATCCGATCACCGATGCCAATGGCCGGGTCTACAAGGTGGTGAAGTTCGCCACCGACGTGACGCAGCGCATGAGCGCCATCAGCCTGCTTGGGCAGGCGCTGCGCGGGCTTTCCGAGGGCGACCTGACGAAGACGGTGGAGACAGCCTTCGTGCCCTCGATGGAGCAGCTGCGGCATGATTTCAACGCGACGATCGCCCGGCTCTCCGAGACGATGAAGACCGTCGGCGAAAACGCGCATGCGATCGCGGCCGGCTCGCGGGAGATCGGCTCGACGGCCGATTCCTTCTCGAAGCGCACGGAACAGCAGGCGGCCTCCGTCGAGGAGACGGCGGCGGCGCTGGAGGAGATCACCACCACGGTCAACGATTCCAGCCATCGTGCCGACGAGGCCGGCAAGCTGGTATCGCAAACCAAGAAGGGGGCCGAGCAATCCGGCCAGGTCGTTCGCAGCGCCGTGGCGGCGATGGACCAGATCGAGCAATCGTCTCGTGAGATCACCAATATCATCGGCGTGATCGACGACATCGCGTTCCAGACCAATCTTCTCGCGCTGAACGCCGGTGTCGAGGCGGCGCGCGCGGGCGAGGCGGGCAAGGGCTTCGCGGTCGTGGCGCAGGAGGTGCGCGAACTGGCGCAGCGCTCCGCAAGTGCTGCCAAGGAGATCAAGTCTCTGATCACCAAGTCCAGCGAGTTGGTGCGCAACGGGGTCGATCTGGTCGGGCAGACCGGCAAGGCGCTGGAGACCATCGTCAGCCAGGTCAACGACATCAATGTCAATGTCGTGGCGATCGTCGAGGGCTCGAAGGAGCAGGCGACGGGGCTGAAGGAGATCAATCAGGCGGTCAACCAGCTCGACCAATCCACGCAGCAGAACGCAGCCATGGTCGAGGAGAGCACGGCGGCAAGCCACAAGCTGGCGGCCGAGGCCGAGACGCTGCGCGGGCTGATCGCGCAGTTCAAGCTCAGCGAGGCCTATGCCATCAGGCCACCGTCCAGGGCGGCGCAGAGCTCGCCGGCTCTGCATCTGGTTTCGCGCGTCGCCAGGGCGCACGGCATGGCGGCCCCGGTGGCGGACAGCTGGGAAGAATTCTGATCGTCATATCAGAATGATCGAGACGGCCGGCATCGCTTAAATGCGGTGCCGGCCGTTTCATTTTGGCGCGCGAGGTAAACGATGGAATGCGTATCATTGATTGCATAAATCGGCGCTTATATTCCAGGACGGGTACACATCGCACGCCCCTGTTTCGCCTCATTCCACCTGGCCGTCTCATCCTGCTGCAATCCGTCCCATTTGTGGCTTCATATGTCTGTGGTTGTGCCAGTATTCTCCATTAGCTGTTCATAATATGTTATCCGTCTTGCGAGGCTTACAAAACCTATACGCGAAACACATTGAAATGTTAGAATTTACGCATATGCTTGTTTTCATGTAGAGGCGGGCTGGCTTCCACTCTCGGTTACAGACCGCCGCTTCGGGAATGCGCGCTTCCCTTCATTGGTTTCGACTGCCTGGGCATTGGGTCCGGCAGCATCTCGTGGAGGTTGGAATGAACTATAGTGCATCGAAATATGCTGTCCTGGCAGTAAGTTGCGCCGCTTTGCTGGCTCCGCTGCCCGCGAGCGCCTTTGACGTCGGCGGCAGCAATGGTCTCAGCATCGGGACCAGCAATGGGCTGAGCGTATCGCTCGGCGGCGCCAATGGCGTCAATGCGAATGTCGGCGGAAACGGCAATGTTGCAACCGCATCGGTCGGCGGCGCCAGCGGCGTCAATGCAAACGTCGGTAGCAACTCGAGTGGTGGCCTCGGTGTCTCGGCGTCGGTCGGCGGCTCCAGCGGTGTCGGCACGAACACCTCTATAGGTGGTGGCAGTGGTGGCGGCCTCGGCGTCAGCAACACCGCAAGCGTCGGCGGATCGCGCGGGCTCAACACGGGCGTAAACGCCAATGTCGGCGGCTCCAGCCTGCTGGGGGCGAAGGCCAAGGTGGCGCTCGGCACCAACACGCTGCTGAACCTCAATCTCGGCCTGCCGGGTACCGATGATCCGCAGAACCCGAACAACCCGACCAATGGTACCAACGGCACCAACGGAACCAACGGGCGAAACAGCACCAACAACATGAATAGCAGGCAGCTTCAGGCCTTCAACGACATGTCATCAGGTGATCGGGCGAAGATGAAGGTGCGCTGCAAGGATATCCTCGCCGGTGGCGGTGGCGGCTTCGACGGCAGCCTCGTCAAGCTCTGCAAGATGGTCATCGCGATGCGCTAATCGGGCCTCGCCCGGCGATCCGGTTGCGAGATGTCTCCCAAGCAGCGAGTATCGCGCCGCCTCATCACCAACAGGCAGGCGTGCGCGATACGCCTGCTGGGCTTTTGAAGCCCGGGATCGTTAGGATCAGCGTTAGAAACAGAGGTGCGGCATGATTGCCGCACTTTTCATTTGTAGGCCGTTGACGTAGCCCGTAGTCGTTCCGTCAGCTTGCGCTGTATTTCACGGCCGTGATGGTCACCGGTCCGTACTGGGTCGGGATGCGAACGAAGACAGGCGCTATGACGTTGGCCGCATCGGCCTTGGCAAACCAGATTTCCATGCGGCTGCTCTTGCTCAGATACTCGATGTCGCTGCGGCCCTTCTTGTAGCCCGAGCGCGGCACGAAGCGCACGTTGCAGACGGTGGCCTTGCCGGTGAAGCCCTGGGTGGAGAAATCCTTCGATCCGCTCGGCGACAGAACGAGATCCATGCGCATCTCGCCGTCATAGATCGGCAGTTTCTGCGCGCAGACATTGGTGTTGGCTGGGAAGATCAGGCCGGAAATGGGGTCGAGCACGGCGCGCATGTCGCTTGCGGGCACGTCGACCCAATTCTGCGGCGGCTTGCGCGGGGGCTTCACGGTGGTCGAGGTGATGTTGCCGTTGGAGTAGCGGACATCATAGGTGCGGGCGCGCTTGCCGCTCTTGTAATAGAGCAGATAATGGTCTGCCTGCATGCGGTTGCCGCGCAGCCGGCCGTCGACGCTGGTCTTGGCCGATATGGTGGTGACGAGATCGGCGAGGCCGGCGGAGCTGATGTCGCCGGAGACGCGGTAGGTCTTGTCGTCCTCGATGCGGGTCATGAAGGCGGCGCGCGCGATGGTGATGATGCCGAGCGCGACCTTGTATTCCGTATGATGCACGACTTCGGCCGCGCCTGCCGGAATGGCCATCAGGCCCGCCAAGGCGGAAATGAAAATGCGTTTGCCCCAATGAGCCATGAATTGAACCTTGTTCGGTAAGCTGGTCAGGTCGCGAGATACGGTCTATACGCCTGTCGTGGCCTTTAGAGAACAAAAGCTTTTTGACGGAATTGCGAGGCTTTTGGACTGAATCGCCGGAAAGGCCAAGGTTTGGCTTGACGTGCACGGTCTGTCTGATTATAGAACCGCAACTTTCCAATCATGGCCTGATGGATTGCAAGCTCGACTTTGCGCGGGTCGGCAATCGATGGCCGAGAAAAACAAGAATAGGTGTCCCATGTCCCGCATGTGCGAATTGACCGGCAAGGCAGTCCTCGTTGGCAACAATGTCAGCCATGCCAACAACAAGACCAAGCGCCGGTTCCTCCCGAACCTGTGCCAGGTTACGCTGATCTCCGACGCGCTCGGCCAGCGTTACCGTCTTCGCGTTTCGGCTGCTGCTCTGCGTACCGTCGAGCATCGCGGTGGTCTCGATGCTTTCCTCATCAAGGCAAGCGAAAACGAACTGTCGATGCGCGCCCGTCTGCTGCGCCGCCAGATCGTCAAGAAGACCGCTGAAACGGCTGTTGCTGCCTAAGCAATAACCGACATTTAGCTATACGGCTTCAAAAGGCTTGCACGGATAATCCCGTTCAAGCCTTTTGCTTTGCCGGACTGTTCCTCCAACTGGTGGCATACCCCAGGATAAAAAAATGCTTCAGACGCGCTATACCCTTATCTACGTCGCCTTGATGACGCTTGTCGTCGTCTCGTCGAACTTCCTCGTGCAGTTCCCGCTGAACGTCACGTTCGCAGGCGTCAATCTCGCCGATCTTCTCACCTGGGGTGCTTTCACCTATCCGGTCGCCTTCCTGATCACCGATCTCACCAACCGTCAGTTCGGGCCGCAGGCGGCGCGCAAGGTGGTGTTTGCCGGCTTCCTCGTGGGCGTGGCGCTCTCCTTCTTCACATCGGTGCCGCGCATCGCGATCGCTTCCGGTACGGCCTATCTCGCCGGCCAGTTGCTCGATATCGCGCTGTTCAACCGGCTGCGCCGGCAGGCCTGGTGGCGGGCGCCGCTGGTCGGCTCGGTGCTGGGCTCGATGCTCGATACGGTGATCTTCTTCTCGCTGTCATTCGCGGCCTTCTTCGTCTTCCTTGGTCCGAACGAGCCGTTCGCGCTTGAGGCGTCGCCCGTTCTCGGCGTTTTCACCGCCGAGGCGCCGCGCTGGATTTCCTGGGCGATCGGCGATTTCTGGGTGAAGCTCCTGGTCGGTCTCGTGATGCTTCTGCCCTATGGCGCGCTGATGAGCGTGCTCAGGCCGATGCAGGGCGCCCGCGCGGCCAGCTGATCCTCGATAAAATCTAACGGCGGCGCTTCATCATGAAAGCGCCGTCGCCATTTTCGGGCGGTCGCGGACATATTGCCGGGGCGAGCAGCCCATGATCCGCTTGAAGGCCGTGCTGAAGGCCGCCTCGGACTCGTAGCCGAGCGAGGGCGCGATGACCGAGATCGGGTCGCGGGAGTTTTCCAGCCGGTTGCCGGCAAGCAGCATGCGCCATTGCGCCAGATACTCCATCGGCGAGGTGCCGACCGTTTCCCTGAATTTCTGCGCGAAAGTGGAGCGCGACATGCCGGCGCGCGAGGCAAGCGCCTGCAGCGTCCAGCGTTCGGCAGGGCTGTCGTGGATCGCCGATATCGCAGCACTCATCTGCCGGTCGGCCAGCGCGAAGAGCCAGCCGACGCCGGTGTTGGAGCGATCCGCCAGATGCAGCCGCAGCGCTTGCACGAGGATCATGTGCGCGAGGTGCTCGACGATCAGGAAGCCGCCCGGCTGCGGTGCGCGCAGCTCCTGCATCATCTGCTCGACGGCAAAGCGCAAGGCCGCCTGGCTCTGCTCGTCGCGCAGCAGGACGATGGGCGGCAGCATTCTCAGCAGGATATCGGCGTGACTGCCGGCAAGGCCGAAGCGGCAGCTGACGATCGAGAAATCGCGGCCGTCGTTCAAGGAGACGATGCCATCCTTGCGTGGGCCGAGGAAGATGGCTGCCGCCGGGAGCGGTTCGAGCGCGAGATCGGTGGCGAGCCTGAACGGCCGGCCGCGCGGGAGCAGAAAGCTGTCGCCGGGGCGCAGATGTACCGGATCCTCAATACCCTCGACGCTCAGCCAGCAGGTGCCAGAGACGATGGCGCCGCACTTGATGCCGCCTTGCTGGTCCGGAAACTGGATCGCCCAATCGCCGCCCGCCTCCATGCCGGCGGAGAGATAGTTCTGCGGCTTCAGCAGCGAGAGGACGTTTGACAGGGGATCCATTGAAAACTCCGGACGATCGCGAAGATATTCCGGACAATATAACATGGACCGTATCGCCTCAAGGTCCTAGCTTCTCCTCGACACGCCCGCACTCGACACGCTCGCATCGGCGGGCGCGTTGCAGCAAGCAAGGAGATGACCATGCGCGTTTTCGTTACCGGTGCCACCGGCTTTGTCGGCTCGGCCGTCGTTCAGGATCTCATTCAGGCCGGCCATCAGGTGCTCGGTCTCGCCCGCTCGGATGCTTCGGCTGCCTCGCTGGAGGCTACGGGGGCCAAGGCTCATCGCGGCGATCTTGAGGATCTCGACAGCCTGCGCCGGGGGGCTGATGCCTGCGACGGCGTGATCCATACGGGCTTCATCCACGACTTCTCCAAGTTCAAGGAGAATTGCGAGATCGACGGGCGCGCCATTGAGGCGATGGGCAAGGTGCTCTCGGGCTCCGGGCGGCATATGGTCGTGACCTCGGGCACGGGTCTGCTGGCGCCGGGCGCGGTCGCCACGGAAGAAATGGCTGCACCCTCGTCGTCGGCCATTCCGCGCGTCTCGGAGAAGGCCGCGCTGTCAATGGTGCCGGATGGCCTCAGCGCCTCGGTGGTCCGTCTTCCGCCCTCTGTGCATGGCGATGGCGACCATGGCTTCGTGCCTATCGTCATCGGCCTCGCGCGCGAGAAAGGCGCCTCGGCCCATATCGGCGAGGGCATGAACCATTGGCCGGCGGTGCATCGTCTCGATACCGGCAGCCTGTACCGTCTCGCTCTGGAGAAGGCGCAGGCGGGCGCGCGTTACCATGGCGTGGCGGAGGAGGGGATCCCGTTTCGCGAGATCGCCGGCGTCATCGGCAAGAGGCTTGGTCTGCCTGTCGTCTCAAAGTCGACTGAAGAGGCTGCGGAGCATTTCGGCTGGTTCACGCATTTCGCGTCAATCAACAACCGGGCGTCCAGCGCCTGGACGCGGGAAACGCTCGGCTGGGAGCCCAAGCATCAGGGGCTGATCGCCGATCTCGACCGACATGCTTACTTCGAGGGCTGACGCGCTCTCTTAATGCGAGGCGGCGGTGTCGGCCGATGGGCCGGGCCGCCGCTCGTCCAGCTTGAACTCCAGCATCAGGTTGCGCTGGAGGATCGAGTGGTTGTCGTCGGAGACGAGAATGACATGGGTGCTGCCGTCGGCGGCGGTGAAGGTGTCGAGACCTTCCATGTTGTCGATCTGGTAGCCGAAATCGCCCTGGATCAGGATCTCGCCATCCATGACGCTGCCGGGCTTGATATCGGCCGACTTGATGCGGCGGATGCGCATGCCGATGCCCTCAGCCAGATTGAAGCGGCGCTCCAGCAGCAGGAGATCGCCATTCGGCAGGAAGGCGCCGTCGGTTGCGTCGAAGTCGCCGTAATGGGCAAGCGCCAGCTTACCTTTCAGAGGTCCGTCCAGGATCGCGGCATAGGCGTTGCCATCATCGTCAAGGCTGCGCTCGGCGACGATCAGCGTGCCGCCTTTGAGCGGGCTTGACGCGGGCGAGACGGCGATCGTCTCGAAGCCGCGGTTGGCGCGCAGTTGCTTCTTCTCGAAAGGGATGGGGAGCGTGTCGAGCGCGCGCGAGGTCTCGAAACCGGGGTCGGGATAGAGATCGACGCGGTGAAACTGCTCATATGAGACCAGAACCTTGCCGTCCTTCAGCGCGACACCCTCGGCGTCCATCAATGCCTTGCCCTCGAGGATCTTGCCGACGCGGTCGCGCATCGGCGTGATCTCGACATCGGCAAGCCCGCTCAGGCTGCCGTCCGCGCCGCGCTCGATGCGGCCGGTCATCCAGTGGCCGGTATCGAGTACACCGAGGAAATGCTTCTGGTCATCGCGGAAACGGATGGAGGACAGCGAGCCGAAAAGACGGTTGGGGGAGACCATTTCCAGGCCGCCGACGAATTCGAAAGGCCCGAAGCGCTTCTCGTCTGAGCCGATCTTGAAGTTCGAGATGATGCTGCTTTTCACTTCCGCCGCCGGCGTTTCGGCCAAGGCGGGCGTGCCGGCCGCAAGTGAGGCGGCCAGCATGAGGGCTCCAGCGAAACGGGTTCGGAACGCCGGAGCCAGTTGCTTCATGGGCGATCAGCCGGCGCGGCGGGCGCGTCCGCCGCGCGGTTGCGCCGCCTGGTCCTCGAAGAGCGAGGCCAGCTGTTCGGTCATGGCGCCTGCCAACTCGTCGGCATCGACGATGGTCACGGCGCGGCGATAGTAGCGCGTGACGTCGTGGCCGATGCCGATGGCGAGGAGCTCGACCGGAGAGCGGGTCTCGATGCGCTCGATCACCGCGCGCAGGTGGCGCTCCAGATAGTTGCCTGGATTGACCGAGAGCGTGGAGTCGTCGACCGGCGCGCCGTCGGAGATCATCATCAGGATCTTGCGCTGCTCGCGCCGCGCGATCAGGCGGTTATGCGCCCACATCAGCGCCTCGCCGTCGATGTTTTCCTTGAGCAGGCCTTCGCGCATCATCAGGCCGAGATTGGTGCGCGAGCGGCGCCATGGGGCGTCGGCGGACTTGTAGATGATGTGGCGGAGGTCGTTGAGGCGGCCCGGCGTCTGCGGCTTGCCGTTGGCGAGCCACTGTTCACGCGCCTGTCCGCCCTTCCACGCCTTGGTGGTGAAGCCGAGGATCTCGACCTTGACGCCGCAGCGCTCGAGCGTGCGGGCAAGAATGTCGGCGCAGGTGGCGGCAACCGTGATCGGGCGGCCGCGCATGGAGCCGGAATTGTCGATCAGAAGCGTCACGACCGTATCGCGGAACTGCGTGTCGCGCTCCTTCTTGAAGGAGAGCGCCTGGGTGGGGTCGATGATCAGGCGCGTCAGGCGGGCCGGATCGAGATAGCCCTCTTCGAGGTCGAAATCCCAGGAGCGGTTCTGCTGCGCCATCAGGCGGCGCTGCAGGCGGTTGGCGAGGCGACCGACGGCGCCCTGGAGATGGGCGAGCTGCTTGTCGAGGAAGGCGCGCAGGCGCTCCAGCTCGGCGGCGTCACACAGTTCCTCGGCGGTGATGGTCTCGTCGAACTCCTCGGTGAAGACGTGGTAGTCGACCTTCTCGTTGAAGTCGTCGAAGGGCGTGTTGGGACGGCGGGTTTCGCCCGGCGTCTCCGAGTCGTCCTCGCCCTCTTCCTGCATGTCGTCGTCGGAGATCTCGGCGCCTTCGGTCTCGCCGTCCTCCATCTGCTCGTCGGCGACTTCGCTGTCCTCGACGGGGGCCGCATCCGAGCCGGCATCGTCCTCGACATCGTCGTCGTTCTGGTCTTCGCCGCTCGGCTTGTCTTCCTCGTCCTGCTGGTCGTCAGAGTCAGGATCGCTGTCGTCGTCGCCATACTCCTCGGCCATTTCCATGGCCGTGAGCATGTTGCGGATGACCTTGGAGAAGGCCTGCTGGTCGTTGATGACGCCCGTCAGGTTCTCGAGATCCTTGCCGGCCTTGTCCTCGATGAAGGAGCGCCAGAGATCGAGCACCTTGCCGGCCGATTCCGGCGGCTTTTCGCCTGTCAGCTTTTCGCGCACCATCATGGCGACGGCTTCGCCGACGGGCGCGTCTTCCTGGCGTTCGATGCCGGAGAAATTGGCCTTGGCGTATTTCTCCGTGGTCATCGAGCGCAGATTGCTGGCCACGCCTTCCATGCGCAGTGCACCGATCGATTCCACGCGCGCCTGCTCTACGGCATCGAAGATGGCGCGGGCGTCGGAGCCTTGCGGCGCCATCGTCGCGTGCACCTTCTCGTCATGGCAGGCGAGACGCAGCGCCATCGAATCGCCGAGCCCGCGGGTGACCGCAAGCTCGTGCATCGTCGGGCGCTTGGACAGTTCCGGCAGGCGGATGCGCTCGGCGGTCATGCCCGGCCGCTCGTTGGCGAAGGTCACCTCGACCTCGCCGTCGCCGGCGATCGCGCGCACGCTGCCGGTTATCGCCCGGCGCACCGGCTCCACGTCGACGGGCGCACCGGGCTTTGCTTTCGAATTGTCACCACGCGCTGCCATGATCCGTTAGCCTCAGGCCTCCAAGACGATGTTGGCGGCGCTTTCCTTCAGCTCGACACCGAAGGCGCGCTGATAGTGCTCGGCAACCAGCGGACGCTCCAGTTCGTCGCACTTGTTGAGGAAGGTGACGCGGAAGGCGAAGGCGAGATCGCCGAAGATCTCTGCATTCTCGGCCCAGGTGATGACGGTACGCGGGCTCATGACGGTCGAGAGATCGCCGTTCATGAAGGAGGCGCGGGTCAGATCGGCGACGCGGACCATCTTGGAGACGGTATCGCGGCCGTTCTTGTCCTTGCCGAAGCTCTTCACCTTGGCGGCCACGATGTTCACTTCGTGCTCGTGCGGCAGGTAGTTCAGCGTCGAGATGATCGACCAGCGGTCCATCTGCGCCTGGTTGATCTGCTGGGTGCCGTGATAGAGGCCGGTGGTGTCGCCGAGGCCGATGGTGTTGGCGGTGGCGAACAGGCGGAAGGCCGGGTGCGGGCGGATGACGCGGCTCTGGTCGAGCAGCGTCAGGCGGCCGGAAGATTCCAGAACGCGCTGGATGACGAACATGACGTCGGGGCGGCCGGCGTCGTATTCGTCGAAGACGAGCGCGACATTGTGCTGGTAGGCCCAGGGCAGGATGCCGTCCTTGAATTCGGTGACCTGCAGGCCGTCCTTGACGACGATTGCGTCCTTGCCGACGAGATCGATACGGCTGACGTGGCTGTCGAGGTTGATACGCACGCAAGGCCAGTTGAGGCGGGCGGCGACCTGCTCGATATGCGAGGACTTGCCGGTGCCGTGATAGCCGGAGATCATCACGCGTCGGTTATGAGCGAAGCCGGCAATGATGGCGAGCGTGGTTTCGCGATCGAAGAGATAGTCGGGATCGAGATCCGGAACATAGGCGCTGCCCTGGCTGTAGGCCGGAACGCGGATGTCGGAATCGATGCCGAAGACCTCCCTGACCGAAACGGTGGTGTCCGGAAGTTCCGAGATATCAAGGTCAATCTTGCTCATCATGTCTCCAAGGCGGGTGGCCGACACCCTGCCATACTGTCTCAGCTCGTTTCGCGATCATGGCGTTGTGGTATCCCACGCGCTCATGTCTGAACGTCGGCGATGCTTCTCCGGGACTGAAACGAAACCTCGGGGACGATCAAATCACCGCCTGCGAGCATTCTTGACGATAGTCCCGGACAAGAAACGCCGCGTCCGGAAGTGGCCGAGGCGCCTGTGAGACAAACGCGGAAAAAGGTGCCGCGGTTGCCTGCGGCCTCAGCCGATTTGGACCATACCCGATTGAAGACCAAGAGCAAGGACGGGAATTAACAAAAACCGTTCTGCTTCAATAATTGATAGGCCTGGATCACGGCGCGGAAGCGCTCTTCGGAACCGCGGTCGCCGCCGTTTGCGTCGGGATGGTGCTTCTTCACCAGTTCCTTGTAGCGGCTCTTGATCTCCGACGACGTGGCGTTGGCGGCCAGGTTCATCGTGTCGAAGGCCTTGGCTTCAAGGCTCTTCAGCTTTCGCTGCTCGGGAAAGCGCGGGCCGCTGCTCTTGTTTTCCTTGACGAAGCCGAAGGGATCGCGAACCCGTGTATAGGCGCCGGAGCGGATATCCGACTGGATCGGGCTATCCTTGGCCGACTTGTTGACGCCAACGGTCCAGGTCGGGCGGTGGCCCGTGATCGCTTCCTTCTGGTAGCGCGCGATTTCGCCGTCCGAGAGGCCGGAGAAATAGTTGTAGCCCTTGTTGTACTCTTTGACGTGCTCGAAGCAGAAGAGAAAGAACTGCCCCTCGGCATTGCGTCCGACGGGAGCGCGATGCACGCCTTTCTTGTCGCAGCCGTCCCACTGACAGGACGGGGGAGCCTGTTCGGGTTCCTGCTCGCGTTTGCGGCGGGTGCGGATGCGATCGAAATATTTGGAATCAAGTCTCATGACGGCGCTAATTATGGGGCTCAGAATGGGTGAGGACAAGAATTGACAAACGGGAATGTTGCTGGCTTGGTGGGAACCTTTTTCTCAAGGCAGCAAGATCGGCTCATGACAGTTCAATCCTCCATCGAAGAGAAGCTCACCGCGGCGTTCGCGCCGGAGCGGCTTGATGTCATCAACGAAAGCCACCTGCATGCCGGCCATCACCCTGACGTTACAGGGGAAGGCGAGACCCATATGCGGGTCAGAATCGTTTCCGCGTCGTTTGCCGGCATGACACGGCTGGCGCGTCACCGGGCGATCACGGAGCTTCTGAAACCTGAACTGGATGCGGGGTTGCATGCGCTGGCAGTGGAGCCGGCGGCGCCCGGAGAGCCGGTGCGCTGGTAAGCCGACACCGCGTCATATGGGCGCGGTGCGGCGGTTTCGCAAGGATGGCGGGTCGCCTCTAACGAATCAGAAGGGCCGTCGCATAGAGGCCGAAGCCGAAGACGGTGTGGGCGACGAGGCCGAGGAAGCGGACCTTGTTGGGGTTCGGCGTCTTCGATGCCGCCCAGCCGATGCCGAGGCCCGGCTGCAGCAGGAACCAGCCGCCGGCGATGGTGACGATGCCCCAGATCCAGGCGGGCAGGAAGGTCGGCGCGAGCAGCCAGTAAGGGCCGGTCAGGATCACCAGCATGATGCCGTAGATCGCGCCCACGACGTAGTGGAAGACCCAGCCGAGCGCGACTTCATGCTTATAGGGTTCGGCCTTGCCGATATCGTCGTGGAAGACCGTGCCCTTGGCGAAGAGATGCCAGAGCCAGCGGCCGGGCGGTCCCCAGTTCGGTATTGCGCCCTTGGCAAGCGCGATCGACCAGATGTCCATGAGAATGGTGGCGCCGATGCCGATGGCGATCGAGCGCCAGAGAAGATCAAACATATCAAATCCATAATGATGCTGCTCGCCGGGCTCCTCCCGCAGCGCGCAATGGGTGACAAGGGGATGACGGGAGATCAGGCGGGGTTGTTTTCGTTCTCCTCCGCCGGGCGGATGCGCAGTCTGGTGATGCGGTTCTTGTCGCGTTTCATGACAATGAAGCGCTTGCCGTAGAATGTGAAGGCCTGGCGCTCCTCGGGAATGGTCATGGATTCGTGGATGACGAGGCCGGCGATCGTCGTCGCCTCCTCGTCGGGCAGCTGCCAGTCGAGCGCGCGGTTCAGGTCGCGGATCGGCACGTTGCCATCGACCACTACCGAGCCATCCGCCTCCTGACGCACGCCCTGCATCTCGATGTCGTGCTCGTCGGAGATATCGCCGACGATCTCCTCGAGGATGTCTTCAAGCGTGACGATGCCCTGTACCTCGCCGTATTCGTCGACCACGACAGCGAAATGCTGCTTGCGGCGCAGGAAGGCGTTGAGCTGCGCTTCGAGATTGGTGCTGTCGGGCACGAACCAGGGCTTCTGGGCGATCTTGATGATGTCGAGCTGTTCGGGCTCGGCGTTCCGCTCGGCGAGCGCTCTCAGCAGGTCCTTGGAATGCACGACGCCGATGATGTTGTCGGTCGTGCCGCGCCAGAGCGGCATGCGGGTGAACGGGCTGTCGAGAATGGTGCGGACGACGACTTCGGGCGGATCGTCGGCGTTGATGCAGCGCATGGCCATGCGGTGAACCATGATGTCGGAGAGCTCAAGCTCGCCGAGATCGAGCACGCCGCCGAGCCGGTCGCGGTCGGCCTTCACGACCGATCCCTCGCGGTGCAGGAGATCGACGGCGCCGCGTAGTTCCTCGTGCGCCGACAACATGGACACCTCGCGCGACAGGTTGATGCCGAAGCGGGCGAGGATCCAGCGGACGATGAGGTTTACGAAGGAGGAGACTGGGCCGACGATGAAGACGAAGGCCTTGACGGCCTTGGCGACGGCGAGCGCGAAACGTTCGGGGATCGAGATCGCCCAGCTCTTCGGCAGCACTTCGGCGAAGATGACGAGAATGACCGTCATGGCGAGCGTCGCGAGCGCCACGCCCGAATTGCCGAACAGGCCGAGAAAGACGCTGGTGGCGATCGAGGACGAGAGGATGTTGGCGAGGTTGTTGCCGATCAGGAGCGCGCCGATCAGCCGGTCGCGGCGTTCGATCAGCTCGCGCACGATGCCGGCGCGTTCTTCGCCGTTGGCCTCAAGCGTGTGGATGCGGCTGCGCGATACGGCGGTCAGCGCCGTTTCGGAGCCGGAGAAGAAGGCGGACATGAGGACGAGGGCCACGATGGAAACGATTTCCGGCCAATATGCGGAAAGAAATGCCAGCGTGCCTTCGAGGGTCATTGCGGGTGTTTTTCCTTGAGGAAGCTCAATACTTCGGATGCCGGGACGTCGTTTGCGACGAAGGACTGGCCGATGCCGCGGGTGAGGATGAAGGTGAGCTTGCCACCCTTGACCTTCTTGTCCTGGGCGATCGCGTCCATCAGCACTTCGGCCGGCGGCAGCGTGCCCGGGATCTGCGACATGCGGGTCGGGAGGCCGACTTCTTTCAGATGGTGCTCGACGCGCTTTGCATCGTCAGGGCTTGCGAGGTTCATGCGGGCCGAGAATTCGTGGGCGAGCACCATGCCGATCGCGACGCCTTCGCCATGAACGAGGCGGCTGCTGTCATAGGCGGTCGCGGCTTCCAGCGCGTGGCCGAAGGTGTGGCCGAGATTGAGCAAGGCGCGCTGGCCGTTTTCATGCTCGTCGGCGACGACCACGTCCGATTTCGCCTGACAGCTTGCGGCAATCGCCTCGATGCGGGCGGCGCCGCCGGAGAAGACGGACTGCCAGTTTTTTTCCAGCCAGGCGAAGAAATCGGGCTTGTCGATCAGGCCATATTTGGCGACTTCGGCGTACCCGGCGCGGAATTCGCGTTCGGAGAGCGTGTTCAGCACATCGGCATCGGCCAGCACGAGGTCCGGCTGGTGGAAGACGCCGATCAGGTTCTTGCCGTGGCGGCTGTTGATGCCGGTCTTGCCGCCGACGGAACTGTCGACCTGCGACAGCAGCGATGTCGGAATCTGCACGAAGCGGACACCACGTCTGATAATGCCGGCCACGAAGCCGGAGAGGTCACCAATGACGCCCCCGCCGAGCGCGATCACGTAATCGTTACGCTCGACGCGGGCTTCCAGAACCTTGTCGCAGGCGGTGATCAGATGCTCGAAGCTCTTGGTCTTTTCGCCGGCCGGCAAGACCAGCGAAGACGAGGCGATGCCCGATGCCGTCAGGCTCTCGACGAGGGCGCTCAGATAAAGCGGCGCGACGTTCTCGTCGGTGATGATAGCGGCCTTGCGGCCCTTGAGGCGGGCGGCGATCTCGGCGCCGGCGCGCGCGATCAGGCCGGGGCCGATCAGAATGTCGTAGGCGCGGTCGCCCAGCGGCACGTGAACCTTGCATTCGGCAGAGGCGGCAATCGCATTCATCAGGCTGCACTTTCGGTTCTGCTGTCGATCACGGCTTTCAGCACTTCGTCGGCCATCACTTCCTTGCGCACATCGCGCGACAAGACGGTGAGGTCTGCCTGCTCGTAGATCGGGTATCTTGCGTTCATCAGGTTTTCGAGCGTCTGCTTCGGATTTTCGGTCTTCAGCAGCGGGCGGGTGTCGCGTTTGTTGACGCGCTCCCAGAGCACATCGAGATCGGCCTTCAGCCAGACCGACAGGCCGCCTCGCTTGATATGCTTGCGGGTGCGGTCGTTGATGAAGGCGCCGCCGCCGGTGGAAACGAGGCGCGGGCCGCCCTTCAGCAGCCGCTTCATCACCCGTCCTTCTAGCGCGCGGAACTCGTCCTCGCCGTAGGCCGCGAAAAGCTCGCTGATCGACATGCGCGACACGCGCTCGATTTCCGCATCGCTATCGATGAAGGGGATGCCCAGCTGGGTGGCGACGATGCGGCCCACCGACGACTTGCCGGCGCCCATCAGACCAACGAGGATCAGATTGCGCGAACCGAGCGCAGCACGAGCTCTGTCCCTCAGGCTATCGGCAACGATCAGAACTGGGTCGTTCATTGGTCCATTCACACTTTGTTTGCGAACGGTATCAACAAATGCAGGTGTAGCGTCAAGTCAGAGGTAAGGGAATCATGGTTCAAAAGCTGCTTCTTGCACTTGCAAACGCGCTTCTTCATAAAGAAGCAAAGCCATGGAGTTGTTGAATGCCGAGCCTGTTCCGATTTCTCGCCATATTGGCGGTCATCGCCGGAGCGATATACGGAACGATGTGGGCGCTCGTGACTTTCGTCGAGCCGAAGGAGCGCGACGTGACGATCCGCATTCCGTCCGAGCGGATCAATCCGCCCGCCACCGGCGCGATCAGCCCGGCGAAGAAGTGACGCGATGAGGGATCTCAGCCGCGTTCAGGTCGAGTCCTTTCTCGAAATGATGAGCGCCGAGCGGGGTGCCGCGGCCAATACGCTTTCCTCCTATGAGCGTGATCTCGACGACCTGCATTCCTTTTTGAACGGCAGAAGCGTGCGGCTGACCGAGGCGGCGTCCGCCGATCTTTCCGCCTATCTGGCATCGCTCGCCGCGCAAGGATTCAAGCCCTCGTCGCAGGCGAGGCGGCTGGCGGCGATGCGGCAGTTCTACAAGTTCCTCTATGCCGAGGGCCTGCGCACCGACGATCCGACCGGCATTCTCGACGCGCCGAAGAAGGGGCGGGCGCTGCCGAAGACGATGGGCGTCGATGAAGTCGGGCGGCTTTTGGAGAAGGCCGAAGAGGAGGCGCAGGACGAGGCGCCCGGGCAATTGCAGCGGCTGCGCATGCTGGCGCTCTTGGAACTGCTTTACGCCACCGGCATGCGCGTCAGCGAGCTGGTATCGCTTCCCGCTCGCGTGCTCGATCAGGAAGGGCGTTTCCTGATCATTCGCGGCAAGGGCAACAAGGAGCGGCTGGTGCCGCTGTCGCAATCGGCGATCGCAGCGCTGAAGCTCTATGGCCGGATGCTGGCTGAGGAGATGGCAAAAGCCGAAAATCCACAGGAAAGCCCGTGGCTGTTTCCGGCGGCCTCGAAGGAGGGGTATCTCGCCCGGCAGGTCTTTGCCCGCGACCTCAAGAATCTGGCGATCCGGGCGGGGCTGACCCCATCGATGATCTCGCCGCACGTGATGCGGCACGCCTTTGCCAGCCATCTGCTGGCCAACGGCGCCGATCTGCGCGTGGTGCAGGAACTGCTTGGCCATTCGGACATTTCCACCACGCAAATCTACACGCATGTGCTGGAAGAAAGGCTCCAGCAACTGGTCCAAACGCATCACCCCCTTGCCAAACAGGCGAAAAAGCAGGATTAGGACCGGCGACAAGGGCAGCCAAAAGACAAATGCCCCGGGCACAAGGAACGGAAACGCACCTCATGCACAATTATCTCGACTTCGAAAAGCCGATCTCCGACCTCGAAGGCAAGATCATCGAATTGAAGAAGATTGCCTCGGAAGACGAGAGCATCGACACATCCGATGAAATCGGCAGGCTCGAAGTTCGTGTTCGCGAAGCGACGGTCGAAATCTATTCGAAGCTCAACGCCTGGCAGAAGACCCAGGTCGCGCGTCATCCGCAGCGGCCGCACTTCGTCGACTACGCCAAGACGCTGTTCCAGGAATTCACGCCGCTCGCCGGCGACCGCAAGTTTTCCGAGGATGCCGCGATCCAGGCGGGTCTCGCACGCTTCCGCGGCCAGCCTGTTGCCGTCATCGGCCAGGAAAAGGGCAACGACACGAAGAGCCGCCTGAAGCACAATTTCGGCAGCGCGCGCCCCGAGGGTTACCGCAAGGCGATCCGCGTGCTTGAGATGGCCGACCGCTTCGGTCTGCCGGTCATCACGCTGGTCGATACGGCTGGTGCCTATCCCGGCGTCGGCGCCGAAGAGCGCGGCCAGGCGGAAGCCATCGCCCGCTCGACGGAAATGTGCCTCGGCCTCAAGGTTCCGATCATCTCCGTCGTCATCGGCGAAGGCGGTTCGGGCGGTGCGATCGCGATCGCCACCGGCAACCGGGTCTACATGCTCGAACATGCGATCTACAGCGTGATCTCGCCTGAAGGGGCGGCCTCGATCCTGTGGCGCGATTCCGCGCGCGCCAAGGAAGCGGCCACCAACATGAAGATCACCTCGGATGATCTGAAGGCGCTCGGTATCATCGACGGCATCATTGGTGAACCGCTCGGCGGCGCGCATCGCGATCCTGATAGCGTGATTGCTTCGACCGGCGACGTCATCGCCAATGCGCTCGGCGAAATGGCCAGCCGCACCGGCGAGCAGATCCGCAACGATCGCCGCCAGAAGTTCCTGAACATGGGCCGCAACCTCTAAGGGGGGCTGCGAAGCAGGCTTGGGTGAGGCCGCGGATTGCGGCCAAACCTTGGCCACATTAGTGTTATCAATAGCTTTTGTGCTTGCGGGGGTCGTGGGTGCGCGGCATGGTCGTTAAGGTTTTATAAACCAGATTGGGCCAATGATTCGCTTCACTTCGAACCCGTTCAACGGATTGGGTCGCATCTCGTAATTGGGCTAGATTGAATGCGCTTTCGTCATTTTGCCTATGTTTCCCTGATGGCGCTGGCTTTGGCCGGCTGCAACGACGCGTTGGAAACCACGCAGATCGACCTGTCCAAGGTCAAGAACAAGGTCGAACAGCCGCTTCCGCCGCGCATCCTCAACGAAATGGCCGCGAAGAGCATGGATCGCAATTCGCCGATCCTGATCCGCATCTTCAAGGAAGAAGGCCAGCTCGAGATCTGGAAGGCGAAGACGGACAACCGCTACGACAAGATCGCCAGCTACAAGATCTGCGCCTGGTCGGGCCGTCTCGGTCCCAAGGTGAAACAGGGTGACCGGCAGGCGCCGGAAGGTTTCTACAACCTGACCAAGGCGAACCTGAACCCGAACTCGAAATATTATCTCGCCATCAATACCGGCTTCCCGAACCGCTACGACGCCGTCAACGGCCGCACCGGCACGGATCTGATGATCCACGGCGCATGCTCGTCGTCGGGCTGCTATTCGATGACGGACGAGCAGGTGCTCGAGATTTACGCATTCGCGCGTGACGCCTTCAAGGGCGGCCAGACGGGCGTGCAGCTGCAGGCCTTTCCGTTCCGGATGACGGCCGAGAACATGTTCAAGCACCGGATGAACGAGAACTTCGACTTCTGGAAGATGCTGAAGGTCGGCTACGACAATTTCGAAGTCACCAAGCGTCCGCCGGAAGTGAATTTCTGCGAGAAGAAATACGTCTTCAACCAGCAGTCCTCAGGCGCGTTCAATCCCGGTGGCAAGTGCCCCGAGATGTCGACGCCGCCGGCGCTGACTGCAGCGCTCGCCTCCTACGACAAGACCTATGAGCTGGCCTACACCAAGGCGTCGAAGGAATTCGACGGCATGGCGTGGTACGACCCGTCGGAAGCCGAGCGCAAGGCCGTCGTTGCCAAGCAGCGCAAGGGCCGCGAGCTTGCCTATGCGCCGACCGGCACCTCGCTGGAAGCCGGCAAGATGATGAAGGTCGCCGACCTCGAAGGCATGGCTGCCGCCAAGACCGCGACCACGGTTGCGGCCAACACGGTGACCGGCTCGACACCTGCCGATGCGACCGCCGCCGTGAAGACGGCCGATGCCGCGATCGTCAACCCGGCATCCGTGCCGGTGCCGACGCCGAACCCGATGGAATCGGCTCCGACCACCGCGACGGCGTTCGCGCCTGTCGAGCAGCCTGAATCGGTCGAGGTCGCCTCCAAGAAGCCTTTCTGGAAGTTCTGGGGCCGGGATTAATCGCGCGTGAGCGCCACTTCCTACGATCTGCGCGGGCTGAAATGCCCGCTGCCCGTGATCAAGACACGCAAGAAGATGTCTTCGCTGCCTTCAGGCGCGACGATCCGTGTCGAGACGACCGATCCCCTGGCGGGGATCGATATTCCGCATTTTTGCCATGAGGATGGTCACGAGCTGATCGAGACCGAGAAGACCGAGAGCGGTCATCGCTTTCTGATCCGCAAGCGATAGCTCTAAAAACGCATTCCGGGGATGGCCAGCGGGTTGTCGTTGAGGGCCGTGCGGTCGGCGGTGTCGATGCGCGGCTTGCCTAAGAAGGCGTCGAACAGGTCCTTGACGAAGGCTTCCGGCAGATCCTTGGTGATCAGCACCATGCGAGTGCGCCGGTCCTGAGGATCCGGCCATGCCGGCAGGCGGATCGGCGGGTGGAAAATGCTCTGTACCCCATGCAGCACCAGCGGCCGGTCGGGACGATCCGACATCGCAACGATCGCCTTCATCCGCAGCAGCTTCTCGCCGTGCGCCGAGCGCAGGAGATCGACGAACATGTCGAGCGCCATCGGGTCGATCGGCTTGTCCTCGACGATCGAGAAGGAACGGATCGAGGCGTCGTGACGGTTCACGTCGTGCGCGTGCTGGTGGTCGTGGTGGTCATCATGATGATGGTGGTGATGCCCATGATCATGGTCGTGGTGACCGTGATGATGATGGCCGTGATCGTGCCCATGGTGGTCATGGTGATGCCCGTGATCGTGAGCATCTTCGTCGCGCAGCCAGCGACCGACATCGGCGCTCTTGGTGGCAGGATCGTAAATGCCGTTGACGAGGGTGGTGGCGGTGCCGGTCGCGGCGTCGTCGGCATCCATCAGGGCGGCGCGTGGGTTGAGCGCGCGCAGGCGGGCTTCAAGCTTTTCCAGTATGGCCGGGGAGGCGAGCGTCTTCTTCGAGATGATTACGCGATCGGCGACGGCGGCCTGCTTGACGGCTTCCACGTGGTTGTCGAGTGTCTGCAGCCCGTTGGCGGCGTCGACGACGGTGACGACGCCATCGAGCGAGAAGCTTTCGGCAATGATCGGATTGCCCATGATCGCCTGCATGACCGGCGCCGGATCGGCAAGGCCCGTGGTCTCGACGACGACGCGCTTCACCGGCTTGACGCGGCCGGTCTGGATCGCATCCATCAGGTTGGCGAGCGTATCCACCAGTTCACCGCGCACGGTGCAGCACAGGCAGCCATCCGACAGCTCGATGATCGCGTCGCCGGAGCTTTCGACGAGCAGATGGTCGATGCCGACATCGCCGAATTCGTTGATGATCACGGCCGCATCCTTCATGGCCGGATCCTTGAGGATGCGGTTCAGAAGGGTCGATTTGCCCGCGCCGAGAAAGCCGGTGAGGATGGTGACCGGAATGCGATCCGCAACTGCGCTCATGCCTGTGTGCCTTGGATGTGTCGATGCCTTAGAGGTCTGAAAGCCTTAGAAGCCGGAGGTGGGCCGCGGTGTCGGGATCGGCACGTTGGCGATGTCGCCGACGCCGGCCGCCGTTGCCAACTTGTCGGGCTGCGGCTCGTTCTGGCCGGGAATCAGGCCGGCATAGACGAAGTTCGGCTCGTGATCCATTTCCTGGATATAGGGAGAATGGATCTTCATGCGGCCCACTTCGTCGCGCGTTTCGCTGCGGATCTTGGCGCCCTTGGCGCTGCAGATCTCGGCCGTGAGGTCGGCGACTTCCTGGGTTTCGCGATAGGGCTTCAGCGAGCCCAGCGTATCGTTGCCTGTCGGCTGCGTGGTGAAGCCGCGCTGGAGCATGTCGGCGGAGGCGTCCGCACGGGCGGCGAGGCTGTCGGTGCCGAGCACGACGGAAACCAGCGTGCGGCCGTTGCGGGTCGCCGAGCTGATCTGGTTGAAGCCCGATGCGCAGATGAAGCCGGTCTTCATGCCATCGGCGCCGGCGAAGCGGCCGATCAGCATGTTGATGGCGGGGATGTTCTGCTTGCCTGTCGTGATCCCCTCCAGCGAGAAGTAGCTGGCATATTGCGGGAAATCGCGGCGCAGCGCGACCGACAGGATCGCCAGATCGCGCGCCGTCGTGTACTGGCCCTTGCCGGGCAGGCCGTTCGGATTGACGAAGTGGGTGTCGCTCATGCCGAGCTTGGCGGCTTCGGCGTTCATTCTGAGAACGAAGGCGTCCTGCGTGCCGCCGACTGCTTCGGCGACGGCGACAGCGATATCATTGGCGGACTTGACGATCAGGATCTTCAGCGCGCTGTCGAGCGTCAGCTTCTGGCCCGGCTTGAAATACATCTTGGCCGGCGGCTGGGCGGCGGCGGTCTTGCTCATGACGATCGGCGTATCGACGCTGATCTGGCCGGAGCGGATCGCATCGAAGGTGGTGTAGATGGTCATCAGCTTGGTGAGCGAGGCCGGATACCACTTGCGGAAGGCATCCTCATGCTCGAGCACGCGGCCGCTCTGCACATCGACCAGGATATGCGGATTGGCATAGGCCTGCGACGTCGCGGAAAAAGCGATGGCGGCTGCGGAAGCGGCGATGGTGATCGGCCGCAAGGCGGCAAGCAGGCGTTTCTGGCGCGTCGACACGGTTTGTCCTTAAAGATGTCCTGATGTCTCGAAAGTTTCCCCTATTTAACGTATATGGCCATGACATGGCAAAGGTCATTGTCTAACTTATTTGCGAGCCGTGGTATCAATCCCGTTATTGCCGCCGTTTTCGATTTTCATCAGGGAAGCAAGCATGCCGATTTTGAACAGAGCCGCCGAACTTCAGGACGAAGTGACCGAGTGGCGCCGGCACATTCACGAGCGGCCGGGCCTGCTCTATGCGGTGGAAGAGACGGCCGCCTTCGTGGCCGAGAAGCTCAAGGAGTTCGGCGTCGACGAAATCGTCACCGGCATCGGCCGCACCGGCGTCGTCGGGCTGATCAAGGGCAATGGCGCGGGATCGCGCACGATCGGCCTGCGCGCCGACATGGACGCGCTGCCGCTCACCGAAATCTCGGGCAAGCCATGGGCATCGAAGATAGCGGGCAAGATGCACGCTTGCGGCCATGACGGCCACACGGCGATGCTGCTGGGTGCCGCGAAGTATCTGGCCGAGACCCGTAATTTCAACGGCAATGTCGCGGTCATCTTCCAGCCGGCGGAAGAAGGTGGCGCCGGCGGCGACCTGATGGTCAAGGACGGCATGATGGAGCGCTTCGGCATCCAGGAGGTCTACGGCATGCACAACATGCCAGGCCTTCCCGTCGGTCATTTCGCCATCCGCAAGGGGCCGATCATGGCCGCGACCGACGAGTTCACCGTCACGGTCAAGGGGCGTGGCGGGCATGCCGCGCAGCCGAACCGCACGATCGACCCGATCGCGATCGGCACGCAGATCGTCACCAACCTGCAGATGATCGCATCCCGCAATGTCGATCCGCTGCGCTCGGTCGTGGTGTCGGTCACCAAGTTCAATGCCGGCTTCGCGCATAACGTCATTCCCAACGAGGCGACGTTTGCCGGAACCGTGCGCACGCTCGACGAGGCCGTGCGCGATCTCGCCGAGAAGCGCTTCCGGCAGATCGTTGCCGGCGTGGCCGAGGCGCATGACGCCGAGGCCGATATTCATTTCCAGCGCAACTATCCCGTCACATCCAATCATGCGAGTGAGACGGAGCATGCGACGGCGGTGGCAACCGACATCGCGGGTGCCGGCAACGTCAATCCCGATATCGATCCGATGATGGGCGGCGAGGATTTCTCCTACATGCTGAACGCCCGCCCGGGCGCCTTCATCTTCATCGGCAATGGCGACACCGCCGGCCTGCACAATCCGGCCTACGACTTCAACGACGACGTCATCAGCCACGGCATCTCCTACTGGGTGCGGCTCGCAGAACAGCGGCTGGGCGAATGAGCGCTGCCGCTGCGCTTTGCGGCGAAAGCCGAAATGTCGACCATTATACTTCCATTAGACTAGGCGGAAGAGCGTGAGGAATGATGTATATCTGTGAATAGTATTGCAGGGCGTTAAGCATTTCGACTTCACCAAAGATGTCTATCGCAGCTGCAGGATCGCATGTTGAAGGCATTGGGGGTAGATTTGCCAAACATTGCAGCGTTTACTCCGACATTCCGGCGCGATCTCGCCTGCTTCGGCGAATTGCACAAGTCCGTTCTGCGCTTCACGCCCGAGGAAGTCGTCCATCACATCGTCGTGCCCCGTGAGGACGTCGCACTGTTTTCCCGCTGGAAATCAAGCAGGCTGGTCATTCACACGACAAACGAAGTCTTGCCGCCCAGCTTCCTCTCGGTTTCGCTTTTGTCGAAAGCTCTTTACTCTGTTTCCGGACTTCACGATATCAAGGCGCTGAAAGCGCTTGGCCGCGGCGAGCTTTTCGTCAATCTGCGGCGCCCATGGCCACCCATTCGCGGTTGGGTTCTGCAGCAGATCATCAAGTTCTCGGCAGTCGGGGCAATGCAGGCCGATGCGGTGATCATGCTCGATTCGGATGTGGTCCTGATCAACGAGGTGAAACCCTCCTACCTGATCGAGAACGGCGCGGTTCGACATTATCGCAAGCCGAATTCCGTTTCGTCCGACATGAAAAATCACATCGCCTGGCACAAGGGCGCTCACAGGTTGCTGGGGATTGCTCCCGAGCCGGGAAGCGATTTTGCTGACTATGTCTCGTCGTTCGTTGTCTGGGACCCCGCCATCGTGCGCGCGATACAAAGCCGTATCGAACAGGTGAACGCAGCAAGCTGGCCTTCCGTTCTTGCATCTGAAATGCGGCTTTCTGAATGGACGATCTACGGTGCCTACGTCGATCACATCGGCACGCCGAGGGATCGGTCATTCACATCGGATCTGTCGCTTTGCCATAGCCACTGGGACACGAATGCGTTGGTCGCGGGCGATGTCGAACGTTTTGTCGAATCTCTCGACAGTTCCGACCTCGCCATCCTCGTCCAGTCGACGTCCGAGACGTCACTGGAGGTCAGGTCAAAGATCATCGCGGCGGCTCTGGAGAAGTTCGGCCGAGGCAAGTTCTCTGCTCTGGAGGGTGGCGTCTCACACGCATAGAAACGGTGCCTGTGGGGGCGGGGCGAGATGCCTGTCTGCGGGTAGTGCATGCGCCTTTCTGGTATGCTGCGCATGCCGCGTACCTCTGAAGAAGCGGTGGTCGAAATTGCAATTTAAGCCTAGCTTCTCAGGGGGTTCAGATATGAGACGGGGCAGGTGCCGACCGTCGCAAAAAGGATTGTCGTACCGCGATATGTTCAAGCCGCTCTCCAACGACGGGGTCATTTCCCCCAACGGCAAATGCTGATGCCCGTGCGTGAAGCACAAATGGCGAGGCGTCGTACTGCGGTTGCGATGCCGTCGCCGCGCTCCGCTGAGCCGCCTTCGCGGACCGCCGGACATGCCGAAGCCCGACCAAAGCAGCAACGTTCGGCGTCGATCCCGTTTCACATGTATTTTCTGCTGGTGCTGATTGCCTTTCTCGGGCTTCCCTGGGTCTTTCATATAGGCCCGATGCGCATGTCTTCCTATCGGATCGTTCTTTGCCTGGCGGTCCTTCCGAGCCTTATCTATTGGGTTCGCGGCAAAGCAGGCGGTATCAAGGTTGCCGACCTTTGCGTTATCGCTTTCAGTGGTTGGATCGCGCTCTCGATGATCATGCTGAACGGTTCTGTCGGAGTGCAGTCGGCCGGGATAACGGTGCTTGAGACTATCGCACCCTATTTTTTGGCGCGATGCTGCATCCGAAGCGCGGACGATTTTCGCCTATTCGGCAAAGCGTTGTTCCTGCTGATCGCGATGTTGCTGCCACTTGTGGCAATCGAGGCCGTCACCGGTGTGAACGTGATTTTCCGGGTGCTTGGATCCTTGTTTCCAACCTATGACATGGTGGGGATGACGCGCTCGGGGCTCTTCAGGGCCCAAGGACCGTTCGCGCATCCCATCTTGCTGGGATTGGTCTGCAGCACTTCGTTCTCGATCGCCTACCTCGTGCTTGGCTACGGCGCGAGCATGATGGGTCGATGCGTGCTGGCCGGCACAGTGGCACTGGCAACCATGTGCGCGATCTCTTCGGGGCCGCTGCTTGGGGTTGCCCTGCAGTGCATGCTCATCGCCTGGAAGCGCCTTGCCGACAAGATCGGACTGCAGGTGGTCTGGAGCACGACGCTGTTGCTTTATTCCGCAGCGCAGATCATTTGCTGGGTAACGGGACGCTCGCTGCTTACCGTGACGATCAGTCGTCTCACCTTCGATCCCATGTCGTATTGGTTTCGTAACCTGATCTGGGAATATGGCTGGTCGTCGGTGCTGAACAATCCGTGGCTTGGGACCGGCTTGAATGAATGGGCGCGGCCGTCCTGGATGCCCAGCAGTATCGATAACATCTGGCTATATTTCGCGGTCAAGCACGGCTTGCCGGCGTCGTTTTTGCTTGCGTTGTCGGTTATATGCTGCTTGCTGCTGGTCGGCTTGAAGCGTGGGCTGGACTGCAAGCACAAGGATTATCGATGCGCATATCTGGCGACTGTGATCAGTTGCTGCTTGGTTGGCCTCACCGTGCATTTCTGGGACGGAGCCTATGTGCTGATGTTCTGCATACTCGGCAGCGGCATCTGGATCGCTGACGTGAAAACGGTTGCGGCCAAGCCACAGAGGCTGCAGCGCCGGGTGGCGAGTGTCGGTACCGAAAAGCCAGACGTCCGGCTTGAAGATGGTCGGCGACAGCAGTTGGCTCGTCAGATGTGATATCAGGCCTATCAATTCGGAACAGGCAAGCCATCAAACAATCAGCGCTCCGTTCGGCACGAGGTTGTCACCTATGTCTTAGGTGCCGATTAGTACCTATGTGTCCGGGTCGGACAAGCAGGAAAATGGTGTCCACGAGAGGATTCGAACCTCCGACCCCAGGATTCATACCACTTCGGCTTTGGCCGCCGCCCGTGGGCGTTCGTGGTCTGGACTGTCCCTTCACCATGGACCGAAGCCTTTAGGTGCTGCCCATCCAGTCTCTACACCTTCAACGGATTTCTCCGAAGCTTGGCTCGGGATTGGCATGCTGAGAGTTCAGCGAAGCGTTCCCCGACTTTGAGCAGATCGATCGCGCCGTTTCCTTGCGCAACCCCCAATTTCATAGGAATCCTGTGCTCTATCCTGCTGAGCTACGTGGACGTGGCCCCTGCATAGCTCGACTGCTTCGCCCAATCAACAGGCTTTTCATCGCCCGCCTCAATTAGTGACGGCATTCCCGATTGAAGCCTTCGCCTCTGGGCCGGATCGCGGTGGCAAAACAACACGATCGCTCCGGTGATGGAGCCTGTCCGGAAACAGGGTAAAAAGGCGTATTTGTTGGAAATGATAATACCATTAGATGTGCGCTATAACAAATATAACCGATCTTGAAAACGAGCCTGCTTCGGTATTATCGCGACGGTCGTAGCGTTGCGTTTCCTTTTCACGACCACTTTCATCTGTGTTTGCATCGCGCTTGACGGCGGTCGGCCATCGTCAAGCGATGCGGTTGCAATTGTGCCTGGTGGGCGCCGGGCCATGTTTGAGTGCGTGCGGGACTGGGATCAGCGCCACAAGCGGGCGCAACCGAATGGGGGGCGTGCCGTGAATGTCGAAGTGAAAAAGGTTTATTCGTGTCCCGAGGTCCTTGGCGAGCGGATCGTTAAGATGGCCAGTGTGTATCCGGATTTTCCGGCCGTCTGCTCCGACGATGCAACGCTTACGTTCGGCGCGCTGCTGAAGCAGTCTCTTTCGCTGGCGCATGTTCTGCAGGCGCGCATCGGTGATGCCGGTGAAGCCGTCGCCATCCTGGGACAGAGGCGGGTGGAGACACCGCTGGCGATGGTCGCCTGTCTTCTGGCCGGCGTTCCCTTTCTGGTCATCGACGCATCCTACCCGCTGCGCCGGGTCATCGACCTGTGGCAGCTGTCCAACTGCGCGGCATTGCTTTACTGCGAACAGGGAGCTACGGCCGATCTTCCAGCGCTGGCCGGCGAGATCGATCCGGAACGGCTGATCGCCATCGATCATGCATGGCCGCCCAACGACGACGTGCCGCGGCCTTTCCACAACGAGACGGCCTACTTCCTTATGACGTCGGGTACCACGGGACAGCCCAAGCGCGTCAGGGTGGGCGAGGCACCCCTAGTGCATTCATCGACTGGTATGTCTCGACATTTCATGTGGAGCCGCGATCCCGCTTCACGATGCTTTCAGGCCTGAGCCACGACCCGATCATGCGCGATGTCTTCGTTCCGCTGCTGACCGGCGGCGAGCTTCACATTCCGCGCCAGGAGATCTTGCTCAAGCCCGACCAGCTGGCCTTTTGGCTTGCGGAAAGCCGGATTGAATATGCCCATCTGACGCCCCAGATGGTGGGCCTGCTGTCAGCCGTTCGAGGCACGAACGTTGCGCTGAATGATCTCAGATACGTGTTCTGCGGCGGCGATGTCCTGTTGCCGAGCCATGCGGAGTGCTTGAGGGCGATTGCGCCGAACGCCACGCTGGTAAATTTCTACGGGACATCGGAGACGCCGCAGGCGATGGCTTATCAGATCATCGGCACAGGCCTCGATGCGCCCTATCCGCTGGGCCTGCCGATCGACGACGTGCAGATCCACATCACCGACGAGACCCAGCAGATACTTCCGCCCGGAGAGCAGGGAGAGATCGTTGTCGAGACCCGATTTCTCTCGCTGGGTTACGCTGGCGCCGCGATTGCGCCGTCCGATGTCCTGGCCGGGCCGCCGACTGCTGCGACATTTCTCGCGTCACTGACCAGCGATGATCCCGAAGTCCGCGCCTACCGGACCGGAGACATGGGCTTCAAGGACGACGAGGGCCGGATTCATTTTTGCGGACGCCGTGACGATCAGGTCAAGATAAGAGGGTATCGCGTCAACTGCCGGGAAATCGCAGAAACGCTCGAGCGTCACGGCTTGGCCGGAAATGCGCTGGTTCTGCCGGAGAAGGACGAAGACGGGCAGACATCGCTGGTCGCCTATCTCGTCGATGCGCCGTCAACGACGCGCAACAGGATGGCTGAATGGCTGCCTTCATACATGGTGCCGGCCGAGATCGTCCATGTCGACGAAATGCCCCTTTTGCCCAACGGGAAGATCGACCGAGCTGCGCTCAGGCGCAAGCGGCAGAGTGGGACGTCCGACGTCTCCCGGGATCAGCAATCGCCCCTGACGGTGGCGTTGCTCGAGATCCTGCGCCGGCCCGGTGCAGACCCCAAGCAGACGTTTGTCGACCTGGGAGGCGATTCGCTGTCGTTCATCACGGCTTCGCTGATGATCGAGGATCATCTCGGGTTTCTTCCCGAAAACTGGGAGAACATGCCGATTGAGCGCATCATCGACCTGCGCAGGCAGATGCCGTCCGGATCGCGCAGTCTGTCGCGCTGGTTCGGCGCGCACAGGATCGAGCTGTCCGTCGCGCTGAGAGCGATCAGCATCATCACCATCGTTTTGTCGCATGCGGGTGCGGTCTATTCCAGCGGATCACCGGTGCTGTTTGTGATATCGGGAATAAGCTTTGCCCGATTCCGCCTGTCGGGGATTATCGCCAACCTCACGATCGGCCCGGTTGTCAATCTCGTGCTCAAATACGGTATTCCCGCCGGCTTATGGCAGATCTTCAGATCGTTTTATCTGAACGAGAAGCTGTGGATCCCCGACGTGTTCCTGATGGGAACCATGTGGCAGCGGGTCCCGGTCGGACATTTCACATTCTGGTTCCTCGACATATTGACCGCCTGCATTCTCATCCTGACGGGGCTGGGGCTCGCTTTCGGCTATGCGAGGCGGCGGCTGCACGCGCCGCTGCCGCTTGGGGACATGATGATGCCTTTCTCGCTGGCGGCGCTGGCCATCGCACTCGCCCTCTTTGGAGTTCAGGCCTATACCGGCTGGTGGGACGGCGAGCTTGGCGCGACCAGCACCGGGCCGTTTCGCTGGCTATGGGTCTTCGTTTTCGGGGCATGCATCCACGCTGCTTCGGTCCGCTTGCAGAAATGGGCCGCCGTCGGCGCCTTTGCCGTCACCATGGCGATCGTCGGTCTGGTGGGCGGCGACTACACCACATGGTCGTTTTTCTTCGTTGCAAGCGTGCTCGCGCTGATCTTCGTCAAATCCGTTCCCATCCCCCGGATCGCCGCCAAGGTCGTCGCGATCATCGCCTCCAACTCGCTCTACATCTATATCGTCAATGCCAGTGTCATCTCTCATGTCTTGCCCAAGCTCGGGATCGAGCATTCGCCCGTGGCCGGCCTCTCGATGTCTCTGGCGGTCGGCATCGGCGTCGGAATTTTCTGGGAAAAACTGATGGCAATCACCGGCAAGGCGGTGCGCCTTGTCAGACATGGGCGCCGGTCTTCGCAGCAAAACGACAGGGTGGCGACACTCCCGCAGACTTGAGAGGCACCTACACGCCGTAGACCCGCCTCTGGCGACGCATCTGCTTTGGTCTCCGAGGCAGATGCGCGGCTGTTGAAGTCCGCAATCGGTCGGCGTTGAATATTAAGCCTATGCTAAATAATGAAAATTTCGGCAGGCGTGCCGTTCCGGGGCGGGTGTGCGTCATAATGGAACGATCGCTAATATGGAACGAAACTCGCGTTAACAGAGAATTTTATTAGATAAAAGCAACCATAGAAAGAGCGCGACCGGAGCGATCGATCTGGTTCATGCTTGGGCAACTGGCGAACAGAATCGAGAGGCCAATTGTCCACGTCCGACACCGGAACATCCGCGCCGTTCCTGATATCAGCCGTCTCGTCCGTGCGGGGCACGCTGATCGGGATCGGAATGACGAGCTGCTTCATCAATATCCTGGCGTTGACCGGCTCGTTCTTCATGCTGCAGGTCTATGACCGCGTCATTCCCGCCCGCAGCCTGCCGACGCTGGTCGGGCTCGGCATGATCACGCTGACGCTTTTCGCCTTCCTGGGGCTGCTCGAACTTTTGCGCTCACTGGTGCTGGCGCGGCTGGGGCAATCGGTCGACGAGCGCTTCGGCCCGATCGTTTTCCGCTCCTTCGCCACCGCGCCCTCGCGGCGCAGCGTCGAGGAAAACGGGCTGCAGCCGATGCGCGATATCGACATGGTGCGCGCCTTTCTCTCCGGGCCGGGGCCGACGGCGCTGTTCGATCTGCCCTGGATGCCGTTCTACCTCGGCCTCTGCTTCCTGTTTCATGTCTGGATCGGGGCGGTGGCGCTGGCGGGTGCGCTTGTTCTCATCGGTCTCACGATCATCGCCGAAATCCGCACACGGGCGCCGACGCAGGCCGCGGCCAGGATCGGGCTGGAGCGGACGGCGCTTGCCGAAGCTACCCGCCGCAATGCCGAGACGGTGGCGTCGATGGGTTTTGCGCGGCGGCTGGAGGAGCGCTGGTCGGCGATCAATCTGCGCTACCGCGACACGCAGTTCAAGGCGAGCGGGATCACCGTGTCGCTGTCGACGCTGTCGCGTGTCGTGCGGCTGGTGCTGCAGTCCGGCGTGCTGGCTGTCGGGGCCGTTCTCGTCATTCGCCAGGAGGCGACGGGCGGGATCATGATCGCGAGCTCGATCCTGATCAGCCGGGCGCTGGCGCCGGTGGAACTGGCGATCGGCCAGTGGCGAGGCTTTGCCGCGGCGCGTCAGAGCTGGGCGCGGCTTCTTCGGTTGAGCGAGGCGGATGAGGTCAGCGACCCGGACGTGCGGCTGCCGGCACCGGTTAAGGGCCTTAAGGTGGAGAACCTGCATCTTTCAGCACCCGGTTCGGCCGTGCCGCTGCTGCGCGGCATCTCGTTCGAAGCCAAGGCCGGTGAGGCGATCGGGATCGTCGGGCCGAGCGCATCAGGCAAGTCGTCGCTGGCGCGCGGGCTGGTCGGGATCTGGGCGGCGCGCATGGGGGCCGTGCGGCTCGACGATGCGTCGCTGTCGCAATGGGAGCCGGAGGCGCTCGGGCGGCACATCGGCTACCTGCCGCAGGAGATCGGGCTCTTCGATGGAACGATCGCCGACAATATCGCCCGGTTTGATCCGACGGCGTCGTCGGATGCCGTGATCGCGGCGGCGAGGGCCGCCGGGATCTATGAGATGATCGTGCGGATGCCAGAGGGTTTCGATACCGAGATCGGTGAAGAGGGGGCAGTGCTTTCCGCAGGCCAGCGGCAGCGGCTGGCATTGGCGCGCGCGCTTTATGGCGATCCCTTCCTGGTCGTACTCGATGAACCGAATGCCAATCTCGACACTGACGGCGATGCGGCGCTGACCCGCGCCATCGAGGGGGTGCGTGAGCGCGGCGGAGTGGCGATCGTCATCGCGCACCGGCCGAGCGCGCTTGCCGGTATCGACAAGGTGCTGGTGCTGGCGGACGGCCAGGTGCGTGGCTTCGGGCCGAAGGAAGAGGTGCTCGGGAGGCCGGTGGCGGCGGTGTCGGCGGCATTCTCGCCGGTGCGCTTCGGGCGGGTGAGCGAGGGGAGGGCGGCGCGATGAAGCCTCTCGCAAATGGTGCGGGCGCGCCGATCGCCGAACGGGCCATCCGGCGGCTGGCGCTTGTGGCGCTGGCGGCGGTGCTGGTTCTCGTCGGCGTGCTCGGCAGCCTTGCGGCCACCATCCATCTCAACGGCGCGGTGATCGCCTCGGGCACGCTGGTCGTGGACAGCTATGTGAAGCCGATCCAGCATCTGAAGGGCGGGACCGTCGGCGAAATCCTCGTTCGCAATGGCGACAAGGTGGAGGCGGGGCAGGTGCTGCTGCGGCTCGACGATACGCAGGCGCGGGCGACGGTTTCGATCGTGTCGCGGCGGTTGCGGCAGCTGGCTGCACGAACGGCACGGCTTTCGGCCGAGCGGGAGGGGCGGGAGACGTTCGCGTTTCCCGATCTTGTGAAGCAAGCGCCCCCGGAGGAGCGGGAGACGCTGATGCAGGGCGAGCAGCGGCTGTTCGAGGACAGGCGGGCTTCGCTTGGCGGACAGGTGGCGCAGCTGCGCGAGCGCATCCGCCAACTCGGCCAGCAGGCGGGTGGGCTGGTGGCGCAGCAGGACGGCAAGCGGCAGGCGATCGAGATCATCGGCAAGGAGCTGGCGAGCCTCGAGCCGCTGTTGAAGCAGGGCATCATTCCGGCAACGCGGGTCTACGCGCTGCAGCGCGACGCGGCCGATCTCACTGGCGAGCTCGGCAACCTCGTGGCATCGGCAGCCGAGGTGAAGGGCAAGATCGCGGAGACCGAACTGCAGATCATCCAGCTTGGCGACGACAGGCGGAGCGAAGTCTCCGACCAGCTGCGGCAGGCGCAAAGCGATACCGGCGAGTATGCCGAGCGGCTGGTCGCGGTCGAGGACGATCTCAAGCATATCGACATCCGCGCCCCGCAGGCGGGCATCGTTCACCAGCTTTCGGTGCATGCATCCGGTGCCGTGGTGCAGGCGGGAGCAGCGATCATGGAGATCGTGCCCGATGGCGATGCGCTGACGCCGGATCTCAGGCTTTCGCCTGGAGATATCGATCAGGTCGCGGTGGGGCAGGCTGTGGTGCTGCGGCTGTCTGCCTTCAACCAGCGCACCACCATGGAGCTCAATGGCCGTGTTGAGCGCATAGCGGCCGATCTCACCACCGATCAGAAAACCGGCCAGAGCTACTACGGCGTGCGCGTTCATATCGAGGACGGCGAATGGCGAAGGCTTGGAAAGCTGACGCCGGTGGCCGGCATGCCGGTGGAGGCTTTCATCGAAACGGGGGAACGAACGGCGCTGGCCTATCTCGCCAAGCCGTTCACCGATCAGGCGGCCCGTGCCTTTAGGGAGGAATAAGGGGCCTGTGCCTGATGGCGCCTGGGAGGAGGCGCGTCGGGCAAGGGAGGAGCGTTCGGCCATCAGGGCATCGTGTGGATGCCCTTGGCAATGTTTCAATCACGAAAACCCTAGGAGATGAACCATGCCACAGTCGATTCAGAACGCAGTCGGCACAAGCCTGTTCTACAGCGGCGCTTCCACCGGCTGGCTGTCGGCGACAGGATCCGGACCGGTGCTCAACGGCACAGCCGGCAATGACAGCATTTGGGGTGACAGCTCGGTCAACGTGACCATGCATGGCGGTGCGGGTGACGATATCTATTATCTCTACTCTGCCATCAACCGCGCGGCCGAAGAGCCGGGTGGCGGGATCGATACGATCAACACCTGGATGAGCTATACGCTGCCCGAAAACTTCGAGAACCTGACGGTAACAGGCGCTGGGCGCTATGCCTTCGGCAACAGCGCCGACAACATCATCTCCGGTGCCGCGGGCAGCCAGACGATCGATGGCGGCGCGGGCAATGACGTGCTGATCGGTGGCGGCGGGGCGGATACCTTCCTGTTCACGCGCGGCAATGGCAGCGACCTCATCGTCGATTTCAGCAGCGACGACACGATCCGCTTCAACGGCTATTCGCTGACGAGTTTCGATCAGGTCGTCAGCCACTCGACACAGGAGGGTGCCAATCTCCGGATCGATCTCGGTGGTGGCGAAAGCCTCGTGCTGGCCAATACCACGGCCTCGGCGCTGCATGCCGACCAGTTCCAGCTGACGCTCGATCGCTCGGCGCTGACGATGACCTTCGCCGACGAGTTCGACAGCCTGTCGCTCCATAGCGGTGGCCAGGGAACCTGGGACGCCAAGTTCTGGTGGGCGTCCGAGAAGGGCAGCACATTGCCCGATAACGCCGAGGAGCAATGGTACATCAACCCGTCTTATGCCGGCACGGCGTTGGTCAATCCGTTCTCCGTGCATGACGGCGTGCTGACGATCACGGCGGCGCAAACGCCGGCGGCGCTTGCAGGCCAGCTCGAGGGTTTCGACTATACGTCGGGGATGCTGAACACCCACTCCACCTTCGCCCAGACCTACGGGTACTTCGAAATCCGCGCCGACATGCCGACAGAGCAGGGTGTGTGGCCGGCCTTCTGGCTGTTGCCGGAGGACGGCTCCTGGCCGCCGGAGCTCGACGTGGTGGAAATGCGCGGGCAGGACCCCAACACCGTTCACGTGACGGCGCATTCGGCGGCGAGCGGCAGCCATACGATGGACCAGACGGCGGTCAATGTCGCGAGCACCGAGGGCTTCCATACCTATGGCGTGCTCTGGGATCAGGACCAGATCGTCTGGTACTTCGACGACGTGGCGATCGCCCATGCGGATACGCCGGACGATATGCACGACCCGATGTACATGATCGTCAATCTTGCCGTCGGAGGGATTGCCGGATCGCCGGCGGATGGTCTGCCCAATGGGTCGGAAATGAAGATCGACTATATTCACGCCTATTCGCTGGCTGACAGCCCGGTTTCTTCGACCGCGCATACGGCGACGGACGACTGGCAGACCTGAGGCGGTGCTTTCGGATGCTTTTGGATACGGGCGCTCGATGCGCCCTTTTTTTTTTGCCCGTATTTTTTGGGAACGATGAAAGCCCTCTGTCGTTGACCCCATGTCGATACGAAAGAAGGAGAAGCATCATGAAAGCGAAACTGATCGCGGCATCGATCCTGGCACTTGGTCTGGCAACAGGCGGGGCAATGGCCCAGTCCAACCCGAGCCCGGCTGGATCGACGATCGGCAGCAGCACGGTCGATAGCGGCGGTGGCGCAAACGCGGATGCTCCGAATACGACTGGAACATCGCCAACGGTGGTCGATCCGAACGCCACCTACAGCACCACGCCCGGCACGATGAGCACGGGACCGAACACCAATACGACAGGGACCGTCGACCGCACGCGCTGCCCGGCGCAGCCGATGCCGGGCACGACGGCCGCCCAGGGTGGCAACAGCGGCGCTTCCGAGAGCGAGGCATGCCCTGACTTCAAGTAATCATCGCATTGCGATCAAGGATCCCGGCGCAGCCCGGGGTCCTTTTTTGTGCGCGGAAACCGCCAATTCGTCGTGCTTCAGAAGACAAGAACGCGTGATGACGGTGGAACAACAGGCCATGACAGGGATTTATTCAGGCGCCGCCTGATTGACGCCCGAAATCAGCCAGAAATCGGGATGCATGTAGCGAATCAAACCCCACACATTTGCTTTTGAGCATTTGTTAATTTTGTTCATACAGCCGGGGTTGGTAAGTTATAACAAGGCACTATGTTTTTCGTCAGGATACTAAGGAGACCACAATGAACAAGACAATCGCATCGATCGTCGCAGCAGCCTCGCTGGCTCAAGTCTTCGCTACTTCGGTGGCGGCAGCGGATCTCGTGACGACTTATGAAGAGCCGGATCAGCGCGATGGCGTCAAGATCGGCGTTCTGACCTGCGACGTCGGCGGCGGCGTCGGCTACGTCTTGGGTTCGGCGAAGTCCGTCGATTGCGTCTTCAACGGTACGCGCGGCTCCGTCGATCACTACAGCGGCACCATCCGCAAGATGGGCGTCGACCTCGGCTTCACCACGCGCGGCCGCCTCGTCTGGGCAGTGTTCGCTCCGACCGCCGGCTATCACCGTGGTTCGCTCGGCGGCCTCTACCAGGGCATTACCGCTGAAGCCACGCTTGCTGGCGGCGTCGGCGCCAACGTGCTGTTCGGCGGCACCGCCGGCTCGATCCAGCTGCAGACCATCAGCGTCACCGGCCAGCTCGGCCTCAACGTCGCTGCAACCGGCACCTCGGTTACGCTTACGCCTGCCGGCTGATTTTATCATTTGATTTCAATGGAAAAGCCGTCCCGTCTGGGGCGGCTTTTTCGTTTCGTGGGTGCCGTGTGGGTGGCTCATTTCGGGAAGGGAACCTACGGCCGATCGTCGCGTTGTTCTGGTCAAAGGAGATCAAGCTCATGACCATGAAACTCTCGATGCTCGCGGTTGCCTATCTCTTGATCGGTGGCCTTTTGATCGCCGTCAGCTATCAGCCGAGCGGCCCCATTACGACGCAGAAGACTGATCGAGTCGCCACTGGCTTCCTGACGGAACGCTTTGCCGGCTAATCGCTCAGACGGCTTCGCCGAGGTTGTCGAGCACGGATTGGGCGACGACGATCCGGTTGCGGACCGTGTGGTCGCTTGCCGTCGTCTCGGCGACGATGATGGCGCTGGCGAGGTCCGCCTTGGTGGCGACCAGTCCGGTGAGAACGATTTCATCTTGCTCGACTGACACCGCGATGTGCGAGGCGTCGAAGCCGCTGGCGACCGCCAGCGCGGTCGATACATCCGCTGTCAGCGCTGCCTCTTCGCTGATGTCCGTCTTTCGTGCGGATGGTGATATCTCGTAACTTGCCATGTCATGCCTTCCTTCCTCCCCTTCGACTAAAAAACCTATGTCGACGGCGTCGCGTTCGCGGTCACCAGCTGACCCGGTAGTTCAGGTTAATGCTTCCCGAGCGGGTGGATGATCCAGGATTGCTGATTGTTGCGCTCAAATTAAGGTCGGGGAGGATCAGCTGGTTCAGCGCCAGCGAACTCGTCACATCGCCATTGAAGCCCGACACGGTGGCTGCCGCGGAAAATGAGGTTCCTGTCCAGGGCTGGATCAGCTTCAGCGCCTGCGAGGTATCGACGAATGTCTGGCGCGTGTCGACGGCGTCGTAGCGGACCTGCACGAAGCGGGTCGAGACCATGTCCAGCGAATCGGAGAAGATCCAGCTGCGGGAACGGCTGAGCATCAACGCGCCGCTGCCCCTCAAGGTATCGACGCGCACGCTCGCCGAGCGCTCGGCGCGGGCGGCGGGTGTGACGCTGACCTTGGTGATCTTGCCCCAGAGCGAGGCCTGTTCGGAGCCGCCGAGGAGCACGCCGCCTTTCGATGCCGCAAGGCCGATATCGGCGCCGGCGCTGGTTTCCCATTCGGCCGGCAGGCGAAAGCCCATCGTTGCCTTGTAGGAGCGTTCGGACACTTTCACAGGTGTCCAGATGACGAGGTTTTCTGCGTTGACGCGCGGTGCGAATGAAATGAGCGCGGCGGGCAGAAGCAATAAACTGCTTGTCGCTTTCATGGCCATTTGTCCCTTCGTAACGGTCAGGGTCTTCTGGTCGATGCGGGTTTGAAGCGGAAACGCACGAAAGCGCGCAGGATTTCGCCTTGCAAACCCGACATCTCGTTCTGGTTTTTATCGCGTCCGGCCTTTGGCGCGGATACGGAAGCGGGCGCGAAATTTGCGCCGCCGGAGCTTGAAAATTGCAACCGATACGATTGCCAACGCTCCTATCCCTGAGGATTGTTGTCAGGATCACATCGACCGGCGGGGATGTAAACCCCTCGGGCTCAAAAATCTGCTGCACTGCACACTTGCCGGTCATTCCAATCCCCTGTAGAGCCGAGGGAAATGACGGAACGCAGGCAAAATCGCGCATGATCACGGGCAGAAACGGGCCTCGGCGCCTCTCCATCTTCGGTTCGACCGGCTCGATCGGGCAGAACACGCTTGATGTGGTGAAGCATCTCGGCGGTCTCGAAAACTTCGAAATTTCCGTGCTGACGGGCAACGAGAATGTCGATCTGCTGGCAAAGCAGGCGCGCGCGGCCGGTGCCAAACTCGCCGTGACGGCGAGTGACAGCCATTACGAAGCGCTGAAGAGCGCGCTGTCTGGAAGCGGGATTGCGGTTGCCGCCGGCCAATCCGGATTGATGGAAGCCGCCGACCTTGAGGCCGAATGGGTGATGGCGGCGATCGTCGGGACGGCAGGCCTTGCGCCGACGCTGGCCGCCGCCCGCAAGGGCGCCGATATCGCGCTTGCCAACAAGGAATGCCTGGTTTCCGCCGGCGACCTCTTCGTACAATCCGTACGGCGTGGCGGCGGCAAGCTCTTGCCCGTCGACAGCGAACACAATGCGATTTTCCAGGTGCTGGAGGAAAACCAGCGCCATGCCGTCGAGCGTATCATCCTGACGGCGTCGGGCGGACCGTTCCGCAACGCCTCGCTGGAGGAGATGGCCGGTGTGACCGTGGAGACGGCGCGCGCGCATCCGAACTGGTCGATGGGTCTGAAGATCTCGATCGACAGCGCCTCGATGTTCAACAAGGCGCTCGAGATGATCGAGGCCAAGCACCTGTTCGGGCTGACGCCCGAGCAGATCGAGGTCATCGTGCATCCGCAATCGGTGATCCATTCGATGGTGGGTTATACCGATGGCTCGGTGCTGGCACAGCTCGGCGCGCCTGATATGCGCACTGCGATCGGCTACGCGCTGGCGCATCCCCGCCGGCCGAACCTGCCGATCGAGCGGCTCGATTTCGCCAAGCTGGCGCGACTGGATTTCGAAGCACCCGACGAGACGCGCTTTCCGGCGCTGCGGCTCGCTCGCCTTGCGATGACGCGCGGTGGCGTGCAGGGCGCGGTTTTGAACGCGGCCAAGGAAGTGGCGCTCGAAGCCTTTATCGCCGGACGCCTGTCGTTCCTCGCCATGGCCGATGTGACCGAGACGGTGATGGACCAGCTGGCGCATCTGCCGGAGGCTGCGACGATGGACGATGTGTTTGCCGTCGACAAAGAAGCCCGGCAGCGAGCTGCGGTCTTGGTGGCGACACGGGAGAAGGCTGCCTGAGGGGCTGGTTGCGGACGGTCCGCGACGTACGCGAGTGTGCGGCACTGTTTTCGTCGAATAGGTTACGGCGTTCCCAAACCCACAGCCGTCATACTCGGTCTTGTGCCGAGCATCTGCTGAGCGGCCAACTTGCTCGACGTGGGTGGACACTTGGGGAGGCGGGAGATGCGGGTTGGCGATAGAGCGGAGAGCCTGCTTCACCCCTTCCATGCGCTCAGCACCGTTGCATTCTCGGCGATGTGCTTAGATCCTCGGCTCGTTGGCCGAGGATGACGTCGAGAGTGGGATTGGCGCCTTGTTTCAACAGGTTATGCCACTCTATCCGCAGCCGTTCCCAAACCCGCCGCCGTCATGCTCGGTCTTGTGCCGAGCATCTGCTGAGCGGCAAACTTGCTCGACGTGGATGGACACTTGGCGAGGCGAGAGACGCGGGTTGGCGGCGGAATGAGGAGCCTGCGTCACCCCTTCCATGCGCTCAGCACCGTTGCATTCGCGGCAGCGTGCTTAGATCCTCGGCTTCTTGGCCGAGGATGACGCCGAGAGTGGGGCGCCGTTTTCGTTCAACAGGTTATGCCCACTCTATCCGCAGCCACCCCCAAACTCACCGCCGTCATGCTCGGTCTTGTGCCGAGCATCTGCTGAGCGGCCAACTTGCTCGACGCGAGTGGACACTTGGCGAGGCGGGAGACGCGGGTTGGCAGTAGAGTGAAGAGCTTGCTTCGCCCCTCCATGCACCCAGCACCGTTGCATTCCGGGCAACGTGCTTAGATCCTCGGGACGAGCCCGAGGATGACGCGGCGAGTGGGGTTTCCGCGTTCTTTCAATAAGTTATGACTCTCGCTGCCTGCCGTCGTCTCCAAGCCGAGACTGCAGCGCCGTCGAGAGTGGCGTTACGCGACGTGCCGTGCGAGTGCGCAGCGCGACCACAGCGAATGCAGCGCTTCGACCAGGTGCTCGATGTCGGCATCGGTGTGCAGCGGCGTGGGCGTGATGCGCAGGCGTTCGGTCTTGACCGGAACCGTCGGGTAATTGATCGGCTGGACGTAGACGTTGCAATTGTCGAGCAACAGGTCCGAGATCCACTTGCACTTGGCGGCGTCGCCGACCATCACGGGGACGATGTGGCTCGGGTTCGGCATATGCGGGATGCCGGCCTTGTCGAGTTGGGCGCGGAGCAGGCGAACGCGGTCCTGGTGGCGGGCGCGCTCGAAGGGGCTGACCTTCAGGTGCTGGATCGAGGCAACGGCGCCGGCGGCGAGCGTCGGCGGCAGCGCCGTGGTGAAGATGAAGCCGGAGGCGAAGGAGCGGATGAAGTCGCAGAGCGCGGTGGATGCCGCGATATAGCCGCCCATGACGCCGAAGGCCTTGCCGAGCGTGCCTTCGATGACCGTCAGGCGGTCCATCAGGCCTTCGCGTTCGGCGATGCCGCCGCCGCGCGGGCCGTACATGCCGACAGCGTGGACTTCGTCGAGATAGGTCATGGCGCCGTACTTGTCGGCGAGGTCACAGATTTCCTTGATCGGCGCGATATCGCCATCCATCGAGTAGACGCTCTCGAAGGCGATCATCTTCGGCGCCTTCGGATCGGCAGCGGCGAGCTTGGCTTCCAGATCCTGCAGGTCGTTGTGCTTCCAGATGACGCGATCGCACTTGGCGTAGCGAATGCCCTCGATCATTGAGGCGTGGTTCAGCGCATCCGAGAAGATGATCATGCCGGGGATCTTGGCGCCGAGCGTGCCGAGTGCCGCCCAGTTGGATACATAGCCCGAGGTGAAGACCAGGGCCGATTCCTTGCCGTGCAGATCGGCGAGCTCGCGCTCGAGGAGAACGTGGTAGTGCGTGGTGCCAGAAATATTCCGGGTGCCTCCCGCACCCGCGCCACAGTGGTCAATGGCGTTCTTCATCGCCTCGATCACCTTGGGGTTCTGGCCCATGCCGAGATAGTCGTTGGAACACCAGACGGTCACATCCTTCGGCCCCTCGGGGGTGTGGCGCGTGGCACGCGGGAAATTGCCGCGGTGACGTTCAAGATCGGCGAACACGCGGTAACGACCTTCGTTGTGAAGGCCTTCCAGCTCGCTCTTGAAGAATGCTTCGAAATCCATCTCATGCTCCAGTATCGTGCAGGCGTTCTCCGCCCAATGACGACTGCACGTCAACCCATTTGGTCCGATTTAGCACCATGTGCGTCAAATCGTCCCTAGTTTCGAATTACTTTAATTTGAAATTGGCGTGCTTGACCAGATCAATCGTGCATTGCAGCCCTGCGCGCAGTGCTTCGCATGGTTCTTGGTGACCGATTTGCCAGTCGATTTTCATGGCCGCCGACCAATTGAAATCGATTGGAGCGGTTGCTTGCCCCTTTTTGCGCCATAGTTTGCGGTCTAGGTTACAAAAAAGACAGGAATCAGGGACGGCCACCGCCCGCTCGGGCGAACAATCAGGAGTTATTGATGAAAAAGATTATTGCGCTCGCCTTCATCGGCCTATCGATTGCAAGCTGCACGCCCACGCAACAGGGTGCGGGCATCGGTGCGGCATCCGGCGCTGTCATCGGCGGCGCTGTTACGGGCAATGTTCGCGGTGCCGCCGTGGGTGCTGCCGTCGGCGGCGTCTCCGGCGCGCTCATCGGCCGTGTGTCCGAACAGCCCGGCCAGTGCTACTACCGCGACGAATATGGTCGCCGCTATATCGACGATTGCCGCGGCTGATCCTTCGCCAAAACCTTTCAAATCCCGGGTCTCTGGCCCGGGATTTTTGTTTTTTTCCGCTAAATCAGCAATCATGCGGTTTAAAACGGTACAACAAAATGAATTTTGCCGCTAAGGTCGCATCAGGCCGGGGGGCGCAGAGCTTAAATCCAGTGTAACCAAAAAGCGGCGGATGCAGATTAGACGGAAGGCACCGAAACCGGGTATTGCGTATCGGCGAGCAGGCATCGTGACAATGGTCGCGGTGGCGACTGCCTTGTCACCGGCACTCGTGTCGAATGCTTACGCCTTCAAGCTTTTCGGGATCAACTTCTTCGGCAAGGACGATACGGACGCCAACCAGGTGCCCGACCCCGTTCGCTATGAGGTGACGCTGACATCGGACGCGGATGATCCCGACCTCAAGGAGGCGCTTGAGAACAGCTCACGCCTGGTCGGAGACAAGGAGCAGCCGGTTTCGGGCGATCTCGGTGTCGTCGTCAAGGCGCGCGACGATCGCGAACGGCTGATCGCGGCTCTCTATGAAAAGGCGCGCTATGGCGGCGTCGTGACCATCACCGTCGATGGCCGCAATATCGACGACCTGCCGCCGAACCCCACTTTCAATCGCTCGCGCCCGGTTCCCGTCAATGTCAGCGTTGCGGCCGGGCCGGTGTTCCATGTGCGCGAAGTGCAATTCGGCGGCGATGCGGCCAACCGAAATCCCGCCGATTACGATCTCGGGTCCGGCGCTTCGGCCGGGTCGCTGACGATCATCAAGGCCGGCGACAAGATCGTCGAGCAGTTGAAGAGCGAGGGGCGGCCGCTGGCGAAGCTGACGACGCGCAAGGTGGTGGCCGACCACAAGACCGATACAGTCGATGTCGTGCTCGCCGCCGAGGGCGGGCCGGTCGCGCCGATCGGGACGGTGGGCGTGACGGGTGCCAAGGCGGTGCGGTCCGATTTCATCGAGCGCTATTCGCGCATCAACAAGGGCGATCGCTATTCTCCGGAGGCGCTGAAGAAGGCCGGCGAGCGGCTGCGGGCGCTCGGCGTATTCTCCAGCGTCACCATTCATGAGGGCGACCAGCTGGCCGGCGACGGCAGCCTGCCGATGATCATCGAGGTGTCGGAGGGCAAGCAGCGCTATTTCGGCGTCGGCGCGCAGTATTCGACAATCGACGGTTTCGGGGTCAACGGCTATTGGGGCCATCGCAATCTGTTCGGTGGAGCGGAAGGGTTGCGCGTCGAGGGTGCCGTCGGGCGGCTCGGGGATGCGACGGCTCTGGGCGATCTCGATTTCTCGGCGGGCATCACCTTCACCAAGCCCGGCGCCTTTGTGCCATCGGGGACGTTGATCGCCAGCATTCTCGCCAAGACCGAAAATCCCGATGCCTATAGCGCCAAGCTGGTGACGGCATCGCTCGGCTATTCCTACGAACTCAACGATACCGACACGTTTACCGGTGCGGGCGAAGTCAGCTGGGAAAAGGATGACGACGCGTTCGGGGACAACACCTACCTGACCTTCGCGGCTCCCCTCCAGTTCGATCGCGACGCGCGCGACAACAAGCTCGACCCGACATCCGGTTACCGGCTGATGGGCAAGGTCACGCCGAGCTACGAGGCCTATAACGGCACGTTCTTCTCTGCGTTCGAGGGATCGGTCTCCGGTTATTACGGCCTTGGCGCCGAAGATCGGATCGTGCTCGCCGGCAAGCTTTCGGCCGGGTTCCTGCTTGGCGCCGACGATCTTGAGAACATTCCCGCCACCCGCCGCTTCTTTGCTGGCGGTGGTGGGTCGGTGCGCGGCTACGGTTATCAGGAAATCTCTCCCTATAACGCCGCCAATGAGGCGACGGGCGGGGCTTCCTTCATGACGGCGTCGTTCGAGACGCGCGTGAAGATCACCGACACGATCGGCATCGTGCCGTTTATCGATGTCGGGGTGGTTTCCGCCGATGTTGCGCCCGATTTTTCGGATATCAGGGCGGGTGCCGGTATCGGTCTGCGCTACGCCACCCCATTCGGGCCGATCCGGCTTGATTTCGCCGTTCCCCTCAACAAGTTCGAGGGTGGGACGGATTACGGCATTTACGCTGGCATCGGTCAGTCGTTCTAACGAGGTTCAGGCTCGCAGCGAGATTGCGATAGCCGCGCAGAAAACGGGATAGCTCCGGGTCCATGCTTACGCTGACGAACATCTTCAAGTGGATTGCACGACTGCTCGGTTACGGAGCCGGCGTTCTCGTCATCCTGCTTGCCGTGGCCATCGGCATCTTCGGCTTCACCGGCTTCGGCGCCCGCATTCTGGTCGACAAGGTGACGTCGACCATCTCCAACCGCGACATGACCATCCGGGTGATGGACCCGCAGGGGCTGCTGACAGGCGGCCTCGGCGCCACCCGCATCGTGCTGTCGGATACGCGCGGCACGTTTGCCGATGTCGACGGCCTGTCGATCAACTGGAATCCGCTGGCGCTTTTCACCGGGCGCTTCCATGCGACGCGGCTGGCGGCTGATTCCATCCGCGTTCTGCGTAAGCCGGTCCGCACATTGCCTTCGCGGCCGGCTGCGGAAGGGGAGGCCAGCGGCGGGTTCTCGCTACCGATCAAGATCGATATCGATCAGATATCGCTGCCGAAGATCAGCCTGTCGCAGCCCCTGATCGGGCGCGCCTTCACGCTGTCTGCGGACGGTAGCGTGCGTGCCGACTCGAAGGGCGGCGATGCAAATATCACGGTTCACCGCCACGACGTGCCGGATGCCAAGCTGACGGCCGACGTCGCCTTCCTGCCGGAAAACAGCCAGCTGACGGTCAAGGCCAAGCTCAACGAACCGAAGGGCGGGTTGCTCGCCGGCGTGCTCGCCTTGCCGAACAATCCGGCCGTCGAGATCAGCCTCAATGGCGATGGCCCGATCTCCGACTGGAAAGCCAAATTGCAGGCCTCGCTCGATGGCCAGCAGCGCGCCGCGATCGAGGCGCATCACACGCTGACGCCGGACCAGGCTCTGCATCATGTCGAGCTCAAGGGCGGCGGCGATCTGAGCTCGCTGATGCCGGCGGCGTTCCGGCCGCTTTTCGCGGGGCAGACGAACATCGATCTCGCGGCGAATTTCGACAACGCCGGCAAGATCGATATCCAGACCGGCAATGTGGCGACGGGCGCCGTCGTGATCGCCGCCTCCGGCACGCTGGACCCGAAGGGCAAGAACAGCCTGAATGCGAACGTGCTCGGCACATCCGGCCCGGTCGATTTCCGCTGGCCGCTGGCGGAAGGCGAAGCGCGCTTCATGATTTCGGGCGTCAACCTCGCGCTGACGGGGGATGCCAAGGCGTCGCGGCTCAATGCCAGCGCCTCGCTCGATACCGCCGTGCTGCCGCAGGCGACGATCGGTAACGTCAAGCTGACCGCCAAGAGCGACAACTTCAATCTCAGCGGCCGCTCCGGCGCCGTGCAGATCCGCCTTGTCGCCGGCGACATGACCTTCGCCAATCCCGATATCAACAGGGCGGTTCAGGGGCCGGTGACGATCGTTCTGCCGCTGCAGATCTCGCCGGCGGCGATCGGCTTCAACGGCGCGACGATCGAAAGCGCGTCGGCGAATGCCGGCCTCAATGGTGCGTATCAGCTCACCGACAACTCGCTCACCGGTAATGCCAAGCTGACCGTCGAGCCGCCGGCAATGCCGCCGGCCGTCGCGGCGCGCTTCAAGACGCCCGTGACGATCGAGGGCCAAGTGGCGGGCACCATTCCCGACAAGATCAACCTGTCGAACCTCAGCATCAAGTCGGACCTCACGGTCGCCACGGGCAATATCGTTCTCGACGGAACGACGCTCGATGCGACGCTTGCCGGCCGCGTGCCTGATATCAAGCCGCTGCTCGATACCGCCTCGGGTGCCGTGACCTACAGCCTGAAGGCCGGCGGCGATCTCTCGGCGCTGGCGCTTTCGGCCAATCTCAATGCACCCGCGATCGACATGGCTGGCCGTGGGCTGAGCGATCTTGCTGTCGCGCTCAACGCGACTGCCGATCCGAAGGCGCCCAAGGCGCAGGTGAAGGCGACCGGCAAGATCGATGGCCAGGCGATCGATATCAGCACCGACGTGTTGTCCGAGGGCGGGCAGACGACGCTGCCGTCGATCAAGGCCAATGTCGGCAACAACAGCCTGACCGGTCACGTCGCGCTGTCCGAAAGCTTCGCGCCGACGGGCGCTTTGACATTCGACCTGCCCGACCTCAACCTGATTGCGGCGCTGGCCGGCCAGAAGGCGGAGGGCGATCTCAAGGGATCGGTCGACATCAGCAACGATGCCGGCAAGATCGGCCTGAAGGTCGCGGCGACGGGCAGTGGCCTGAAGCAGGGCAATTTCGCGATCGTGAGCCCCAATGTCGATGTCACCGTCACCGATCTCTCGGCCTTCGCGGCAACCGGGGCAATCAAGGCCGACGAGGTCGCATCCGGCACCAACAAGATCGACAGCCTGGCGGTGAATTTCACGCAGCTTGGGAACCGCACGAATTTCAGCCTCGACGGCTATTACGACAACCACCCGCTGGTGGCGGGCGGCGGTGTCGAAACCAACGACGGCACGACGCTCGTTCAGCTCGACCGCTTCTCGGCCAAGCCGCACGATATTGCGGTGGATCTCGCCGCGCCGTCGCAGCTGTCGATCACTGACGGTACGGTCACGCTCGATGGTCTCGAGATCAAGACCGGTGACGGCGCGATCAACGTGACCGGCTCGGCCGGGCAAGCGCTTGATATCAATGCCGTGGTCAAGCAATTGCCGGCGAGCCTTGCCAACAGCTTCGTGCCCGATCTCGATGCCGCGGGCGCGATCTCGGGCAAGGTCGCGGTGTCGGGTACGCCGGCAGCACCCGTGGCCGATTTCACGCTCGACTGGAAGAACGCCGCGACCAGCCAGACGAAGGGCGCCGGCCTTTCCGCGCTTGCGATCGGCGCGGATGGCAAGTTCGCGGATAACAAGCTCGATTTCAAAACGGATCTGAGCGGCAAGGGCGGCGTTTCGCTGAAGGCGGCCGGCAATTTCGTGACAGCAGGGCCGAATGCGCAGTCGCTGCAGGTCGATGCCGATATCGTCAACATTCCGGCCGGATTGGCCAATGCCTTCGTGCCTGGGCTGAACGCCGAAGGCGCCATCACCGGCAGCGTCACCGCTTCGGGCAAGCTGCCCGCACCGGCGCTCGATTTCAAGCTGAACTGGAAGAACGCGGCCACCAGCCAGACGAAGGTCGCCAAGCTTTCCTCGCTCGGGCTGACGGCAAGCGGCAAGCTCGAAAACAACATCCTCAATTTCAACGCGAATGCCGGCGGCAGCGGTGGATTTGCGATCAAGGCCGATGGCAGCTTCGTCGTCACCGGCAATGACGCTCAGACGCTGAAGGTGGACGGGACGCTTGCCAATATTCCGGCGGCGCTCGCCAACGCCTTCGCGCCCGATCTTGCCGCGCAGGGCATGATATCGGGCAGCTTCGGCGCATCCGGCAAGCTGCCGATGCCGGCCGCGCAGTTCCAGCTGGATTGGAAGAACGCCTCGACCAGCCAGATCAAGGCGGCCGGCCTTTCGGGCGTCGGCGCTTCGGTGAACGGGACGTTCGCGGACAATACGCTCACCTTCGACAGCAACGTCTCGGCCACCGGCGGCATGTCGGTGAAGGCGGCGGGTAATCTCAAGCTTCAAGGCTCGGCGATCGGCGATCTCAAGGTCGATGCGACGCTGAGCGGAGTTCCGGCCGGGCTCGCCAATGGTTTCGTCGATGGCCTTGGCGCGAGCGGCACGATTTCGGGCACGGCTTCGGCATCCGGCACGCTGCAGCAGCCGAAGGCTAGCTTCGATCTCGCTTGGGCCGATGTCGCGACCAGCCAGACGAAGGCGGCGAAGCTGCCCTCCATGGCGCTCGCGCTGAAGGGAACGCTTGAGGATAAGGCGCTCGATTTCACCACCAAGCTTGATGGTCAGGCCGGTGCGGCGCTCGAGGCGGCGGGCAAGGTCGGGATCGAAGGGACCAAGCCGACGACGATCGAGGCCAATGCGACGCTCAACAACCTGCCGGCAGCACTTGTCAGCAGCTTCGTGCCAAATCTCGATGCCGGCGGCATGATTTCGGGCACTGCCAAGGTTTCCGGCGCGCTGCCGCTGCCATCCGTCGATTTCAAGCTCAACTGGGCGAACGCGACCACGCGGCAGACCAAGAGCGCAAACCTTTCGGCGCTCAGCCTCGATGCGACGGGCAAGTTCGCCGACAACAAAATCAATTTCGACGCCAATCTGGCCAGCAACAGCAAGACATTGCTTAAGGCCAAGGGGACGGCGGCGCTGGTTGGCGCCAACATCCAGGGCCTTTCCGTCGATGCCGATATCACCGATCTGCCGGCGAGCCTCGCCAACGGCTTCGTGCCTGGCCTTGGCGCCGAGGGCACGATTTCGGGTCGGGCGAAGACATCGGGAACGCCTGCCAATCCCATCATCGACTTCAATCTCGATTGGAAGAACGCGGCGACGACGCAGACGCGGGCCGCGGGCGTCGGCTCGCTGTCGGCCAATGCCAATGGCAAGCTCGCCGACAACAAGCTCGACTTCACCACCAATCTTACCGGCAACAACGTGGCGCTGAAGGCGGCGGGCAATTTCGTGGTCGCGGGCGCCAATGCGCAATCGCTTGCCGTGAAGGCCGACATATCGAACCTGCCGGCGGGCCTCGCCAACGCCTTCGTTCCGGGGCTCGCCGCCGAGGGCAATATCTCGGGCACTGTTTCAGCTTCCGGCAAGCTGCCGCTGCCGGATGTCGACTTCAAGCTCGATTGGCGCAATGCCGCGACCAGCCAGACGCGCGGCGCCGGTGTCTCGCCGCTGGCGATCGGCGCGAACGGCAAGCTCGCCTCGGGCAGGCTCACCATCGACACGACCGTTACCGGCGATGCGGGCCTGTCGCTGCGGGGCGGCGGCAACCTCGCCATTTCAGGGAACCGGGCGCTCGACATGCGTTTCTCCGGCAACCTGCCGTTTGCCGTTCTCGGTGCGCAGCTAGCCGCGCAAGGCTTCGTGGCGGAAGGCAACGCCAACTTCAATCTGCAGGTCGGCGGCACGGCGGCCGCGCCCGTGATCAACGGGACGGTCGCCACCAGCGGCGCCAAGGTCATCGACGTCCGGCGCAATCTGGAGATCAACAGCCTGACGGCCGATATCCGCTTCGACGGGCAGCGCGCGGTGATTTCGCGCCTGACCGGGCAGCTTGCGAGCGGCGGCAATATCGCGGTCACCGGCGATGTCGGCATTCAGCCGGCGGCGAACTTCCCTGCCAATATCGACGTCAGGCTCAACAAGGCCGTCTATGTCGACGGCACGCTCGTCGTCGCAACGGTTGACGGCACGATCGGCCTGCGCGGACCGCTTCTTGCCAATCCGACGCTGAACGGCAAGCTCACGCTTGAGAAGGCGTCGATCACCGTTCCGGAGAAGCTTCCGACATCGCTGCGCGAGATCGATATCCGCCACAAGAATGCGCCGAAAGCCGTTCTCGCCCAGATACGCGACACGACGCAGGAAGGCGCGAGGGGCAAATCGAGTACGCTCAATCTGGATATCCAGGTCGATGCGCCCTCGCAGATCTTCGTGCGCGGACGCGGCATCGACGCCGAGCTCGGCGGCAGCGTGACCATTCGTGGCACGGCATCCGTGCCTGTGGTTTCCGGCGGCTTCACCATGCGACGCGGGCGTCTCACCATCCTCAACCGTCGCCTCGACTTCTCCGACAAGAGCCGCATCACCTTTGCCGGCGATCTGACGCCGGCGCTGCAGATGGCGGCGACCTCGACCTCGGGCACGACGACGCTCACCGTCGACGTGGCGGGACTGGCGACCGACCCCGCCATCACCTTCTCCTCCTCGCCGGCGCTGCCGCAGGATGAAGTGCTGGCGCAGCTGATCTTCGGGCAGTCGATGTCGAAGCTCTCGGCGATCCAGATCGCCCAGCTCGCCGATGCCGTCAGCCAGCTTGCGGGCGGTCGCTCGACCTCGCTGTTCCAGGGATTGCGCAACCAGCTGGGTGTCGACGATTTCGATATCAGCACCGATGCCAACGGCCAGACCAATGTCGGCGTTGGCCGCTATCTCAACGAGCGCACCTATATCGAGCTGCAGCAGAACACCAAGGACGGCGCTAAGGCGATCATCAACCTCGATGTCGGCCGCGGCGTGAAGCTGCGCGGGGCAGCCGGCGCCAATGGTGCCGGCGAGGCGGGCGTGGTGTACGAGAAGGAATATTGAGGGTGGGGGCGCCCTAAGCCCCCTCCCAGCCTATCGAGCGATGCGAACGGGATATTAACCGCGCTCACCAAAAAGAGATTTGCGATAACGCAACCGAAACTGGCGGAAGCTACCTGTGTCGACAAAAGACCAGGACGCCAAAGTGACCACACGCTTCACCCATCTCAAGCTGGTAGGACCGGCTCTCATTCTCACGGCGATCGTTATTACGGGGTTGGCGGCAATCCCGTCGTTTGGCGTTGCCCGGCTGGATGCCGAGAGCCGCCAGCGCCAGGAGACCCTGGTCAAGCGCAACATCGCGGTCTGGACCTCCGACCTCGAATTCGCGCTGACGGCCTGGACGATCTGGGATGAATCAATCGCCAAACTCGACAACACGTTCGATTTCGAATGGGCCGACAGGAACATCGGCCAGTCGCTGATCGGGACGTCCAGGACGCGTTTTGCCGCGGTCCTCAACCATGACGACACCCTCATCTATTCGAGAACCGCCGACGAGATGAAGGATCGGGCATTCTTCGTGCGCGGGCCTGAGGTCATTGTCGACGATGCTCGCACCCTTGTCGACCGCGTTAGGTCCGAGGAAGCAAAGCCGCGGCCCGAGGGAATTCCCAACCCCATCGCCTTCAGCAGGGTCGAGGTCGTGAACAATGATGCGGTTCTGCTCACCGCAAGCCTGTTTCAATCCGACTTCAAGACATCCATGCCACGCGGGAGCCGGGCGCCGATCCTCATATCCGCCGTGCCGATCGCCGGCAGCCTGCCGGAATTCATGGGCAATCGTTTCGTCCTCGACGATGCGAGCGTCGGTCCGCTCAAGACGGTTGGCGCCGACCGGGCGCGCGTGGAAATAGCGACGCGACCTGACGGTGAGACCGAGGTGCTTTCATGGCGATCGCCCACGCCCGCCAGGGATCTGCTTCGCCAATCGCTGCCGTTGGCGGTGGTGGTGACCGTGGTTCTCGTTTTCGGCGGCCTGTTTTCGTTGCGGCTTTCGAGGAGGGCGATTTCTTCGATCCTGGAATCCGAGAAGCAGATGCGCCATGCCGCGACGCATGATTTCCTGACCGGGCTGGCGAACAGGTCGCTGCTTGCCCCGGAATTCGCACGACTAAGCTCGGCTCGGCCGATGACTGTCGTCTGCATCGATCTCGATGGCTTCAAATCCGTCAACGACAGACACGGGCATGCGGCCGGCGACGAGCTGCTGCAGCAGGTTGCCGCTCGCCTTCAGGGCGGATGCAAGGAAGACGACATCGTATTCCGATTGGGCGGAGACGAATTTGCCGTCCTCATGCCGCATATCTCGCTCGCCGACGCCGAATGGCACTGCCGCCGCCTGTCCTCGATCCTTTCGCAGCCATATCCATTATCGGCCGGCAAAGTGGTGATCGGTGCATCGTTCGGAATAGCGGAGGTCACCAATGGAGGCGGCGAGAGCTGCGAAGTGGCTCTGCGACGCGCGGACCAGGCGCTCTATCAGGCAAAGGGAACTGGCCGAGGGAACGTCGTTTCGGCGACCGCGAACGATCTGGCGCTTGCGGTTGGCTAGAGCGTAGCCGGCGGGCGCTGACCGTCCGCCGTCCTTGCTACTTATTCTTCTCTTGATCGCGATGCCACTTGATGGCGAAGAACATGCCCGTGCCGAGCACGATGATCTTAAGCGGAAAGAAGATGATCGGGAACCAATCCCACATTTCGAATAATCCAGGCTGTTGCGTGGCGCTTTCTAGCGTGAGGAAGTGATACTGCAAAACAGCTGTGTGCGACATCAGCCATGTTGACGCATATGAGACAAGCTATTCGTGCCTAGCCGTCGCCCCCGTTGACGGCTGATTTCCGCCCGAAGCGGCCATGGAACGCGAGGCGCCTCCCATGGCCGCTCCGGCGCGCAAACGCTGCCGTCAGGCCGGGTTCACGGCGGCAAACAGGTCGTCAAAGGTACCGTCACGCTCGGCGAAGCGACGAGGTTCATCTCGCTGCAGCAGAAGTTCTCCACGCGGGTGCTGGCCCTTCTCCAGCATCTCCATCACCGCCTCCACATAAGAAGCCAAGGGCATCGCACGAGGGTCACTCGCCTGTGCGTGTCCGGTCAGCTCGGTCTGGACATAAGGCGGCGACAATTCCAGAACGTCGACAGGCATGTTGCGCAACTGGTGACGCAGTGAGATGAGCCACGTGTGCAGGAAGGCCTTGCTCGCGCAGTATACGGGAAAATCGGCTCGCGGCACGAAGGCAAGCGCGGAGCTTGTCGCCATGATGGTCGCCGATTTCTGCAACTTCAAAATCGGCAGGAAGGCAGCCACCGTCCGCAGCACACCCAGGATGTTGGTCTCTACGATGTCTTCGCCGGCAGAGGCGTTCCAGTCCGCCGATGTCACGTCTTCGCTACGGGAAACCCCGGCATTGGCAATCAGAACATTCAGATCGGGGAAGCGGTCGCGGACGGCACTCGCGGCGACCTCGATGGAGCGGCTATCATTGAGGTCGAGATGAAGTCCCACGATGTCAGGGCGCCGATTGCAGATTTCCGTCAGCAGATCGCGACGCCGCCCTGTCACGATAACTTGGTTCCCCCGGTCGTGAAATGCTTCTGCAAGCGCACGTCCGATCCCGCTTGTGCCGCCAGTTATGAGGATGGTGTTGTCAGTCATTTGCATTGTCGGTGTCTTTCCCAAATGTTGCAGGAAAGGCCACGGCATCGTCATCCGGCCGACACGGCTCCTCGCGCGCCTGGGTTCTGCCAGCTGCGAAGATACGTGGGAAAGATGTGAACTCACCGCGCCTTCATTCGCGAGATTTCCCTGCTGGGACCTTCTTCGCAAAGGACGCGTTGGATGACGGTAACGCCTACGACAGCGTGATTGAACCGCTGCGGCGCAAGAGGTAGCTGACGCGGCATCCGGCGTCAACCGGTTCCGAAGTCACGACCGCTATTGGCGCGAAGCGGAAGACCGAAGTCGGGCCGATTGAACATGACATCTGCGACGATTAGATTTGAGCCATGGGAAACCTGCACAAAGCAATTACGATCATTTTAAGCATAATCGGGCTGATCCTCGGCGGTTGGTTTGGCTATGAACTCGCAGGCCCGATTGGGGTGTTGGTATTCACACCGCTGGGCGCTCTGGCTGGGTTGGTTGTGAGCTTTCTCAATTGGAGATTGCTCTATTTTCTGGGGTGACCGCTTCTGACGCTTTGCGCACGAGGCGCTCTCGTTTGCTCGGCCCCTTTGCGGGCACATAATCTACCTGTAGATTCAACCAGTGGGTATCGACGTAGCGGAGACTTGCATGAGCGAAATTGCCCTGACGTCCATCGTCCCGATCCTCTTTGTGCGTGATGTGCCGGCGAGCGCCCAATTCTTCAACGAGAAACTCGGATTTGAAGTCGATTTCCTCCACGGCACGCCGCCGTTTTACGGCGCTGTGTCGCGCGGCGCGGCCTGCCTGCATCTTCGGTGTGTCAGCAAACCGAATTTTGCCGATCTGGCAGCACGCGAGGTCTCGCTTATTCTCGCGGCAATTGAGGTTTCGGACGTGCACGGATTGTTTGAGGAACTGCGGGAGCGCGGCGCGGAGTTTGCGCAGGAGCCAACCAGCCAGCCCTGGGGTGGAACAGACTTCCATGTCCGTGACCCGGATGGGAACGTGATCTCGTTCGTCGCCTACGAGTGATGGAACCATAGCAGTATCAGTCGTGAAACGACTGCTTCTGGCGGCAAAGCCGCCGCCTTGAGCGCCTCTCCCGCTCCCGCCTCTAAAAGCTGGTCTTCCGCGTCTTCAGCAATATGTTCGTCTCAGTCGTGTTGATGCCGTCGATCAGTCTTATGCGGCGCAGGGTTTCGTCGAAGGAGACGAGGTCGCGGTCTTCGAGTTCGGCGATGAAGTCCCATTTGCCGTTGGTGCTGTGGAGCGCACGCACCTGTGGGAGGCCGCGCAGTTGGTCGGCGACCTTGTCGGCCAGCTTGCCGAGCACCTCGATCATGACGATGGCGCGCACGCCGGCGGCGCGGGTCTCGTGGCCGGTGCGGATGGTGAAGGAAGTGATGGTGCCGTTGGCGACCAGTCTGTCGATGCGCGCGGCGACGGTGGCGCGTGAGGCGCCGGTCATGGCGGCAAGCGAGGAGACGGGCGCGCGGGCATTGTGGCGCAGGGCGCTCAGAAGTTCCTGATCGAGGTCGTCCATGGTCTTACTTTGTGAGAGCGGGGTTTCACTTTGTATGGTTGAACTTGGCAAACTGTCAAATCATGCTGTGAAATTGGCATTTTTTCATCTTTTTGTCGCCGTGGCGATGTCAGATATTCAACCGAAGCAGTGAGCAGGAGAACAAGATGCAGGCACAGTCGCGATCGGTCACTCTTATCGGTGCGCCTTTGGAAGAGGGCTCCGGCCGCAGGGGGGCCGCGATGGGGCCGACGGCGCTGAGGATCGCCGGTGTCGACCGCGCGCTTGTCGATCTCGGCCACGATGTCGCTGACGCCGGAGACGTGCAGATCGTGCCGGCCCGTGACCTGCCGACCAACCCGAAGGCGCATAATCTGCGCACCGTCGGCGCCTTCACGCGGGCGCTTGAAGCCGGCGTCTACGAGATTGCCGATGCCGGCCGTTTCCCGATCATTCTCGGCGGCGACCACAGCCTGTCGATGGGCACGGTGTCGGGCATGGCGCGCTATGCCGCCAAGCAGAAGCGGCCGCTTTTCGTGCTCTGGCTCGACGCGCATTCGGATTTCAACACGCCCGAGACATCGCCGTCTGGCAATATTCACGGCATGCCCGTCGCCTATTATTGCGGCCAGGCCGATCTCTCCGACATCCTGCCGCGCGACCGGCCGCTGGTCGATCCGAAGAATGTCTTCCAGGTCGGGATCCGTTCGGTCGACGCTCCGGAGCGCGAGCTGATCAAGGAGCATGGCGTCAACGTCTTCGACATGCGCTCGATCGACGAGCAGGGGGTGGCGGCGATCATGCGCGACATTCTCTCCAAGGTCGAAGCGGCGAATGCGCTGTTTCATGTCAGCCTTGATGTCGATTTCCTCGATCCTGACGTTGCACCGGGTGTCGGCACGACGGTGCCTGGGGGAGCGACCTTCCGCGAGGCGCATCTGATCATGGAGATGCTCTGCGACAGCGGGCTCGTCTCCTCGCTCGATCTGGTCGAACTCAACCCGTTTCTCGACGATCGCGGCAAGAGCGCCCGCGTTCTCGTCGAATTGACGGCAAGCCTGTTCGGCCGGCGCATCTTCGACCGCCCGACGCGCGCTGCATAAGAAACCGCATAACAGAAGGGGACGACCATGAGCAGTTCAGCCAGATTGATCGATACCGAGCAGCGCCTGGGCGCCCATAATTACAAGCCGCTCGACGTCGTCCTGACGCGCGGCGAGGGCGTTTATGTCTGGGATACGGATGGCAAGCGCTATCTCGATTGCCTCTCGGCCTATTCGGCCGTCAACCAGGGGCATTGCCACCCGAAGATCCTCGCAGCCATGGTCGAGCAGGCGGGCAAGCTGACGCTCACCTCGCGTGCCTTCCGCAACGACCAGCTGGCGCATCTCTACGAGGAACTCGCGGCGCTGACGGGATCGCACAAGATCCTGCCGATGAACTCCGGCGCCGAGGCCGTCGAGACCGCGATCAAGGCGGTGCGCAAATGGGGGTACGAGGTCAAGGGCGTGCCGGAGGGCAAGGCCGAGATCATCGTCTGCTCCGACAATTTCCATGGCCGGACGCTGAGCATCATCAGCTTCTCCACCGATCCGGATGCGCGCTCAGGCTTCGGCCCCTATACGCCGGGCTTCCGCATCGTTCCCTTCGGTGACGCGGAAGCGTTCGCGGCGGCGATCAACGAGAACACGGTGGCGGCGCTGATCGAGCCGATCCAGGGCGAGGCGGGCGTCATCATCCCGCAGCCGGGTTACTTCAAGACGGTGCGCCAGCTCTGCACCGACAACAAGGTGACGCTCATCCTCGACGAGATCCAGACCGGGCTCGGGCGCACCGGCAAGCTGCTGGCCGAGGAGCATGAGGGCATCGAGGCAGACGTGACGCTGATCGGCAAGGCGCTGTCGGGCGGCTTCTATCCTGTTTCCGCCGTGCTTTCGAATTCCGAAGTGCTGGGCGTCTTGAAGCCCGGCCAGCACGGCTCGACCTTTGGCGGCAATCCGCTTGCCTGCGCCGTTGCCCGCGCGGCGCTGAAGGTGCTGACGGAAGAAGACATGATCGGCAATGCCGAACGGACGGGAAACTACTTCCTCGAGGGTCTGCGGTCGATCCGCTCGAACATCGTGAAAGAGGTGCGCGGGCGCGGGCTGATGATGGCGGTCGAGCTGGTGCCGGAAGCCGGCGGCGCGCGGCAGTATTGCTACGCGCTCAAGGACCTCGGGCTTCTCGCCAAGGACACCCACGAAAACACCATCCGCCTGGCGCCACCGCTCGTCATCACCAAGGAGCAGGTCGATTGGGCGGTGGAGCAGATCGAGAAGACCATCGTCTGAGGCTTAGCCGCGTTGAACGGGTCCGTGATCCGTTCGACGCCTTCTCCTCGGCTGCATTCCCGTTCTCACCGGGCGAAAAATCCTGCCGGCCGGTTTAGATTTGGGAAACACTCTTTCTTTACAGTCCTCAGTAACCGTAACGGTACTCTTCATATTCAGAGAACTGGCGGCTTGAAGGCAAAGTGCATCGACGCCAATGGTGGCGTGGTTGCTTCTGCCCTGGCTTTCGACAGTTGGGACATTTTTAATGACGACGATCAATTCTCCGAGCTTCAGTGGCGATACGCTTGAGATCATTGCCTTCCGCCTGCACGACCAGGAATTCTGCGTGAAGACGACGACCATCCGCGAAATCCGCGGCTGGGCGCCTTCGACGCCGATCCCGCATTCGCCGGCCGATGTCATCGGCGTCATGAACCTGCGCGGCTCGGTCATTCCGATCATCGATCTCGCCTTCAAGCTCGGCATGAAGAGCACCGTCGCCAATGAGCGCAGCGCCATCGTCGTCGCCGAAGTGCACAACATGGTCATCGGCATGCTGGTTGATCGCGTCTCCGACATCCTCACGATCTCGGCTGATCAGGTGCAGCCGGTTCCCGAGGTTACCGCTTCCTTCGACCGCGCCTTCTGCGAGGGCATCATCGCTTCCGAAAACGGCATGATCTGCTTCCTGAACCTCGCCAAGATGTTCAAGGAAAACGAGACGGACGATCTGGTCGCCGCCTAAGCGCCATTCGATACAATCCGATCCCGCCCCGCCCGAGCAGTCCTCCGGCGGGGCGATCTCGTTTTGCCCCTCGGTCGCCGCTCGCCGGCCGGCTGCGGCTTGCTCGCAGGCGCGGTTTTTTGGGCGTGCCACCTCTTTAAACTTTCGCGGCTTCCCACCATATCCTGAGCAAGTTCTTCGCCTTGGTTTCGGCCATTGGCGAAGAGGCATGGCTCGCCTCTTGAGGGAGCTCAATCTCAGTCATCGGTCTGTGCCTTATGAGGGCAGGGCGATTTAAGGAGGTCTATTTATGAATATTGAAAAATACTCCGAGCGGGTGCGCGGTTTCATCCAGTCGGCGCAGACCTATGCGCTGGCCCAGGGTCACCAGCAGTTCGCTCCCGAGCATGTGCTGAAAGTGCTGCTCGACGACGACCAGGGCATGGCGGCTTCGCTCATCGAGCGCGCCGGCGGCGACGCCAAGGCCGCCCGCCTTGCAAACGATGCCGCCCTTGCCAAGCTGCCGAAGGTCTCCGGCGGCAACGGCCAGATCTATCTTGCCGCACCGCTCGCCAAGGTTCTCTCGACTGCCGAGGAGGCATCGAAGAAGGCCGGCGACAGCTTCGTCACGGTCGAGCGTCTGTTGCAGGCGCTGGCGATGGAATCGTCGACCGCGATCACGCTGAAGAATGCCGGCGTGACGGCGGTGACGCTCAACCAGGTCATCAACGAAATCCGCAAGGGCCGCACGGCCGACAGCGCCAATGCCGAACAGGGCTTCGACGCGCTGAAGAAATTCGCCCGCGACCTGACGGCGGAAGCCCGCGATGGCCGGCTCGATCCCGTGATCGGCCGCGACGACGAAATCCGCCGCACCATCCAGGTGCTCTCGCGCCGTACCAAGAACAACCCCGTTCTCATCGGTGAACCCGGCGTCGGCAAGACGGCGATCGCCGAAGGCTTGGCGTTGCGTATCGTCAATGGCGACGTGCCGGAATCGCTGAAAGACAAGAAGCTGATGGCGCTCGACATGGGCGCTCTGATTGCCGGCGCGAAATATCGCGGCGAGTTCGAAGAGCGGCTGAAGAGCGTGCTCAACGAGGTGCAGGCCGAAAACGGCGAGATCATCCTCTTCATCGACGAGATGCATACGCTCGTCGGTGCCGGCAAGGGTGACGGCGCCATGGATGCCTCGAACCTGTTGAAGCCGGCGCTTGCGCGCGGCGAGCTGCATTGCGTCGGCGCGACCACGCTCGACGAATACCGCAAGCATGTCGAGAAGGACCCGGCGCTTGCCCGTCGTTTCCAGCCGATCGTCGTCGAAGAGCCAACGGTCGAAGACACGATCTCGATCCTGCGCGGCCTGAAAGAGAAATACGAGCAGCACCACAAGGTCCGCATCTCGGATTCGTCGCTTGTGGCGGCCGCCACGCTGTCGAACCGCTACATCACCGATCGCTTTCTGCCCGACAAGGCGATCGACCTGATGGACGAGGCGGCTGCGCGCCTGCGCATGCAGGTGGATTCCAAGCCGGAAGAGCTCGACGAACTCGATCGCCGCATCATGCAGCTGAAGATCGAGCGCGAAGCGCTGAAGAAGGAAACCGATGTCGCATCGGCCGACCGGCTGGTGCGGCTGGAGACCGAGCTCACCGATCTGGAAGAAAGCGCCGATGCGCTGACGGCCCGCTGGCAGGCGGAAAAGCAGAAGCTCGGCCTGGCAGCAGACCTGAAGAAGGAACTCGACGATGCCCGCAACGATCTGGCGATCGCCCAGCGCAAGGGCGAGTTCCAGCGCGCCGGCGAGCTGACTTACGGCGTCATTCCGGAGCTTGAAAAGAAGCTTTCGGAGGCCGAAGCGCAGGACAATGATCGCAGCGCCATGGTGCAGGAGGTCGTGACCCCTGATAACATCGCGCATGTCGTCTCCCGCTGGACCGGCATTCCGGTCGAGAAGATGCTGGAAGGCGACCGCGAGAAGCTGTTGCGGATGGAAGACGAGCTGGCGAAGTCGGTGATCGGCCAGGGTGACGCGGTTCAGGCCGTGTCGCGGGCGGTGCGCCGTGCGCGCGCCGGCCTGCAGGATCCGAACCGGCCGCTCGGCTCGTTCATCTTCCTCGGCCCGACCGGCGTCGGCAAGACGGAGCTGACCAAGGCATTGGCCCGCTTCCTCTTCGACGACGAGACGGCGATGGTGCGCATGGATATGTCCGAGTACATGGAGAAGCACTCCGTGGCTCGGCTGATCGGCGCTCCTCCCGGCTATGTCGGCTATGAGGAAGGCGGTTCGCTGACGGAAGCGGTGCGTCGCCGGCCCTATCAGGTCGTGCTGTTCGACGAGATCGAAAAGGCGCATCCCGATGTCTTCAACGTGCTGCTGCAGGTGCTCGACGATGGCCGCCTGACCGATGGTCAGGGCCGCACCGTCGACTTCCGCAACACGATGATCATCATGACGTCGAACCTCGGCGCCGAATATCTGACGCAGCTGAAGGATGGCGACGACAGCGATCTGGTGCGCGAGCAGGTGATGGAGATGGTGCGCGGCCACTTCCGGCCGGAGTTCCTGAACCGCATCGACGAGATCATCCTCTTCCACCGCCTGAAGCGGGACGAGATGGGCGCGATCGTCGACATCCAGCTGCAGCGTCTGGTCAAGCTGCTCGCCGAGCGCAAGATCACGATCGAACTCGACGACGAGGCCACGCATTGGCTCGCCAACAAGGGCTACGATCCTGTTTATGGCGCGAGGCCGCTGAAGCGGGTGATCCAGAAGTACGTCCAGGACCCGCTCGCCGAGCAGATCCTCGGCGGACAGGTGCCGGATGGTTCGACGGTGAAGATCACCGGCGGGACCGATCGGTTGCTGTTCCGGACTAGGAGTGCTGGTGTCAGCGAAGCGGCGTAAGCGGACTGGCGATTGAGATGAGAGACGGCGGCTTCGGCCGCCGTTTTTGTGTTTGGTGGGGTGAATCGCTGACGTCGGCGCTCGGCATACCCCCCTCTGTCCTGCCGGACATCTCCCCCACAAGGGGGGAGATCGACCCGCGGTTGAGGTCTGCGCCAAACAATTGAGGTGTAGCGAGCGGTCACCCCCAGCCAATCTCCCCACCTGTGGGGGAGATGCCCGGCAGGGCAGAGGGGGGTAACACACGGAAAAACGTTGCCTACAGCGACCGGCTCACCTCACCGAGCCGAAATCCCGGACCAACCCAAAAAAACCGCTACTTGCT
>NZ_JBSHXL010000001.1:2682500-3097500 GCF_055616315.1 Rhizobium sp. O111 | reverse complement strand
GCGCGGTACCGGATTTAATCTCGAGAAGCTGGTCTTAAAGATCGGACACAAGCGAACTGCTCGGCGTAGTTCCAATAAAGTGATCCGATCGAACACGTCGATGGCATTGTTGGATTGGCTGGGTTGTAAAAGGTAACCCGGTCTGTTGCCGTTTCTGATGAAACGGGAACCAGATGATGAGCATTGGCAATGAGAACGATTAAGTGTCGTAAGGGCATTTGGTGGATGCCTTGGCATGCACAGGCGATGAAGGACGTGATACGCTGCGAAAAGCCGTGGGGAGCTGCGAATAAGCTTTGATCCATGGATATCCGAATGGGGAAACCCACCTTAAATGCTTGGAAAATCTTTCTGGTTGTCGGACCGTTGGTCCGACGTTACGGCGAACGATCGCCGACGGCCTCTGGCCTGTATGGGAACTTCCTATACAGCGCAGAGCGCGTCGCCGGTCGTCCGGCGTTAGAAACCTGAAAGGTTTCCAAGCATTGTGATAAGGTATCTACATCTGAATAAAATAGGGTGTAAGAAGCGAACTCGGGGAACTGAAACATCTAAGTACCCGAAGGAAAGGACATCAACCGAGACTCCGCAAGTAGTGGCGAGCGAACGCGGACCAGGCCAGTGGCAATGAGGAATAAAGCGGAACCTTCTGGAAAGTTGGGCCGTAGCGGGTGATAGCCCCGTACGCGTAGAACACTCATTGTCCTAGAGTAGGGCGGGGCACGTGAAACCCTGTCTGAACGTGGGTAGACCACTATCCAAGCCTAAGTACTCGTGCATGACCGATAGCGAACAAGTACCGTGAGGGAAAGGTGAAAAGCACCCCGACAAGGGGAGTGAAATAGAACCTGAAACCGGATGCCTACAAACAGTCGGAGCCTGAAAGGGTGACGGCGTACCTTTTGTATAATGGGTCAACGACTTAGTGTAACAAGCAAGCTTAAGCCGGTAGGTGTAGGCGAAGCGAAAGCGAGTCTGAATAGGGCGATTTAGTTTGTTGCATTAGACCCGAAACCGAGTGATCTAGCCATGAGCAGGTTGAAGGTTGGGTAACACCAACTGGAGGACCGAACCCGCATCTGTTGCAATAGATTGGGATGACTTGTGGTTAGGGGTGAAAGGCCAATCAAACTCGGAAATAGCTGGTTCTCCGCGAAATCTATTTAGGTAGAGCGTCGAGCGAATACCCCGGGGGGTAGAGCACTGGATGGGCTATGGGGACTCACCGTCTTACTGATCCTAACCAAACTCCGAATACCCGGGAGTACTACTCGGCAGACACACGGCGGGTGCTAACGTCCGTCGTGAAAAGGGCAACAACCCTAACCTCCAGCTAAGGTCCCCAAGTCATGGCTAAGTGGGAAAGGATGTGAGGATCCCAAAACAACCAGGATGTTGGCTTAGAAGCAGCCATCATTTAAAGAAAGCGTAACAGCTCACTGGTCTAAATAAGGGTCTTTGCGCCGAAAATGTAACGGGGCTGAAGCCATGCACCGAAGCTGAGGATGTGCAGCAATGCACGTGGTAGCGGAGCGTTCCGTAAGCCTGTGAAGGGACAGTCGTGAGACATCCTGGAGGTATCGGAAGTGCGAATGTTGACATGAGTAACGATAAAGAGGGTGAGAGACCCTCTCGCCGAAAGACCAAGGGTTCCTGCTTAAAGTTAATCTGAGCAGGGTTAGCCGGCCCCTAAGGCGAGGCGGAAACGCGTAGTCGATGGGAACCACGTTAATATTCGTGGGCCTGGTGGTAGTGACGGATTGCGTAACTTGTATTCACTTATTGGATTGTGGGTGCAGGGGAGCGGTTCCAGGAAATAGCTCCATCATTATAGACCGTACCCGAAACCGACACAGGTGGTCAGGTAGAGTATACCAAGGCGCTTGAGAGAACTATGTTGAAGGAACTCGGCAAATTGCACGCGTAACTTCGGAAGAAGCGTGACCCCATGCTAGGCAACTATTATGGGGTGGCACAGACCAGGGGGTAGCGACTGTTTATCAAAAACACAGGGCTCTGCGAAGTCGCAAGACGACGTATAGGGTCTGACGCCTGCCCGGTGCTGGAAGGTTAAAGGGAGAGGTGCAAGCTTTGAACTGAAGCCCCAGTAAACGGCGGCCGTAACTATAACGGTCCTAAGGTAGCGAAATTCCTTGTCGGGTAAGTTCCGACCTGCACGAATGGCGTAACGACTTCCCCGCTGTCTCCAACATAGACTCAGTGAAATTGAATTCCCCGTGAAGATGCGGGGTTCCTGCGGTCAGACGGAAAGACCCCGTGCACCTTTACTATAGCTTTACACTGGCATTCGTGTCGGCATGTGTAGGATAGGTGGTAGGCTTTGAAGCAGGGACGCCAGTTTCTGTGGAGCCATCCTTGAAATACCACCCTTATCGTCATGGATGTCTAACCGCGGTCCGTTATCCGGATCCGGGACAGTGTATGGTGGGTAGTTTGACTGGGGCGGTCGCCTCCGAAAGAGTAACGGAGGCGCGCGATGGTGGGCTCAGACCGGTCGGAAATCGGTCGTCGAGTGCAATGGCATAAGCCCGCCTGACTGCGAGACTGACAAGTCGAGCAGAGACGAAAGTCGGTCATAGTGATCCGGTGGTCCCGCGTGGAAGGGCCATCGCTCAACGGATAAAAGGTACGCCGGGGATAACAGGCTGATGACCCCCAAGAGTCCATATCGACGGGGTTGTTTGGCACCTCGATGTCGGCTCATCGCATCCTGGGGCTGGAGCAGGTCCCAAGGGTTTGGCTGTTCGCCAATTAAAGCGGTACGTGAGCTGGGTTCAGAACGTCGTGAGACAGTTCGGTCCCTATCTGCCGTGGGTGTAGGAATATTGACAGGATCTGTCCCTAGTACGAGAGGACCGGGATGGACATATCTCTGGTGGACCTGTTGTCGTGCCAACGGCATAGCAGGGTAGCTACATATGGAATGGATAACCGCTGAAGGCATCTAAGCGGGAAACCAACCTGAAAACGAGTATTCCCTATCAGAGCCGTGGAAGACGACCACGTTGATAGGACGGGTGTGGAAGCGCAGCAATGTGTGAAGCTTACCGTTACTAATAGCTCGATCGGCTTAATTGTTCTCATTGCTTATGCTCATGCCGTCGAAAGACGGACATGATGCTAAGACGTGTTCACACGGCGAACATGAAATGTTCGTCCGAAAAAAACGCAGTGAAAACTGCACCAGCTTCTCAAATGTTGCGCTTCGCTGACCTGGTGGTTATGGCGGGGCGGCTGCACCCGTTCCCATTCCGAACACGGCCGTGAAACGCCCCTGCGCCTATGGTACTTCGTCTTAAGACGCGGGAGAGTCGGTCGCTGCCAGGTCTGCTAAACGCAACAACAAATCTTCTCTGATCGAAACTTCGGCCCAGCCGAAAACATCGGGCCGCGCAAGCGGCCTTTTGCTTTTGGTGGTCCGAACATACAGAATGAAACTTCGGCGCACCTGGCGTATAATGGTGCGTCCCTTACAGGAACAAAACCCTATGGGTTTTGCTCCGGTAGAAGGCATAACCGCAAAGCGGTTACGCCGCCGCGCCAAAACCCATAGGGTTTTGCGCTGGACGCGGGGTGGAGCAGCCCGGTAGCTCGTCAGGCTCATAACCTGAAGGCCGCAGGTTCAAATCCTGCCCCCGCAACCAATCTTCTTTCCCAAAACGCAATAGACATGAGCCCTGTCGGCTCGCGGACTTATCCTGTAATAAGACGGCATGAGCACGTCCTTCCTGTTCTCCGGCCCCGACAACGCCCCCGTGACGATCCTTCTCGCGCATGGTGCCGGCGGCGCCATGGATTCGGCGGGCATGGAGCGGTTTTCCGAGGCTATCGCTGCGGCGGGGATGCGGGTGGTTCGGTTCGAGTTCGGTTACATGGCCGAGCGGCGGCGATCCGATCGGCGTCCGCCGCCGCCCAATGCGGAGACCTTGACCCCTGAATATCTGGCGGCGGTGCGCGACCTTAAAGCCAGCGGTCCGCTTGTCATCGGCGGCAAGTCGATGGGTGGGCGGATTGCCAGCATGGTTGCCGATGATCTCTATCGCGCGGGCGATATCGTTGGCTTGCTTTGCCTCGGCTATCCGTTTCATCCGATGGGAAAGCCGGCGCAGTTGCGCACGGCGCATCTGAGCGCGATCGAGACGCCGACACTGATCTGCCAAGGGACGCGGGATGCGTTCGGGACGCGCGAGGAAGTCGCGGGCTATTCGCTTTCGCGCGCGATCGACATTTTCTGGCTTGAGGATGGCGACCACGATCTGAAGCCGCGCAAGGCTCTCTCCGGCTTCTCGGCGGCGGATCATATGCAGGCGATGGCGTCGCGGGTCGGCGCCTGGGCGTCTGGCCTGCAGCGTTGATCTGGCTTTTCTAAAACACTCTACGCTTGACTAACCGCGCCCGCTTCTGCATCCTGGCGTTGAAATATCAGCATGCAATCCGATCAGTGTCTGCCGAGGGGGAACATTGTGAGAGATGGTGCCGGTTGCGGCGTGTTCGTCGTTTTATTGTCCGTCTTGGGGGCTGGGACGCCTGTCCTTGCGGATGACCTCAAGATCGCCATGCCGAACTGGCCCTCCGGTCAGGCTACGGCCTTTATTCTCAAGGTCGCGATCGAGAAAGAATTCAAACAGCCTGCTCTCGTCCAGGAAATGGGCACGCTCAATGCCTTTGCCGGGCTGGAGAAGGGAAGCGTCGACATCCACCCGGAGGTCTGGCAGCCCAATCTGACCGATGTCATCGAGAAATTCGTGACCGAGAAGGGTGTGGTTGTTCTGGCCAAGCACACGGTTCCGGCGTGGCAGGGCATCTGCGCGACTCCAGCGGCGGCGGAGAAGGGGATCACTGATATCACCGATCTCAGCGACCCCGACAAGACCAGCCTTCTCGATACGGACGGCGACGGCAAGGGGGAGATGTGGATCGGCGCGCCGACCTGGTCGTCGACGGGGATCGAGCGCGTGCGCGCGAACAGCTATGGTTACGCCAAGACGATGACGCTCGTCGAGGCCGAGGAAGAGGTGGCGATGGCCGGCATCGATGCCGCGGTCGCGACCGGCCAGCCGGTGGTGTTCGCCTGCTATGCGCCGCATTTCGTCTTCGACCTGCACAAGATCGTCCGGCTTGAAGAGCAGCCGCATGATGCGGCCAAATGGTCGTTGGCAAGTGCGACAGATCCGCTTTGGATCAAGAAGTCGTCGGCCTCGACGGCCTGGGATACGGCCACCTTTCGCATCGCCTATTCAACAGCGCTTGCCAGCAAGCACCCTAAGATCGCGGCCTTCCTGGAAAAGGTCGACCTGACGCCGGAGGAGGCGACGGCGATGAGCTATGCGCTCGAGGTGGAGCGGCAGGCGCCGCTTGGCTATGCCAAGGCGTGGGTGGAGCGCAATGCGGCGCGGATCGATGGGTGGGCGAAGCCATGAGGGTTCGGTCTTCTTCTCTGGCGAAATGCAATCGGACGTTCAGCTGGGTAAGCCGGCGTTTGCGCAAGGGGCTGCCGGTTGCGGCGGCCGCGTTACTGCTTGCGCCTGTTATCGTGCTGGCGCAGACGCAGATCTATGACGCCAAGACGCGGACATGGGTCGATTACGACAGCAAGAAGGCCCGGCAGTATTACGCGCGCAACAAGCAATCGCCGGAGGCCTTTCGCAGGCAGATCGTGACGTTCCGCACCGCGGAGCCGCCGGGGACGATCATCATCGACGGTAACCAGCATTTTCTCTATTTCGTGCAGCCCGGCGGGCAGGCGATCCGCTACGGCATCGGCGTTGGCCGCGACGGGTTCGGCTGGGCGGGGATCGTCAGGGTCGGGCGCACGGCGGAATGGCCGGTGTGGACGCCGCCGGCCGAAATGGTGGCGCGTGATGCGAATGCCGCCAAATGGGCGGCCGGCATGCCCGGCGGGCCGGAAAACCCGCTCGGCGCGCGGGCGCTTTATCTCTACGCCGGCGACCAGGACACGATCTACCGCATTCACGGCACGGCCGAGCCGTGGACGATCGGCCTCGACGTGTCGTCCGGGTGCATCCGGCTCAACAATGACGACGTGACGGACCTGCATTCGCGGGTGCAGATCGGCGCCAAGGTCATCGTGCTCATGCAGGGGGCCGCGCTTTACAAGGGTATCTGATCGATGGCGCCGGCATTGGCCGGGGATTGATCAGGCCTCAAATTATCAACGTCTGGAGGGGACAGATGTCGAGAGAAGAAATGAAGCGAGGCGGTCGGGCTCTTCTGGCCGTGGTCGGACTGTTGTCGTTGGGCGCCTGTACACCGGCGCCGCCGCCACCTGAGGCCATGGCGCGCACCACGCTGATGACGGCGCCGGCCGATCTGCAATTGCTTTGCGCCAATGCGGTGACGAGCAGCGCCGGAGCCGGTGTCAAGGTCTTGCCGACAGGCTCTCGGCTGCAACCGGACGGGACGTTCGCCGTCGATCTGGATGCAGGGGGTAAGAAATACTCCTGCATTGTCGACAACAACGGCAGTGTTCGCTCGGTCGCTCCAGTCTGAGCGCCGTAGGGAACGCATCGAGCCCTGGCCTGTGAAGACCAGGGCTCCGGCCGCCGTCAGACGGCGGCGAGCGTCAGTGTGACTTTACCGAAGCGGGGGCAGGTGGCCGCAAGCGTGATCTCGCCGGTCAGGCCCGTGGTCTCGATCCAGAGACCGGCCGTGCCGCCCTGGAGCGGGATGGTGCTGGGGCCGACGACCTTCGCCGGGCCGGTGAGAGATATCGTCACCACTTCATTCAGGAAGGGCAGGCGCTGGCCCTGCTGGTCCAGCGCGCGCAACGCGACACGGGTGGTGTCGCGTTCGCGTGCCTTCAGCCGGGTGCTGTCGGCCACCGCCTGCAGCGTTGTCGGCAGCGGATCTGCGACCAGCGTCAGCTGCGCGACGGCTGCGCCGTCGACATAGCCGGTGAAGCTGCCGTCGATCCACTTCTGGCCCCAGATGCCGAGTTCGTCGGCGGTGAAGTGGCGATGGTCGAAGACCACGGGCGGATGCGGCAGGTGCGGGAAGTTCTCGTAATCGGGGCCGACGCGCTTGGTCACCGAGCCATAAGTCAGCTCGACCTCGTCGCAATTGGTCAACACGATCAGCGGGAGCACGCCGCCAATATTGCGCTCACCGCGCGCCCAGAAGGTCACCGGCTTCATGATGACGTCTTCGGAGGGTTCGCACTGGCTGGCATAAGCGTAAGCGGCGAATTTCGGTTCGCGGAACATGTCCATGACGCCGTGGTAGCAGATGCGGTCGCCGGAGCCGAAATCCTTGTGGGTGTTGTAGTCGAACATGCACCAACCGATGGCGCCCGCTATGTCGGGATCGCCATAGGCGGCGTTCAGCACTTCGAGGTGGCGGCGGACATGTTCGGCCTGGCGCGCTTCCTGGTCGTAGATCTTGGTCGGGTACATGTGACCACCGAATTCGGTGATCATGTAAGGCACCTTGTAGGAGAGACCGGTGCTCTCCTGCTGCGGGCGCAGCGGCGTGCGCGGGCGGTTGGCGCCCGGCAGCTCCTCGTTGCCGAGGATGAAGTCGTTCATCGTGTAGACGTCCTCAAGCAATTCGCTATCGGTGATGTAGCGAACGCCGCCGGTCGGTCGGGTGGGGTCGAGCTCGCGGGCAAGCCGGTTGGTCTCGGCGTAGAAGTGGTGGCTGTCCTGGCTCTCGTTGATGCGCACGCCCCAGATGACGATCGAGGGATGGTTCCAGTCGCGTTCGATCATCCGGCGGACGTTGCGGATCGATTCATGCTGCCATTCCTGGTCGCCGATATGCTGCCAGCCGGGGATTTCCTCGAAGACAAGCAGGCCGATCTTGTCGCAGCGGTCGAGAAACCACTTCGACTGCGGATAGTGCGAGGTGCGGACCATGTTGCACTTCAGCACGGATTTCATGATGTCGGCGTCGCGTTTCTGGGCGGAGCGCCCGGCGGCATAGCCGACATAGGGGAAGGACTGGTGGCGGTTGAGCCCGCGCAGCTTCAGCGGCCGGCCGTTCAGCCGGAAGCCCTCGGGGGTGAACTCGGCGGTGCGGAAACCGAAGCTGGTCGTCAGCCTGTCGGAACCGTGGCTGGTCTTCAGCTCCACCGTCATCTGGTAGAGTTCGGGATTGTCGATATCCCAGAGCGCGATACCGGTGAGGCCGCTGAAAACGAGCGTGGCGTCGTCGCCAGTCGTGTCCGCTGATGCGGTGGCGAGCACGTTTCCATCGATATCGGCAAGCGAGGCCGTCAGCGTTCCCAGGAAGTGTACATTGCGAGGGTTGGAGAGATGGACGCGGACGGAGGCGGACTTTTCTTCCGAGAGCACATTGGTGGTCTCGATCTTGACGTTCTGGATCGAGACGGGATCGGTGACCTTCAGCCAGACTTCGCGATAGATGCCGGCATAGGTGAGGTAATCGATGGCGCCGCCGAAGGGCGGGATGGCGGGGTTCTCGCTGCCATCGATGGTGACTGATATCAGGTTGTCGCCGCGTTGTAGGCCGTTGGTCAGGCGCGCCTCGAAGGGCGTGTAGCCGTCCTTGTGGGCGATGATCTCCTCGCCGTTCAGATAGACCACGGCGTCGGCCATGGCGGCGTCGAACACCAGCGAGACCTCGCGGCCCTCGAATTCCGGCATCCAGCGCAGCAGTTTCTGATAGGTGAAAGCGCGCTGATAGCTCGCTTCATCGAAATAGTTGAACGGGAGTTCGACCGCCGTATGCGGCAGGTTCACGATGACGCGGCCGTCGAAATCGCGCAGCAGATGCTGGCCGGCACCCTCATGGAAAGCCCAGGATTCGTTATAGGGAACGATGGAACGCATGTCAGTTTCTCACGGCAGTAACGGTATCGGGGACGGAGGCGCAACGGGACGCAACAAGCAGCCCGGCGCGCGTTCAATGTCAGTTTTGGCTTACGGGTACTGGGCGCCGTTGGTCGTCGTGTAAATGGCGTAGACCGATTGCGTCGCGGTTATGAACAGGCGGTTCTTCTTCTGGCCGCCGAAGGTGATGTTGGAGACCGTCTGCGGAACCTTGATCTTGCCGAGAAGGGTGCCGTCTGGCGCGAAGCAGTGAACGCCGTCGGCGGCACTGCTCCAGAGGTTGCCGGCAACGTCGAAACGGAAGCCATCGGGCACGCCGTTGTCGATCGAACAGAAGTAGCGGCTGTTGGTCAGCTTGCGGTCGTCGACGACGTCGAAGACGCGGATATGGCGGGGCACTTCGTGGTTCGAGGAGCCCGAATCGGCGATGTAGAGCTGCTTTTCATCCGGCGAGAAGGCGAGGCCGTTGGGCTGGATGAAGTCGGTGGCGACTGCTTCGATTTCGCCGGTTCCGGCATCGATGCGGTAGACGTTTCTGGTTTCCTGCTCGGGCTCGGCCTTGTGGCCTTCATAGTCGGACATGATGCCGTAGCTCGGATCGGTGAACCAGATGGAGCCGTCGGAGCGGACGACGACGTCGTTGGGAGAATTCAGCCGCTTGCCCTTGTAGCGATCGGCAAGCACGGTGATGCGGCCATCAGGTTCCGTGCGGGTGACGCGGCGGCCGCCATGTTCGCAGGATACCAGCCGGCCCTGGCGATCGCGGGTGTTGCCGTTGACATAGTTGGATGGGGAGCGGAAGACCGAGGCGCCGCCATCGGGGACCCAGCGCATGATGCGCTCGTTGGGGATGTCGCTCCAGAGCAAGCAGTTGAGATCGGAGAACCAGACGGGACCTTCGGCCCAGCGGCATCCGGAATAGAGTTCTTCCAGTCTGGCGCTGCCCGCGATCAGGCGATTGAAACGATCATCTCTGATGTCATAAAGCGCATCTTGCGACACAGGCTGCTCCTCCCAAAGCGATTTGATCTCCTTCGTAAACGTAAACGACGCGGCGTGCCAGAGCCCGGCCGCGCAAAAGGCCGAGGCTCCAGTATTTTTGGCTTTTGCAATTTTTCAGAGCGGGGCCTGTGGGTGCGGCGAGCCGTCGTAGGCACCCCAGATCGACTGGTCGAAGCAGATCATCGAGCCGGTCATCAGGCCGGATTCGGTCGATGAGAGATAGGCGCAGGCGCGGGCCACTTCCGCGGGGTCTACGAGGCGCCCGAAGGGCTGGGCGGCGGCGGCTTCGTCCAGCCAGTTGGCGGCGGCGCCGTGGAACTCGCGCTGGATACGGTCCTCGCCTTCCGAGGCCATCCATCCGATGTTGAGGCCGTTGACGCGGATACGGTTGCGCAGCAGCGCATAGGCGGTGTTCTTGGTCAGCGTTTCGAGCGCGCCCTTGGAGGCGCAATAGGCGGCGATGAAGGGTTGCCCCGCCTTGGCCGACATCGAGCCGATGTTGACGATGGTGCCCTCGGTGTTCTCGCGGCGCATGATTTTCACGCTTTCCTGGATCAGGAAGAAGGGCGCGCGCACGTTGATCGCGAACATGGCGTCGAAGAGTTCGGGGCTGGTGTCGAGAATGGTGCCGCGATCGGTGGTGGCGGCGGCGTTGACCAACGCATCGACGCGGCCGAAGGCCCGGTCGCAGGCCTGCACGACCTTGCTGGCATCCTCCACCTTGGAGAGATCCGCCTCGACATAGACCACCTCCGCGCCGGTCGCGCGTGAGATCTCCTCGGCCTTCGCGCGGCCCTTCTCGGCGTTGCGGCCGCAGATGACGATGCCCTTGGCGCCGCGCTCGGCAAACAACCGGGCGATGGTGGCGCCGAGGCCCTGCGTGCCGCCGGTGACGATGGCGATCTTGCCGTCGAGGCGGCTGTGGTCTGTGCTCATATATGTTCCTCCCTATGATCTGTGACTGATGATGCGCGAATGGCCCCTCGCGATGCGAGAGGCCTATTGTCGTTGTTGCTATGGAGTGCCGTGCTGCGTGCTCAGCTCAGCTTCTTCTCCGCCTGTTTCGCCAGCGCCTCGGCGAACATCTCGTCGCTCCAGCCAGCGGCCAATGCCTCGTGCATCAGTTGCGCCTGCGTCTTCGGCGCGAGGCCGCCGAGCGGCGGGTCGCGGTCGAGGTTGGTGGGGAAGGAATAGCCCTCGGCGCAGGCGGCGACCGCATTGGCGATTTCTGATTGCGAGAGCGTGTCGGACAGCCGCTTCAGGGCCGGGAAGAGGGTGGCGCTCATGCGCTGGCGATCGACCGTTTCCATGGCGCGGCCGAAGGCTGAGGAGACCTGCAGCAGGTTGGCGACGCGCTTGATGTCGGCCGAGCGGTTGGTGCCGGCGGCATGGAAGAGCGCCGGGTTGAAGAAGACGACATCGCCCTTCTTCAGCGGCAGCTGGACGTGGTTCTTCTCGAAATAGTCGCGGAATTCCTGGCGCTTGAGGGCGAGATAGCCCGGCACATAGGTCTGGCTGTTCGGCAGGAAGAGCGTCGGTCCGCTTTCGAGCGGCATGTCGCAATGAGCGACTGCGCCCTGCAGCGTCAGCACCGGCGAGAGCCTGTGGACGTGGACGGGAAACTGCTCGATCACCTCGGAGGACTGGAAGCCGAGGTGATAATCGCGGTGCGCGGATTGAGCGGCACCGCCGGGGTTCACGCGGTTGACCTGCGCGGTCATCTGGTAGCTCGGGCCGAGCCATGCCTGGCTTGCCAGCGCCACGATCGGGTTGGCGTAGTATTCGGCGAAATTGTCGGGGTCGGCGAGGCAGTGCTTTTCGAGCGAGTTCCAGATGCGGTCGTTGGCGCCGGCCTTGGCGAAGTGATCACCGCCGCCCGTCGATGTGCGGTGCTGCTCGGTGATGATGTCGTCGAAGATCTTGCTGGCGCGATCGATGACGCCGGTGTCCTCATAGGCGCCGGTGAAGACGACGACGCCGGGGCCTTCGGCGAAGGCTTCGCAGATTTCGGCCAAGAGCGCGCGCTTGCCCTCGGGATCCGCGATGACAGCCCTGACATTGCGGCTGTCGTAGATCAGCACGTTCTTTTCGACCGCGGCAGCGTTCGGATAATCGGTGAGCGATGTCGTCTTTTCGGCCAGCGCCCGGAAGTCGTCGAGATCGCAGGCATCCTCGGTGAGCCAGACGCGGTCGGCACGCAGCTTCTGCAGATTGTCGGTTTTCATCAGATGCTCCTCCATTCCTGATGAAGGCACTATACGGCGCGGCGAGGGTCGTGATAGATCAGGAATCCATCAAAAATACATCAGATTGGATCGGAAACTCACGGTATGGCGCATGTCTTTCTCGTCAAGGATATCGCCTTTCAGGCGGGCTTGAGCACGGCAACAGTGGACCGGGTGCTGAACGGCCGGCCGGGTGTGCGGCGGCAGACGGAGCTGCGGGTGCGGGCGGCGATCGCCGAGCTCGAGAAGCAGCAGACGGAGGTGGCCGCAGGCGGGCGGACGATCGCGATCGATATCGTGATGGAGACGCCGGAGCGTTTCAGCACGACGGTCCGCGCCGCATTCGAGGCTGAAGTTGCGACCTTTCTGCCGACGGTGTTTCGCTGCCGCTTTCACTTCGCCGAGGTGATGAAGCCGGCGGAAATCGTCCAGCTTCTCGATCGGATAAGGCTGCGCGGCACCAAGGCGGTCGTGCTGAAGGCGCCCGATGTGCCCGAGGTTGATGCCGCGGTGTCGCGGCTGGAAGAGGCGGGCATCCCCGTGGTGACGCTGGTGACCGATCTGCCCAATTCGGCGCGGATCGCCTATGCGGGGGCGGACAACCGGGCAGCGGGCGAGACCGCCGCTTATCTGATCGGCGAGCGGTTTGCCGGCGCGCCGGGGCGGGTGCTGGTGACGCTCTCGAGCGGGCGGTTTCGCGGCGAGGAGGAGCGCGAGATCGGCTTTCGCCGGGTCATCCGCGAGCGATACCGTGAGATCGGTATCACCGAGATCAGCGAAGGGCATGGGACGGACGCGGCGACCGGCATTCTGGCGGCGCGGGCGATTGCGGCCGACGAGACGATCGACGCGGTCTATTCGATCGGCGGCGGAAATCGCGCGGTGCTGGCGGCCTTCGAGACGGCCGGTCGGCCGATCCGGGCGTTCGTCGCGCATGATCTCGATGCCGATAACCGCGCGCTCTTGAAAGCCGGCAAGATCGGTTTCGTGCTGCATCACGATCTGCGATCCGATGCGCGCACGGCGTTCCGGGCCGTCATGAGCCGCGGTGTGTCCGGGCGTATTGCGCCGACGTCCTTGTCGGCGGTGGAAATCATCACACCTTACAATATGCCGGCTGCGACATGATGTTTAGCGGCTTTGCCGTTCCTTCGGTCGTCAAATCACGGTAAAGCTTGCGTATCAGACAAGGTGACTATGGCATGGAATACGGTGATATCGGTACGGTTGCGACGTGGCTGACGGAGCAGGGGCTGAATGGCGCGACTGAAACCGAGCTGCTGACCGGCTTCTGCGATACCTGCCGCAGGCTTGGCCTCCCGCTCGACCGCAGCCTGGCGCTGATGGATACGCTGCACCCGGTGCATGAGGGGCGCGCTTTCCGCTGGGATAGCGAGCAGGATGTCGAGCCCGAATTTGCTTATGGCCCGATGGGCGGCGATGGAAACTCGCTGGAAAACTGGCAGCGCTCGGCGTTCTATCATCTCTGGACAGGCCCCGAGAACGAGGTTCGCCGGCGGCTGGCGTTCGGTGATCCGGCCGATTTCTACATGCTGGATACGATGCAGGCCGAGGGCCATACCGATTTCGTCGCGATGGTGCGCAAGTTCGACAAGGCCGGTACGATCGGCGAGATGGATTGCTTTTTCGTGCACTTCGCCACGCGCCATCAGGAAGGGTTTTCCGATCATCACATGATGGTCCTGCGCAAGCTGGCGCCGGTGCTGGCTTTGGCGATCAAGTGCATCGCTCTCGGGCGTATCGCCCGCACGATCGCCGAGGTCTATCTCGGCGAGGATGCGGCGCGCCAGGTGCTGGATGGCAAGATCAGCCGCGGCAAGTCGGAGCGGATTTCGGCGGTGCTGTGGTTCTCGGATCTCGTAAACTATACGAAGATCTCCGACAGCGCCTCGCCGGAGGAAATCCTGCCGATGCTGAATGCCTATAGCGATCTCGTCATCACGGCGGTGCATGAGGCTGGCGGCAATGTGCTGAAGCTGATCGGCGACGGGGTGCTGGCGATCTTCAAGGCCGACGCGCCAGCGGACGCCTGTTCGGCGGCGCTGAAGGCCGAGCGGGTGTTGCACGAGCGATTGGTGACGCTGAACAACGAGCGCGCCTTCGAGGAGCGGCCGACAACCGACGTCTATATCGGCCTGCATATCGGCGACGTCTTCTACGGCAATATCGGCAGCCAGGAACGGCTCGACTTCACGGTCATCGGCCCCGCCGTCAACGAGGTCAGCCGCATCGCTTCGCTTTGCCGGTCCGTCGATTTCAACGTGCTCATGTCGTCCGATTTCGCGGCTGCCGTTCCTGAAGCCGAGCGCGGCGCGCTGGCCTGCGTCGGGCGTTATGCGCTGCGCGGCGTGCAGCGGCCGCAGGAGCTCTTCACGCTGGAGACCGCGGGTACCATCCGCTGATCAGCGCAGCACTGAAGCAATCAAATTTTACAAGACTGTCGCCTTCCTGGATTAGAGACTTATATGCTCGGGCGAAGGGGTTTTCGCGCCTCTTGACGGGATGACGCGGCGGGTCGCTGCGTTGGAGAACACTCAATCCAACAGGAGAACGGCATGCAGATCAATCGCACAGGTTCCGCACAGTGGTCGGGCGGCATCAAGGATGGCAAGGGTCAGATCTCGACGCAGAGCGGCGCGCTCAAATCCTACCCTTATGGCTTCGCCAGCCGCTTCGAAGGCCTCCCGGGCACCAATCCCGAAGAGCTGATCGGCGCCGCCCATGCCGGCTGCTTCACCATGGCGCTGTCGCTGATCCTCGGCGAGGCCGGCTTTACGGCGACCAGCATGGAAACGACGGCGAAGGTGACGCTCGAGAGCGTCGAGGGCGGCTTCGCGATCAGCGCCATCCTCCTGACGCTGCGCGGCACGGTTCCGAACTGCGACGAGAAGACCTTCATCGAACTCGCCGGCAAGGCCAAGGCGGGTTGCCCGGTTTCCAAGGCGCTGGCCGCGGTGCCGATCACGCTGGATGCGCAGCTGGCGTAAGCTGGTATTTATCGATGGTTTGAGATGCCGCGGTGCTTTGTGCCGCGGCATTTTTCGTTTGTGCGTGTGGCGAAGACCCCTCCCCAACCCCTCCCCACAAGGGGGAGGGGCTAACTCGTGGCACGCCGCTGCCCCTTTCTCCTGCCAATGGATCTTGAGAGGTTTCGGTCTGGGTAAAACAGCGCGCCCAGCAAAGCCCCTCCCCCTTGTGGGGAGGGGACTTTTGCGAGGGCGAGGAGGGGACTTCACCGCAACGCAAAAGATTGACTTTCACCTCCTGATGCCTTACGGCTGACGAAAATCGAAATTCGTCAGTCGTAAATCAACACGGCAGAAATCATGAGCGACACCGCTGAAAGCACTCTCGAAGCGACAAGACAGGAGAATGTGACCCGCATTCTCGATGCGGCCGAGCGGCTGTTTCGTCACTATGGCTACGCCAAGACAACCGTCGCCGATATCGCCCGCGATCTCGGAATGTCGCCCGCCAATGTCTATCGCTTCTTCTCCTCGAAAATAGAAATCCACCAGGCGATCTGCGGGCGCATGCTGGCTGCAAGCTACCAGCAGGCCTACGAGATCTGCCATCTGCCGCTTAGCGCTTCCGAGCGGCTTAGCCGCTTCGTGCGCGGGCAATACCAGATGACGGTCGAGACCATGCTCGACCAAGAAAAGGTGCACGAGATGGTGGTGGTCGCCATCGAGCGCGACTGGCATGTCATCGAGAAGCATGTCGACAGCATTCACGATCTGCTGGCCGAGGTGATCCGTGAGGGTATCGAGGCCGGCGAGTTCGTCGATCAGGATCCTGCCGTCGCGTCGCGCTGCTTTGGCGCCGCCACGGTGACGCTTTGCCACCCGATCATGGTGGCGCAATGTCTTGCCAAGACCAACCGAGCGACGGTGGACGAGCTGATCGACTTCTCCATCAGGGCTTTGAAGAGATAATCGGGCGGCACGGCCGCCAACAATTCAACACACAAACATACCGGGAGTGCGAAAGATGATTTCGCTGAAGACAGTCAAGTTGCCGTCCGTTGCCAGTTTCGCGCTCCTTGGCGCCGTTTCGCTCGCGCTTTCAAGCTGCAGCGAGGAGAAGAAGGCGGAGACCAAGGAGATCCTCCGGCCGGTGAAGGTCGTGGAAATCGCCAAGGCCGGTGAGACACGCGCGCTTGATTATTCCGGTGCGGTGAAGGCACGCGTCGAGATGAACCTCGGCTTCCGCGTTGCCGGCAAGATCACCGAGCGCCGCGTGAATATCGGCGACCGCGTCCAGCCGGGCGATGTGATCGCGCGCATCGACGCGACCGATTACGAGCTTGCGACGAAGACGGCTGAGGCCAATCTGGCGGCGGCCGAAAAGGGCGTCGGCACGGCTGATCTCGCCAACAAGCGCGCCCAGCAGCTGTTCGACAAGAGCGTGACGGCGAAGTCGCAGCTCGAGCAGGCGTCGCTCAGCTATGACCAGGCTGTCTCCACCCGCGACGCGGCTCGCTCCTCTCTCGATCAAGCGAAAAACCAGGTGAGCTACGCCGAGCTCAAGGCCGACCAGAGCGGCATCGTCACCGCGATCAGCGCCGATACCGGCACGGTCGTTGCTGCCGGCACGCCTGTTGCGACCGTCGCGCTCGACGGCGAAAAGGAAGTGCAGATCGCGGTGCCTGAGAACGATATCGTCGAGTTCAAGCCGGGCAAGACGGTCAAGGCGAGCTTCTGGTCTTCGGCCAAGCTGGTGCTCGACGGCAAGGTGCGTGAAGTCTCCGGCAGCGCCGACGCTCAGTCGCGCACGTTTGCCGTTCGTGTGAGCCTGCCGCATGACGATCGCGTCCTGCTCGGCATGACGGCGACGATCGAGGCCAGCGTCAGCAACGCCAACACCCATGTCGCCATCCCGCTCGCCGCGCTTGCCGAGAAGGACGGCAAGAAGATCGTCTGGGTGGTCGATCGCGACCAGCAGACCGTGCATGCCCGCGACGTCACGATCGCCGATTTCACCGGCGACGGCGTCAATATCGCCGACGGGTTGAAGACCGGCGATCTCGTGGTTGCCGCCGGCACGCAGTTCATGACCGACAATCTCAAGGTCAAGCTGCCGGGCCAGCAGTCGGCATCCGCCGAAACTGGGTCCGAGACCGGCGACGTCGTTCGCTAAGCGGCCAGGAGAGGGAACGGGACAATGGACAATTCCAACACCGAGAAGAAGCCCTTCAACCTGTCGCGCTGGGCAATCGGCCATCCGAGCATCGCGCGCTTCCTGTTCGGCCTGATCCTCATCACCGGCGTGCTCGGGCTGATGCGGATGGGGCAGAAGGAAGACCCCGATTTCACCTTCCGCGTCATGGTCGTGCAGGCCGTGTGGCCGGGCGCCTCTATCCAGGAGATGCAAGATCAGGTCGTCAACAAGATCGAGCGCAAGCTGCAGGAAACCCCGCATATCGACTGGGTGAAATCCTACACGCGCGCCGGCTCGGCCGTCATCACGCTGCAGATCAAGGGCGATACCAACGCGGCTGATGTCGCCGACGCCTTCTACCAGGTGCGCAAGAAGGTCGGTGATATCTCCAACGAGCTGCCATCCGGCCTGCTCGGCCCCTATTTCAACGACGAATTCGGCGATACCTTCATCACGCTGCAATCGATCAGCGGCGATGGCTACAGCTATCCGGAACTGAAGAAATTCGCGATCCAGGCGCGCGACATGCTGTTGACGACGCCGGGTGTCGAGAAGGCCGTGATCATCGGCGATCAGCCGGAGAAGATCTTCATCGACGTGTCCTCCCAGGCGCTCGCCGAACGCGGCCTGACGATCGTCGATCTGCAGAACGCCATCAAGGGCCAGAACAGCGTCGACCCCGCCGGCTCCGTCGATACCGGCACGCGCTCGGTGCGCATCGCCGTCGAAGGCGACGTGACGAAGGCCGCGGATATCCGCGAGCTCCGGCTCAAGGCCGGCAACCAGGTGACCCGCCTCGGCGATATCGCCACCGTCTATTCTGGCCTTCAAGACCCCTATCAGCGCAAGTACCGCTTCAATGGGCATGAGAGTGTCCAGGTCGGCGTTGTCATGGCCAAGGGCTACAAGGTCACGGATGTCGGCAAGGATGTGGAAGTGACCTACAAGCGCTTCGAGGAATCGTTGCCTTACGGCGTCTCGGTCGATCAGATTTCCAACCAGCCGGATGTCGTGACCGATGCTGTCAGCGAGTTCATGCATGCGCTCGGCGAAGCGCTGGCCATCGTTCTCGTCGTCTCGTTCCTGTCGATCGGCTGGCGTTCGGGTCTCGTCATCGCGATTGCCATTCCGCTGGTGCTGGCCGCCACTTTCGCCATCATGTACGAGCTTGGCATCGACCTGCAGCGTATTTCGCTCGGCGCGCTGATCATCGCGCTAGGGCTGCTTGTCGACGATGCGATGATCGTGGTCGAATTGATGGAGCGAAAGCTCGAAGAGGGGTTGGTGAAGATCGAGGCGGCGAGTTTCGCTTACTCGTCGACCGCCTTTCCGATGCTGACGGGGACGCTGATCACCACGGCCGGGTTCATTCCGGTTGGCTTCGCGGCCTCCACGGCCGGGGAATATGTCCGCACGCTGTTCTACGTCGTCGGCATCGCGCTCGTGGTCTCGTGGTTCGTCGCGGTCTACTTCACGCCGTGGCTCGGCTACATGATCCTGAAGCAGCGCCAGCATGCCGGCGGCGCGCATCATGATGCCTTCGACACCAGCTTCTATCGCCGGCTGCGGTCGACGGTGGGCTGGGCCGTGCGCCATCGCATCATCGTGGTTGCCATGACGCTGGTCACCTTCGCCACCAGCCTCTGGGCCTTCCAGTTCATTCCGCAGAACTTCTTCCCGCAGTCCTCGCGCCCCGAGATCCTCGTCGATCTCTGGCTGCCTGAAGGTACCAGCATCAAGGAAGTCGAGACGCAATCGAAGGCGCTCGAAGCCAAGATCATGGACGACAAGGACAAGAAGTTCGTCGCCACCTATATCGGCGAGGGCGCGCCGCGCTTCTTCCTGCCGCTCGACCAGCAGCTTCCGAACCCGAACTTCGCACAGCTTCTGATCATGGCCAATGACGAGCCGGCCCGCGAACGGCTGATCGTCAAGCTCAGGACCATTCTTGCCGAGGATTTCCCCGATATCCGCGGCAAGGTCGACCGCCTGTTCCTTGGTCCGCCGACCGGTTGGCCGGTGCAGATGCGCGTCATGGGTCCGGATCGCCAGGAAGTTCGCAAGATCGCCGACGAGGTGAAGGCGAAGTTCCAGGAAAATCCGCTGCTCGGCGCCATTCACGACGATTGGCTGGAGCAGGTGCCGGCGATGAAGCTGGTGATCGACCAGGATCGCGCCCGTGCGCTTGGCGTCACCTCGCAACGCGTCCGCCAGATGCTGCAGACGGCGATGTCCGGCGCGCCGCTCGACGATTTCCGCGATGGCGAGGAGACGGTATCGATCGTCGCCCGCGAGCCGGAAGCCAATCGCTCGCTGTTGTCGGCCGTCAATTCGGTCTACGTGCCGACCGATTTCGGCGGCTTCGTGCCGGTCTCGCAGATCGCCAAGGTGGTGCCGGTGCTCGAGCAGGGCATCGAATGGCGGCGCGACCGCCTGCCGACGATCAGCGTGCGCGCAACGCTGCCCGACGGCGTGCAGTCGAACGACGTGGTCATGAAGATGTATGCCGATCTGCAGCCGCTGCGCGACAGCCTGCCTGCCGGCTACAAGGTGGAGATCCAGGGTGGTGCCGAGGATTCGGCCGAAAGCCAGGCCTCGATCGCTGCCAAGGCGCCGATCATGCTTGTCGTGATCGTGCTTCTCCTGATGGCGCAGCTGCAGCACTTCGGCAAGGCGATGCTGGTGTTGGCAACCGGTCCGCTCGGGATCATCGGTGCCGCAGCAGCCCTCCTGATTTCCGGCGCGCCGTTCGGGTTCGTTGCGATCCTCGGCGTCATCGCGCTCTTGGGCATCATCATCCGCAACTCGATCATCCTGATCGACCAGATCGACCAGGACATCAAGGCGGGCATGCACCGGCAGGAGGCGATCGTCGGCGCGGCCGTGCGCCGTTTCCGTCCGATCATGCTGACGGCGCTGACGGCAGTTCTGGCGCTGATCCCGATCTCGCGCGGCGTCTTCTGGGGCCCGCTCGCCTATGCCATGATGGGCGGCATCCTGGTCGCCACGGTGCTGACGATCCTGGTTCTGCCGGCCGCCTATGCGCTGTTCTTCGGCAAGGAGCCGAAGGGCAAGGAGGATGAGGCTGTATCATCAGGCGAGGATGACGCGGTGGATCACGGGCATCCGCCGGCGATGGCGGCGGAGTGAGAATGCAAACGGCGCGGTGAGAACCGCGCCGTTGTTGTATAGGATTATCAATGAGAACTGAGGGTGTAGCCCCCTCATCCGCCTGCCGGCACCTTCTCCCCGCGGGGGAGAAGAGACTCGGAGCTAGCGGCTCGCTCCCCCTCTCCCCTCGGGGAGAGGGTAGGGTGAGGGGGCTGCAAGCTCGGCGCCTTCGATTTGGGTAGCTTCTATCCCACCATCTCCGCTTCCGCCTTCAATCCCAAAAGCGCCGCCCCAATCAACCCCGGCTCGACGCGGCATTCGCTGCGCACCACCAGCGGGCGGTCGAATTTGCGGAGGATACGCTGGCGCACGGCCTTGTCGAGTTCGTCCAGCAGCGGCTCCACATTGGAGAGCCCGCCGGCGACGGGGACGATGGTGGCGCCGGTGATGTTGACGGTTAGCGCCAGAGGAGAGGCCAGGAGATCGATAAAGACGTCGATCGTGCGGGTCGCTTTTTCCTCGCCGCGCAGCCACTGGCCGATGATCTCCTCGCTGGTGAAATCGAGGCCGTGCAGCGTCTTGTGCAGGCGTTCCATGCCACGCGCTCCGCCGACGGAATCGACGCAGCCGCTCTGGCCGCAGCCGCAGGCATAATGCGGGATCTCGACCGGTGGGTGGCCGGCGCGCAGCGCAACGATCGGGCCGTGGCCCCATTCGCCGGCAAAGCCGCCCGCCTCGTTGATCAGTCGGCCGTTGGCGATCACGCCGCCGCCGACGCCGGTGCCGAGGATGACGCCCAGCACGATGCGGTGGCCGCGACCGGCGCCTAGACCCGCTTCGGCCATGGCGAAGCAGTCGGCGTCGTTGGCGACCAGCACCGGCACGCCGAGTTCGGCCTGGAGATCGGCGGCGATAGTGCGCTGGTGGATGCAGGGAATGTTGGCGCAGGTGAGCAGCTGCGTATCGGGATCGACGACGCCGGCGATGGAGATCGACAGCAGCGTCGGCGTGCCGCCGGCTTCCGCGATGAAGGTTCGCAGCGTATCGACGAAGGCGCCGAAATCATCGAGGGGGGTCGGGCGGCGGCCGAGCGGCGTGATCTCGGTTTCGGAAAGGGCAACGCCGCCCTTGATCGCCGAGCCGCCGATGTCGAAGGAGATGATCATTCGTATTCTGCTTGTTCCAAACGGTTAGAATCTGCTCGCATCGTTCGGTGCGATTTGCAAGCCTAAACCCTGATCAGGCAGGCAGCGTGATGCGCGCTTCGAAGCCGGAACTCTGGCCGCTGGCCGGCGAAATCAGGTCGAGCCTTCCGCCCATCTGCGAGACGATGCGATCGGCGATTGCAAGCCCAAGCCCGGAGCCTGAGGCGCTGGTGTTGCCGCGGCGAAAGCGCCTCTTCAGCGTCGCGATATCGCTTTCCGCGACCGGCGGCCCGCCATTGACGACACGCACGACGCCATTCGCCTCGAGGCTGACATCGACCGATCGTTCCGGATCGCCATGAACCAGGGCGTTCTCGATGAGGTTGCGCAGGATGATGCCGAAGGCGTCCATGTCGGCGTTGCGGACCAGCTTTGTCGCAGGCGCGGCGGTGTAGCGCAGGCGACCTTGCGAGCGGCTGTCGCGTTCGTAATCGGTGACGATCATGTCGAGCACCGGGCGCAAATCCGTGGCGGTGGCGCTGCCGCCGATGCCGGCCTCGGCGCGGGCAAGCTGCAGCAGTTTTTCGGCGAGGCGCCCGAGATTGACCAGCGAGCTCTCGACCTGATGGGCGCGGGCCTTGGTTGGTCCTGGGGGCAGCTCCTCGGCAAGGCGCTGCGTCTGCGCCAGCGCGCCGGCGATCGGCGTTCTGAGCTCATGGGCGCTGTTGGCGGTAAACTCGCGCTCGGCCTCAAGCGCGGAGCGCAGGCGTCCCAGGAGCAGGTTGACGGAGCGGGCGATCGGCTTCAGCTCTTTCGGCAGGCCGGCGCTCTCCACTTCCGCCAGATTGCCGCCGTCCTTGGTGCCGATATCCTGGCGCAGCGCATCCAGCGGCTTCAGCGCGCGGCCGACGATGAACCAGATGGCGAAGATACTGGCCGGGATAAGCGCGATCAGCGGGATGAGCAGGGTGACGGCGCTCTCGCGCACGGCCTCGCGCCGGTTCTTGAAGCGATCCGCGACCTGCAGGAAGAGCGAGCCATCGGATGTCTTCTCCGTGTAGATACGCGCGGTCGCGCTGTCGAAGAAGCCTGTTTCGAGCGGGGCGGGGAAGGGTTCGGCAAGCGCGTCATTGGAGCGCAACACGACCTTTCCTGATGGATCACGAACCTGATAAGTCAGATACTCGCGGTTGGCGGCGGTGTTCAGCATGGCGATGCCATGCGGGTCGCCGATGCCGCGCTGGTCCATGTCGTCGAGGATCAGCGCCAGCAGCCGCTCCGTCGTTTCCTGCTGGGCGCTGTCGAAGATTTCGTCGAACTCATGCTGCATGACGCGGATGCTGAGGCCAATGGCGATAAGCCAGAAGATGACCATGACGGTCGTCAGCGCGGTGATGAGCGGGCGGGTGATACTGCGTTCGCGCTTCATTGTGATCCGAGTGTGTAGCCGATGCCGCGGGCCGTGCGGATGCGATCCTTGCCGATCTTCTTGCGCAGCCGGCTGACATAGACCTCGACCGTGTTGCTCTCGATTTCCGAGCCGAAGGCGTAAAGCGCCTCCTCGATGCGGTCCTTGGAGACGATCGCGCCGGGGCGCGCGGTCAGGAGGTCAAGCACTGCCCATTCGCGGCTGGTGAGGATGACGGAGATGCCGTCGACGGAGAGCTTGTGCTGAGGCCGGTTGATTTCGATATCGCCGATCTGCACCACCGGATGCGGGTTGGCGTCGTAGCGGCGGGCGACCGCCATGATGCGGGCTTCCAGCTCGCCCAGGTTGAAGGGCTTGACGAGATAGTCGTCGGCGCCGGCGTTCAATCCCTCGATGCGGTCGGAGATCTGGTCGCGTGCGGTGAGGATGATGACGGGCGCGCGGATATCGCGGCTGCGCAGCTTGCGCAGGAAATCGACGCCGCTGCCATCGGGAAGATTGAGGTCGAGCAGCACCAATCCATATTCGACAGGGCCCGTGGCGGCTTCCGCATCGGCGAGGTTCTTCACCCAATCGACGGCATGGAAGGACGCGGCGACGTGATCGCGCACCGCCTCGCCAATCATCTTGTCGTCCTCAACCAGCAGAATTCGCACGATTTTTCCCTCTGGCGCATAGTTAGCGTGCCGTTCGACGTCAGGTCAAGCATGGCTTCGCGGGCAAAGATGGCGCGGCAATGGCGGGGCTCGGCACCATCCACTGCTTGCGTTGAGGCTAAAATAGATTGTGCAATTTCTCAATGCACTCGACATTTGCCCGAATTTTGTTTTCATCTGGCGCGAACATAGCTTCAACCAAATGCTTTGCCGGCGAAAGCCGGCGCAGTGGCGCGCAATGGATAGTCGATGGTGAAAAAGTCCGAAACTTCTGGTCGTCTCGATGACGCGGCGCGCGCCGGCTGGCTCTACTACGTGGCCGGGCGCACGCAGGACGAGATCGCCTCGTCCATGGGGATTTCGCGACAATCGGCGCAGCGGCTGGTGTCGCTTGCCGTGGCCGAGCGGTTGATCAAGGTGCGGCTCGATCACCCGATCGCCGCCTGTCTGGAGCTCGCCAACGCTGTGCGCAACAAATACGGGCTGCGGCAGGTGGATATCGTGCCGAGCGATCCGGGCGCCGGTGCCGCGACCGTCGGCATCGCCGAGGCGGCGGCGGCCGAGATCGAGCGCTGGCTGAAGAAGACCGACCCGATCGTTCTTGCCGTCGGAACCGGGCGAACGCTGAAGGCCGCGGTCGATCAGCTGCCGGCGATCGAGTGCATCAACCACCGCATCGTCTCGCTCACCGGCAACATCGCGCCGGATGGATCGGCGGCCTATTACAACGTCATCTTCAGCATGGCCGATGCCGTCAAGGCGCGGCATTTCCCGATGCCGCTGCCGGTTCTGGTGACATCAGCCGAAGAGCGCGAGACATTGCATGCCCAGCAGCTGGTGCGCTCGACGCTCGACATGAGCGCGCAGGCCGACGTGACCTTCGTTGGTATCGGCGAACTCGGCATCGACGGACCGCTCTGCGTCGACGGCTTCCTTGAGAAGGGCGAGATGATGGAGCTGATGGACAATGGCGCCGTCGGCGAGATCTGTGGCTGGATTTTCGACAGCGAAGGCAGGCTGCTCGACAACCCGATCAACGAGCGCGTCGCGTCCGCTCCGATTCCCTCGCGCGAGACCTCGGTGGTCATCGGAATCGGCAAGGGCAAGCGCAAGATGAAGGCGATCAAGGCGGCCGTTACCGGTCATCAGATCAACGGTTTGATCACCGATGAAGAGGTCGCCGAGTATTTGCTCACATAATGGGCAAAAATTTATTTCCTTTTAAATCAGCAGGATAGCTCATCGTTTCGCGGCTGCAGCAACGATTGGAGCTTGACATTTGTCGTCTGTCATTGAGTAATTGCCCATGAGCAAAGCGAATGCTCGCCAACATCTTCTGGGAGGAAGATCATGACATTTAAAACTTTTCTGCTCGGCGCCTGCTCCGTCCTGGCGTTCGCGGGCATGGCTTCGGCTGAAACGCTGACGATCGCGACCGTCAACAACGGCGACATGGTCCGCATGCAGAAGCTCACGGATGACTTCAAGGCAAAGAACCCCGGCATCGATCTCGAGTGGGTAACGCTCGAAGAAAACGTGCTGCGCCAGAAGGTCACGACCGATATCGCGACCAAGGGCGGCCAGTACGACGTTCTGACGATCGGCAACTACGAAGTGCCGATCTGGGCCAAGCAGGGCTGGCTTCTGCCGCTCGACAACCTCGGCGAAAAGTATGACGCCAAGGATCTGCTGCCCGCGATCAGCGCCGCGCTGACCGTCGACAACAAGCTCTACGCCGTGCCGTTCTACGGCGAAAGCGCGATGATCATGTACCGCACCGACCTCTTCGAAACGGCCGGTCTGAAGATGCCCGACGCGCCGACCTGGGACTTCATCGCCGATGCGGCGAAGAAGATCACCGACAAGAGCGGCGAAGTCTACGGCATGTGCCTTCGCGGCAAGGCCGGCTGGGGTGAGAACATGGCGTTCATCACCGCGCTCGACAACTCCTTCGGCGGCCGCTGGTTCGACGAAAACTGGAAGCCCCAGTTCGACAGCCCCGAGTGGAAGGAAGCACTTGGCTTCTACGTCAACCTGATGAAGGAAGCCGGCCCTCCCGGTGCATCCTCGAACGGCTTCAACGAAAACCTGGCGCTCTTCCAGACCGGCAAGTGCGGCATGTGGATCGACGCGACGGTCGCCGCTTCGTTCGTCTCCAACCCGAAGGAATCGAAGGTTGCCGACAAGGTCGGTTACGCTCTGTTCCCGACCAAGGGCGAGATGAAGAACCACGGCAACTGGCTGTGGTCTTGGAACCTCGCAATCCCTGCGACGTCAACCAAGGCTGAAGCCGCGCAGAAGTTCGTCGCCTGGGCGACCGACAAGGCTTACGGCGATCTGGTTGCGAGCAAGGAAGGCTGGGCAAACGTTCCTCCGGGCACGCGCACCTCGCTCTACGAAAACGCCGACTACCAGAAGGCCGCTCCGTTCGCCGCCAAGACGCTTGATGCGATGAAGGCAGCCGACACGCAGAAGCCGACCGTCAAGCCGGTGCCTTACACCGGTGGCCAGTTCGTCGCGATCCCTGAGTTCCAGGGCATCGGTACGGCCGTTGGCCAGCAGTTCTCGGCAGCTGTCGCCGGTCAGATCTCCGTCGATCAGGCCCTGCAGAGCGCTCAGCAGCTGACGACCCGCGAAATGACGAAGGCGGGTTACCCCAAGTAAGCCTCCCGAGATATGCGGCGTGCGCCTGCACGCCGCACCCCTAGGCCGCCGAATTGCCCGAACTGCATCGGCGGCCCTTTTTGTCCCTAAGGCCTTGCAGCCATCCGCTTTCAGAAAAGACGGTGAACCATGGCAACGTTACACACCCGCTCCGCGGCGCGCATGATGATGGCACCTTCGGTGCTCCTGCTCTTCGCGTGGATGATCGTCCCGCTCGTGATGACGATCTACTTCTCGTTCATCGACTACAATCTCTTGATGCCGAGCGACAATCGCTTCCTCGGCTTCCTCAATTACGAATTCTTCCTGACGGACCCGGCCTTCTTCGATGCGTTGATCAATACGCTCGTGCTGGTCTTGAGCGTCCTCGTCATCACCATCGTCGGCGGCATCGCGCTGGCGCTTCTGCTCGACCAGCCGATGTTCGGACAGGGGATCGTGCGCATTCTCGTGATCGCGCCGTTCTTCATCATGCCGACCGTTGCAGCGCTGGTGTGGAAGAACATGTTCATGAACCCGGTCAACGGGTTGTTCGCCTATATCTGGCGCCTGTTCGGCGCGCAGCCGGTCGATTGGCTCGCCAACATGCCGCTGTTTTCGATCATCCTGATCGTCGCCTGGCAGTGGCTACCCTTTGCCACGCTGATCTTGCTCACCGCGCTGCAGTCGCTGTCGGAAGAGCAGAAGGAAGCGGCCGAGATGGATGGCGCGGGCTTCTTCTCGCAGTTCGTCTACATCATCCTGCCGCACATGGCGCGCGCGATCACAGTCGTCATCCTGATCGAGACGATCTTCCTGCTCTCGGTCTTCGCCGAAATCCTCGTCACCACCAATGGCGGCCCCGGCACGAGCAGCACGAACCTGACCTATCTCGTCTACAATAGGGCCTTGCTGCAGTTCGACATCGGCGGCGCTTCGGCGGGCGGTATCATCGCGGTCATCCTCGCCAATATCGTTGCTATCTTCCTCGTCCGCATCGTCGGCAAGAACCTGGAGACTTGAGATGGCCAGACGCATCACAACCCAGCGCAAGGTGATCGTCACGGCGGTCGCCTGGACCATCGGCATCGTGCTCTTCTTCCCGATCCTGTGGACCTTTCTGACAAGCTTCAAGTCTGAAGCCGACGCCATCGCATCGCCGCCGCAGTTCCTGTTCTTCCACTGGACGACGGAGAACTATCTGGAGGTGCAGAGCCGGTCGAACTACTTCAGCCACTTCCTGAACTCGGTGATCATCTCCTTCGGCTCGACGCTGCTCGGCCTGATCATCGCGGTCCCGTCCGCCTGGGCGATGGCGTTCTCGCCGACCAAGCGCACCAAGGACGTCTTGATGTGGATGCTGTCGACGAAGATGATGCCGGCCGTCGGCGCGCTGATCCCGATCTATCTGTTGTTCCGCAACACGGGTCTGCTCGACAGCCGCATCGGCCTCGTCGTGGTGCTGATGCTGATCAACCTGCCGATCATCATCTGGATGCTCTACACCTACTTCAAGGAAATCCCCGGCGAGATCCTTGAAGCCGCGCGCATGGATGGCGCCTCGCTCAGCAAGGAAATCATCTACGTGCTGACGCCGATGGCGGTGCCGGGTATCGCCTCGACGCTTCTTCTCAACATCATCCTGTCCTGGAACGAAGCCTTCTGGACGCTCAACCTCACGGCCTCGAAGGCTGCGCCGCTGACGACGTTCATCGCTTCCTATTCCAGCCCGGAAGGACTTTTCTACGCCAAGCTTTCGGCAGCATCGACCATGGCAATCGCCCCGATCCTGATCCTCGGCTGGTTCAGCCAGAAACAACTCGTCCGCGGCCTGACGTTCGGCGCGGTGAAATAAGAAACAAGGGAGAGAAACATGGGCAGCATTACCCTTCAGAAAGTTTCGAAGGTCTTCGGCGAAGCCAAGGTCATCCCTTCGATCGATCTCGAAATCAAGGACGGCGAGTTCGTCGTCTTCGTCGGCCCGTCGGGCTGCGGCAAGTCCACGCTGTTGCGTCTGATCGCAGGCCTTGAGGATGTCAGCGGCGGCAAGATCGTCATCGACGGCAAGGACGCCACGGAGAGCGCGCCATCCGAACGCCGGCTCGCCATGGTGTTCCAGTCCTACGCGCTCTATCCGCATATGAGCGTGCGCAGCAACATCGCCTTCCCGCTGAAGATGGCGGGCATGGCAAAGCCCGAGATCGACAAGAAGGTGGCGGACGCGGCTCGCGTCCTCAACCTCACCGACTATCTCGACCGCAAGCCGCGCGCGCTTTCGGGCGGTCAGCGCCAGCGTGTCGCGATCGGCCGCGCCATCGTGCGCCAGCCCTCGGCCTTCCTGTTCGACGAGCCGCTGTCGAACCTCGATGCCGCGCTGCGCGTCAACATGCGCCTTGAGATCAGCGAACTGCACCAGCAGCTGAAGACGACGATGATCTACGTGACCCACGACCAGGTCGAGGCCATGACCATGGCCGACAAGATCGTGGTGCTGAACCGCGGCAACATCGAGCAGGTCGGCTCGCCGATGGAGCTCTATTCCAAGCCGCGCAATCTGTTCGTCGCCGGTTTCATCGGCTCGCCGAAGATGAACTTCGTGCCGCAGGGCTCGCAGACGCTGGGCGTGCGCCCCGAACATATCCAGCTTTCGATGGAGAGCGGCGAGTGGAAGGGCAAGGTCGTGGTCGCCGAACATCTCGGCTCCGACACCTTCCTGCATGTCAACGTCGAGGGCATCGGACAGATGACGGCGCGCGGCGACGGCAGCTTCCCGGCCAAGGCCGGCGACACCGTTTACCTGACCGCAGACAAGGCTCGCATTCACAGGTTCAACGAGCAGGGCCTCGCTATTTAAGCAAGGCATCCGGGGTGGGGAAGAGAGCGCGTGCCGGACGAGGTGCCCGGCGCGCCAGTACCGGGGTCACGCGACCCTGAAGACCTTCAAGAGGACTGAGACATGACGTGCAAACTATCGCTGGCAACGCTTTCCGACGCGGCTAAGACAGCCGCCGTACCGGCCTATGAGCGGGCGTCGCTGAAGGCGGGCATCGTGCACTTCGGCGTCGGCAACTTCCACCGCGCCCACCAGGCAATCTATCTCGACGACCTGTTCAACAAGGGCGAGGCTCACGACTGGGCAATCATCGGCGCCGGCATCCTGCCGTCCGATGCCGCCATGCGCGACAAGCTCGCCGCCCAGGACTTCCTGACAACGGTCGTCGAACAGGACAACAACAAGACCTCGGCGCGCGTCACCGCGCCGATGATCGACATCCTGCCGGTCGGCGATGCCAAGACCATCATCGCCAAGCTCGCCGACCCCGAAATCCGCATCGTCTCGATGACGATCACCGAGGGCGGCTACTTCATCGACGCGTCGGGCAAGTTCAATCCTGATCATTCGGCAATCGCAGCCGACGGCAAGAACCCTGCCGATCCGAAGACCGTGTTCGGCCTGATCGTCGCGGGTCTCAAGGCGCGCAAGGACAAGGGCCTGGTGCCGTTCACCGTCATGTCGTGCGATAACATTCCGCACAACGGTGTCGTCACCCGCAACGCCGTGGTCGGCACCGCGGCCCTTTCCGATCCCGCCTTCGCCGAGTGGATCAAGGCCAATGTGGCCTTCCCGAACGCCATGGTCGACCGCATCACGCCGGCGACCGGCCAGCGCGAGATCGATCTTCTGAAGGATGTCTTCGACATCGAGGACAACTGGCCTGTTTATTGCGAAGAGTTCAAGCAGTGGGTGCTGGAAGACAAGTTCACCGCCGGCCGCCCGGCGCTGGAGAATGTCGGCGTCACCTTCGTGCCCGATGTCACGCCCTACGAGCACATGAAGATCCGCATCCTCAACGGCGGCCATGCGGCGATCGCCTATCCGGCGGCGCTGATGGACATCCATTTCGTGCACGATTCGATGGAAGACCCGCTGATCCGCGCCTTCCTCGCCAAGCTCGAGAAGGACGAGATCATTCCGATCGTGCCGCCGGTGCCGAACACTTCGCTGACGGACTATTTCGCGCTGATCGAGCACCGCCTGCTCAACCCGAAGATCGCCGACACCATCCCGCGCCTGGCGCAGGACGGCTCCAACCGCCAGCCTAAGTTCATCCTGCCGTCCACGCTCGACAACCTGAATCAGGGCCGCGACGTGATCGGCCTGTCGCTGGTTTCGGCTCTCTGGTGCCGCTACTTCGCCGGCAAGACCGATACCGGCCAGGACATCGTCTTCAACGATGCCAGCGCCGACCGGCTGCATGCTGCCGCCATCAAGGCCAAGGACGACCCGATGGCGTTCCTTGCCTTCGACGACATCTTCGGCGAGGTCGCCAAGTCGGAGCTCTTCCGCAAGCGCTTTGCGCATGCGCTGAAGACGCTGTGGGAAAAGGGCACGCGCGAGACGCTGCAGCTTTACCTCGATAACAAGCTCGCGGCATAAGCATCAGGCGGCGGGCGCTCCCCGCCGCTATCCACCCAACTCTGCCTGCAATGTCTTGAACCCTGATTGGATGTGTCATGGCTGATGCTGAAACACGGCTTGTGATCTTCGACTGCGACGGCGTCCTCGTCGACAGCGAGCCGATCTCCGTCACCGTTCTCGTCAAGGCCATGAACGATCTCAACGTGCCGATCACCGAGGACGAGGTCTATGGCCGCTTTCTCGGGCGCAGCCTCGCGACCGTGATCGAGACGATGAAGACGGAATATAACGTCCATCCCGGCGAAGCCTTTCTGGAGCAGATCCGCACCGATCTCTATGCGCGCTTCCGCACCGAGCTGAAGCCGATCGCGGGGATCGCCGATACGATCGACGCGCTCGACATTCCCTGCTGCGTCGCGTCGTCCAGCCAGGTGGAGCGTATCCGTCTGTCGCTGACAGTCACCGGGCTGATCGACCGGCTGCCCAATATCTTCAGTGCCTCGATGGTGAAGAACGGCAAGCCGGCGCCGGACCTCTTTCTGCATGCGGCAAGCCAGATGCAGGTCGATCCCGCCAATTGCGTGGTGATCGAGGACAGCCCCGCCGGCATCGAGGCTGCCAAGGCCGCCGGTATGACCGTCTTCGCCTTTACCGGCGGCTCGCATGCCAATTTCGCCGGCTATCGCGACGAGCTTGACCGCCTTTCCCCCGACGCTACGTTTGACGTCATGCCGGATTTGATCCACCTTATCAAAAAACATCAGCGGGACGGGAACGACCTTTAATGCCTCAGCATGTGGTTGCTGTTGATATCGGCACGGGCAGCGCACGCGCCGGCGTCTTCGATGCGCGCGGCCAGCTGCTGGGCAAGGCCGATCATCCGATCATCATGAACCGGCCCCGCGAAAACCACGCCGAGCACGATTCCGAGGATATATGGTCGGCGGTGTGCATTGCCGTGCGCCGCGCGATGGAGCAATCGGGTGCCGCACCCGAGAGCATCGGCGCGATCGGTTTCGACGGCACCTGTTCGCTTGTGGTCCGGGATATCGATGGCGGGCAGATCAGCGTATCGACGGGCGGCGAGCGTCGGTTTGACACCATCGTCTGGCTCGATCACCGGGCGCTGAAGGAAGCGGATTTCTGCACGGCGACCGGCCACGAGGTGCTGGAGCATTCCGGGCATTTCATGTCGCCCGAGATGGAAATGCCGAAGCTGATGTGGCTGAAGAAGAAGCTGCCGGGGACATGGGCGAATACCGGCTATCTCTTCGACCTCGCCGATTTCATGACCTGGAAGTCCACCGGCTCGCTTGCGCGATCGCGCTGCACGCTGACGTCCAAGTGGAACTATCTGGCCCACCTCAAGGATGGCTGGCGCAAGGACTTTCTCGAGCAGATCGGCCTCGATGACCTGCAGGCGCGCGGGCGGCTGCCTGACGACACGGTCGCGGTCGGCGGCAGCGTCGGCACGCTGACGAAGGAGGCGGCATCGGCGCTCGGGCTCACCACGGCGTGTCACGTCTCTTCCGGCATGATCGACGCCTATGCCGGCGCGCTCGGAACGCTTGGCGGCGACGCGCATGACCCGGAACGGCTGGAACGGCAGCTGGCGCTGATCGCCGGCACGTCGAGCTGCATCGTTTCGTTCTCGCGCAAGCGACGCCCGAGCCACGGCATGTGGGGACCCTATTACGAGGCCGTGTTTCCCGGCACCTGGCTTGTCGAAGCCGGGCAGTCGGCGACGGGGGCTCTGCTCGACCATGTCGTCAGGATGCATGCGGCAGGCGGCGAGCCGACGGCGGCACTGCACCAGAAGATCGTGTCGCGTATTTCGCAGCTGCGCGCGGAAGAGGGCGATGCCTTCGGCGCCAGGATTTTTGTGCTGCCCGATTTTCACGGCAACCGATCGCCGCTTGCCGACCCGCACGCGGTCGGCACTGTCAGCGGGCTGACGCTCGACACCTCGTTTGACGGGCTCTGCGCGCTCTATTGGCGCACCGCCGTGGCGATCGCGCTCGGCATCCGCCATATCCTCGAGCGGATGAAAGAATATGGCTACGCGCCCGACACGCTGCATGTGGCGGGCGGGCATGTGAAGAACCCTGTGCTGATGGAGCTCTATTCGGATGCGACCGGCTGCAAGGTCGTCGTGCCGAAGATGAATGAGGCGGTGCTTCTGGGCACCGCGATGGCGGCCTCCGTCGCCTGCGGTCTGCATGCTGACCTCGCCACGGCGGGTGCGGCCATGTATCCCGGCGGCGACGTGCATGTTCCCGATGAGAGCAAGCGCGCGCTTTACGATCGGGATTACCGGCGGCTGCTCGCCATGTATCGCCATCGCGCCGAGCTTGAGGCGATGGAATAGATTTCGGATCGCTAGCGGTTGGGCTCTTCGCCCAGCATGACGCTGAATTCGGTCATGCGGCTGGCGCGGGCAATGGCCTCGTCACCGACGGCGCTGACAACCGCCGATGACAGACAGTCGAGCAACGCGATCACCGGCGGCAGGTTGTCCTGTTCTCCCGGCCGGGTCGGGGGGAGCGGCAGGATGAGATTGGCCTGGTCGAGCACCCAGTTGGCGCTCTTGGCGCTGATGAGCACGACCTTGTATCCGTAGCGCCGGGCGATGCGCGCCAGCAGACGGGCTTTTTTGAACCGCTGGCTGTCGATGATCACAAGCAGCGCGCCTTCGCCACTGACGCGCGCGAAGAGCTCGGCGAAGCGATTTCCGCTGCCGTCGAGCGCATGCACGCCATCGCGTGCTTGCGTCAGGCGCTGGCTGAAATGCGTGGCGAAGCTTGCCTGCGAGACATGGGTGGCGATGAACACCTCGCTTGCCGCGCGGATCATCGCCACCGCGTCGGTCCAGTGCTGCTGTCCGGTGAGATGGTAGATGTGATGTAGCGCCTGGATCTGCTCGGCGACAAGCACGGCGAGCGGCTTTCCGTCTGCGGCATCGACCTGCAGTTCCGACATCGAGGCCTGCATCTGCGTGGCCGAGACACCGGCGACGTCGCGGATCTGCACCTTGACACTGTCGAGCCCCTGATAGCCCAGCGCCCGCAGGAAGCGGCCGACGGTCATCGGGCTCAGGTCCAGCCGGTCGGCCACCGAGGCTGCCGTTTCGAACGGAAGATCACTCAAGTGTTCGGTGAAATATTTTGCGATGCGACGTTCGGCGGGCGTGCCGGATTTCGCGTATTGGCGGAGCTTCTGAACAAAGTCTTCCACGGCAGCTGTCCCGATTTTGGGTGATGTTTCCTGTCTGCTTGAAACAAATCCTTGCGTCCGCAAATATTCGGAGCGCCCTGCAAGTAATCTTAGATGCTGATTTAAATATATATTATGAAAGGCTTTTGAACAACAATTCCCTCAATCCGGCGAAATAATTTCAGCCTTGCCGTTCAAAGATCAGATTCCTACATCATCGCCACAACCGGAGACGTCACCATGATCCTCGAAGCGGCGCGCCTTTCCATCACCAATCTTTTCGCCCCGGAAACGCGGTCGGTGTTCTGGAAAGTGCTCGGGCTCACCGTGCTCGCGCTGATCGGCCTGTGGCTGGCGCTGCGCAGCGCCTTCATGGCTTTCGTCTTTCCCTGGGTCGCCAGCTTCTTTCCCGCGATGCCCGATTGGGCGGGCTGGCTGGGCTTCGTCTTTGCCATCATGGCGGGCATCGGACTGGCGTTGGGGCTGGCACTTCTGCTGTCGCCGGTCACCGCGCTGATCGCCGGATTGTTTCTCGACGACGTGGCCGACGTCGTGGAAAAGCGCGATTATCCCGACGACGTGCCCGGCACCGCCATGCCGCTCGGCCCGGCCATTCTGAGCTCGATCAAGTTCCTCGGCGTCGTCATCGTCGGCAACATCGTGGCGCTGTTCCTGCTGTTCATCCCCGGCGTCAATCTCGTCGCCTTCTTCCTGGTGAACGGCTATCTGCTCGGCCGGGAATTCTTCGAGTTCGCCGCCATGCGCTTCCGCCCGCCGGCCGAGGCGCGGCTCTTCCGCCAGAAACATGCGCCGACGGTGTTCCTCGCCGGTCTGGTGATCACCGCTTTCCTGGCCATCCCGATCGTCAACCTGCTGACGCCGCTGTTTGCCGCGGGCATGATGGTGCATCTGCACAAGCTGCTGTCGCGTAGGGAACTCGGCGTTCGGGTCTGATCCTATTACTCGACGGCCTCGCCGATCACCTGCGGCGGCAGCTCGACCAGCGGCGCCGGGATGTCGCAGCTCTTTTCGGGCGAGCGACAGAGGTCGGCGATGACGCAGTGCTCGCATTCGGCGCGGCGGGCCTTGCAGGTGTAGCGGCCGTGCAGGATCAGCCAGTGATGGGCGTGGTAGAGGTAATGCTTCGGCACCACCTTCATCAGCCGCTCCTCCACCTCGTCGGGCGTCTTGCCCGGCGCCAGCTTGATGCGGTTGGCGATGCGGAAGATATGCGTGTCGACCGCCATGGTCGCCTGGCCGAAGGCCATGGAGAGCACGACATTGGCGGTCTTGCGGCCGACACCGGGCAGCATGACCAGCTCGTCGCGCGTCTGAGGCACCACGCCGCCGAAGACATCCACCAGCATGCGCGATAGCGCGATCACGTTCTTCGCCTTGTTGCGATAGAGGCCGATCGTCTTGATGTAATCGCGCACCTTCTCCTCGCCGAGATCCAGCATCTTCTGGGGCGTATCGGCCACCTTGAAGAGCGCGCGCGTCGCCTTGTTGACGCCGGCATCGGTCGCCTGCGCCGACAGCGCCACGGCAACGACGAGCGTGAACGGGTTGGAGTGCTCCAGCTCGCCCTTCGGCTCCGGCCGCTGCACGGAGAAGCGGCGGAACATCTCCTCGCGCTCGGCCTCGCTATAGACGGAGCGGACGCTCGCCTTCTTCTTGCGGCGAACGACGGGTTTTTCGGGCTGCGACGATGTGGCGGAGGATTTGAGTTTCGGACTGGACATGGACAATCTATACTCGGCAGCCATGATGGAAAGCAACGCCGACAGCGCTGGTCAGCAGGCGGTTTTGGACCAGCCCGTGTTTTCAGCCGAGCTCTTTCCCCACCGGTCTCTCGGCCGCAAGGGGTTCAGGGTGCTCCTGCTGCTGTCGGGCGGCGTTTGCCTGCTCTACGGCCTGTTCTTCATCGCCACCGGCGCCTGGCCGATCGGCTTCTTCTTCGGCCTCGATTTCCTGCTTCTCTACGGCGCCTTCCGGCTGAACTATCGCTCGGCCAGGGCACGCGAGATGGTCACCGTGTCGCGCACCGATATAGCGGTGCGCAAGATCGCGCCTTCGGGGCGTACGGTCGAGCATCACTTCAATCCGTTCTGGACACGCTTTTCCGTGCGCCGCCACGACGAGATCGGCATCCTGTCCATGCATATCTATGGACAGGGACGGGCGACGGATATCGGCGGCTTTCTCAACCCGGATGATCGCGAAAGCTTCGCCAAGGCGTTCAAGCGGGCGCTGGCGACGGTCAAGCAGCGTATCTGATGATCATCTAAATCAGGCGCAAGAATCGGGTGGCTTCAACGATGCCGCTTGACTATCTCCTTGTGACAAGGAGAAAGATCATGAACATGGTAGCCAAGCTGAACCAAGACATCACGCCCGATGGTCCCGACTACGAGACCGTCCGCCAGGTGATCGAGCTGATCACCGAGGATTACCGTGAGCAGCCGTCGCTGGAAGCGATCGCCATGCGCCTCAACCAATCGCCGACGCAGCTGCAGAAGACCTTCACCCGCTGGGCCGGTCTTTCGCCCAAGGCCTTCCTGCAGGCGGTGACGCTCGACCATGCCAAGCGGCTGCTGCGCAAGGAGGAGCTGCCCTTGCTGGAGACCTCCTTCGAGGTTGGCCTTTCCGGCCCCGGTCGGCTGCACGATCTCTTCGTGACGCACGAGGCGATGTCTCCCGGCGAATGGAAAGCGCGCGGCGGCGGGCTGACGATCCGCTACGGCTTCCACCCGTCGCCCTTCGGCATCGCGCTGGTCATGGCGACCGACCGCGGCCTCGCCGGCCTTGCCTTCGCCGATATCGGCGGCGAGGCGGCCTGCCTCGAGGACATGACCTGCCGCTGGCCGAATGCCGACTATGTTGAGGACCGCGAGGCAACGGTCGGTTACGCCGCGCGCATCTTCGAGCCGGGACGCTGGACGTCCGAGCAGCCGCTGCGTGTGGTGCTTATCGGCACCGATTTCCAGGTTCAGGTCTGGGAGAGCCTTCTGAAGATCCCCTTCGGCAAGGCGGTCACCTATAGCGACATCGCCACCGACATCGGCCGCCCGACGGCGATGCGGGCGGTGGGGGCAGCGGTGGGCGCCAACCCGATCTCCTTCGTGGTGCCGTGTCATCGGGCGCTCGGCAAGAGCGGGGCGTTGACGGGGTATCACTGGGGGCTGACGCGCAAGCGGGCGATGCTGGGGTGGGAGTCGGCGCACGCTTGAGTGGGGCTGGGGGAGCGCGCGGCTATCGACAGGTCAGCGGGTGAGGCCCCCTCATCCGCCTGCCGGCACCTTCTCCCCGTGGGGAGCCGTTGCAAAATACGCGATCGCGGCAGCTCTATGGCGAACCGACCTGCCCTTTTCCCCGCTCAATGCCTTGAGCGGGGTTTTTGTTGGCTTCAGGCTGGCGTTTTCAGGTTTGCGGGCGCAGTTCGGCCTTGGTCACGTCGCCATCGTCACCCAGCGGCGCATGTTGAAGGCGATCGTCGCCATCAGCACCTGGGCCCGCGCCTTGACGAGCCCGCGATAACGGATCAGCCCGAGGCCCATGCGATGCTTGAGCGTGGCGAAGGTCGTCTCAACGGCCGCACGACGTTTCGATATCATCCGGTTGAGGCGGGCAAGCCTTGGCGGCAGGACGCGGTGATGCCGGTTGGGCCGGCGCATCAGCCGCGGCTTGATGCCCTGGCTCCTCAGGGCCTTCTCGCGTGCATGGGTATGATAGGCGCTGTCGGCCAGCACGCAGGATTCGTCGCCGGTAATCAGAAGGTCGGCGACGACGGTGTCGTTGACATTGGCCGGCGTGGTCACGACCCTCAGGATCAGGCCGGATCCTTCATCGACCCCGACATGAGCCTTGTAACCATAGGCCGAACCTGCCTTGCCCTTGCGCTGCGTGAACCGCGCATCCGGATCGCTCGGTGCCTGACGCGGCAACCGCTCGCCCGGCTCGTCCCCGTCCGAACCGGACGCGTCGGCATCGAGATTGGCATTGGCATCAAGGTCGCCATTGCGACCGCGAGGCGGGCGGGCCGCCGTCGTCTCGATCACCGTCGCATCCAGCATCGTGCCACGCCGCAGGATCAGACCGGCGGCATCCAACTGCCGGTCGAGCTCGGCAAACAGCTTGTCCAGCAGCGCTTCGCTGATCAAAAGGTTGCGAAATCGGCACAGCGTTGAGTGATCCGGAAAAGCTTCATCCAGAGCAAGGCCGACGAAACGCTTGAACGACAACCGGTCGCACAACGCTTCCTCAAGCTCCATGTCCGAGAGGCCGTATAGCGACTGCAGAAGCAGCGCCTTGAACATCACCAGCGGTCTATAAGCGGGCCGACCGGCGCCCTTGCCCGTGTCATCACGCAGCCGCGCAAGGTGCTTCTCGAAACGGTACCACCTCACCAGCGACGACAACTTGTCCAGCCGACCCGACCCTTTGCCCTGAGGGATCAACGCATCGGCGAAACTGAACTGGCCACCATCCCGAACCGACATCGCATCATCTCCGCTCATCGCTAAGACAGAGAATCACAACGGTGAGATTTTGCAACGGCTCCCGTGGGGGAGAAGAGACTCGTTGCGGGCCGCTCGCTCCATCTTCCCTTCTCCCCCGCGGGGAGAAGGTGGCCCGAAGGGTCGGATGAGGGGGCCTCACCCGCCCAGCGGTTCTACTCAATCAACAACAGACCCGCCGACGTTTCCAATCAATACTTCGACGGAACGTACAGCTCCGGTGGCAGAACCTTGCGTTCGTAATCCGGGTTGAACACGCGCTCGGGCAGGGCGATCTCCTCGTGCGGCACGTCCTCGTAGGGGAACTGCGACAGCAGATGGTCGATGCAGTTCAGGCGGGCGCGCTTCTTGTCGTTGCCCTCGACGATGTGCCACGGGGCTTCCGGGATGTTGGTGCGGGCGAAGGTTTCTTCCTTGGCCTTGGTGTAGGCCTCCCAGCGGATGCGCGACTGCAGGTCCATCGGCGACAGCTTCCACTGCTTCAGTGGATCGTGGATGCGCACGAGGAAGCGTAGCTGCTGTTCTTCGTCGGTGATCGAGAACCAGTATTTGACGAGGCGGATGCCAGAGCGGACCAGCATGCGCTCGAATTCGGGCACGTCGTTGAAGAACTGCTCGACCTGATCCTCGTCGGCAAAGCCCATGACGCGCTCGACGCCGGAGCGGTTGTACCAGGAGCGGTCGAAGAGCACGATCTCGCCGCCAGCAGGCAGATGCGGGACGTAGCGCTGGAAATACCACTGCGACTTCTCGCGGTCCGATGGTGCCGGAAGCGCCACGACGCGGGCGACACGCGGGTTGAGGCGCTGGGTGATGCGCTTGATGACGCCGCCCTTGCCGGCGGAATCGCGACCTTCGAAGATAACGACCACCTTTTCCTTGTGATAGGTGACCCAATCCTGCAGGCGGATCAACTCGGACTGCAGCGCGATCAGCGAACGGAAATACTCGATGCGCGGCATCGATGGCGGATGCGCCTTGCGGTAGATCTTGCGGATTTCCTCGGACAGCGCCGGCTCGGAGAGCTCGAGCTCGTAGTCTTCATCCAGCGTATCGGCCAGTTCGGCCTCGAGCCAGTCGGTTGAAGGCGTGCCTCTCATGGTGGTCATCTCGATCCCTGTTCAGATTTGTCGCTTCGGACGCTTGCGGAGCTGCCTGGCTTTGCGCCGCATGACGATATCATGAAAGCACGCACGGCAAGGCCACTCATGGCGCCAAATAAGCAGCGTGTCATGAAGGATATATGACGCTTCGGGCGGACGCGGAGATGCGTGCGGAAAGAGATCGGCAGGTGAGCGTGCTGTCGGGCCTTGGGATCAGCTCAGCGCGTCGGGGCGGTTGGCCTCTTTGACGTGGTCGTCGCTGTGCTTGCTGCGAATGCGGCGCACCGTGAGCCAGACGCCGAGGACGACGAGGGGCACGGCCGCACCGGTCAGCGTCTCCGGCGCGATCTCGACGCCGACGCCATGCAGAAGCTTGGCGAGATAGCCGACGAGGCCGATGACGTAATAGGAGATGGCGGCGACCGACAGGCCTTCGACCGTCTGCTGCAGGCGCAGCTGCAGATGCGCGCGCTTATCCATCGAGGCCAGGATCTCGGTGTTGAATTTTTCCAATTCGACATCGATCCAGCTGCGCAGGAGGGCCGTTGCGCGGGCGAGCTTGCGCGACAGGTCGGCCTGCCGTTCCTCGACCGACTGGCAGGTGCGCATGGCGGGCGCCAGCCGACGCTGCAGGAAGGCGCCGAGGGTTTCGTTGCCGGGGAGCGCCTTTTCGGCCAGCATGGCGACGCGCTCGAGCACGATGTTGTAATAGGCGCGGCTGGCGCCGAAGCGATAGAGGCTAAGGGCAGCATTGGCCTCGAGCTCGGCGGCGAGGCGGGTGATCTCCGATAGCGTAGTGTCTGCCTCGGCGCGTGCATGCTGCTTCATGCCCTGCGTGATGGCGGTGAAGCTCGTCTCGATCTGGCGGATCTCGGGCGACAATGTCTGCGCCAGCGGCAGGCCCATCATCGCCAGCGTTCTATAGGTCTCGATATCGAGCAGGCGCTGGGCGAGCATGCCGCGGGCGCCGTCCGTCATGCCATGGTCGAGCACCAGGAACTTGGTCAGGCCATCGCCGTCCTGGCGGAAATCGGTGATCACGGTCGCCTGGCTGTCGGCCACCATGCTCTGACAGAGGCTGGTCGGGTCGAAATTGGCGATGACGTCGGCGACATCCTCGCTATCGGGGCGAATCTCGATGCGAACGCCCGAGATGAAGGCGCCCGGTGCCGCGAAGCTGGCGCCGAAGGGATTGATGGGGATCTCGGCGCCGAATTCCGCCGGTGCGGGTGTGTCCCAGAAATAGGTCGAGAATTCCGTGTGGCGCTCCCAGCGCAGCGTGCCGCTGCCCCAGCTCATCGTGTGGTGGCTGGTGTCGGCGGCGGGTGCCGGAACACCCTGGGCAAGCGAGAGCGCCTTCAGGATCGCCTGATCGGCGGCGAAGTTGGCTTCGGTCAGGAAGGCGACCTGGAAGATGACGCGGGAAACGGGGATCAGCGTATAGGGGCGCGAATGGATTTCACCGAGCGCGCGGGCCCGGACATCGGCTACGGGAAACGAAAAGCTACGCTTCGACAAATCTTGCCTCCTGACTGTGCCCCCACGGCCAGTTCTTCCCTTGGCTATTATCAAATGGCCCGGCGCGTACGACGTGGCGGTTTGACGCAGAACGATCATGCGCCGGCCAATCGCGCCGTGTCGAGCCGTTTCAGCTCCGTCCGCTGGGCCGAGGTCAGTGCGAAGCCGGCAATGGCCAGCGCGTCACCTTGCCGGCAAGCAGCGCCCACCAGACGATGACCGGCTGCAGGGCGAGGCGCGGCAGATGATACCACCAACCCAAGGCGGACGTGGTCGAGCCGAGATCGTCGATGGCGTGCTTGATGTTGGCCGGGAACACGCAGACGGCATAAAGGGCCAGGCAAATGCCGGCCGAGCGGCGTAATCGCTCAGTCGTCAGGCCGATCGCGCCGGCAATTTCGCACAGGCCGGTGAGCGCGATCACCGCGGCCGGGAAGGGAACCCAATCCGGGGTGATCGACAGGAACGCGGCTGGAAAGAGCAGGTGCGCGCAGCCGGCGATCATGTAGAGGCCGGCCAGGACAAATCTGCCGGTTGGGCTTTCCGCGTGGTCGGTGGAAGCATCGTCTGCGGCTTTGGTCATGCAGCGTTTACGCAAATGACCGGCGTCTGGATGATGCGACATATGTCGCCGATGCGCCCGGTGCGTCAGGCGGCGTCGGCGAGCTCGATCAGGGCGCGGGCGGCGCTTTCGTCTGTGATCAGCGTGTTGCAGCCGATCCGCTTGATGGTGGCGCTGATGGCAACCGCCCGGTGAGCGCCGCCGGAAGAGAGCACAATGTGCTTGGCCTTCTTCAGCGTATCGAGATCGACCGACATCACCCGGCTGTTGATCGAATGATCGACCGTGTTGCCGTCCTTGTCGAGGAAATTGAACATGGTGTCGCAGACGCAGCCGGCATCGATCAGCTCCTGCAATTCGCCCTTGGAGATCCATCCCTCCGACAGCGAGGTCGAATGCGGGCCGATATCGCCGCAGCTGACGATGGCGAGATCGAGCGTTTCGGCGAGCCGATAGATGGTGTCGAGGCCGCACTTTTCGATGAGGTTGCGCTTGGTCTCGGTGGAATCGACCAGAAGCGGCGCGAGGAACATGTAGCATTCGGCGCCGAGCTGGCTTGCGAGCCGCCAGGTGTAGTCGATCGGGTTGGTCTGGTGGACGGCGACGATGCCGCCGAGCAGCGAGACGACCTTGCAATTGTCGCGGCGCGGCGGGCGGAAGCTCGACAGCGAGGCCGTCATGGTGCGGCCCCAGCCGACGCCGATCGTGTAGTTGTCAGGGATGGCTTCGGAGAGAAACTGGCCGAGCGCCAGTCCGACGCTCTTAGCGAGCGCATTCGGATCGGAGGTGACGGGGGCGGGCACCACGATCGCCTCGTCCAGGCCATAGGCGCGCTCCAGCTTCACCGACAGCTCGACGCAATCGCCGATCGAATCGTTGATCCAGATCTGCACCTCGCTGCGCTTCATCGCCTCGTCGAGCAGCCGGATGACGGTCGTGCGGCTGATGCCGAGCTGTTCGGCGACATCTTTTTGCGTCAATCCCTGGTTATAATACAGCCAGGCAGCGCGCAGTCTGAGCGAGGAGGCTTCCGAATAGGCGGTGTGCGTGCCGCGTTTTAGCTTGACCACATCTCCTCCAAAAGCAAAGGCGCCCTAGATCCTGCTTGAGACAGGGCATGGTTTGTCGCCGCGATAATGACCGGTGTGACACTTATGTCAATTGAAATGCACAAATGTCCTTGACATTATGGCCCCGGAATAGCGATAGTCTTGGTAACTGGTCGTTCCGTCCATTGTAGGAGGCACTGTGCGGGCATATGGCAAATCGCAGCGGTCTTGCGCCGGGGCTCGATTGCCCTTGGACGGTCCTGTTGCGGCAGCCCGAGACGGGAACGATGGGGTGCTCGCCGACGTTTATGATGTAGGCCAAACGCGCGGGCACGATTTCACAGACAGCGACTTCAAAGACAGTACGGGCAATCCGTAGATCACCTCATTCGCCGGGCCTCAAGTGCTCCGGCTCGCAGCTCAAGTCAAAAGGACACGCGACCATGACATCCAAGCTTGACCAACTCCGCGAGATCACCACCGTCGTCGCCGACACCGGTGACATCGAAGCCGTTGCCCGCCTGAAGCCGGTCGATTGCACGACCAACCCGAGCATCGTTTTGAAGGCACTCGGCACGCCGATGTTCGCCGACGCCATCAAGGAAGCCGTTTCCTGGGGCAAGAAGCAGGGCGGCAATTCCGAAGCCGTTGCTTCCGCCGTTGCCGACCGTCTCGCCGTTTCCGTCGGTGCAGCACTCTCTAAGCTCGTTCCCGGCCGCGTCTCGACCGAAGTCGACGCCGACCTCTCCTTCGACACCAAGGCATCGGTTGAAAAGGCTCACGGCATCATCGCCGGCTACAAGGAGCGCGGCATCGAGAAGGATCGCATCCTGATCAAGCTCGCTTCCACCTGGGAAGGCATTCGCGCCGCCGAAATCCTGCAGAAGGAAGGCATCGACTGCAACCTGACGCTCCTCTTCTCGCAGGCACAGGCGATCGCCTGCGCCGATGCCAAGGCGTTCCTCATCTCGCCCTTCGTCGGCCGTATCCTCGACTGGTACAAGAAGTCGACCGGCAAGGAATTCACGCCTGAGGAAGATCCGGGCGTACTCTCCGTTCGCGAGATCTACAACTACTACAAGGCCAACGACATCAAGACGATCGTCATGGGCGCCTCGTTCCGCAGCGCCGGCGAGATCGAAGCACTGGCCGGTTGCGACCGCCTGACGATCGCGCCGAACCTGCTCGACGAACTCTCCAACGACCAGGGCAAGCTCGAGCGCAAACTGTCGCCCGAGGCTGCCAAGCCGATCTCCAAGATCGCCGTCGACGAGAAGACCTTCCGTTGGATGATGAACGAAGACGCCATGGCGACCGAAAAGCTCGCCGAAGGCATCCGCGCCTTCGCCAAGGACCTCGGCACGCTGCGCGCCATGGTCACCAAGGAGCTGCAGCTCGCTGCCGCTTAAGGTTTTGCGGGTGGTTGATTGAAGAAGGGCGGTGCCGGTGGCGCTGCCCTTTTTGCGTTTGGGCACCTCTCCAACCTCATTCCTGTGCTTGTCACAGGAATCCAGCCACGGCGCGTCCGCGCCGTGAATGACCTCTTACGGTGGGAAAGAGAGAGGGGAGTCCCTTCGCCGCGCAGACGCGCGTCGGCTGGATTCCCGCCACAAGGGCGAGAATGAGGGAGAGTGGGGTGGCGCTTGCCGTATCAAAGCGGGCGTCGAAGGGGGCGGCGGGCGACGACGTTTCCCGACCTCCGCTACGCCACAGCCCAGATCCGCTTCGCATTCCCCTGATACAGCTTGTCGCGCTCCTCGGCGCTGCAGCCTGATGTCAGCGCGTGCGTGACCGCGACCCAGGGCGTCAGTCCGCCGCCGAGCGTGCAGACGGGCCAGTCGCTGCCCCAGACGACGCGGTCCCAGCCGAAGCTTTCGATCGTGTGCTCGACATAGGGGCGCAGGCTGTCGACGGACCAGCGTTCGAGATCGCCATAGGCGATGACGCCGGAAATCTTGGCGGTGACGTTGGGGCGGCGGGAGAATTCGGTGATGCCGCGATGCCAGACGGCGCTCATGCCCGACTTGATCGGCGGATTGGCGCAGTGGTCGAGGATGAAGCGGACATCCGGGTTGAGGTCGACGAGATCGAGAATGCGTTCGAACTGATGCGGGAGGACGCAGAGATCGAAGGTTAGCCGGGTATCAGCCAGCCGCGCGACGTTCTCGCGAAACAGCGGCCGCTCCGAAGTGTCGTCGGGGGCCACATGCAGCACGCGGCGGAAGCCCTTGATGAAGGGGTCGGCGAGGCAGCGTTCGAGATAGGCCGGAAAGCCCTCATCTTCAGGACGGCAGGCGGCGATGGCGCCGCGCACGAGGCTCTTGGGTCTTTCGGCGATCTCCTTGATGAAGGCCGTTTCCTGTTCGATCGCATCACCTGACACATCGACTTCCATGTGCAGCACATTGGTGATGCCGCAGCGAAGCGCGTCGCGCGCATAGTGCTCGTAGAGGCTGTCGCGGTTCAGATCCGGCACGTCGGGGAGCCAGGGATAGTGCAGGCGGTTACGATCGATGACGTGCAGATGTGTGTCGAAGAGCATGCGGTTCCTCCCTCTTCATGCAGGCTTTTCTGGCCGCCCTTCAGTCTCCCACCGGATTTTTCGATTGCTGACACCGGCCTCCCACCCGTGTCAGCGTCCGGCGTCGGACAATGTGATTGACGACATAATGAATATAATGTTTGCATATGAATGAATGCGCCGCAAGCGCCACGCATAACGGGAGGAATCATGAGTCACGGTCTGGAAGGCAAGAAGGTCGTCGTCACGGCGGCCGGTCAGGGGATCGGTCGCGCCAGCGCGGAGCGGTTCATTGCGCTCGGCGCCCACGTCTACGCCACCGACATCAACCAGGCGTCGCTTTCGACGCTCGCGGGCGCGACGACCACGGTTCTCGACGTGCTCGACGGGAACGCGGTTCGGGCCTTCGCGGCGGAGATCGGGCCGATCGACGTGCTCTTCAATTGCGCCGGCTTCGTGCATGCCGGATCGATCCTCGATTGCGAGGAGAAGGACTGGGACTTCTCCTTCAACCTCAACGCCAAGGCAATGTACACGACCTGCCGCACCTTCCTTCCCGGGATGCTCGACAAGGGCAAGGGCTCGATCGTCAACATGGCCTCAGTCGCCTCCAGCGTGAAGGGCGTGCCGAACCGCTTTGCCTATAGCGCGTCGAAGGCCGCCGTGATCGGGCTCACCAAGTCGATCGCGTCCGACTTCGTCGCCAAGGGCATCCGCGCCAACGCGATCTGCCCGGGCACCGTCGACAGCCCCTCGCTGCACGAGCGGCTGCGCGCCACCGGCGATTACGACAAGGCGCTCAATGACTTCATCGCCCGCCAGCCGATGGGCCGGATCGCCACCGCCGAGGAGATCGCGGCACTCGTCACCTATCTCGCTGGCGACGAGGCCGGGTTCACGACGGGCCAGATCCATGTGGTCGATGGCGGCTGGACCGGCTGAGGCCATATTGCTCTTGCCGGTATCAAGCTGATATCGTTGGTGATCTCGCAGCGGCGGAGCATTTGATGGCAGAGGTTACGTCTGGCGGCAGCGGCCGTCCCCTTCGGTTGCTGCGCAAGCACGCGATCTTCGTGATCGCGGTGCTGGTCGGCCTCGCGGTCTTCCTGCTTCTGACGACGCGCGAGGTGACGGCACGCAATCTGTTGGCCGGCTGGAACGTGGCTGCAGTGATGTTCATCGTCGCCACATGGCGGCGGATGTTGAAGGCGAGCGTGGCGACGATCCGCAAGCGCTCGGCGGATCTCGATTTCTCGGACTCGCTTCTGTTGTTCCTGTCGATCGCGGCGGCCCTTGCCAGCATCGCGGGGATCGGGCTCGAGCTCCATCAGGTCAAGGAGGCGGCACCCAGCGTCGCGCTCGGTCGGGCACTGGCGGCCGTCGTCACCATCCTGATCTCCTGGGTCTTCCTGCACACGCTGTTTACCGTGCATTACGCTCACCGCTTCTACGGCGGCGACGATGATGGCGATGGCGTCAAGGGAGACGGGCTGAAGTTTCCCGAGGGGCTGGACGAGCCTGTCTACTGGGACTTCCTCTACTACTCCTTCACGATCGGCGTCGCCTCGCAGACGGCGGATGTGGCGACGAGCTCGACTGTCATGCGCAAGCTGACGCTGCTGCATTCGGTGCTGTCGTTTCTCTTCAACACGACCATCCTGGCGCTTGCCATCAATGTCGGCGCAAGCCTCCTTTAGAGGTAGGCGCGCGCGATAGAGCCGCTTGGCAATCTGGTGTAAGAGAGGCTTCTTTCACCTGGGGTTGTCTGGGGGGCTTCATGGGGTCGTTGTCGCGCGAGAGATTGGCGGCGCTTGCCGGTTGCGATGCGGAGCAGCTGGATGCCGTGGCGCGGCTTCAGATCATCGAGGTCGGGCCGGAGGGCTATGCGGCGAGCGATGTCAGCCGGTTGCGGCTGGTGCTGGCGCTGAATGCCGCCGGCATCCCGCTGGAGACGCTCGCCACCGGTCTCAGGCAACAGATCGTCTCGCTCGATTTCGCCAGCCAGCTGATGTTCGAGCCGGTCACCATGTCGGACAAGTCGCTTGCGGACGCGCTCGTTGGTGCGTCGCTCGATCTTGGCCGCGTCAACGCGCTGCATTCCAGCGCCGGGCTTTCCCCGATGTCGCCGAAGCGGGCGTTGCGGGAGGATGACGAGGAGTTCATCCGGCTGATCACCGAATGCACCGGGCTCGGCGCTTCAGACGATGGCATGCAGCGGGTGCTGAGGGTCTTCGGCCAGTCGATGCGGCGCTGCGTGGATACGATGCGCGATCTCTTCCGCGCCGAGGTGGAAGCGCCGATGCTGGCCGCTGGCCTCAGCCACCGCGAGGTGCTCGCGGCGGGCGCGGCCACGCGGCTTTCGCTGCAGCGCATCGGCATCCGCATGCTCTTCCTGCTGCAGCGGCGGATGCTCGAGGAGGCGGTGTTCGACAATGTGGTTGGGCGGCTGCAGGATGCCCTGCGCGGGCTTGGTGCCGAGGCCGAAAGTGATCAGGCGCTGCCGGCCGTGGCTTTCGCCGATCTCACGGGTTTCACGGCGCTGACGCGCGATATTGGCGATGTCAGGGCGGCCGAGAAGGCGGCGAGCTTCGAGGCGCTGGCGCAGCGCCTCGCCAATCTCGCCGGCGGGCGGATCGTCAAGCCGCTGGGCGACGGGGTGATGATGCTGTTTCCGGATGCGGAGGCGGCGCTGAAGGCGTCATTGTCGCTCGTCGCGGAGAGTGCGGCGCATCAGCTGCCGGAGGTGAGGGTGGGGGTTGCGACCGGTCAGGTGGTGCCGCGCGATGGCGATATTTTCGGCCACACGGTCAATCTCGCGGCGCGGATCGCTTCGGTCGCCGCACCTTCGCAGGTGCTTGTCTGCGGCGGCACGCATGATGCCGCTACAGACGAGAGTTCGGAGATGGATTTCGAGGCGCTGGAACCGGTATCGCTCAAGGGCGTCGCCGATCCCGTATCGCTGTTTTCGGTCAAGACCGGGCTATAGAATAGCTTGACCAGCCATCAGCGCCAGGATCAGGAAGATCACGAAGATGATCAGCGCGATACCGAAGAGAACGCGCGCGATCGTCGCCGTCGCCGCGGAAATTCCGGAAAAGCCGAAGAAGCCCGCAATCAGCGAAATCACGAAAAAGATAAGAGCCCATTTCAGCATGGAGGCGTTCCTTCTAGTTGGTCCGATAGAAGACGCGCCAGAGCGAAAAAGGTTCCATATCCAATGAGATAGCGGTGACATTTTGAGGTGTTGCAGGTTTGGCGGCGCGTTGTGGCCATCAGTCAAAATCAATTAGTATTGACTAATTGATTAGTGATTGCTATTGAATCGATATGACAGAAGCCGAGACCATCACGACAGTCATGCGCGCACTTGCCGACCCCACCCGGCGGGCGGTGTTCGAACGCATCGCCAATGCCGACGAGATCACCGTGGCGGAGCTTACCCGGACGAGCAATGTGACCCAAGGGGCGATCTCGCAGCACGTGAAGACCTTGAAACAGGCAGGGCTCGTCAGCGAGCGGCCGGAGGGCCGCAACGTCTATTATCGGGCGCAACCGGCCGGCCTGGAGCCGCTGGCGGATTGGATGAGCCATTATGGCGTTTTCTGGCGCGAGCGCTTTGCCGATCTGAGGGACCTCTTGAAGGAAATCGACACATGACCGACCATGCCGACACGTCATCCATCGTCCTGGACGAGGTCTTCCCGCATAGACAGGAGATCGTCTGGAAGGCATTGACCTCGGGCGCACTGATGGGGCGATGGCTGATGGAGCCCAAGGGGTTCGAGGCGGTCGTCGGCAATCGCTTCACATTCCAGACCAAGCCCGCCGGCGAATGGGACGGCACCATCCGGTGCGAGGTGCTCGAGGTCGTGGAAGGGCAGCGGCTTTCCTATGCCTGGACGGGCGGCCACGAGAGCAATCAGGGCTACGGCTCGAAGCTTGAGACGATCGTCACCTTCACCCTTGCCGAAACGGAAGCGGGCACGCGGTTGCGCCTGGTGCATTCGGGCTTCGTGCTGCCGAAGAACGATGCCGCCTATCGCAACATGAGCGAGGGCTGGAAGAAGGTCGTCGAGCGACTGGACACTGTCGTCGCCGAGGAGGCGTCGCAGACGCGGCATTAAATCCAGAGGAGGAGAATGTCATGAACGCATCCTATACCGGCGGCTGCGCCTGCGGCGCCATGCGCTACGAGATCGCCGGCGAGCCCGTTGTCATGCTCGATTGCCAGTGCCGCCAATGCCAGCGCGACAGTGGTACCGGCCACCAGTCGCACCTGACCTTCGTTGCCGCCGAGGTGACGCTGGAGGGTGAGGCATCGCAATGGCAGAGCGTGGGCGATGGCGGTACGGTGAAGCGGCGCGCCTTCTGTCCGACCTGCGGCTCGCACGTCTATCTGACATTTCCCGACATGCCGGATGTGTTCATCGTCACGCCATCAAGCCTCGACGATCCCAGCCGCTACAAGCCGCAGCTGGTGGCATGGACCGCCGCCGGCCACGCCTGGGATCACATCGATCCTGCCTTGCCGACATTCGAGGCCATGCCGCCGCGCTGACAATTCACCCTGTCAACGAGAACGCCGCCGCTGTTGCCAACGGCGGCGTTCTCGGTCTGGATGGCATGCGTCAGCCGTGGTTGATCATCACGTGGCGGACGGCGGTGTAGTCTTCCAGTGCATAGACCGACATGTCCTTGCCGTAGCCCGATTGCTTCAGGCCGCCATGCGGCATTTCGTTGGTGAGCATGAAGTGGGTGTTGATCCAGGTGCAGCCATATTGCAGGCGGGCGGCGGTCTTCATGCCGCGGCTGATGTCCTTGGTCCAGACCGACGAGGCCAGGCCATAGTCGCTGTCGTTGGCCCAGGTGACGGCATCCTCGACATCGGTGAAGCGGGTGACGGAAACGACCGGGCCGAAAACTTCGCGGCGAACGATCTCGTCTTCCTGCGTGGCGCCGGCAATGACCGTCGGCGTGTAGAAGAAACCCTTGTCGCCCGAGGTCTTGCCGCCTGTCGTGATCTCCATGTGCTTGTGCTCGCCGGCGCGGGCGACGAAGCTCTCGACGCGGTCGCGCTGGCGCTTGGAGATCAGCGGACCGATCTCGTTTTCGGCGTCGTCGGCGAGGTTGAACTTGATCGAGGAGACCGCCGAGGAGAGATCGGCGACAAACTTGTCGTAGACTTTGGCGTCGGCATAGATGCGGCAGGCGGCGGTGCAGTCCTGGCCGGCATTGTAGTAGCCGAAGGTGCGGATGCCCGATACGACCGCGTCGATATCGGCGTCGTCGAAGACGATGACCGGGGCCTTGCCGCCGAGTTCCAGATGCGTGCGCTTGACCGTCTTTGCGGCCGCCTGCAGCACCTTCTTGCCGGTTGCGACATCGCCGGTGATCGACAGCATCGAGATCTTCGGATGGTTGATCAGCGCGTTGCCGACGCTTTCGCCGCGGCCGAGAATGACGTTGACCACGCCTTCGGGCAGGATGTCGGAGAGGAGCTTGGCCATCTTCAGCGCCGTCAGCGGCGTCTGCTCGGAGGGCTTGAAGACGACGGTGTTGCCGCCGGCAATCGCTGGCGCCAGCTTCCAAGCCATCATCATCAGCGGGTAGTTCCACGGCGCGATCGAGCCGACGATGCCGATGGCGTCGCGGCGGATCATCGAGGTGTGACCGGGAAGATATTCACCGGCGACCGGGCCGTGCAGGTTGCGCACCGCGCCGGCGAAGAAGCGGTAGCAATCGACGATGGCGGGGATCTCGTCGTTCAGCACCGCGTTGATCGGCTTGCCGCAGTTCAGCGCTTCCAGCGTCGCGAAGCCTTGGGCGTCCTTCTCGATCGCGTCGGCGATCTTCAGGAGATAGCCGGCGCGCTCGCCGGGTGTCGTCTGCGACCATGCCGAGAAGGCCTTCTCGGCGGCATCGACGGCGGCGTCGATCTGGCCGAGCGATGCTTCGGCAAGGCTCAGCACGGTCTCTCCGGTCTTCGGGTTCAGGATGTTTTCTTCGATCTCGGTGCCCGCTTCGAAGCGGGATCCAATCAGCATCGCGGTGTCCATGATGTTCTCCCTTGTTATCGATGGGGCGGGATGGGGGTATCCCGCGCTCCGGTTATTTTCCAGCTCCGGCGACCTGATCGCCATCGCGCGTGAGGTAGTAGGCTGCCAGGATCGGCAGGAAGGTGACGAGCACGACGACCATGGCGACCACGTTGGTGACGGGGCGCTGGCGCGGACGGATCAGCTCTTCCAGCATCCAGATTGGCAGTGTCGATTGCTGGCCGCCGGTGAAGGTGGTGACGATGACCTCGTCGAAGGAGAGCGCGAAGGCAAGCATGCCGCCGGCCAGAAGCGCCGTGCCGATATTCGGCAGGATGACATGGCGGAAGGTCTGGAAGCCATCGGCGCCGAGATCCATCGAGGCCTCGATCAGCGAGCCCTGGGTGCGGCGGAAGCGGGCGACGGCGTTGTTATAGACCACCACGACGCAGAAGGTGGCGTGGCCGAGCACGATCGTCCAGACCGAAAACGGGATATCGAACAGGCTGAAGGCCGAGCGCAGCGCGATGCCGGTGATGATCCCCGGCAGCGCGATCGGCAGGATGACGAGCAGCGAGATCGCCTCGCGGCCGAAGAACTTCGTCTGGCTGACGGCGGCGGCGCAGAGCGTGCCGAGCACCAGCGCGATCGCGGTGGCGATGCAGGCGACCTGTACGGAAAGCCCAAGGGCGGCCCAGACATCCGGCCGGTTCCAGGCGATGCCGAACCACTGCAGCGTCAGCCCCGGCGGCGGCCACTGGTAGCTCTTCTCCTCCGTCGTGAAGGCGTAGACGAAGATCAACAGGATCGGCAGGTGCAGAAAAAGCAGCCCGCCGGCGGCGGCGATCTTGAGCGCGATCGGCGCGCGTTGGCCACGGTCAGAGCGCATCGAAGGCTCCCTGTTTCTTGGCCAGCCAGAGATAGACGGCCATGATGACGATGGGGACGACGGAGAAGGCGGCGGCGAGCGGCACGTTGCCGGCCGTTCCCTGCTGCGCATAGACCGCCTGGCCGATGAAAAGGCGCGAGGAGCCGATGATCTGCGGGATGATGTAATCGCCCAGCGTCAGCGAGAAGGTGAAGATCGAGCCGGCGACGATGCCGGGCAGCGCCAGCGGAAAGAGCACGGTGCGGAAGGTCTGGCCCGGCGTGGCGCCGAGATCCGACGAGGCCTCGATCAGGTTGCCTTGCACGCGTTCGAGGGCTGCCTGCGTCGGCAGGATCATGTAGGGCAGCCAGACATAGACGAAGACGAGGAATGTGCCGATATAGCTCACCGACAGCGAGTTGCCGCCGATGACGGGCAGAGAAAGCACGCCGTCGAGCAGCCAGACCAAATGCAGCTTGGCGAAGAACCAGGTGAGGATGCCCTCTTTGGCGAGGATCAGCTTCCAGGCGTAGATCTTGACCAGATAGCTCGACCAGAGCGGCAGCATGACGCCGAGATAGAAGAGCGCCTTCCATTTGCCCCTGGCATAGCGGGCGGCATAATAGGCGATCGGGAAGGCGACGACGGCGGAGGCGAGCGTCACCAGCGCCGCCATCAGCACCGTCCTGACGATGATGTCGAAATTGGTCGGCGACAGCAGCTGCGCATAGGTTGCCAGCGTGAACTCGTAGTTCACCAGCCCGGAGAAATCGTCGATCGAAAAGAAGCTCTGCAGCAGAAGCGCCAGGAGCGAGCCGATATAGATGATGCCGAGCCAGAGCAGCGGCGGCGTCAGCATCAGGAAGAGCAGCAGCTTCGGGCGGCGCCAGAACATGTCCGAGAGTCGGCCGAAGAAACCGCCGCGGCCGGGCAGGATCGAGGTCGCCGTCTCCTCGTGGGTCAGCGCGATCGCGGTCATGCGGCGTCGTCCATATAGTGCACGTCGACGGGCTGCCACGAGAGGCGGACATCGGCGCCGACTTCGGGGACAGTGGCGCCGGCCGGCAGCATGACATGCAGGCGTGTGCCTCGGGCGGCGACAGTGAGGCGCGTGGCGGCGCCGAGGAAGCTCGCGTTCTCGACACGGGATTCGACGCCGTCGCCGGTGATGCGGATTGCTTCGGGGCGCAGGCTCGCCCAGCGCTTCTCGCCGCCGAGCGCTGTCATCAGGTCGGGGGCGATCACATTGGAGGAGCCGACGAAATCGGCGACGAAGCGGGTTTTCGGGCGGTTATAGATATCCTGAGGCGTGCCCTCCTGCACGATGCCGCCATCGTTGAAGACGGCGACGCGGTCGGCCATGGAGAGCGCCTCGCCCTGGTCGTGGGTGACGAAGACGAAGGTGATGCCGAGCGCGCGCTGCAGGCTCTTCAGCTCTTCCTGCATCTGCTCGCGCAGCTTCAGGTCCAGCGCGCCAAGCGGTTCGTCGAGCAGCAGCACGCGCGGCTTGTTGACCAGCGCCCGGGCGAGCGCCACGCGCTGCCTTTGACCGCCGGAGAGTTGTCCGGGTTTGCGTGCACCGTAGCCGGGGAGTTTTACCAGTTCCAGCGCCTGTTCGGCGGCCTTGGCGCGTTCCGTCTTGCCGACGCCCTTGACCATCAGCCCGTAGGCGACGTTGTCGAGGATGTTGAGGTGCGGGAAGAGCGCGTAGTCCTGGAAGACGGTGTTGACGTTGCGCCTGTAGGGCGGCACGCCCTCGGCGGTCTCGCCGAAAATCTCGATATGCCCCGCCGTCGGCTGCTCGAAGCCGGCGATCAGGCGCAGGCAGGTGGTCTTGCCCGAACCCGACGGCCCCAGCATGGCGAAGAACTCGCCCGGCGCGATCTCGAGATCGACGCCATCGACGGCGCGAACGGCGCCGAAATGGCGGGAGACCTTCTGGAAACGGACGGCGGGTGTCATTTTGGGGGCTCCTCGGGATTCACAGTGTTTTGGTCGGGAGGGTTGTGCCGTGTGGCTTACCCCCCTCTGTCCTGCCGGACATCTCCCCCACAAGGGGGGAGATCGGCTGGGCGCATCCACCCGCTCCACACTCACCGTTTGGCAAGGCGCCCGCTCCGGGTCGATCTCCCCCCTTGTGGGGGAGATGCCCGGCAGGGCAGAGGGGGGTAAACCCGGGCGCGGAGGCCGAGGCTAAAGCTAACGCTTACCGCCCGCCAATCACGCCAATATAATCCGACACCCAGCGGTGATAGGGCACGCACTCGCCCTGTTCGCACTTGGCGGTCGGCGTGCGCCAGAACTTGATCTTGTCGAAGTGATCATAGCCGTTGGTGGCGCAACCGGTGTCGGTCATCAGTTCATTGCCCTTGCAGGCTGCCGGAACCGAGGGGACGGCGCCGAACCAGGCGGCGGCGTCGCCCTGGACCTTGGCGGACAGCGAATGTTCCATCCACATGTAGGCGCAGTTCGGGTGTTCGCTGTCGGCGTGCAGCATCGTCGTGTCAGCCCAGCCGGTGACGCCCTCTTCGGGGAAGGTGGAGGCGATCTTCTGCTTGTCTGCCTGCATCAGGTTGACCTGGAAGGGCCAGGAGCCGGAGGCGACGACGCCTTCGTTCTTGAAGTCGTCGATCTGGATCATCGCATCGTGCCAGTAGCGCGAGACGAGCTTGCGCTGGCCGCGCAAGAGGTCGAGGGCGGCCTTGTACTGGTCTTCGTTGAGCTCGTAGGGGTTCTTGATGTTGAGTTCCGGCTTGTGAGCCATGAGATAGAGGGCGGCGTCGGCGATGTAGATCGGGCCGTCATAGGCCTGGACGCGGCCCTTGTTGGACTTGCCGTCAGGAAGCGTCTCTTCCTCGAAGACCACCTTCCAGCTCTTCGGCGCCTCGCCCTTGAAGGCGTCGGTGTTGTACATCAGGACGTTCGGTCCCCAGAGATAGGGAACGCCGTAGTGGACACCATTCACCGTGTACCACGGCGCGTCCTGCAGGCGCTTGTCGACGTTCTTGAAGCTCGGGATGAGATCGGTGTTGATCGGCTGGACGCGCTTGCCGGCCACGAGGCGGAGCGAGGCGTCGCCGGAGGCGGTGACGAGGTCGAAGCCGCCTTCGTTCATCAGCGACACCATTTCATCGGAGGTGGCGGCGGTCTTCACCGAAACCTTGCAGCCGGTCTCCTTCTCGAAGCCGGTGACCCAGTCGTAATTCTTGTCGCTTTCGCCGCGCTCGATATAGCCGGCCCAGGCGACGATGCTGACGGCGCCTTCGCCCTTGCCCAATTGCTTCAGCGGCTCGGCCGCCACGACCTGCGTCACGAAGCTCAGGGCCGCAAGCGCAGCCGTGCACGATTTCAGAAGATATTTCATCTGATGTCTCCCGGTTTTGGTGCCACTTCGTGGCGTTTTGTTCCCGGCAGAAAAGGTGACGCGAAAAAGCCGCTTTCGCAAATTCATTTATCAGAATGGCGATATCGGAATTTCCGATAGGTGGTTGCGTGCGCTCAGGTTTAGCGCGGTCGTCCTGAGCGCATGGCCTCGGCAATGCCCACGAAATCCCTTGCGGCTTGCGGCAGGCTGGAACCCTTGCGCCAGACCATGCCGACCTGCACGATTGGAAGGGAGCCCGAGACATCGCGGCTTTCGATGCGGTCGCCTTCCAGCGACCAGGGGCGGTAGACGAGATCGGGGAGCAGCGCGACACCCGCGCCGGTCGCGACCAGGCTGCGCACGGCCTCGACGGAGCGGGTGCGGAAGGCGACGTGCGGGCGGGCTCCGAGCGCCGAGAGGAGCTTGCCGGTGTTCTCCTCGATTTCGTCGACGGTCAGCATGATCAGCGGTTCGCGGGCGATGTCGGCGATCGAGATGATGTCGGCGGACACAAGCGGGTGGCCCATGGGCAGCCAGAGGCGATAGGGCGAGGTTTCCAGGATCTCGGCCTGCAATGCCATGCGGTCGCGCAGGTTGGAGATCACCATGACGGCGACATCGAGCTCGCCGCCGACAAGCAGATGTTCGAGATAGCCGCCATTGTCCTCGATCGCCGAGACCTCGACGCCGGGGCAGGCGCGGCGATAGCGGGCGAGCAGGTCGGAGAGCACGTAGCCCGCGACCAGCGAGGTGACGCCGATGTTGAGGGTGCCCGAGGGCTGGTTGCTGTTGTTAGAAAAGCTGGCGCGGGCGTCGGAGACGCTGGCCAGGATCTTGGTGGCATGGCGCAGGAACTGGTGGCCGTTATGGGTGATCGTCAGCCCGCGCGGATGGCGGTCGAAGAGCTCGACGCCGAGGTCGGTCTCCAGCTCCTTCAGCGCTTCCGTAACCGAGGATTGCGAGATCGACAGGTTCTGCGCGGCCCGCGTGATCGAGCCCTGCTCGGCCACTGCGATGAAGTATTGAATCTGGCGAAGCGTGAAGGCCATGGCATCTTAGAGCATGGCGCCCGAGGCCATTGCAAGCGTGCACCATGCTGGACCTTTTTTGGGATAAGTCTCTTTGTGGCACAAACTTCTTGCCCGCATTTAAGTATTCCGAAACGTCATTTCTCTAGCGTCCACACCAGTTTATTGCGTTGGAGTGACTTGATGGCGGAGCAGTTGGCGTGAAGGCCTTACTGCGCATCTTCCGGCCTTCCCGGAAATTGGTGCTGATCATCGGCGGAATTGCCCTTCTCGGGGGCGTTTCCGGCGGCGCAGCACTGTATATCGGCAAGGACACCCTGCTCGGTCCTCCCGCGGAGACCGTGAACGGCGCTGCGTGCACCGACGTCAATCTGGTCACCATCAAGAAGCAGAAGCGGGTCTGGATCCGCAAGTACATCAAGACCGAACCGACCGACGGCATGACCCGCGTCAAGACGGCGCTGAGGGTAGCGAAAGCCGTCTACGAGGCGCAGAAGCCGGATCTGGTGCAGGTCGTGGTTCTCGACGCCAACGGCCCGACGCTGCGCTCGGATATTCGCGGTCGGGCGATCGGCGCCGACGTCGTCTATATCCCGCATCCCGATCCGATCGTCGAAAGCATCGAGGGCAACAAGACCTACACCGCTCGCTACTACGACGGCACGGCGGCGGCCAACGGCCTGTTCTTCGGCGAACGCGTCGACTTGCCCGAGGATGAGATCACCACGCTCAACGCATCCTTCAAGGACGTGTCCGACTGTATCGACCCGATCGCGGTTGCCGCGACCGAGGGCGGCGAGGGCAAGCCGGCTGCGAAGGGCGAAGGCGCGAAGCCGGCCGAGGGAGGCCACGGCGCTGCACCGGCCGAAGGTGAGGCAGCCCCGGCGGCGGCGCCTTCAGGCGGGCATTGATTGGTTGATTGGTCAGCGGTGCCTTCCCGTCTGACAACGACGAACAACGCGTCGGCTCGACGGTATCTCGTTAGCGGAAGCACAAACAAAAAAGGCGGCCAACCCCTTCGGGCGGCCGCCTTTTCTTGTGTCGGTAACCAGCCTTAGTCAGCCTTGGCCTTGCGGGCCGGGAAGAGGATGACGTCGCGGATGGAGGGGGCGTTGGTGAGCAGCATGGTCAGGCGGTCGACGCCGATGCCCAGACCACCTGCGGGCGGCATGCCCTGGTCGATGGCGTCGAGGAATTCGTCGTCCAGCTGCTTGTCCTTCTCGCCGCGGGCATGCGCCTGCTCGAGCTGCTCGACCATGCGGCGGCGCTGCTCTTCCGGATCGTTGAGTTCCGAGAAGGCATTGCCCAGTTCCCAGGCGTTGCAATAGGTCTCGAAACGCTCGACGAGGCGCGGCTCGCCCGGCACTTCCTTGGCGAAGGGCGAGATGTCCTTCGGGAAGTGGGTGACGTGGCTCGGCTGGATCAGCGTGCCTTCGACCTTCTCCTCGAAGATGAAGGCCAGGCATTCGCCCCAGGTCCAGTCCTTCTCGACTTCGAAGCCGGCGGCCTTGGCGGCCGTGCGGGCTTCCTCGTCGGTCTTCATGGCGAGGAAGTCGATGCCGGTCGCTTCCTTGACGGCGTCAGGCATGGGGACGCGCTTGAACGGGCCCTTGAAGGAGATCTGCTTATCGCCGAAGGGGAATTCGGTCGTGCCATGCACCTGCAACGCCAGCTTCTCGAACAGGCGCTCGACGAGGTCCATGATGTCCTCGTAGTCGGCATAGGCCCAGTAGCACTCCATCATGGTGAACTCGGGATTGTGCCTTGTGGAGACGCCTTCGTTGCGGAAGTTGCGGTTGATCTCGAAGACCTTGTCGGTGAGGCCCGACACCAGCGTGCGCTTCAGGAAGAGTTCCGGCGCGATGCGCAGGTACATGTCCTGCTTCAGCGTGTTGTGGTGCGTCTTGAACGGATCGGCGGTGGCGCCGCCATAGACGGAGTGCAGCATCGGCGTCTCGACTTCCATGAAGCCGTCGTCTTCCATGAAGCGGCGGATGCCGGAGAGAATCTTCGAGCGCTGCTGGAAGCGGAGCTTGGATTCGTCGTTGCTCATGATGTCGAGGTGGCGCTTGCGGTAGCGGATCTCGATATCGGCAATGCCGTTCCACTTCTCCGGCATGGGGAGGAGCGACTTGGTGAGCATGGTGATCTCTTGCGCGTTGATCGACAGCTCGCCGCGCTTGGTGCGGCGCACGGTGCCGGTCACGCCGATGATGTCGCCGATGTCGATCATCGCGAGCATCTCGCGGGCGGCCTCGGGCGTCACGTCCTTGTGGCTGAAGATCTGGATCTTGCCGCCGGCGTCATGGATATCCATGAACATGCCGGAGTTGCGCGAGGAATAGACACGGCCGGCAACCGTGACGACATCAGTCGTCTCGATGTCGGATTCCAGATCCTTGTACTTCTCGGCCAGCTCGGCATTGGTGATGGTGCGGTGGAAATGCGCCGGATAGACGTCGCCGATCTTTTCGCGCAGCAGCTTCAGCTTCTGGGCGCGAACCTCAGTCGCGTCGGAGGAGAGGGTGGCGGTTTCGGTCTTGTCGGTCATGTCATGTGCCTTTTTCGGGCTGTGTTCGTTGCGGTTACCCCCCTCTGTCCTGCCGGACATCTCCCCCACAAGGGGGGAGATTGGCTGGGCTCACCCGATCGCCTGCGCTCATTGTTTGGCGTAGGCCGGACCGCTGGTCGATCTCCCCACTTGTGGGGGAGATGCCCGGCAGGGCAGAGGGGGGTACTTCAGAATGCCGACGTTAACGCCGGCACTTTCTTGTCAAATTACTTCGGTCCCACCAGCGAGGCCACGGCCTGGGCGGCCAGTTTCAGGCGCTGGCGGACGACCGAGCGGCCGAGGATGGCCATTGAGTCAAACAGCGGCAGCGAGCGCGACGAGCCGGAGACGGCGACGAAGAGCGGGGCAACGATGACCTTGAGCTTCTTGCCCATGCGGTCGCCGATGGCGCGCAGTTCGGCTTCGATGGATTCGACGTTCCACTCGAGAATCTTTTCGAGATCCGGCTGCACCGTGTTCAGGATCTCGAGGATCTCTTCCGGTGGCGACTTGATCTTGGCGAAGGCGGACGGATCGAGGTTGAGGTCCGACTTCAGGAGGAAGCCCATCAGCTCCGGCAGTTCGCCGAGCTTGGAGATGCGCGACTGCGACAGAGCTATGCCGGCCTTCAGGCGATCGTTTTCCATCGCCCAGGTGAGAACGCGGCTCTGGAACTCTTCTTCTGACATCTTCTCGCGGATCCACCGGCCGTTCAGCCAGTCGAGCTTCTGGATGTCGAAGATGGCGCCGGCCTTGGAGAGGTTTTCCGGGTCGAACTTGCCAGCCAGTTCCTCAATGTCGAGCAGTTCCTCGCCTTCGGCGATCTGCACGAAGAACAGGCCGAGGAAGTTCATAAGCGCTTCCGGGATATAGCCGAGCGCGGAGTAATAGCTGATCGAGGTCGGGTTCTTGCGCTTCGACAGCTTCGACTTGTCGGCATTTCTCATCAGCGAGAGATGCATGAAGACAGGCTGGTCCCACTCGAAATAGCGATAGAGCAGGATGTGCTTGGGCACCGATGCCAGCCACTCCTCGCCGCGCGCGACGTGGGTGATCTTCATCAGATGGTCGTCGATGACGTTTGCCATGTGATAGGTCGGCATGCCGTCGCCCTTGATCAGGACCTGCATGTCGACCGAATCCCACGGGATCGAGACGTCGCCATAGACGCCGTCGGTGAAGTCGCAGGAACCCTCGGTCGGGATCTTCATGCGGATAACGGAGCTTTCGCCGGATGCGAGCTTCGCGGAGACTTCCTCGGCGGAATACTTCAGGCAGAGACCGTCATACTTCGGCGGCTTGCCGGAGGCGCGCTGTGCCTCGCGCATTTCGGTCAGGCGCTCGGGCGTGCAGAAGCAGCGGAAAGCGTGGCCCTTGTCCAGCAGTTCCTGGGCGTAGGGCTGGTACATCTCCTTGCGGTCGGACTGGCGGTAGGGGCCGTAGGGGCCGCCGATATCGGGGCCTTCCGACCATTCCAGGCCGCACCACTTCAGCGCGTCGAGCACCTTGGTTTCGAATTCGGGCGTCGAGCGCGTGGCATCGGTGTCTTCGATACGCAGGATGAACTCGCCGCCGTGCTTCTTGGCGAAGAGATAGTTGAAGAGTGCGATGTATGCGGTGCCGACATGCGGCTCGCCGGTTGGCGAGGGAGCAATGCGGACGCGGACGCCGGAAGCTGTCATTTTATGTGCCCGTCAAATAAATGCCGGACGGCTTTCTGAGGGAAAGCAACGCTCGGCCTGAAGAATGCAGATAACTGGATCAGGAAACCGGCCGGAAAAGGGCATTTCGCCCGCTTGCCCGGCCAATTGTCCGTTTGGCTGGCTTTAAGGCCATATTCGGCTGCACACGTCAAGGAAAATGCCGCCCGCGTGGCGTCGGCGGCATCCCTCAGGTGCCTTCTTAAGTTACCGGCCAGACCCAGAGCAGCAGCGGCACGCTGACGAGGATGATCAGGAAGGAGAGCGGCAGGCCGAGGCGGGGGTAATCGCTGAAGCGATAGCCGCCGGGGCCGAAGACCAGCGTGTTGCACTGGTGGCCGATCGGGGTCAGGAAATCGCAACCGGCGCCGATCGCCACCGCCATCAAGAAGGCGTCGGGCTTGTAGCCAAGCGTCTGGGCGAAGCTCGCGGCAATAGGCGCCATGACGAGCACGGTGGCGGCGTTGTTGAGGAAAGGCGTGACGGCCATGGCGGTGATCAGGATCAGCGCCAGCGCGCCGTAATGCGGCATCTGCGCCGCCAGATGGCCGAGCCAGCCGGCAATCAGTTCGCTTCCTCCCGTGGTCCGGAGCGTATCGGAGACCGGGATCAGTGTCGCAAGCATGATCAGGATCGGGGCGTCGAGCGCCTTGTAGACATCGACCAGCGGAATGACGCGGAAGACGACCATGGCGAGCGCCGCGCAGAAGAAGGACGTCGCGACGGGCACGACGCCGGTGGCGGTGGCGGCCATGGCGGCGAGCAGGATCAGAAGCGGCAGATAGGCACGGCGCGAGGTGCCGAGCATGATGTCGCGCTGGGCAAGCGGCAGGCACGCGAATTCCTGCAGGAAGGCAGGCAGGTTGCGGCGGTTGCCCTGCAGCACCAGCACGTCGCCGGCGCGCAGACGGACTTCGCTCAGGCGCTCGTTCAGCCGGTGGCCCTTGCGGGAGACGGCGAGAAGATTGACGCTGCGGCGGTTCGAGAGCGAAAGCTGCCGCGCCGACCAACCGACCAGCTGTGATTCCGACGCAACGATCGCCTCGATCGAGATGAGGTCGTTGCGCTCGGCGGGATCGGCGATCGGCTTGCCGGAGAGTTTGAGCTTGGCATTGGAGACGATGCGGTCGAGCGCGTCTGGGCTTCCCTCGAGCAGCAGCGTGTCGCCGTTCTTGAGTTCCACATCGGGGAAGGGCGAGAGGCGGGTGTGGCCACGCAGGATGGCGGTCGCCACGGCGTCGCCGTCGCCGAGCTTTAGGAGATCGCTGAGCGGCTTGCCCTCGACGGTCGATTCCTCGGCCACCGTTGCTTCGGAGAAGTAGGCCTTGGCGTCGAGCGCTTCCTCGAGCGAGGGGTTCTCATTCTTTCGCTCAGGGACCAGCCAGTGGAAGAAGATCAGGAAGACGACGCCAACCAGCGCCAGCGTGGCGCCGACGGGGGTGAAGTCGAACATGGTGAAGGGCGTGCCGGTGATCTCGCCGCGCAGGCGCGAGACGACGATGTTGGGCGAGGTGCCGATCTGCGTCATCAGACCACCGAGCAGGGCCGCGAAGCTCATCGGCATCAGGTAGAGCGAGGGCGACTTGCCGCTTTTGCGGGCGAACTGGAAGGCGACCGGGATCATGATCGCCAGCGCGCCGATGTTCTTGATGAAGGCGGAGAGCACGGCGACGACGATGAGCAGCAGCGCGAGCTGGGTGTGCAGCGTGTCGAGATTGGGGAAGAAGCGCTTGATCGCGGTATCGACGATGCCCGAGCGGGCGACGCCGGCGCTGACGACGAGCGCGCTGCCTACGATGATGACGATATCGTCGCTGAAGCCGGAGAAGGCCTTGTCGAAAGGCACGAGGCCGACGGCGATCGCCAGCACCAGCGCGCAGCAGGCGACGAGATCGTAGCGAAAGCGGTCCCAGATGAAGACCGCCATCATCAGGCCAATGACGCCGAAGGCGAGAATCTGCTGTGTTGTCATGCGTTTCCGGGAACTGGATCGGATGCCGGGAGATTTCCCGACCTTCGCGGATAACTGTGCCGCGCGCGATGTACTTCAATGGCTTAGGGCGTGCAAAATTCGCGAGGACATGCAGCACCTGGGGCAGTTCGCATTGAGATTTCGGTCGCGGCCGGTATATGGACGCTGATGGGCGGACGGCGCCGCCGAGGAGTGAGCATGGGCAATGAGACGCGCAAGGGCGCAGCTAGCAGCAAGCGTCCAGATGACAAGGCACCCGATACGCTCGCGCTCCTGAAAGCGATCGCAGACAGCCCGCGACGCGATAACTCCAGCTATCACGACGCCATGGCGCAGGCGCGCCAGGCTTTCGAGGCGGCGGAGGCGGCCATCGGTGGTCCCGTCAGGGTCAAGACGAAGATCAAGACCAAGCGCAACGGCGACTATATCGTGAAGTGGACCTTCAAGCCGGCTAAGTAATCAGGCCGATCCGGGCGTGAAGCCGAAATAATAGACCACGGCCATGACCACGGCGACGGTGAAGATGATGGCGACGAACCGCGTCATGCCGCGGCGGGCTTTCTTTTCTGTGCTCTTCATACGGACCAAACCGATCAAGCGCCGATATGGTTCCGCATTTCGTTTTCGTCAGCGCTGAAGTTCGGCCAGCGCCCGGCGCAGCGGCAGGTCGGAAATCTGGATGAGGCCGTTGAAGGGAATGTCCATGTCTAGCACCAGATAGATCGAAGCGGAGATCAGGAAGGCGGCGATGACGAACATCGAGACGACGATGATGTTTTTCGGCGCGCGGTAGCCGAAGCTCGCGAAGATCAGGATCAGCCATGTCGCCAGCATGGCGATCAGCGGTCTTGGGATAACGCCTTCCGACTGCTCGACGAGAACCCAGCGCTGCTCGACGATGCGCTGGTACTGCTGGCGCGCATTGTTCAAGAGCGCGATATGGCCGGGATCATCAGGGGTGAGAAGGGCAAGGCTGTTTCCAACCTCGTTCAAGGCGAACTCGGCCGCCGGGTCGCCTTTAACTAGCGGGTCGCTGGATGGGGGCACGTTGCCGAGCGCGATTTCGACATAGGTGAAAAGCCGCGCCTTGGTCGGATTGGCCTCCAGCCCGTAGGTTCGAAGCGTCTGGTCGAAGAGGATGATCTCGGTGGCGAAGCTGTGGACGTTGCTGTCGATGCCTTCGAAGGTGTTCTTCGCCGAGTTGATCATCAGACTGAAGACCAGCGAGGTCATGACCACGAAGATGTTGGCGACCAGCCGGACGACGGCATTGGTCTCTTCCTGCCGGTGGTGGCTCGGCAGCTTGTGATAGCTGAGCATGGTGCCTATCGAAGCTGCGATCAGGCAGGCGCAGATAAAGGCTGCCAAAAACACTTCTCGAGACATCCCGATCATCCCCGCCCGATCCCCCAGCTGGCACCCGCGCCCTTCCCCTCAAAATTAGATGGTTTGGGCGATTTTGCCAGCGGGCGATTTTCCGCGCTGGACAAACCTGAGTACGGGTATAGCTTCCGCGGCGGTATTTCATATTGGAGATTGATGATGACCGATGTTTTGAGCGTGCCGGTAAAGCTTGCCGATGGGCGCGAGACCACATTGAACGAATACAAGGGCAAGGTCGTGCTTGTCGTCAACGTCGCCTCGAAATGCGGGCTGACGGCGCAGTATGAAGGGCTGGAGAAGCTCTACGAGGACAAGCGCGAACGCGGCTTGGTCATCGCCGCCTTCCCGGCCAACAACTTCAAGGGCCAGGAGCCGGGCACCGATGCGGAGATCGTCGAATTCTGCACGCTGACCTACGACGTCAAATTCCCGATCTTCTCGAAGATCTCGGTGAAGGGCGACGATCAGCATCCGCTTTACAAGCTGCTGACGGGGCTGGACCTGCCGAGCACGGGCGAAGGGCAGATGCGCGAAAAGCTGAGCGGCTTTGGTCTCGCCGTCGAGGGCGACACCGGCGTTCTCTGGAATTTCGAGAAGTTCCTGATCGGCCGCGACGGCAAGGTCGTCGCCCGCTTCGCGCCCGATGTGACCGCCGACGACCAGCGGCTGGTGCAGGCGATCGACAAGGAACTGGCAGCCGGCTGATCTGATCAGGCGCGACGGTGCCGGCGACGAAATTCGCTCGGCGAGCACCGTTCGCGATCCTGGAACAGCCGTGAGAAATAAAAGGCGTCGTCGAGGCCGATCGCGCGCGAGATCGCCTCGATCGCGAGGTCCGACGTCGTCAGCAGCTGCTTGGCATGGTCGATGCGCAGGCGCAGCTGGAAGGCCTTGGGCGAAAGCCCGGTCGCGGCCGCGAAGCGGCGCCGCAGCGTTGCCGGCGACAGGCCAAATTCCGAGGCGAGGGCGGTCATGTCGACCGGCTCGAACGACCGCTGCTCCAGCGCTTCCACTACCTTTTCGATCGTTGCATCCGTCTTGGCGCCTGCCGTCGCGCGGGATGCCTGTCGCGCGGCCTCGACGACGATCCGATAGAGCGTCGCGGCCGATGCGGCGAGGCCGAGCGGATTGTCTTCGGCGAATTCGTCCTGCAGCGTGGTGAAGAGGTGTCGCATCTCGCGCGGGTTTTCGAGCGGCACCACTGGCGCTGCCTCGTCGATCAGGCGCTGGCGGAGCCATTCGTCGGCGAGGGTGCCTGAAAACAGCGCCCAGCGCTCGTCCCAGCTTTCGCCCGGATCGGGGCCGTAGCCGTGTACCGTTCCAGCAGGAAGCCAGAAGAGCGCCGGGCCCGGTATCTCGACCGTTCCCGCCTTGTCGCTCTGCAGCCATCCATGCCCGCGTTCCACCATCACGACGGCATGCGTCGGTAGCCTGCGGTTCTTGAGCCGGCTGGTGACGCGCTGGCGGCCGAAGCCTGTGACGGCCAAGCTCGTGGCGCCTGATGGAGGCGAGCGATAGAGCGCAATCGTGGCGTCGTTCATGAGCGAAAAGTCCAGCCCGTTTTTCTGTCCATGGCCTTCCTCCTTGGTGCGGGCGATAAAGCGTCACGGTATTCGCTTGGGAGGTGATCGAAATGTCAAGTCTTGCTGTTCAATCCCGTGACGTACCCACGATCGAGCTGTTCGCCGACGGCAAGCGCCTGTCGACCGCGCCGAACCGCATGGGGAGGCTGGAGGCGACGGATCCTGGTATCGGGCTTGAAGCGATCCGCGAACGCTATGAGCGGGACGGCTATGTCTGGTTGAAGGGGTTCCTCAAACGGGATGACGTGCTAGCGTTTCGCGGATGGGTGTTTTCGCATCTGGCGCGCTCCGGGCTGATCGAGGCGGGGTCCGACCCGACGCTCGGCTTGGCGTCAAGCGCCGAGCCCGAGAAGCAGTTGGCCGATCGCATCCTGATGGCGCTGGTGCGTTCGGCGGCTTACGAGGGGTTTTGCGCGCAGCCTCGGTTGACGCGGTTCATGGACGAATTCCTTTCTGGCATCTCTTATCTGCACAAGCGCAAGATCATGCGCTTCACCCGCCCCGGCACACCGACGGCGACGCCGGCGCATTACGATCTCGTCTATCTGCGCGGCGGAACGAGCCGGATCGTCACGGCCTGGATCCCGCTCGGCGATACGCCTGTCGATATGGGAGGGCTGGTTTATCTCGAGGGCTCGCATGCGATCGGCAAGCGGATGGAGGAGGCGTTTGCGGAGAAGAGCGTTGAGTTGAGCGCGGAAGAGCGGATCAGCGCCTATAACAGGAACATGAGCGAGGGCGGCTGGGTGTCGAAGGATCTGCCAGATATGGCCGAGCGCTTCGATACGCGCTGGCTGATCGCCGATTACGAGGCGGGCGACGTGGTGCTGCACAGCCCCTACATGATCCACGCCGCGACCACCAATCGCAGCGCTGGACATCTGATCCGGCTTTCGACCGATATCCGCTACCAGAATGTCGAGGACGAGATCGATGCGCGCTGGGCGAACCATTGGACGCTCGGCGACATGCTCTGAACGATGGCTCCGATGCGAAACGGGCGCGGCCTGGTGGCCGCGCCCGTTTTGTTTTTAGTGCAAGGTTTCCTTGCTGGTGCCGCCGCGCTTTTTCTTCTTGGCGTTGCGGGCCAGCATGTTGAGCACCTCGACCAGCGCCGAGAAGGCCATGGCGGCGTAGACGTAGCCCTTGGGCACGTGGAAGCCCATGCCTTCGGCGATCAGCGTCATGCCGATCATCATCAGGAAGCCGAGCGCCAGCATGACGATGGTCGGGTTCTTCTCGATGAAGTTGGCAAGCGGGGTCGCGGCAACCAGCATGACGGTGACGGCGGCGACAACCGCGATCACCATGATCGGCAGGTGCGGCGTCATGCCGACGGCGGTGATGATGCTGTCGACGGAGAAGACCAGGTCGAGCACCAGGATCTGGCCGATGACGGCGGTGAAGCTGGCGACGACGGCAGCGGATGCTGCGTCGTTCTCGTGGTCGACCGGGTCCACCGTGTGGTGGATTTCCTTGGTGGCCTTCCAGAGCAGGAAGAGACCGCCGGCGATCAGGATCATGTCCTTCCACGAGAAGCCGTGGCCGAAGACTTCGAAGACCGGCGTCGTCAGCTTGACGATCCAGGCGACGGTGCCGAGCAGCGCCAGGCGCATGATCAGTGCCAGGCCGATGCCGAGCTTGCGGGCCTTTTCGCGGGTCTCGGGTGGAAGCTTGTTGGTGAGAATGGAAATGAAGATGAGATTGTCGATCCCGAGGACCACTTCCATCACCACCAGGGTGACGAGGGCCACCCAGGCGGCCGGGTCCTGCACGAGCATCATGATGTCTTGCATCTATGTCTATCCCTTTGCGCCACATTAGCGGTCGCTCGAATGTAATCGCGCGTCTTTGCTTGGCAAGCATGTCTTGGAAAGCGCGCAAGGGAGTATACGAAAGTCGGCGGGGTTTTATTCCGTGGCCAAGGTCGTTTAGGCGGGACCGCTCCTGTCCCGGAACGGTCCTGACCCGGGGATCTCAGGCGCAGATCAGCCCTTATTCGCGACCCCGTAGGTCGCCATGAACATGCGCACGGCGCCATTGATGACGCGCTCGGCTTCCTGTTTCGACGGCGGCTTCTCCATGCTGCCGAACAGGCGGAACTTGAAGAAGCTGCCGCTGGAGAGATCGAGGAACTGGGCGGCGGCGAGGTCGATGTCGGAAATATCGAGCTTGCCCGCCTCGACATAGCGCACGAGATAATCGCGCAAGATGGTGCGCAGGTTTTCCGGGCCGTTGAAGAAGCGCTGACAGAGCGCCGGCATGCGGTCGCGGACACCGAGCACGGTGCGCATGGCGCTGATGACCTTTTCGTCGGTCAGGTGGGCGATGAAATCCATGCCGAAATCATGCAGACCGGTTTCCACGTCCTCGCGCTCGGCAAGCGTGGTGCGCATCGCGGCAACGAAGGCGGCGCGTTCGCTCTCGATCATCGCGGCGAACAGCTCTTCCTTGTTGGCGAAGTATACGTAGAGCGTACCCTTCGAAACGCCGGCCTCGCGCGTGATGTCGTTCATGCTGGCGGCGTCGAAGCCGTACTTCATGAACGCGCGGCGGGCGCCGTCGAGAATTTGTTTGCGTTTTGCGGGATCTTCACCCGCTGCCCATCTGCCTCCTGCAGATGTCGATTCCTCCACGGACACGTCGGAAAAGTCTGTCATAGCTCCTTAACCATATTCGCACATGCGAATGTTTCGTTAACAAAATCGAACCGGGTGGTTCGATACATCTTGATATGAACGTAAAAAGGCTCTATGTCAACTAAACCGAACCGTTCAGTTCGATCAGTTTTACTCGATTTACCGGTATTCTCTCATGTCGTCTAGCCAGAACGCCAATGTCACCAGGATTGTCAGCAAGCCTGCCGAAGGTGAGGCCCAGGAAGCAGTCACCGCGGAAGCTCCGCGTACGCCGCAGACCGTGGCCGCCCCGGTCGAGACGGCACCTGAGCAGAAGAAAAAGAAGCGCAGCCCCGTGCTGCCGATCCTCGGGATCGCCCTTCTCGCGGGTGCTGCCTATTTCGGCTACCAGTGGTTCACGGTCGGCCGCTTCATGATCTCGACGGATGACGCCTATATCGAAGGCGATATCGCAACGATCTCTCCCAAGGTTACCGGCTACGTTGCCAAGGTGAACGTCGTCGCCAACCAGCAGGTCAAGGTCGGCGATACGCTGGCGACGCTCGATGACGGCGACTACAAGCTGGCGCTGGAACAGGCCCAGGCCTCGCTCGACACCGAGAAGCTGTCGCTGCAGCGCATCGACGCGCAGATCGCCGGCGGCGAGGCGAGCCTCGACCAGGCCAAGGCGCAGAAGGTTGCGCTCGATGCCACCGTTCGCGGCGCCCAGATCACCCAGACCCGCGCCAGCGAGCTGCAGGCGAAGTCGGTCGGCACCACCGCATCGCTCGACACCGCCAATATCGCGCTCGACCAGGCAAAGGCCAATCTCGTCGGCGGTGACGCCGCGATTGCATCGGCTGAAGCCAATGTGACGCTGCTGCACGCGCAGCGCCGCGAAGCCGAAGGCACGATCCGCCAGCTCGAGCTTGCCCGCGACAAGGCCGCGCGCGACCTGTCCTTCACGGTGCTGAAGGCGCCTTATGACGGCGTCGTCGGCAATCGCTCGGTTCAGGAAGGCGATCTGGTTTCGCCCGGCCAGCGCCTGATGGCGCTCGTTCCGGTCCGCCAGCTCTATATCGACGCCAACTTCAAGGAAACGCAGATCCAGCATCTGGTTCCGGGCTCCAAGGTCAATGTCCATGTCGACGCCTATGACGATCATGCGATCGTCGGCACGGTGGAATCGATTTCGCCAGCATCGGGTTCGGTGTTCTCGCTGCTGCCGCCTGAAAACGCGACGGGCAACTTCACCAAGATCATCCAGCGCGTACCGGTTCGCATCGCCCTGCCGCAGGACGCGCTCGATACGGGTCGCCTGCGCGCCGGCCTCAGCGTCGTTGTCGACGTCGACACGCGCACGGCGCCGGATGCCGCCAAGTAAGACGCCTCGGGCGTAAACTGGCCACGTAATAGACGAGGTAGGCCGATGGCCGCGAGCACAACAGCAGGATCGATGCCGGCCGCGCCGGCAGCCGCCGACACCATGGACCCCCGCAAGCTCATCGCGTTTTTCGCGATGGTGGTGGGGATGTTCATGTCCATTCTGGATATTCAGATCGTGTCGGCGTCGCTGGCCGAAATCCAGGCCGGCCTCAGCGCCGGTACGGATGAAATCGGCTGGGTGCAGACATCGTACCTGATCGCGGAAGTCATCATGATTCCGCTGTCGGGCACGCTCGCGCGCATCATCTCGACGCGCTATCTGTTCGCCTTCTCGGCGGCAGGCTTCACCGCTGCCAGCGCGCTTTGCGCCACCGCGACGAATATCGACCAGATGATCGTCTATCGTGCGATCCAGGGCTTCATCGGCGGCGGCATGATCCCGTCGGTGTTTGCCGCGGCGTTCACCATCTTCCCGCCCTCCAAGCGCAGCATCGTCTCGCCGATCATCGGCCTGATCGCGACGCTGGCGCCAACCATCGGCCCGACGGTCGGTGGTTACCTCAGCCATGCCTTCTCCTGGCACTGGCTGTTCCTCGTCAACATCATTCCCGGCATCATCGTCACGATCGTCACCTGGAACTTCATCGATTTCGACAAGCCGGAATTCTCGCTGTTCAAGAAGTTCGACTGGTGGGGCCTGGTCTCGATGGGCGTCTTCCTCGGCGCGCTGGAATATGTGCTCGAAGAGGGCAACTCGAACGACTGGTTCAACGACCGCAACATCCTTCTCGGCGCCATCGCATCTGCCATCGGCTGCGTGATCTTCTTCTACCGCGCCTTCAAGGTGGATTTCCCCGTCGTTGATCTCCGAGCCTTCAGCAACCGAAACTTCGCGGTCGGCTCGCTGTTCTCGTTCGTCATGGGTATCGGTCTTTACGGCCTGACCTATATCTACCCGCTCTATCTCGGACGCATCCGTGGCTACGATTCGCTGATGATCGGCGAGACCATGTTCGTTTCCGGTCTCGCCATGTTCTTCACCGCGCCGATCGCGGGCAAATTGTCGACGAAGATGGACCTGCGCATGATGATGGTGCTCGGCTTTGCGAGCTTCGCCGCCGGCACCTGGATCATGACCGGCGTGACCACCGATTGGGACTTCTACGAGCTCTTCATCCCGCAGATCCTGCGCGGCTTCGGCCTGATGATGTGCATGGTGCCGATCAACAATATCGCACTCGGCACGATGCCGCCGGCGCGCATGCGCGGCGCTTCGGGCCTGTTCAACCTGACGCGTAACCTCGGCGGCGCCGTCGGTCTCGCGGTCATCAACACCGTGCTGACCAATCGCCAGGACGTGCACTACCAGCGCATCCGCGAGCATCTGGACTGGGGCAACCCCGTGGCGAGCGACCAGATCAACAACATGGCGTCGAAGTTCGACACTTATGGCATGGATGGTGCGGCGGTTGCGATCAAGCAGATGGTCGGGCTGGTGACGAAGCAGGCGATGGTGATGTCGTTCAGCGATATCTTCGTCATCCTCACCGGGCTTTTCGTGGCAATGATCTTCGGCATCGTGCTGATCGACAAGCCGGCGCCGCCGCAAGGCGGTGGCGGGGGTGGTGGCGGCCACTGACGGTTCAATACAGCTTGACGAATTCTGGCGCCGGCTTGGGAAACCAAAGCCGGCGTTTTCGCGTATGTACAGCGATATCATCGGGATCGACCGCGCTTCATGTTCAAAGCTTCCGCCAGGTTCGTTGCACTCCTCACACTTATGCTGTCCGTCGCCGTGAACCATGCGTTCGCCGCCAGTCCGTCCGCCGACGAGGCACGCATCGATGTCGGCGGCTACAGGATGAACAGCCTCTATCTCAAGGCGCGGCGGCCGGATCTGCCGCCGATCGTGTTCATCCACGGCGCCAGCGCCAATCTCTACGATTCAGCCTTTTCGTTTCGCGACCTGTTGGAGGGGCGCGCCGATCTCCTGTTCGTCGATCGTCCCGGCCACGGGCGCTCGGATCGCGGCGATCAGGAAAATGCATTTCCGGACGGGCAGGCCGATGCCATCGCGGCCGTGATGACACAGCGCGGTATCAAGAAGGCGATCATCGTCAGCCATTCCTTCGGGGGCGCGGTGGCGGCGAGCTTCGCGCTCAGGCATCCCGACCGGGTGCTTGGGCTCGTCTTTCTATCGCCCGCCGTCTACCCGTGGCCGGGTGGTATTGCCTGGTATTACGATGCCGCGAAGGTGCCGGTGACAGGCGCGCTGTTCAGCGCCATTGTCGTGCCGCCGGTGGGGCTTGCGATGATCGACAGCGCCACGCGCTCGGTTTTCGCGCCCAATCCTCGGCCGCCCGGCTATATCAGGGAGACACGGGCGCTGCAGGCGCTTGGGCCGAAGGCGTTCCGCGACAATGCCATCGATGTCGCCAATCTCCTGGAATGGACGAAGCGCAATTCACAGCACTTCGGCCGCATCCATGCGCCGACGGTGATCATTTCGGGCGACACCGACAGCGTCGTCTCGCCTGATATCCACGCGCGCCATCTTGCTCGGGCCATCAAGGGCGCACGGCTGCTGATGATCCATAACATGGGCCACAAGTCGGATTACGTCGCGCGCGATGTGGCGGTGGCGGCGATCGAAAGCGTCGCGGGCAGGCCGCGTGATCTGAAGCGTGCGGCAGCCAGGCTCGAAGCAGAGATCGCGAGGGATCACGAAAAATAGCAGCCATTTCGACACGGAAAACACGTCGTCGAAAAATTTGATTTACGTACATCAAAAATGGCGCTAAAGGTCTCGTCAGGAGGAGCGATGAGACCTACGGTTCACGATATTGCCGCAGCTGCGGGCGTCAGCCTTGCGACTGTCGATCGGGTGCTGAACCAGCGCCCGGGCGTCCGGCATGTGACGCGGGAGAAGGTCGAAACCGCCATTCGCGAGATCGGTTATGTGCGCGACGTCGCCGCCGCCAATCTCGCGAAGGGGCGGACTTATTCGTTCGTGTTCATCGTTCCCGCCAGCGACAATTCCTTCATGCACGGGCTGAACGCCGAGGTGATGGCCGCGGTTGCGCGCTCGCCGGTGGAGCGCACCGATATCCGCACCGTCGAGGTTCCTGCCTTCGATCCTACGGCCCTTGCCGCGGCACTCGATACGCTGCGCAGCGAGCGTCCAGCCGGCGTGGCGCTGGTCGCGACCGATGCGCCCGAGGTCCGCGATGCGGTCGACCGGATGGTGCAGGACGGCATTCCCGTCGTCACCGTCGTGTCCGATCTCACCGGCTCGCAGCGCCATCACTATGCCGGCGTAGACAATATCGCGGCCGGGCGTACGGCGGCGCGGTTGCTCGGCCGTTTTCTCGGCGGCGCAAGCGGCGATGTTGCGGTTCTCGCCGGCTCCATGCTGGTGCGCGACCATCGCGAGCGGCTGGAGGGTTTTGTCGCCGTCATGGCCGATGAGTTTCCCGGTCTCTCCATCCTGCCCGTTATCGAGGGGCGCGACGACCCTGATATGGCGCATATGCTGGTTTCGGATGCGCTCTCCAAGCGCGATGGCATCATCGGTGTCTACAGCCTCGGCGCCGGCAATCGCGGCCTGATCCGGGCGCTGAAGGAGAAGTCCGTCGACCGGGCGCTCACCGTCATTGCGCACGAACTGACGGATCATACGCGCACGGCCCTTCTCGACGGTACGATCGACGCAATCTTGAACCAGGATGCGGGCCACGAGGTGCGCAGCGCCATCCGCGTGTTGAAGGCGAAGGCCGACGGGCTCTCGGTCATCGACGCGCAAGAGCGCATCCGTCTCGATATCTTTCTGAAAGACAATCTGCCGTAACGGCAAAGGGAGAAACACATGTATCTGGGTCTCGATCTCGGAACCTCCGGCGTCAAAGCCATGCTGATCGATGGCGATCAGAAGATCATCGGCTCGGCCAATGGTTCGCTCGACGTGTCGCGTCCGCATCACGGATGGTCGGAGCAGGAGCCGTCGCACTGGGTGCGGGCGACCGAGGAGGCGATCGCTGGGCTGAAGGCGAAGCACCCGAAGGAGCTTGCCGCCGTCAGGGGCATCGGCCTTTCCGGCCAGATGCACGGCGCAACGCTGCTCGATGCCGACGACAAGGTGCTGCGGCCCTGCATTCTCTGGAACGACACGCGCAGCTATCTCGAGGCGGCAGCACTCGATGCCGATCCGAAGTTCCGCAAGCTCACCGGCAACATCGTCTTCCCCGGCTTCACCGCGCCGAAGCTTGCCTGGGTCGCCAAGCACGAGCCGGAGATTTTCGCCAAGGTCGCCAAGGTGCTCTTGCCGAAGGATTATCTCCGCCTGTGGCTGACCGGCGAGCACATCTCCGAAATGTCGGATTCGGCCGGCACCTCCTGGCTCGACACCGGCAAGCGCAAGTGGTCGTCCGAGCTCTTGGCCGCGACCGGTCTCGATGAAAAGCATATGCCAACGCTGGTCGAAGGCACGGAAGAGGGCGGCAAGCTGCGTGGCGAGCTCGCCTCGCAATGGGGCATCACCGGTTCCGTCGTCGTTGCCGGCGGAGCGGGCGACAACGCGGCATCCGCCTGCGGCATGGGCACGGTCAGCCATGGCGCGGCCTTCGTGTCGCTCGGCACGTCGGGCGTGCTCTTCGCCGCCAACGGTTCCTATCTGCCGAAGCCGGAGAGCGCCGTTCACGCCTTCTGCCACGCGCTGCCCAACACCTGGCACCAGATGGGCGTGATCCTGTCCGCCACCGACGCGCTGAACTGGCATTCGCATGTGACGTCAAAGTCGGCGGCGGAGCTGACCGCCGAGCTCGGCGAAACGCTGAAGGCGCCGTCGGGCGTCACCTTCCTTCCCTATCTCTCCGGCGAGCGCACCCCGCACAACGACGCCGTCATCCGCGGCGCCTTCGTCGGGCTCGAGCATGAGAGCAGCCGCGTGGTGCTGACCCAGGCGGTGCTTGAAGGCGTGTCCTTTGCGATCCGCGACAATCTCGAGGCGCTGCGCTCGGCCGGCACCGATATCGCCCGCGTCACCGCCATCGGCGGCGGCTCGCGCTCGCGCTACTGGCTGGCCTCGATCGCCACAGCACTCGGCGTTCCCGTCGATCTGCCCGCCGACGGCGATTTCGGCGCCGCTTTCGGTGCCGCGCGGCTTGGTCTGATCGCGGCGACCGGGGCTGATCCGGTCGCGGTGTGCACGCCGCCGGAAACGGATGGGACGATCGAGCCGGTTGCTGCGCTGAGCGGGGCGTATGAGGAGGCTTATGGCCGGTATCGTGCGCTTTATCCGGCGATCAAGGCTTTGGCGCATTGAGGGCGATTATCGGCTTGAACTGAGTTTGTAGCCCCCTCATCCGACCCTTCGGGCCACCTTCTCCCCGCTGGGGAGAAGGGGAGGTTAGCGCAAAGGGCCGCCTCGAGTCTCTTCTCCCCAACGGGGAGAAGGTGCCGGCAGGCGGATGAGGGGGCCACGCGGAATAACGGACACTTTTTAAACCACCCAAGGAGGAAAACATGAGCACCGGATTTTTCGGCGATATCCAGAAGATCAAATACGAAGGCCCGGACAGCACCAATCCGCTGGCCTTCCGCTATTACCAGCCGGACGAGATCGTTCTCGGCAAGCGGATGGAAGACCATCTGCGTTTTGCCGTTGCCTACTGGCACACCTTCACATGGCCGGGCGGTGACCCCTTTGGTGGGCAGACGTTCCTGCGTCCTTGGTTCGAAGACACGATGAAGGCTGCGAAGCTGAAGGCTGATGTGGCTTTCGAATTCTTCTCGCTGCTCGGCGCACCCTATTATTGCTTCCACGACGCCGACGTGCGCCCCGAGGGCAAGAATTTCGCCGAAAACACCAAGAACCTCAACGAGATCGTCGACTACTTCGCCGAGAAGCAGGCCGCGACCGGCACCAAGCTGCTCTGGGGCACGGCGAACCTCTTCTCCAACCGCCGCTTCATGTCGGGTGCGGCAACCAATCCCGATCCCGATGTCTTCGCCTTCTCTGCAGCGACCGTGAAGACCTGCATGGACGCCACGATGAAGCTCGGCGGCGAGAACTACGTTCTGTGGGGCGGCCGCGAGGGCTATGAGACGCTGCTCAACACCGACCTCAAGCGCGAGCTCGACCAGATGGGCCGCTTCCTGAACCTCGTGGTCGAGTACAAGCACAAGATCGGCTTCAAGGGCCAGATCCTGATCGAGCCGAAGCCGCAGGAGCCAACCAAGCACCAGTACGACTACGACGTCGCCACCGTCTACGGCTTCCTGAAGAAGAACGGCCTCGAAAACGAAGTGAAGCTCAACATCGAGCAGGGCCACGCGATCCTCGCCGGCCATTCCTTCGAGCACGAGCTTGCGCTCGCAAACGCGCTGGGCATCTTCGGCTCTATCGACATGAACCGCAACGACTACCAGTCCGGCTGGGATACCGACCAGTTCCCGAACAACGTTCCCGAGATGGCGCTCGCCTACTACCAGGTTCTGGCAGGCGGCGGTTTCACCTCCGGCGGCACCAACTTCGACGCCAAGCTGCGCCGCCAGTCGCTCGATCCGGCCGACCTCCTGATCGGTCACATCGGCGGCATGGATTGTTGCGCCCGTGGTCTGAAGGCTGCCGCCAAGATGATCGAGGACAAGGCGCTGTCGCAGCCGCTCGCCAACCGCTATGCCGGCTGGGATTCGGCCGAAAGCCAGAAGATGCTGCGCGGCGAATATTCGCTCGAGCAGATCACAGCCCGCGTCGAGAGCCAGGACATCAACCCGCAGCCGAAGTCCGGCCAGCAGGAACTGCTCGAAAACGTCGTCAACCGCTACGTCTGATAGTCGGCGGATTGCTGAAACAAAAAAAGGCCGGGGAGCATTGGCTTCCCGGCTTTTTCAATTGCGCTTGTCAGCTCAGGCCTCAGAACACCTGGCGCAGGATAATGAAGAGCACGAAGGCGATGGCGATCGAGGCGGGCAGCGTCAGGACCCAGGCCATCAGCATGTTGCGCACCGTCGACCATTGCAGGCCGGAGCCGTTCGCCGCCATCGTGCCGGCAACGCCCGACGAGAGCACGTGCGTGGTCGAAACCGGTAGGCCGAGATGGTCGGCGGCGCCGATGGTGACCATGGCGACGACTTCGGCGGCTGCCCCCTGGCCATAGGTCAGGTGGGTCTTGCCGATCTTTTCGCCGACGGTGATGACGATGCGCTTCCAGCCGACCATGGTGCCGAGGCCGAGTGCGATGGCGACGGCGATCTTGACCCAGAGCGGGATGAACTTGGTCGCGTTGTCGACCGCCTTGTGATAGGCGCTCACCGCCTGCAGATCGGCCGGCTCCATGGCGAGCAGTTTCTGCTTGTCGATCAGCTTCAGGGCCTCGCCGATCAGGTAGATGTCGTTGCGGACGTTGCTGACCAGATGCGTCGGTACGGCTTCGAGCGTCGGGAAGGCAGCGACTTCGGCGCTCGTGGCGTGGATGAACTGCTGGAGCGCCGGCGGCGTGGCGTCGGTCCAGACCTTGTTCTTCACGGCATTGCTGACCTCGACGCGGAAATCGCCGGCGGCAGCACCCGGCTTCACATATTTGCCGAGCGCGGTTTCCACCTGGGCGGACGCGCTCTTGTAGGCTTCGAGATAGTTGACGTCAGGGGTGCGGTTCAGCGCGAAGGCGGTGGGGACGAGGCCGATCAGGATCAGCATGATCAAGCCCATGCCCTTCTGGCCGTCGTTCGATCCATGGGCGAAGCTGACGCCGGTGCAGGTGAAGATCAAAAGGCCGCGGATCCAGAGCGGCGGCGGGTTGTTGCCCTTCGGCTCCTCGTAGAGCGCCTTATTGCGCACCAGCACCTTCATGACCAGAAGCAAGACGGCCGAGAGGCCGAAGCCGATCAGCGGCGAGATCAGCAGCGACAGGCCGATATTGGTCGCCTGCGACCAGTCGACACCGCTGGTGGCGCTACCCGCCGGCGCCAAAAACTGGTTGGCGAGACCGACGCCGATGATCGAGCCGACAAGCGTGTGCGAGCTCGACGACGGCAGGCCGAGATACCAGGTGCCGAGGTTCCAGAGGATGGCGGCGATCAAGAGCGCGAAGACCATGGCGAGGCCGGAGCCGGAGCCGACCTGCAGGATGAGCTCGACCGGAAGCAGCGCCAGGATGCCGAAGGCGACCGCGCCGCTCGACATCATGACGCCGAGGAAATTGAAGAAGCCCGACCAGATGACGGCGAGTTCGGCCGGCATGGAGCGGGTGTAGATGACGGTTGCGACGGCGTTGGCGGTGTCGTGGAAGCCGTTGACGAACTCGAAGCCGAGCGCGATCAGGAGCGCCAGGCCGAGCATGATCCAGGGAACAGCGGCAACGCTGGTGAGGTCGCGCCCGAGCGCGTAACCGACATAGCCGAGACCGGCGACAAGCAGCAGGATGATCGCCGGAAGGAACCACTTTTTCGAAGCCGACCCGTGCAGCGGGTGGTTCTCGTGATCCCGGTGGATAGTCTCGTTGGTGATGTCAGCCATCTCAGTTCCTCTCTCAGAAGCCGTCCCTTCGAGTTATGCCTGCTGCGTGAACCTCTCATGACAATCGTCAATTCCATGTGCCGGCATGGCACGCGATGTCGCACTGCGGTTGACCGCGATCTCGGCTCTATTGCGAACAGAAATCAGCATGCATGATCGGGAGGATCACATGAGCTCGCCTTTCAAGCTCGCCGGCTGCGCCGAGATGTTCTGACGCGACCGACCGATCAAATGCCGGGCCGCTCGGCATGGAAGCGTTTGCCTCGGGTGATCCCGAGGCGGCGCTTGCGGCGTTCCGCGAGGCGTTTACGGTTTAACGGCCGCCTTTGCCTCTCGATCGGCGTGCGCAGCCACTTTTGCCGTCAGGCCGATGCCGAGCGCCTTCATGACGGATAGCGTCGTCTTCAGCGTCGGGTTGCCCTCGGCGCTGAAGGAGCGATAGAGCTGCTCGCGGGAGAGCCCCGTCTCACTGGCGATCTGGGTCATGCCCTTGGCGCGCGCAACGACGCCCAGAGCATGGGCGATATAGGCGGCGTCCTCGGTCTCGAACGCTTCCTCTATGAAGACGGCAATTGCTTCGTCCGATGTCAGGTCATCGGCCGGATCATAGTGGGTGAATTTCTCAGCCATTGTTCTCATTCCATTCGCTGAACAGCCGTTTTGCCTCTGCGATATCACGCTTCTGGCTGCCTTTGTCGCCACCGCAAAGCAGAATGATGAGCGTCTTGCCATCCTGCTTGAAGTAGATGCGGTAACCCGGTCCGTAATGTATCCGCAGTTCGCTGATCCCGTCGCCGACCGGAGCGGCATCGCCGGCATGTCCAAAAGCCAGCCTATCCAGCCGTGAAGCGATCAACGCCCTGGCGCGCTCGTCTTTCAAGCGCGCCCGCCATTTTCGAAAGGTCTCGGACTGCCGCAGCTCGAACATAAGGCAGTGTAGTTTTAAAACTACAATCCGTCAATGATCCGCGTTTGGCGAAGGCGGGGCTTACGGAATCAACCGGTCCGCCCGCAGTTGCTTGAACAGGTCGAAAAACGCGTCGTCGGTGGGCTGATAGTCGAGGAAGCCCATGCGGCGGCTTTTCGACATGTCGGTGACCACCTCGATCGGCCGGCCGAGGTCGGCGTCGGTGTGCCAGGGCGAGGACAGGCGGTTGAGATCAGGCTCGGCGAGGCCGTGGCGCCTGGCGATCTCGCGCCAGAGGTCGGCATCGTCGGCCATCTGTTGTTCGAGCGGACGGACCACGCCGTCGAAGGCAGCGGGTTCGATGCCGAACCACTCGGCGATCCGACCCCACATCCAGCTCCAGCGGAAGACGTCGCCGTTGACGACGTTGAAGCCGTGGTTGGCGGCGGCAGGTGTCGTCGATGCCCATTCGATGTGGCGGGCGAGTAGGCGTGCGTCGGTCATGTCGGTGAGGCTGTCCCACTGCGCTGCAACGCCGGGGAAGCGGAAGGGGCGGCCGGTTTCCTTGCAGATGCTGGCATAGACGGCGAGCGTGGTGCCCATGTTCATGGCGTTACCCACCGCCTTGCCGACGATGGTGTGCGGACGGTGGACGCTCCAGGTGAAGCCGTCGCGGGCGGCCGCCGCGAAGACCTCGTCTTCCTGAGAGTAATAGAAGTTGTCGATGTCGAGACGGCCCTGCTCTTCGCGGAACGGCGTCTGCGGCAGGCTGCCCTTGCCATAGGCTTCGAAGGGGCCGAGATAGTGCTTGAGGCCGGTGACGAGCGCGACGTGGCGCACGGTTCCCGACGGCCTGACAGCATCGAGCAGATTGCGGACCATGGTCGAGTTCACGCCGATGTTCTCCGCTTCCGTCGGCTGCCGCAGCCAGGTGGAGATGACGATGTGCGTGGGGGCGACATCGGCAAGCGCCGATTTGAGCGACGCGGGATCGAGCAGGTCGGCGGCAAGCGGCTGGACGCCGGGCGCCTGTTGCGGCTTGCGGGCGAGGCCGAAGACCTGCCAGCCCTTGCCGCTCAGAAGTTCCGCCGTTGCGCTGCCGACGATGCCGCTTGCGCCTGCGATCAATGCCTTGTTCAAATGCCTGTCTCCTGATGTTTTTCTGGACGTCTATCGGGCTGTTTTTCCGCATGTAGCCATTTCGATCGTTTGTCGCTAGAAGGCACCCATTCGAGACATAGACACCCTGAGGTAACCACATGCGAGCCGGCTCACCCGATCACGAATGGCGCGAGGATTGCGCGCCGCGCCGCGTTTTGGAGATCTTTTCCAGCAAGTGGACGAGCATGATCCTGCATGTGCTGGACACGCGGCTCGACGGCTGCGCGCGCACCGGCGTGCTGCAGCGAAGCCTTCCCGGCATATCGAAGAAGATGTTGACGCAGACGCTGCGCGACATGGAGGCGGACGGGCTGGTGACGCGTAGGGTCTATGGAACGGTGCCGCCCGCCGTGGATTACACGCTGACGCCGCTTGGCAAGCGGTTCGTGGAGCCGATCGAACTGCTCTACGGCTGGGGGCGGGCCAATGCGGATGCGCTCGACGATCTTGCCGCCAGGCGCGCGGAAAAGGGGTGAGCCTATCCTTGCCGCGCATGGCCGTGTCCGCGCTCTATACCAACATATAGGCCATTTCATACCTCGGTTGCCTGTCGGTCCGTTGGGGCTCGCGCTAGCTCTCAAGCTGAGCATTCGCGCTCTCCTGCAACCGACAATCGAGAGGCCCCCATGTCCGATGATACCAATCACCAACGCCGTCTTTTCCTTGGCGCCGCGGCCTTCGCTGCCGCCGCTGTCGGCATTGCTGGCACTGTCCGCGCGCAGACGGCAGGAGCGGGAAGTAGCGCGCTTGCGTCGGTCAAGTCCGGCACGCATACGTCCTTCCCGGCGCTGAAGCAGGTCAAGACCGGGGTGCTCGATATCGGCTACGCGGAGCTTGGCCCGGCCGATGGACCCGCCGTGTTGCTGCTGCATGGCTGGCCCTACGACATCTATAGCTTTGTCGATGTCGCGCCAGTTCTTGCCGATGCCGGTTATCGCGTGCTCATTCCCTATCTACGGGGATACGGGACGACGCGGTTCCTGTCTTCGAAGACACCGCGCAACGGACAGCAGGCGGCGATCGCCGTCGACATGATCGACTTCATGAATGCGCTGAAGATCGAGCGCGCGGTTATCGGCGGGTATGACTGGGGCGGGCGGACGGCGAATATCATGGCGGCGCTCTGGCCGGAGCGCTGCAAGGCCATGGTGTCAGTCAGCGGCTACCTGATCGGCAGCCAGGCGATCAACGAGAAGCCGCTGCCGCCGAAGGCCGAACTCTCCTGGTGGTATCAGTTCTATTTCGCCACCGAACGCGGACGTGCGGGCTACGATGCCAACAGGCATGATTTCGCCAAGCTCATCTGGACGCTCGCCTCGCCGCAATGGCACTTCGACGACGCCACCTTCGATCGCACGGCGAAAGCCTTCGAAAATCCGGATCATGTCGCGATCACCATTCACAATTATCGCTGGCGGCTCGATCTCGCCAAGGGTGAGAAGAAATACGATGCGCTGGAGCGCAAGCTCGCGAAGCTGCCCGATATCGGCGTGCCGACGATCACCATGGAAGGCGATGCCAATGGCGCGCCGCATCCGGATCCTGCCTCCTACGCCAAGAAATTCACCGGCAAGTACGAGCATCGGACGATTGCCGGCGGCATCGGGCACAATCTGCCGCAAGAGGCGCCGGCGGCCTTCGCCCAGGCGATCATCGATGCCGATAGACTTGCGTGAGTGGTTGCCATGACAGGGAAAATCATGCTGCTTGCCGCCGCCACCGCTGTCGGCGCCACCGTGTTCGCGATCGGCTCGCTCGCCGGCGAGACACCCGCCGCCAAGCCTGTCTCGCCGATCTACGGTGTCTCCCTTCCTGACGGCTACCGGCAGTGGGAGTTGATCGCGCCGGGCACTCGAGGATGCGCCGTTGAACGAGCTGCGCGTGGTTGTCGGCAACGACATTGCCGTCAAGGCCTATCGCGATGGTACGCTTCCGTTTCCTGATGGCAGCGTGCTCGTCAAGCTCGCGTGGAAGCGGACACCATCGGCCGAGTTCGCGCCCGCCTCCGTCCCCGGTGAGGCAACGACGGTGCAGGTCATGGTCAAGGATGCGAAGAAGTACGCAGCCTCCGGCGGCTGGGGATTTGGCCGGTTCATCAATGGCGTTCCAGCCGACCAGGCTCAACACGAGACCTGTTTTGCCTGTCACGAGGCGCGCGTGAACAATCACGACTATGTCTTTACGCGCTATGCGCCGTAACTGACATTGCGCCCCATACTGGCCTAAGGCCGGGAAGTGCAAGCCTCCCGGCCTTTTCCGTTCGGATCAGGTGACGCCGACAGCTCTGCGGTATCTGGTCGCATCGGTGCCTTAAATGCGAATCTGAACATCCGCTTAAGTTGTTTTCAAGCAAATGAGCCACTAAGGGCTGCTGTTCGTGGACAGCGGGTTGCAGAGATGGGCTATGCGACCGTTGTCGATGCTCAGATCATAAAGCCTGAAATTGAATCCATGAATTTTAAAGCAATTTACCTGGCCATGTCTCCGCTGAAGAGACTGCCATACCTCGCCGGACAAATCGGACTTCTGCTGACGGGCGCAGCCGTTCTCGGCGCGCTTCGCCTGGCGGAATACCTCTATCCGACGCGTGACGAGATCATCTTCTATGTGACGATCGCGGTCGCCTTGGCGTTTCTGCTCTATGCGGTGTTCCTGACGCTGAGGCGCATGATGGATATCGGCATAGCATCGTGGAACGCGGCGTTGGTCGTGACCTATCTTGTCGGCAACGCCGTGTATCCTCTTCTCAAGGTGTTTCCGCTTGTCGGCCAGGGTGTCATCGGCATCTATTTGCTGTTGATGCTACTGGTTCGCACCGGTGCCGTGTCGAAAAGAGAGCCCCAGATTCCAGCGTAATCGGCTCGCCCCGGCGTTCTACCTCTTTTCCCAGCCCTTCGACGGCACCGACACCGAGTTGCGGACGACGAGATCCGGCCGCAGCAGGATCTCGGTCTCGGCGGGCTGGCCGTCGCCCAGGAATTCCAGCAGCAGGGCCATGGCCTGCTTGCCGATCGCGGTGCGCGGCTGGCGCACCGTCGTCAGCGGCGGCGACATGAAGACGGCCTGGGGGACGTCATCGAAGCCGGTGACGGAAAAGTCGCGGGGGATGTCGTAGCCGCGGGCGTTGAGGCCGATCATCACGCCGATCGCCGTCTGGTCGTTGACGCACATGAAGGCGGTCGGCAGCGTGTCACGCATGAAGAGTTGCTCAACGGCGTGGCGGCCGCTTTCGAGCGTGCCGTCGCCTTCGAGAATGATGCGCTGGCTTTTCGCGACGCCGGCCGCGTCCAGCCCCTCATCATAGCCCTGGCGGCGCCTGGAATAGGCAAGCCTCGTCTTGCTGTCGCCGATGAAGGCTATTCTGCGGTGGCCTTCTGCGAGCAGCAGGTCGACCGCCTTGCGCGCGCCCTCGATATCGTCGACGCCGACATAGGGAATGCCGCCGTTGAAGACCGGCTCGAAGACGCCGACGCTGGGCGGGAGCCGTGCCGTCATCGTCTGGTGGCCGAAGGGCAGGATGCCGGTGAAGAGAATCAATCCGGCGGCTTGGTTTGAATTTAGAAATTTGAGATATTCGAGGCCGCGCTGGGCGTCATTCTGCGTATGGCCGATGAGAATGCCGTAGCCATGGGCGCGGGCCTCGTTCTCCAGGCCGATCAGAATGTTGGAAAAGTTGGGGTCGCCGATGTCGGGAGCCACGACCAGGATCATGTTGGAACGGCCGAGACGCAGGCTGCGGGCCATGGCGTTCGTTGTGTATCCCGTGATCGCGATCGCCTGGTTGACCTTCAGCCGCGTCGAGTTGGCGACCTTCTCCGGCGTATGGATCGCTCGCGACACGGTCGCGATCGAAACCTCGGCGATCCGGGCGACATCCTCGATGGTTGCTGGCGTGGAATTCGACACTGCGTTCTGCCTTGGGGCTCAATTCGCGGCGACACTACACAGACTGAAGGATACGTCAAAGGGCGAAGCCAAGAGAACTTCGTGATACGATGATGTAAACCTTTACATCGCACATGTAAAGGTTTACACAAGGGTCAAGCGGGTGGGAGCCCGCAGGGGAGGGCATCATGAGTTTGGAGACTGTCGAGGCTGCGCCGGTGGTGTTGTCGGCCCGACGCATATGCAAATCCTTCAATGGGGTGCAGGTCCTCTTCAGTGTCAATTTCGAGCTTCGCGCCGGTGAAATCCATGCGCTGATGGGCGAAAACGGCGCGGGAAAGTCGACCCTCGTCAAGGTGATGTCCGGCTTCGAGCAGCCGACCTCGGGCGAAATCATACTCGATGGCCAGCCGATCGTGCTGCCGCCGAATGGCGCCGCCGAGGCGCTTGGCATCGTCATCATCCACCAGGAATTCAATCTCGCGGACCATCTGACGGTCGCCGAAAGCCTGTTTCTCGGCCGCGAAGTCACGCGCTTCGGCGTGCTTGATCGCAAGTTCATGCGCGCGGAAACCCGCAAGGCGCTCGATCTGCTTGGCTCGCATGTCGACGAGAACGCATTGATCAGCACGCTTTCGATCGCCGACAAGCAGATGGTGGAGATCGCCAAGGCGATCAGCCGCGATGCGCGCGTGGTGTTCATGGACGAGCCGACGGCGGTGCTGTCACGCGAGGAAACCAATTTCCTGTTCAAGCAGGTGCGCAAGCTGCGCGACAAGGGCACCAGCTTCGTCTTCGTCTCGCACAAGCTCGACGAGGTCATGGAGCTGACCGACCGTGTCACGGTGCTGCGCGACGGGCAGTGGGTGAAGACGGCGCCGACGGCGATGCTCGACGGTGAATCGATCGCGCAGCTGATGGTCGGGCGCGAACTTTCCAGCCTCTACCCGACCAAGAACGAGCCCGATGTCGACGAGGAGATCGTGTTGAAGGTCGAGGGTATCTCGACGGGCTATGTGCAGGATGCCAGCTTCGAGGTGCGCAAGGGCGAGATCATCGGCTTTTCCGGCATGATCGGCTCCGGCCGCACGGAGCTGATGGAGGCAATCGCCGGCCTGCGCGGCCGTACCGCCGGCGAGGTGGTCATCCGTGGCGAGAGTGTTGCCTCGGGCGATGTGCATGCGGCCAATCGCGCCGGGCTCGCCTACATGACCAAGGATCGCAAGCACAAGGGCCTGCTGCTCGGCTCCAACATGCTGGCGAACCTGACGCTGCAATCGCTGGGCCAGCATTCTCGGCACGGCTATCTCAGCCCGAGCAGCGAGGCTGCGGCGCTGGCGAAGGCGCGGCGACGCTTCGATATCCGCGTGCGCGACGCCAATATCGTGGCCGGGCGCATGTCGGGCGGCAATCAGCAGAAGCTGCTGCTCGCCAAGGTCATGGAGACCGATCCCGAGATCATCATCATCGACGAGCCGACGCGCGGCATCGATGTCGGCACCAAGCAGCAGATCTATCATTTCATCTCGGCGCTGGCGCGCGACGGGCGCTCGATCATCGTCGTCTCCTCGGAGATGCCCGAGGTGATCGGGCTCTGCACCCGGGTAGCCGTCATGCGCGAGGGGCGGATCGTCGGCGTGCTCGAGGGCGACGAGATCTCCGAGCAGGAGATCATGCGCTATGCGGCGGGCCTGAAGAAGAAGGCCGCCTGAGGCGGTCGCGAGAGATAATCGCCGACGCGGCGGACCAAGAGACAAAATGCCTGCAGGCATGACGGGAGGATGGCTTTGGATATGAGTGCGAACGACGAGACCAGTCAGATCAGACGGCGCTCCTGGCGGGATATCGATCTCAGGGCGGTCGCGCCGTTCGCGGCGCTTGCGTTGCTGCTTGTCGTCGGCGCGCTGGTCAATCCGAATTTCATCGGCATCACCAACCTCGCCAATGTCGCGACCCGCAGCGCCTTCATCGCCATCATCGCCGTCGGCGCCACCTTCGTCATTTCGTCGGGGGATCTCGATCTCTCGGTGGGATCGATGGTCGCCTTCGTTGCCAGCCTGATGATCCTGTTGATGAATTCCGGCCTTATTGCCGATCCGGCCTTGATGCTGGCGGTTGCCGTCGTCTTCACCATCGTTGCCGGCGCGCTTTGCGGTCTGGCGAACGGGTTGATCACCACCGTGGGCAAGATCGAGCCGTTCATCGCCACGCTCGGCACCATGGGCATCTATCGCGGCCTGACGACTTGGCTCTCACAGGGCGGCGCGATCACGCTGCGCTCGGCCGAGCAGCAGTCACTTTATCGCCCCGTCTATTTCGGCTCGATCGCCGGTGTGCCGGTGCCGATCATCGTCATCCTCGCGGTCACCGCGGTCGCCGCCTTCATTCTCTACCGCACGCGCTATGGCCGCCATGTCACGGCCGTCGGCTCGAACCGCGACGTGGCGCGCTATTCCGGCATCGCCGTCAACAAGGTGCGCACCATCGCCTTCGTCATCCAAGGGCTCTGCGTGGCGATCGCCGTGCTGCTCTACGTGCCGCGTCTCGGCTCGACATCGGCGACAACGGGCATTCTTTGGGAACTGCAGGCGATCACCGCCGTCGTCGTCGGCGGCACGGCGCTGAAGGGCGGGGCAGGGCGCGTCTGGGGCACGATCTGCGGCGCCTTCATTCTCGAGCTCGTCGGCAACATCATGCTGCTCTCGAACTTCATCTCGGAATATCTGATCGGCGCCATCCAGGGCTCGATCATCATCATCGCCATGCTCGTGCAGCGGTCGCTGGCGCGCAGGTAGCAAGGGATTGGCCGGGTCGGCGGGGCGCCCGGTCTCAAGGTTCGCAAGCCCTGGGGTTTAATGGGAGGAAAACAGACATGCGTAAGACACTATTCAGTTTGGCGGTCGTGACGGCGGCGCTGCTCGCCGGCGTCGCTCACTCGGCAGACAAGAAGACCATCGGCGTATCGATCCCGGCGGCCGACCACGGCTGGACCTCCGGCGTGGTGTTCCATGCCGAGCGCGTCGCCAAGCTTCTGATGGCCGAGCACCCTGACCTCACCGTCATCGTCAAGACCTCGCCGGATGCCGCAAGCCAGGCAAACGCCGTGCAGGATCTGGCAACGCAGGGCATGGACGCGCTGGTCATCCTGCCGTCCGATCCGGATCCGCTCGTCAACGCCATCAAGGAAGTCAAGGACAAGGGCACCTTCGTGGCGCTGGTCGACCGCGCGCCGAGCACCAACGACGACAGCGTGCGTGACATCTACATCGCCGGCAACAACCCGGCGCTGGGCGAAGTCGCCGGCAAGTACATCAAGGAAACCACGCCGGACGCACAGGTCGTCGTCATCCGCGGCCTGCCGATCCCGATCGACCAGCAGCGCCAGGACGGCTTCGACAAGGGCATCGCCGGCTCCAACGTCAAGGTTCTCGATCGCCAGTTCGGCAACTGGAACCGCGACGACGCCTTCAAGGTGATGCAGGACTATCTCACCAAGTACCCGAAGATCGACGTGGTCTGGTGCCAGGACGACGACATGGCCGTCGGCGTGCTGCAGGCGATCGAGCAGGCCAAGCGCACTGACATCCAGTATGTCGTGGCCGGCGCCGGTTCCAAGGACATGGTCAAGAAGGTCATGGACGGCGATAAGCTGATCCCGGTCGACGTTCTCTATCCGCCGGCAATGGTTGGCACCGCCATGGAACTGACGGCCGCGTCGCTCTACGACCAGGTCCCGGTTCGCGGCACCTACATCCTCGACGCCACGCTGGTGACGAAGGACAACGCCAAGGACTTCTACTTCCCGGATTCGCCGTTCTGATCCTTGTGAACATGAGGCGCCCGCTCGAAAGGGCGGGCGCCTCTATTCTGGCGGCAAGCCTGCCTTGGCGAGGTCGCCGACAAAACGCTCGATGAAGGTTTCGCTCATCGCGGGCTTGAGGCCGAAGTAGAATTCACGCCTGGCATCGTTGAGCGTCATGCCTGGTCGAAAATTGTAGAGCTCGGCGATCGTTCGGCGCGCCTCCTCGATCTTGCCCTGCCGTCCCTGGATCGCCACCAGCGCCATCGCCGGCCAGAAGGTGACGTTCGGCGAGCGCATCGATGCGCGGGCGGCGTCGGCCGCCTCATCGAGTTTGTCCATCTGGTAGTTCGCGAACGCCATCATGCTGTGAAAGGTCCAGAGATGCGGGTCGCGCGGGCTGAGACGAAAGGCTTCGCTGAATTCGGGCATGCCCTCCTGCGGTCGGTCGGCGTAGCAGAGCGCCTGGCCGAGCGCGAAGTGCGCCTGGGCAAAGCTGTGGTCCAGTTTCACCGCATGGCGAAGATGGGCGATCCCGGCTTCCGTGGCGCCGTCGAGCGCAAGCGCGCGGCCGAGTGCCAGATGGGCCGCGGGCTCCTTCTGATCGAGCGTGATCGCGCGTTCGGCAAGCTCGATCGCCTCGCATATGCGCCCGGAACGCTCTTCCAGCGAGCCGTACCAGCCGAGCTGGATGTGGACGTAAGCCAGCCGCGCCTGCGCCTGCGCGAAGCTCGGATCGATGGCGATTGCCTGCTCGAACAGCTGTTTGGCCGTGTTCAACTCGTCGATGGTGAAGCGGTAGAGATGCCAGAGCCCCTTCAGATAGATTTCCCAGGCGGTCATGTCGACGATCGAGCGGCCGCGCAGCGCCGCGAATTCGATGGCGCTCAGTTCGGGCTCGATGGTTCCGGTGATCTCGGAGGCGATCTCGTCCTGGAGGTCGAAGATATCGGCCAGCATACGGTCATAGCGTTCGGCCCAGAGCAGCGTGCCCTCGCTTCCATCCAAGAGCTGCGCGGTGATGCGGATGCGGGTGTCGGAGCGGCGGACGCTGCCTTCGAGCACGTATTTGACGCCGAGATCCTCGGCAACGCGGCGGGCATCGACGGCGCGACCCTTGAAGCTGAAGGAGGAATTGCGGGCGGCGACCAGCAGCCAGCGACAGCGCGCCAGGGTCGCGATCAGTTCGTCGGTGAAGCCGTCGGAGAAGTGCTCCTGCCCCTCTATGCTCGACATGTTCGTAAAAGGAAGCACGGCGATCGACGGGCGCTTGCGCTGAGGCGACTGGCTTGGCATCGCCCGGTCCGGAGTATCCTCGTCGGGGCCGTCCGTCTGGCCGTCCGTCTGGCCGCCCGGCGGAAACCAGCGCCACACCCTGACGGGGTGCTCGATGTTCTTCAGCTTGCGATTGCCGAAGTCGGTGGCCTCGAAATCGAGCGCCGTGCCGATCTGGTCGCGCACCTGCTGGGAGAGGCAGATGCCACCGGCCGGCGCCAGCGCCTGCAGCCGCGCGGCGATGTTGACGCTCTCTCCGAAAATATCGCCATCCTCGTTAAGGACGTCGCCGACATGGATGCCTATCCGCCAGATCATCCGGCGGTCGGGCACGACATCGTGATTGTCGGCGAGAATGGCCTGCTGGATCTCCATCGCGCAGCGCAACGCGTCGACCACGCTGGAAAACTCGGCCAGCGTGCCGTCTCCGACGAATTTCACAACATGTCCGCGATGCCTGGTGATGGTGGGGACGATGGTCTCGGTGTTGTGGCGTTTCAGCGCCGCGAAGGTTCCCGCTTCGTCGAGGCCCATCAGCCGGGAGAAGCCGACAACATCCGCATCCAAGATTGCCGCCAGCCGCCTCGTCATGGACCACCCTCCTGGTCGACCAAGAGTAGCACGCGGTGGCGGGAAGTCTACAAAGATGCGCCGTGGCACGGCCTCTCACGACGTAAGCGCCAAGAAATGCGGTACGTACGTCTTGCGGGTAGGTGCCCGACATGGTTTAGTCCCCACCGCGAAATTATGTTGATCATGATCGATTTGCATTCTCGCCGAAATCGGCTTGCAGAGTGTCAATCGAGTGTTAAAACTGAACCAGAAACGTTTACGGTCATCTTTTAGGGAGGAATTGACATGAAAACGATCAAGGGCCCAGGCTTGTTCCTCGGGCAGTTCGCGGGCGATGCCGCACCTTTCAACTCGTGGGATTCGATCACCAAGTGGGCCGCCGATATCGGCTACAAGGGCGTGCAGGTTCCGACCTGGGCGGGCCAGCTGATCGACCTCAAGAAGGCTGCATCGTCCAAGGATTATTGCGACGAGTTCGCCGGTGTAGCTCGCCAGAACGGCGTCGAGATCACCGAGCTCTCCACCCACCTGCAGGGCCAGCTGGTCGCCGTGCATCCCGCCTATGACGAAGCCTTCGACGGCTTTGCGGCACCCGAAGTGCGCGGCAATCCGAAGGCGCGCCAGGAATGGGCCGTCGAGCAGGTGAAGATGGCGCTGACCGCCTCCAAGCATTTCGGCATCAAGGCGCATGCGACCTTCTCCGGCGCGCTTGCCTGGCCTTACATCTATCCGTGGCCGCAGCGACCGGCCGGCCTTGTCGAAACCGCCTTCGACGAGCTTGCCAAGCGCTGGACGCCGATCCTCAATCACGCCGACGAAAACGGCGTCGACATCTGCTACGAAATCCATCCCGGCGAAGACCTGCATGACGGCGTCACCTTCGAGATGTTCCTCGAGCGCGTGAAGAACCATCCACGCGCCAACATGCTCTACGACCCCTCGCACTACGTGCTGCAGTGCCTGGATTACCTCGATAACATCGACATCTACAAAGACCGGATCAAGATGTTCCACGTCAAGGATGCCGAGTTTAACCCGACGGGTCGCCAGGGCGTCTATGGCGGTTACCAGGGCTGGGTCGAACGCGCCGGCCGCTTCCGCTCGCTCGGCGACGGCCAGGTCGATTTCGGCGCGGTGTTCTCGAAGATGACGGCCAACAACTTCGATGGCTGGGCCGTCGTCGAATGGGAATGCGCGCTGAAGCATCCCGAGGACGGCGCGCGCGAGGGTGCCGAGTTCGTCAAGTCGCACATCATCCGCGTCACCGAACACGCCTTCGACGACTTCGCCGGCAGCGGTACGGACCAGGCGGCCAATCGGCGCATGTTGGGGATTTAAGCTGGGTTTGGCTATGGCTAGGTGGGAGAGGTGGTGCCGCGTGGCCCCCTCATCCGCCTGCCGGCACCTTCTCCCCCACGGGGAGAAGGTGGCCCGAAGGGTCGGATGAGGGGGCCACACGGCAGAACCTCAAATCGAGCGCACCCAGACACACACAATTTTGGAGAAACCAATGACAATCGAAGCATCAACGCAGCAGACGCGCGAACCGCGCATCCGTCTTGGCATGGTCGGCGGTGGCGCCGGCGCTTTCATTGGCGCGGTGCACCGCATCGCTGCCCGCATCGACGATCAGTATGATCTGATCGCCGGCGCGCTGTCGTCGACGCCGGAAAAGGCGATGGCCTCGGGCGCCGATCTCGGGCTCGATCCGACCCGCACCTATTCCAGCTATCGCGAGATGGCGATCCGCGAGGCGAAGCTGAAGAACGGCATCGAGGCGGTGTCGATCGTGACGCCAAACCACGTGCATTATGACGCCGCCAAGGAGTTCCTGCGCCGCGGCATCCACGTCATCTGCGACAAGCCGCTGACCTCGAACCTCGCCGACGCCAAGAAGCTGAAGAAGGTGGCCGACGAGAGCGGTGCGCTGTTCATCCTCACGCACAATTACACCGGCTATCCGATGGTGCGCCAGGCGCGCGAGATGATCGCCAATGGCGAACTCGGCGATATCCGCCTGGTGCAGGCCGAATATCCGCAGGACTGGCTGACCGAAGCCGTCGAGCAGCAGGGCGCCAAGCAGGCCGTGTGGCGCACCGACCCGGCGCAGTCGGGTGCGGGCGGTTCCACCGGCGATATCGGCACGCATGCCTATAACCTCGCCACCTTCGTCTCCGGCCTCGAGCTCGACAGCCTTGCCGCCGATCTCGACAGCTTCGTGCCCGGCCGCCGTCTCGACGACAACGCGCATATGATGCTGCGCTTCAAGGCCAAGGGATCGGAAAAGCCGGCCAAGGGCATGCTCTGGTGCAGCCAGGTGGCCCCCGGCCACGAGAACGGCCTGAAGGTCCGCGTCTACGGCACCAAGGGTGGTCTGGAATGGGTGCAGGCCGATCCGAACTATCTCTGGTTCACGCCGTTCGGCGAGCCGAAGCGCCTGATCACCCGCAACGGCGCCGGCTCCGGCGCAGCGGCAGCGCGCGTCTCGCGCATCCCGTCCGGTCACCCGGAAGGCTATCTCGAGGCGTTCGCGACGATCTACACGGAAGCCGCGCACGCCATCAACGCGCACAAGAAGGGTAAGGCGGTCGACAAGGCCGTGGTGTACCCGACCGTCGATGACGGCGTGAAGGGCGTTGCCTTCGTGGATGCCTGCGTGGCGTCGTCGAAGCGCAATGGGGCTTGGGTGAAGGTGTAAGTTTCGGGTTGGGCTTGGGTGGAGGGGGTGTGCCGCGGGGCACCCCCCTCTGTCCTGCCGGACATCTCCCCCACAAGGGGGGAGATTGGCTGGGCGCACCCGATCGCCCTACGCTCTTTGCTTGGCGAAACCTCACCACGAGTCGATCTCCCCACTTGTGGGGGAGATGCCCGGCAGGGCAGAGGGGGGTATCCTCGCTCCGCCGCCCGTTTCTCAGCCAATCAAGCCGCAACCACACCCCGCTTGCGCTTCATCATCGCATCGACGCTGAACGGACCAGCGCCGGCGGCGACGATGTAGAGGAAGACGAAGCAGAAGAGGATGGCGGCGACGCCGCCGTTTTGGGCGGGGAAGAAGCCGCGCGAGGCGTGGCCGATGAAATAGGCGAAAGCCATCAGGCCGGAGAGGACGAAGGCGGCGGCGCGGGTCTGAAAGCCGATCAGCACCAGGAAGCCGAGCGTCAGTTCAAGCAGGCCGGCAATCCAGGACATCGACCCGACATCGGGCACGCGTTCGGCAGCGGGGAAATGCAGGATCTTCTGCGTTCCATAGCTGAAGAGGACGAGCGCGGAGACGATGCGCAGCAGGCTGAGCAAAGCCGGCTGCAGGGCGTGGATCGAAGCGAACATGAAAGACCTTTCTTTAGGAATGACTGTTCGAAGCCTTTAGCCACGGTCTAGGCAATGACAATTCACGAGTTTTGACTTTGGCGTTATTGGCCGGCTTAAGGCGTTCGGTGGCTCAGATGTAGAGGGCGGCCATCTTGCGCCAGGCGCTGGCGCGGTGGGCGCGGCCGTCCCAGACATGCAGCTGGTGGCCGACCTGCTTGTCCGACAGAAGCCGGCTCAGATAGTGGTTGTTGTCGAGGAAGGGGTCGGCATTGCCGATCGTCATGACGATTTCGACTTCACGCAGCTTGTCCAGCTGCCAGCCTTGATGGAGCCCAGGCAGGAAATGCGTTGGGGTGTGGAAATAGACGGCGCTGTCATAATATCCGTCGAAGAGATCGCCGAAGGCTTCGACGCTGAGCGTCAGGTCGTAGCGTCCTGAGAATGCGACGAGCTTGCGGAACAGATGCGGGTGGCGGAAGACGAGGCTCGCCGCCTGGAAGGCGCCGAGGCTGCAGCCATGCACGATGGTGCAGTCGTGCCCGTTTCTTGCGGCCATCAGCGGCAGGACTTCGTGGAGAATATAGTCCTCGAAGGCCTGGTGGCGGTGGATGCGGTCGGCCGGATGGCGGTCGAAGCCGTAGAAGGTCTCCGTGGCCAGGCCCTCGATGCAATAGAGCTGTAGCTGGCCGGCTTCGAGCTTGTGGGCGAGGCTGGCGACAAGGCCGATCCGTTCATATTCCCAGAAACGGCCATCGCGCGTCGGAAACATCAAGACCTTGGCGCCGGCATGGCCGAACACCAACAGCTCCATCTCGCGATGCAGGCGCGGGCTATGCCAGCGCAGATATTCCCGGTTCATGAAGCTTCAAAAAACCTCGCAGCTTTTCGCGCAGCGCAAAATTCTGTTCCGTCATTCCAGGATAGTCGAAATGTCCGGCGTCGAGGATGAAGATTTCATTATATTTTGACGGCGGCACCGCGTTGGCCACGGCGAACTGGCAGGGCGGGGCGACAGCCGGATCGAACAGGGCTGCGGCCACCAGCATCGGCACCTTGATGCGCGTCGCTGCGGTCGCGGCATCGAACAGGCGCAGATGGTCGAGCACGTCGGGATGGGTCTTCTGGTAGGTCTGGACGGAATCGGCGCTGCCGACTGTCGGTAGCGTGAGCCACTGCTTACGGTCGCCGAAGGTGGGAACGATCAGGTGGCCGCGATCGATGCGACTGTCGAAGGGGATCGCCAGCGCCCCCAGCCCGCCGCCGAAGCTGCCGCCGATATAGCCGATGCGGTTTGCGACCCATGGATAGAGCGCCTGCAGCGTCGAGACGGCGATCCAGAGATCCTCGACGCAGCCGCCGATGACGTAGTCGTCGGGGCTATCGATATCGTGGAGCACATGGCCGGGCGCTTCCGGCGGTATCGGCGCCTGGGCGCTCCGCGACATGCCGCGCGCGCAGGGGAAGAGGATGGCGGTCTGTTCCACCGGCAGGTCGAAATCCGGCGCATCGCGGCCGCCATAGCCGTGGCCGACCACCAGCCCGCGCCGCACCGGCGCATCGCGCGGCAAGAGCAGCCAGCCGCCGATCGTGATGTTGTCCGTCGAGGTGTAGGTGATGTCGAGGACCTGCCAGGCGGGGTGGGTGAGGCTGCTCTGCCTCAGCGTCGGCCGCGGGTCGATGGTGAGCGCCCGTTTGTACCGCTTCTGCCAGAAGGCGTCGAAGCCTGGCGGTGCCTCGGGCGGGACGATGGCGCGCAGCGTGTCGAGCGTCATGCCGTAGGTGGGGTCGAAGGGGAAGGGGTGCGTCTTGGGGATGGTCATGGGGGAGTTGTTTCGTGGAATTGGGGGGATTGCAAGGCGGGGTGAGGGGATTTGAGTGGTGGGGGAGAAGGAGCGCTCCTCATCCTGCTCAAAGACCCCTCCCCACAAGGGGGAGGGGCTAACCCGTGGCACTGAGGTTGCCCTATTCTCTCGACGTCGTAAGTTGAGAGGTTGCAGCTTTGGGCAGGACGTTGCGCCCAGCAAGCCCCTCCCCCTTGTGGGGAGGGGTTGGGAGGGGACTTGCTACGAAAGGCACGGGTCTTTATCGCGACGGCTCCTCGCTCCGCCTTGATTTCACCTCACCACCTGCCTAGATTGCAGCCATCCTCAATACCAACAGGACGGTGCACCATGGATTTCAACCCGATCGCAATGCCGCTTTGCCTTGCCATACGGGAAACCCATGTCCATGCCTGCATCCATTACCCTTTCCAATCTTTCGTGGTCCACGCCTGACGGGCGGCCGCTTTTTTCCAATCTCGATCTGAGCTTCGGGGCCGAACGCGCCGGGCTGGTCGGTCGCAATGGCGTCGGCAAGACGACGCTTTTGAGGCTGATCACCGGTGAGTTTCAGCCGCAATCCGGCAACGTCGCCGTCAGCGGACGGCTCGGTGTGCTCCGCCAGACGGTGCAGGTCGATGCCGATGCCACGGTCGCCAACCTCTTCGGTGTGCGCGCAGCGCTCGATGTCGTCGCGCGCGCAGTGGCCGGCGAGGCCTCGGCCGAGGAGGTCGCCTCCGCTGACTGGACGCTCGAGTCGCGGCTTGCCGATGCGCTTGATAGCATGGGGTTTGCGGCGGAACCCGATACGCTGCTCACCTCGCTCTCGGGCGGCCAGCGCACGCGGGTCGGCTTGGCGGCGTTGATCTTCAGCGAACCGGATTTCCTCATCCTCGATGAGCCGACGAACAATCTCGATCGCGATGGCCGCGAGGCGGTGATTGCTTTCATCGAGAGCTGGCGCGGCGGGGCGCTTGTCGTCAGCCACGATCGGGCGCTTCTGGAGCGGATGGATGCGATCGTCGAGCTGACGACGCTGGGCGCCAAGCGCTATGGCGGCAATTGGAGCGCGTTTCAGGCGCGCAAGGCGGTCGAGCTTGCAGCGGCCGAACACGATCTGGCGGACGCGGAAAAACGCGTGGCGGATGTCGCCCGCAGCGCCCAGCTTTCCGCCGAGCGGCAGGCGCGCAGCGACAAAGTCGGTGCCAAGAAGGCGGCGCGGGGCGACATGCCCCGTATCGTCGCCGGCGGCCTGAAGCGGGCGGCGGAGAACACCAGGGGCGACAAGGTCCGGCTCGGCGAGAAGCGGCGTGAGGAGGCGATGGAGGACGCCAGTGCGGCGCGCGAGCGCATCGAGATCCTGCAGCCCTTTTCCGCCAAGCTGGCGTCGACACATCTGCCGTCGTCGCGGGTGGTGCTGCGGCTCGATGGCGTGACGGCTGGATACGAGCCGGATCGGCCCGTGATCACCGATCTGTCCTTCGCCATGACGGGGCCGGAGCGGGTAGCGGTCGAGGGCCCGAATGGTTCAGGCAAGACGACGCTGCTGTCGCTCGTCACCGGCCGGATCGCGCCGTGGGCGGGAACGGTCTCGGTGCCTGTGCGCCTTGCCGTCTTCGATCAGAGCGTCAGCCTGCTCGACCGGTCGCTGTCGATCGCCGAGAATTTCCGCAGGCTCAATCCCGGTGCGAACGAGAATGCCTGCCGCGCGGCGCTGGCGCGGTTCATGTTTCGGGCCGATGCCGCCCTTCAACAGGTTTCGACGCTGAGCGGCGGACAGCTGCTGCGCGCCGGGCTCGCCTGCGTACTCGGAGGCGCGGAGCCGCCGCCGCTGCTGGTCCTCGACGAGCCGACCAACCATCTCGACATCGATTCCATCGCCGCCGTGGAGGCGGGACTTGCCGCCTATGACGGTGCACTCCTCGTCGTCAGCCACGATGCGGTGTTTCTCGAGCGGATCGGCATCACGCGGCGGCTGTTGCTGCCATCCGGCGAGGATGTGCTCTGAGAGCGGGCACCTTCATCTGCAACGTTACAGATTTGACATTTCAAACCTATACGTAGAGTAGAGAGCAGCCGGAAGCGCGAGGCAGCCGCCGGCGGATTTTGGAGGATTTCAGTTTGACGATTGATGCGAAGACACCCGCCGCGAAGATTGATGCCAAGGGCCTGGCCGCCCGCTTTCCCGGCGATTTCACCTTCGGCGTGGCGACGGCCGCTTTCCAGATCGAAGGCGCTTCGAAGGCCGATGGTCGCAAGCCGTCGATCTGGGATGCCTTCTGCAACATGCCGGGCCGGGTCTTCAATCGCGACAATGGCGACGTCGCCTGCAATCACTATAACCGCCTCGACGAGGATCTCGATCTCATCAAGTCGCTTGGCGTCGAGGCCTATCGCTTCTCCATCGCCTGGCCGCGCATCATTCCAGATGGCACCGGGCCGGTGAACGAGAAGGGGCTCGATTTCTACGACCGCCTTGTCGATGGCTGCAAGGCGAGGGGTATCAAGACCTTCGCGACGCTCTATCACTGGGATCTGCCGCTCTTGCTTGCCGGCGACGGCGGCTGGACGGCGCGGTCGACGGCCTATGCCTACCAGCGCTACGCCAAGACGGTGATGGCGCGTCTCGGCGATCGTCTGGATAGCGTCGCGACCTTCAACGAGCCGTGGTGCATCGTCTGGCTGAGCCATCTCTACGGCATCCATGCGCCGGGCGAGCGCAACATGCAGGCAGCACTTCACGCCATGCACTACATGAACCTCGCCCATGGCCTCGGCGTCGAGGCGATCCGCTCGGAAGCGCCGAACGTGCCTGTGGGCCTGGTGCTCAATGCCATGTCGGTCATCCCGGGTTCCGACAGTGCTAGCGACCAAGCCGCCGGCGAGCGGGCGCACCAGTTCCACAACGGCGCCTTCTTCGATCCCGTCTTCAAGGGCGAATATCCGCAGGAATTCCTGGAGGCGCTTGGCGATCGCATGCCCGTGGTCGAGGAGGGTGATCTTGCGATCATCAGCCAGAAGCTCGACTGGTGGGGCCTCAACTATTACACGCCGCTGCGTGTCGCCGACGATCCCAAGAAGACCGGCGATTTCCCCTGGACGGTCGAGGCGCCGCGCGTCAGCGATGTCAAGACCGATATCGGCTGGGAGGTCTATGCGCCGGCGCTGAAGCATGTGGTGGAGGATCTCTATCGCCGCTACGATCTTCCGGAATGCTACATCACCGAGAACGGCGCCTGCGACAACACCGGCATCGAAGCGGGCGTTGTCAAAGACACGATGCGCCTCGATTATTACATCCAGCATCTCGATATCGTCGCCGACCTCATCAAGGACGGCTATCCGATGCGCGGCTATTTCGCCTGGAGCCTGATGGACAATTTCGAGTGGGCGGAAGGCTATCGCATGCGCTTCGGCCTCGTGCATGTCGATTACGACACCCAGGTCCGCACCGTGAAGACGAGCGGCAAGTGGTACTCGGAGCTCGCCGCGCAGTTCCCGAAGGGCAATCACAAGAGCGCCTGATCGCCTTCGGCATAATTGTCTATGCGGCAGGTAGATTTTTTCCTGCCGCATCGCACAAATAAAAAAACATCCCTGTCCGGTTTCAACCACCGGCGGCATAAGTTGCAGCAACAGGAAAGGCGAAACGTCTTTCTTTCCCGCCCGCAACGAAAGCCGCGTCCATGTCTCGCACCCGTGATTGTCTTCGAATGTGCCGCCCGATTGGCTAATCGGCGCGATAGCGGTTATAGAACCGCCAGTTTTTGAAGACCAACATACGCGAGCATGAAATGACACTCCAACACCAGGCCCAACAAGACGCTGCCCAAGGCGCGTCCGGCGGCCATTCCGGGCGAGAGCCAGAGGGCGCTGCGGGTGCGATCCCGATGGTCGCCTTTGAAGGCGCCGGCAAGCGCTACGGGCCATCAGGCGAGGGCGGTTTCACCGCGGTCGAAAAGGTCGATCTCACCGTGGCGCGCGGCGCCATCACCGGCATCATCGGCCGCTCCGGCGCCGGCAAGTCGACGCTGATCCGCATGGTCAACGGGCTGGAGACGGCGACCTCGGGCACGGTGCTCGTCGATGGCGTCGATGTCGGCGGGCTCAGCGAAGAGGGGCTTCGCGGCCTGCGCCGCCAGGTCGGGATGATCTTCCAGCACTTCAACCTTCTGTCCTCGCGCACCGCCTTCGACAATGTGGCGCTGCCGCTGGAGATCGCGGGTGTCGACAGGCAGACGATCCGCGCCAAGGTCGGGCCGCTGCTCGATCTCGTCGGTCTCGGCGACAAGGCCGGCAACTATCCCTCGGAGTTGTCGGGTGGCCAGAAGCAGCGTGTCGGCATCGCCCGCGCGCTCGCGACCGATCCGAAGCTGCTGCTCTCCGACGAGGCCACCTCTGCGCTCGATCCGGAGACGACGCAGTCGATCCTTGAGCTCCTGAAGCGCATCAATGCCGAACTCGGCCTCACCGTTCTTCTCATCACCCACGAGATGGAGGTGGTGAAGACCATCGTTAGCCACGTGGCGGTGATCGATGCCGGTCAGATCGTCGAGGCCGGACGGACTTTCGACGTCTACACCAACCCGCAGCACCAGACGACGCGCACGCTGCTTGCCTCGGCGCTGAAGCTGCCGGAATGGCTGCGTTCGGGCATCAAAGCCCAGCCGTCCCAGGGCGATCGGGCGCTGGTGCGGCTGGTGTTCTTCGGCGAAACCGCCTTCAAGCCCTTGACCGGGCGGCTGGTCGCGGAGCTCGGCTCCGACGTCAATATCCTCGCCGGCGCGATCGAGGAGATCGGCGGAGAGCCCTTCGGTTCGCTGGTCGTTTCCTATTCCGCCGATCCTGATGTGATCGCGCGTGCCGACCGCTTCTATGCGGAAACCGGTCTCAAGACGGAGGTGCTTGGTTATGTCGCCTGATATGATCTACAACCTCCTCTCCAAGGCCCTGATGCAGACCCTGCAGATGGTGTTCGTCGCCGGCATCGTCGGCTCGATCATCGGCCTGCCAATCGGCGTGTTCCTGGCCACCTCGGGCAAGGGCGAGCTGTTTCCGGCGCCGAAGACCAATCGCGTGCTCGGGCTCGTCGTCAACGCCGCGCGTTCGACGCCGTTCATCATCCTCGTCGTTGCCATCGTGCCACTGACGCGCCTATTGACGGGCACGTCGATCGGTACCTGGGCGGCGATCGTGCCGCTCACCATCGCCACCATCCCCTTCTTCGCCCGCCTGGTCGAATCCGCCATCCGCGAGATCGACAAGGGGCTGATCGAGGCTGCTCGCGCCATGGGCGCCACGCCGTTCCAGATCGTCTTCAAGGTTCTGTTGCCGGAGGCGCGGCCGAGCATTCTGATGGCGCTGACGATGACCATCGTCAGCCTGATCGGCTACTCCGCCATGGTCGGCGCCGTCGGCGGCGGCGGGCTGGGCGACCTCGGCATCCGCTACGGCTACCAGCGCTTCAATCCCGAGATGATGGTGATGGTCGTCATCGTGCTGATCGTTCTCGTGCAGCTCGTGCAGAGCGCCGGCGACGGGCTTGCCCGCCGCTTCGACAAGCGCAACCGGAAAAACTGACGCTTTAACAACAACCATAATTCAACACAGGAGACACCCATGAAGAAGTTCATCATCGCAGCCGCGCTCGCTGCCTTCGCAGCCGGCTCGGCACTTGCCGAAGACATCAAGGTCGGCGTCACGCCGGGCGAGCACGCGCAGATCATGGAAAAGGTCGCCGAGATCGCCAAGACCAAGGGTCTCAACATCGAGATCGTCGAGTTCTCCGACTATGTCGTGCCGAACCAGGCGCTCAACGATGGCGACATCCAGGCCAACTCGTTCCAGCACCAGCCCTACCTCGACAACCAGATCGCCGACCGCAAGTTCGATCTCGTCAGCATCGGCACGACCATCACCACCCCGATGGGCGTCTATTCCAAGAAGGTGAAGAGCCTCGACGAGCTGAAGGAAGGCGCCACCGTCGCCATCCCGAACGACCCGACCAATGGCGGCCGCGCGCTGCTCGTTCTCGCCTCCAAGGGCCTGATCAAGTTCAAGGACAACCCGGGCGTCAAGGTCACCGTCGCCGATATCATCGACAACCCGAAGAAGATCGAGTTTGCCGAAATCGACGCCGCGCAGCTGCCGCGCTCGCTCGATGACGTCGACGCCGCCGTCATCAACACCAACTACGCCATGGAAGCCGGCCTGCACCCGAAGACCGACGCCATTGCCATCGAAGGTGAGAAGTCGCCTTACGCCAACGTGATCGTTGTCCGCACCGCCGACAAGGACGCACCTTGGGCCAAGACGCTGGTCGAATCCTACCACGACGAAAGCATCCGCAAGTTCATCAACGAACAGTTCAAGGGCGCGCTGATCCCGTCCTGGTAAGACCTGGTCTTATCCCTATACGAGATGAAGCGGTCCGGCCTTGCCGGGCCGCTTTTTCGTTGGGGCGAATCGTCTGTTGGCATAGACCAGTAGCATGGAAGCCAAGCCGCTCTTTCTCTATGCGCTCTGCGGCAGCCAGCGGAAGGTCTCGACCAATCGCCGGCTGCTGGAGGCTTTGCGCGATCATGCGCCTGATGGTGTGACGATCGAGATCTGTGATCTCATCGGCGAGCTGCCGATCTTCAATCCCGATCGTGAAGGCGAGCATACGCCTGATATCGTCGAGCGGCTGGGGGCGAAAATGCTGGAAGCCGATGGCGTCATCGTCGCCTGTCCGGAATATGCGCACGGGCTGCCGGGCGGGCTGAAGAACGCGCTGGACTGGCTGGTCTCACGCGACGAGGTGCCGTTCAAGCCCGTGATGATCGCGCATGCATCGCATCGCGGCGACTTCGCGCTGTCTCAATTGACGGAGGTCCTGAAGACCATGTCGTTCGATATCGTCGAGGAGGCGCATCTGCGGATCGGGCTGCTCGGGAAGGACGATGCGGCGCAGGCGGCGGTTCTCGATGCGGCAGTGCGTGACGGCGTTATTTTGAACGCGCTTGCAAAATTCTGCGGGCATGTTCGTAAGGGTGTGCTTTATAAGGATATTTGAATAGTATTATCCGTTTGAAATAAAATGATTTTTATCGCTCTTGCGTTCGTGCCATCGATGCAAAAATGCTTAATCGTTCAACCGCGTTTTAACCGTTTTTTGAAGGCTTCCCGTCAGTATTTGCCGACAGGGAGAATGAATGCCGTCGATCTTCAGCAAACGAAGCGCGATTATCGGAGCTGGTCGCCACACAACCGTGGCCGGCGTTCTGTTTTCGTTTGCCGTCGTCGTCGCTGTGGTCACGATGATGGTGCTGAATGCGCTGGATCACGTGGCGCAGAAATCCAACGTGCTCGATGACGAGCGCTCGCGCGAAACCGTTTCCGGTGCGCTGCAGAATTTCGTGGCCCAACTCGGCGCCACCCTCAACGATTACGCGGCCTGGGACGATGCCGCGACCAATGTCTACGCCACCGACGGCATGGACTGGACGGTGTCGAACTATGGCGAGATGTCCGTCAACAGCGCGCTGTTCGACATGGCTGTTGTCATCGACGACGACAAGACGCCGATCCTGGTCTATCGCGACGGCAAGCCGATGGACGGCAGCTTGCAGGAATTCTTCTCGCCGGCGCTCTGGGCGCTGTTCGACAAGGTGAAGGCTGCCGGCCCGAAGGACCTGCCCGAGGCGTCCGGCTTCATCAGCACGAAGTCGGGCATCGCCGTCGGTGGCGTGGCACTGGTGCGCGAAAAGTCCGGTGCGCTCGCGCCCGCGCCCGGCAAGCATCGCTATCTCATCTTCATCCGTCATCTCGACGCCGCCAAGATCGACGATATCGGCAAGACCTATGTCATCGGCGGACTGCAGCTCGTTGGCGCCGATCAGGCCGCCGCCTATTCCGTGCCGATCGTGGATGCGCTTGGTGCGTCGCTCGGCAAGCTGATCTGGACGTCGCGCGCGCCTGGTGATGTCGGCTATGCAGACGTGCGCAGCCAGGTGGTGCAGGCGATCTGCCTTGTCGGCCTGTTCTTCGTCGTGCTGCTGATCATCGGCTGGCTGGCCGGGCGCAGGCTGAAGAGCGAGGAGATCATCGCGCGTGAGGATGCGCTGCGCGACCGGCTGAGCGGACTTCTGAACCGCGACGGCCTGCGCGTCTCCGTCGATGCGATGGTGACGCTCGCCAGGCAGTCTCAGGATAATGTCCAGCTTCTCTATCTCGACCTCGATGGTTTCAAGGAGGTCAACGATTCCTACGGCCACGGCACCGGCGACCAGCTGATCCGGGCGGTCGCGGCCGGGCTGAAGGTGCTGATCCCCGAGGGTGCCGTGCTTGCACGCATCGGCGGCGACGAGTTCGCCATCGTCTTTGCATCACAGCAGGGCGACGCGGCAGCATTGCAGCTCTCCGAGCATATTCTCGACTTCCTGGCCGAACCCTTGGAAATCGGCCGCCGCGTGGTCGTCATCGGCGCCAGCATCGGGATCGCGGTTTCGCCTGCGGGCAGTGTCGATCGCGAGGAGCTGGTGCGGCGCGCCGATCTTGCCATGTATAAGGCCAAGGAAGCCGGCCGCGCGCGCATGACGCTCTACGATCCCGCCATGGATGCCGATCGCGAGGAGCGCAACGCGCTGGAGCTCGATCTGCGCCAGGCGATCGAAGGCGGCGACCTGACGCTTGCCTACCAGCCGCTGATCGGCGCCGACAGCAATGAGATGGTCGGTGTGGAAGCCCTGGTGCGCTGGAACCGTCCCGGCCATGGGCCGGTGTCGCCTGATGTGTTCATCCCAGTTGCCGAGACCAGCGGTCTCATCGAGGCACTCGGCCTGTTCGTGCTGCGCAAGGCCTGCGAGACGGCCAAGCAATGGCCCGAGCTCAGGATCGCCGTCAACGTTTCGCCCGGCCAGTTCCGCAATCCCGCCTTCACCGATTACGTGCGCTACGTGCTGCGCCAGACCGAGATCGAGGCCAAGCGGGTGACGCTCGAGGTGACCGAGGGTTACATGATCCAGAACCCGAAGCGGACGCGCCAGGCGATCGAGCAGCTGAAGACGCTGGGCGTGAAGATCGCGCTCGACGATTTCGGCTCGGGCTTCTCGTCGATCGGCTATCTCCGCCAGTTCGGCTTCGACCGCATCAAGATCGACCGTTCGCTGATCATGGATATCGAGCACAGCGAGAGCCAGCGCGAGATGCTGAAGGCGACCGTGGCGCTGGCGAGCTCGCTTGATATTCCCGTCACCGCCGAGGGTATCGAGACGCCGGAGCAGGCCGATATCGCCTCGCAGTTCGGTTGCGATACGCTGCAGGGCTTCTACTTCAGCAAGCCCGTCTCCGCCGAGGATATCACCGAGCGGCTGATGGAAGCACGCGCGCGCAAGACCAGCGGACGGCGCGTCAGCGCCGCTTGATCAAGTCCCCATACCGCCACTTGGACGATCTCAGGTGCCGATGTGCTTCTGGCCGCGCTTCTTGGCGAGCGCGATCTGCAGCTGCCGCTGGCGGTAGCGCAGCCGGTCTTCCTCGCTGCGGCTGTCGTAGCAATGGCTGCAGGACACGCCTTCCTCGTATTTCTCCGAGGTGATCTCTTCCGCGGTGATCGGATTGCGGCAGGCGTGGCAGAGCTTGTGGTCGCCCTCCTTCAAGCCGTGCTCGACCGAGACGCGCTCGTCGAAGACGAAGCAGGCGCCTTCCCACAGGCTCTCCTCCTGCGGCACTTCCTCGAGATATTTCAGGATGCCGCCCTTGAGGTGGTAGACCTCGTCGAAGCCCTGCTCCTTCATGAAGGCGGTGGCCTTCTCGCAGCGGATGCCGCCGGTGCAGTACATGGCGATCTTCGGCTTGTTGTGCAGACCGGTGTTGTTCTTCACCCAGTCCGGAAACTCGCGGAAGGTCTTAGTGTTCGGGTCGACGGCGCCCTTGAAGATGCCGATCGCCGTCTCGTAGTCGTTGCGGGTGTCGATGACGATCGTATCGGGATCGGAGATCAGCGCGTTCCAATCCTTCGGCGCGACATAGGTGCCGACGATCTTGTTGGGGTCGATGTTCTCGACGCCCATCGTCACGATCTCTTTCTTCAGCTTCACCTTCATGCGCACGAAGGGCATTTTCGACGCGCGGCTTTCCTTGTGCTCCAGGCGAGCGAATTCCGGCATGGCGCGCAGATAGCCAAGCACCGTCGCGATCCCCGCATCCGGCCCGGCGATCGTGCCGTTGATGCCCTCATGGGCGAGCAGCAGTGTGCCCTTGACGCCATTATCCTCGCACAGCTGTTGCAGCGGCGCGCGCAGGTTCTCGAAGTGCGGCACGGAAACGAAATGATAAAGGGCCGCGACGAGGAAAGGGCTCGTCGCCTGTTGGGTCGATGTGTCGGTCATGCGGCTGGAAATACAGCTTTCGGCGTCTAAGCGCAATCGCCTGCAGATGCGGCTAATGTTCAGCCGCCGAAGGCGATCCAGAGCATCTCGATGCGCATCGCCTCGTCATCCGCATCCGGGCCGAAGATGGTCTCGGCGCGATCCAGCGCATCGTGGCGACCCTGCTGCTGGTGGAAGATGATGGCGTAGAGCAGGTGCGCGAGGTCGTCGGCATTCTCGAAATGGTGATGCTCGGTCTCGACCAGCTCGCACAGCAGCTCAAGATCGTTGATGCGGCCGAGCAGGTCGACCAGCGTGCTCGCCGCGTCGTATTTCGCGTTCATGGCGGTCGGCCAGAGCGGATTGAGCAGCTTGTGATAGGCGCGGTAATCCTGCGTGCGCTTGCGCAGCGTGTGAAAGGCCTCGGCCGAGACATGCCCCTCGCAGGCGGCGAGCGCCTTGCGCGCCTTGCGCATCGTGGTGTCCCACCCATGCGCCAGAAGCCGCCCATGCCGGCGGTGGCCGCCCTTGAGGTTGACGTCCTGAATGGCCGCGATCGCCCGCTTCAGCGCCGAGATGGTGTCGGAGACGACCTTTTCGGGATCGCGCCTGGCGGCGATCAGCCGGTCGCGCCGGGCGGTGAGCGCCACGACGATGCGGCCGAGCGCCTCGGCCTCGTCGCTGTCGCGGGCGCGTTCGTGCAGATAGGTGGCGGTCTCGACGAGGGCCGCCGCATCCCGCAAAGAGGACAGCGAGCGGGCGATGCCGCGCAGCCTTATGTTTTCGCGGGCGGAAAATTTCGGCACGGCGCTCGCGACCAGGCGGTAGAGCGAGCGCACGCGCTTCAGCCGCTTGCGCGCTTCATGGATCGCGTGGTCGGTGCCTTGAGGCCGCGTTTCGAGCACATCGATCGCATGGCGCAGCTGGCGTCGCGCGAGCTTGTGAAACTGTGATTTGAAGGACCGGTCAGGCCGTATGCTGAAGGGCATGCCGGTCGTGCTCAAATTCGGTTGCCAATGCCTGATTTGAGTATCTGAAATCGCCGGTGACCTCGCGGCCGAGCCAGGCGGGAAGCGCCGGCCGTTCGGCTTCCGACCCCATCTCGACCTCGGCGATGACGAGGCCGCGGTGCTGGCCGGCGAAAACGTCGACCTCCCAGACGTAGCCCTCATAGGGCACGCGGTAGCGGGTCTTTTCGATGACGATGCCTATCGCCGCACCAAGCAGCTCTTCGGCGTCGGTAACCGGGATTTCATATTCGAATTCGTCGCGGGTCATCTTGCTGCGGCCGATCTTGGTGGTCAGCCGCGCGCTCTTCCTGTCGATGATGCGCACACGTACCGAGCGATCGTCCATCGACGCGATATAGCCCTGTCTGAGGACGGACTTCGTTTTCGCGCCGGAGCGCCAGCCATCGCTGCGTACCAGGAACTTCCGCTCGATCTCTTTTGCCATGACCGATGAACCTCTTTGACGACGGCGGGTACGCTAGCGCAAATTGGCTGAGGTTGATACCCATTCCATTCCAAAGATGGTTGCGGTCTCGACAAACTTTAGCGGTAGGTCTATTCCGGTGCCGCAATTAAATCGTTTCAAAGGAACCACGGCCATGGGCGAAAAGACAGAGAAACTCCTTTCCATCCTGAAACTGCAGCCCGTCGTGCCGGTTCTGATCGTCGATGACGTCAAGTCGGGCGTTTCGCTGGCGCGCGCGCTGGTCGCGGGTGGTTTGAAGGCGATCGAGATCACCATGCGCACGCCTGCAGCGCTGGACACCGTTCGCGCCGTGGCCGACGAGGTCGAGGGTGCCGAGGTCGGCGCCGGCACCATTCTCAACGCCAAGCATTGGGAAGCCGCGGTTGCCGCCGGCTCCAAGTTCATCGTCAGCCCGGGCACCACGCAGGAGCTGCTCGACGCGGCCCGCGATTCCTCCGTGCCGCTTCTGCCGGGTGCCGCGACCGCCAGCGAAGTCATGGCGCTGCGCGAAGAAGGCTACCAGGTGCTGAAGTTCTTCCCGGCCGAGCAGGCCGGTGGCGCCGCCATGCTGAAGGCGTTCTCCTCGCCGCTCGCGGGCACGCTGTTTTGCCCGACCGGCGGCATTTCGCTGAAGAACGCGATGGACTACCTGTCCCTGCCCAACGTCATCTGCGTCGGCGGCTCCTGGGTCGCGCCGAAGGAACTGATCGCATCAGGCGACTGGGCCGGCATCACCAAGCTCGCCGCCGAGGCGGCCGCGCTGAAGGGCTGAGACGGCTTTCGGGGGGCGCTCGCTTCGTTGCGAAAGCCCTTTGCTTCTTGGCGAAGACCCCTCCCCAACCCCTCCCCACAAGGGGGAGGGGCTTAGATGGGGCGGTGCCACGAGTCTCCTTCCCCCTTGTGGGCAAGGTGGCCGGCAGGCCGGAAGGGGTCTTTGCCCAACACATCCGCTACAGGCCAAGCGTCCTCCCTCTAACGCACCCGTTATTTGCAATCCCCCATCGCCGCTCCTATCTCCCCAACATCAGCAAAAGGGAGACAATCAGGTATGTTCGACGCGAAGAAGCTTCTTGAGCAGTTTCTGGGATCGCAGATTCCGGGTGTCGGCGGCAGCGTTCGCGACCGGGCGGGTGGGGCGATCGAGATGGCCAAGAACAATCCGTGGAAGGCAGGGGCGCTTGCGACCGCCGTGCTCGGCACCAAGACCGGCCGCAACATCGCCGGCAATGTCGCGACGATCGGCGGCCTCGCGGCCGTCGCCGGCCTTGGTTATCTCGCCTACAAGAACTATCAGTCGGGAAAGTCGCCTGAGGCAGCACCGCAGCCTGCCGCCACGACGGGCCAGCCCATCGCGCTGCCTCCCCCGGATTCGGCCTTCAGCCTGGAAGGGCCGCAGCTCTCCAATGATTTCGCCCTGACCCTGATCCGCGCGATGATCGCCGCCGCCAAGGCCGATGGCCATATCGACGATGCCGAGCGCGCCAACATCATGGAGAAGGTGCGCGAAGTCGACCTCGGCTCGGAGGCCGAGGCCTTCCTGCGCAACGAACTCGCCAATCCCGTTGATATCGACGATCTCGTGGCCGCCGCGCGCACCGAGGAGCAGAAGGTCGAGCTCTATACGGCGACGCGACTGACCATCAATCCCGACACCCGCGCCGAACGCGGCTATCTTGACCTGCTCGCCGGCCGCCTCGGCCTGCCGGACGCGCTGCTCGACCATATCGACGCGACCGTATCGTCGGCCAAGGTCACGGCCTGAGCGGGAAAAGGCTTGCCGTTTGACGATTGGCAAGCCTGCGCTCGCGGCGAGTTGCACGGCCAGTTGCCTTTCGCGGGCGGCTGGCCTAAGCCCTTCTCCTCACCCGCAGGAGATTTTCGCATGGCCGACCCCAGATCCGAACGCCGCTCGCCGGCGATTGCCGCCGCGATCATCCTCGTCTGCGCCGGGCTCGTCATCTATTTCCTGCCGTCGGTGGTGCTGTGGATCGGCAATTACTCGCCGACGCTGGCGATCATCGTCGGGGTTTGTCTGGTGATGGCGTTTTTCGCGGTGTTCTGGCTGCGGGCGCGGTATCAGCGTCGGCGGGGTGGGTGAGGGTTGGGGCTTTATCGTCGGTGGCGAGGTTCTGCCGCGTAGCCCCCTCATCCGCCTGCCGGCACCTTCTCCCCGCGGGGGAGAAGAGACTCGTGGCGGGCCGCTCGCTCCATCTTCCCTTCTCCCCAGCGGGGAGAAGGTGGCCCGAAGGGTCGGATGAGGGGGCCTCACGGCACACCCTCACCAACCAACCCTACCCACCAAACCCCACACCCTGCAGCGACGCGCCGAGCAACAGCGCACCCATCACGATGACAAGCAGCGCGCCCAGGAGCTCGATGCCGTTGCCCACCCATGTCGAAACGCGCGAGCCGTGGCCGGCGAGGCGCATGGCGGTGCCTTTGGCGGTGACGGCAAGTGTTGCGAGGATGGCGACGGTGATGGCGGTGCCGAGCGACATCGCGAAGACCGAGAGCACGCCGCCGAGATAGAGGCCATTCAGCAAAGAGAAGGTCAGAACCAGCAGCGCGCCGGAGCAGGGGCGCAGGCCGACGGCGACGATTGCCGACCAAGCCTCGCGGATGCTGAATTTTTCCGCGCCGAGCATCGCGGGGTCGGGCATGTGCGACTGGCCGCAGGTCTCGCAGGCCATGCCTGAAATGAACTTGTGGCCGGCCTTGGCCGCCTGCGTCTCGCCGAAGGCGTAGGAGCTGCTTTCGCCCCGCTGGTCTGCGTCCTGCCAGTCAAGCATCATGCTGACGGGGCCTGACGCCAGCGCTTCCTGTCTTGGCTGGAAGGCCGGGATGATGGCGCGCAGCTTGGGCAAGAGGAGCCACAGGCCGAAGAGGATGACCATGACGAAGCTTGCGATCTCCATCGCCTGCGTGGCCATGGTGAGCGTGATGCCCGAGCCGCGCAGCACCAGCCAGGCGCCGCCGACAAGCAGGATCGCGACAAGCCCCTGAACGAAGGCCGAGACGAAGGAGATGGCGACGCCGCGCTTCAGCTCAATCTCATTGGCGATCATGTAGGAGGAGATGACCGCCTTGCCGTGGCCGGGGCCGGCGGCGTGGAAGACGCCATACGCAAACGACAGGCCGACCAGCGTGCCGAGCTGCCAGGGATCCTCGCGCATCGCCTTCAGCGCGTTGGTCAGCGCGCGGTAGAAGGCCTGCTGCTCGTAATTGATGTAGAGAAAGAGCGGCGCCAGCGGGCCGCCGGAGGGCTGGAAGCTCGGCTCCGCCGTGCCGATGCCGAGCGGCGATTGCGCATGCGCAGCGGCAAGGCCGGTCAGGAGCAGCAGGCCGGCGGCGTAGAGCAGCAGCGTGGGCTTGCGCCTCAGCATGTGACTTCCAGCTTGGTGGCGAAGAGCTTCGACATGTTGGTGCCCGTCGGATCGTTGAAGAAGGCGTCGGTCAGCGATTGCTTGTTTTGCGAGATCACCTGGTCGGCGTCGGGCCGCACCACCTGGTGCTTGCAGGCCTTGAAGGCGTCGCCGACGAGAATCATCTCCTTGTCGGTCGGAAAGTCGATCGAGGTGTAAAGCGTCGGATCGTAAACGCCGAAGGTGAGGTTGCCCTTCAACGGCATCTTCTCGACCGGCTTGACGGCGAAGAACATCAGGAGCTGGCCGTCGCGGTAATCGACATGGATGATGTCGGGCTTCTGAACCGTCACGTTCTTCCCGTTCATCGTCAGGTTCATGTAGTAATCATAGTCGGCCAGTGAATCGCGGACCGTCTTGCCGACCTCGGCGAGCTCGTTCGGCTCCAGCTTCAGGTCGGTGTTCTTGTCGAAATCCATGACGACCGAGGAGGTGAAGACCTCGTCGAAGCGCCAGACGTTGCGGAACTCCGCGACATTGCCGTCATCGCCGGCGACGACCTCGAGGCGGGCCTCCACGAAGATATGCGGATGCGCGAAGGCTGCGGCGGGCACGAGCGTCAGAAAGCCGGCCGTCAGGAAAGTCGATATCTTCATGCGTCCGCTAACTTCATCTCTAGAGTTCGGGCCAAAAATTTAAATGCCGGAGAGGCGATAAATCCGGGTGGGGCGGCCCAAATCAGTTGCTGCGATCTTGCCGGAAAATGGGACCGAATTGGGACCGGATTTCCTTGGGTTCGGCTTAGGGGTGCTTCTTGAACCAATTATAGAGATAGTCGACGAAAATGCGCACCTTGGCCGGCAGGTAGCGGCGGTGCGGATAGACCGCGTAGATGCCGCGATCGGTGGCGATATAGTCGTTGAAGAGCGTCACCAGCTCGCCACTCTCGATTGGCTTGCGGGCGATGAAATCGGGAATGAAGGCGATGCCGATGCCTGACAGTGCGGCGCGCAGCGTCGCATGCGGGCTGTTGACCTCGATCGGGCCGGAGACGGCAACGGCAAACGAGGTGCCGCCGGGGTTCTGGAAGCGGATGCTGCCCTGGCTGCGCGAATTGGTGTCTATGATGAAGGGCACGTTGGAGAGATCGGCCGGGTTCTGCAACTGCGGATGGCGCTCCAGAAACTCCGGCGTGGCGCAGAGATGAATGCGGAAATCCGAGATCTTGCGGGCGATCATGCCGGAATCCTCGAGCTTGGTCACGCGAATCGCGACGTCGAAGCCCTCCTCGATCAGGTCGACGAAACGGTCGTCGGCGGAGATTTCTAGCTGCAGGTCCGGGTTCTCGCGGGCGAAGTCGATCAAGGACTGGCCGACATCGGCATCGACATAGGTGCGCGGCACCGAGATCTTCAGCTTGCCCTTCAGCTGCGCGTTGTTCTCGCGCACGAGATCGGCAAGGTTGTCGATCTCCTTCAGGATGTCGGAAGCGGTGCGATAATAGGTGTGGCCGGCCTCGGTCATCGAGAACTGGCGGGTGGTGCGGTTCAGAAGCAGCGCGCCGAGTTCATCTTCGAGTTCGCGGACGTATTTCGACAGCAGCGCCTTGGACCGGCCGGTCTTGCGGGCGGCGGCGGAAAAACCCTCGGCTTCGACGACGTCGATGAAGGCGCGGATGCGGGTGAGGGTGTCCATGAGATAAGAGAATCCAATTGTAAGGGGTCAATCCACTAGGCCGAGAAGGAATGAAAGCGCGGCGTCCAGTTCTCGCATTTCGCTCTCGGCAAGTTGTCCGATAATCTTGCCGACCTTCTCGCGAGGTACTCCGATGATTTTGTCTGTCATGATTTGGGAGCGAATGCGCAAGCCCGTTCCTTGGCTTGCTTCGAGAACTGGCCGGAATTTCAAATCTATTATTGTTGAAGTGATCGGACAGACGACGGCTGAGGGGTAGTCTTGTGATAGGGCATCGGTCTGCACAACGACCGCCGGTCTCGGTTTCCCATAGTCGCCTTGAATGGCAACGACAACAACGTCGCCACGCCTCATTCTGGCCAGGTCCAGCCGCTGAGATCGGCAGCCTTTTCCGTCCATTCGAGGATTTCTCGTTCCTCGTCCTTGTTGAGAGCCGCCACCTGTTCGGCGATTTGCTTGCGAACTTCCGGCGAGCGCGCGTCGAGGGCCACGATGCGCACCTCGCGCAAGTGGTTCGCCTTCCTGCGTTCCCTCAATGCCTTCATTCGTTCTGCGGCGGCCGTCACGGCGTCCTCCTTGATGATCGCGAAAGTGTAACGCGTTACGCTTCTGCCCGCAAGATTCGCTGATTTTTCCGGTGGCCCAAGTTTTTTGGCGAGGGTCAAAAAAACTCTTGATTATGACCGCGAATATTCTTATTTCGACCTCAGCCCAAAGTCGCACGTGCCCATGGGTGTCCGCCGAACCCTCGAATTGGTGAGGAAATCGGTAAGGTACCTGGAATTAACCCCTCCAGTCGCTATTCCGGCCAACCGGAAAATGCGAGGACGCCTGAAGCAACGACGGTGCGGGCCTTTTTGTTCTCTCCCTGCTTTCCATCAGCGGGGGTTACTGAAGAGGCACACCTTCATTGCCGGAAGTGCGGTAGGGAATCCCCTCCAATCCATGGCAGACAAAGCCGAATCCATGTCGCTTTCGCGGCGTTGATTCATCATTCGCGCATTCGAGCGCTTGCTAAGGTTCCGGGGTCTCCACCGGCTGGTTCCTATGCGAGTGATCGGCTGCCCTTTGTCCTCCGGTTTTTCCGGAGCTCTGGAATTGAAAAGGGAATCGATATGACCACTCAGCGCATCCGCGACTTTCTCGCAACCCGACGTCCCGACGGTCCCTGCCTCGTGGTCGACCTCGACGTCGTGCGCGACAATTTCTCCGCTTTCCGTCACGCCATGCCTGACAGCGCCATCTACTACGCCGTCAAGGCAAACCCGGCTCCAGAAGTCCTGAAGCTGCTCGCCGACATGGGCTCCAACTTCGATTGCGCGTCCGTCGCTGAAATCGAAATGGCGCTCAACGCCGGTGCGACCGCTGCCCGTATCTCCTACGGCAACACGATCAAGAAGGAACGCGACGTTGCCCGCGCGCATGCGCTCGGCGTCAGCCTCTTTGCGGTCGACAGTCACGAGGAAGTCGAGAAGATCGCGCGTGCCGCTCCCGGCGCCCGCGTGTTCTGCCGCGTTCTGACCGATGGCGAAGGCGCTGAATGGCCGCTCAGCCGCAAGTTCGGCTGCGTGCCGCAGATGGCCGTCGACGTTCTCGTCTACGCGCACCAGCTGGGCCTCGAATCCTACGGTGTGTCGTTCCACGTCGGTTCGCAGATGACCAAGGTCGATGCCTGGGATTCGGCTCTTGCCGATGCCAAGCGCGTCTTCGTTCAGCTGGCCAAGCAGGGCATCCACCTGCAGATGGTCAACATGGGCGGCGGCTTCCCGACCAAGTACCTGCGCGACGTTCCGTCGGCTGAAGCTTACGGTCGTGCGATCTACCAGAGCCTTCGTGACCACTTCGGCAACAACCTGCCGAAGACGATCATCGAGCCGGGCCGCGGCATGGTCGGCAATGCAGGCGTCATCAAGACGGAAGTCGTGCTGATCTCGAAGAAGTCCGACAACGACGCCGCTCGCTGGGTGTTCCTCGACATCGGCAAGTTCGGCGGTCTGGCTGAAACGATGGACGAAGCCATTCGTTACCCGATCCGCACCGAGCGCGACGGCGACGAAATGGAGCCCTGCGTCATCGCCGGCCCGACCTGCGATTCCGCCGACGTGCTTTACGAGAAGAACCTCTACCCGCTGCCGCTCACCCTTTCGATCGGCGACGAGATCCTGATCGAAGGCACCGGCGCCTACACGACCACCTACTCGGCGGTCGCATTCAACGGCTTCGAGCCGCTGAAGGCCTACATTATCTAGCACATGACCCTCGGATCGCAGATCCGAGAAAGGCTTATGTGCCAGTAAAGACGACGCCGGCCCCGTAGCCAGCCGGGGCGGCACCTTCACAATGATCTGACGATACCGTTTGAAACGGTTTTGAGTTCGGGAGGCCAAGATGGCCGCTGTTCTTGATTCTGTCCGCGCATTCTTTGCGCATTCCATTTTCACCATCGACGCCGAAAATGCCGGCGATGTCGTTGCGCGCGAGAATTTGCTCGATCGCGCCATGGGCCCGAACCGTCGCCGCAAATCGTCGGAAAAGATCCGCCGTGGCCGCGTTCCGGCCGAAGGCCTGGCGCTGGTTGCGCGTGATCGCGATGGTCACGTGATCGGCACCGTGCGCTTGTGGAATGTCGAAGCCGGCGTCAATGCCGATGGCACGGCCATCGACGCGCTGCTGCTCGGACCGCTGGCTGTTGATTCCAGTTTCGAGGGCAAGGGTGTCGGTTCGGCGCTGATGCGCGCCGCCATGTTGGAAGCCAAGACCCGTGGTCACGGCGCTATCCTGCTTGTGGGCGATGCCCCTTATTACGAGCGTTTCGGCTTCTTCGCCGCAAAGGCTCAGCATCTCGTCATGCCTGGTCCGTTCGAACGCTCGCGCTTTCTGGCGCTCGAGCTTGTCGAGGGCTGGCTTGACGGCGCGGCCGGCATGATCGTCCCCACGGGGCGGATGCTGGCCAGCGCGCCGATCCGCAGGGCGGCCTGACTCAGGCCTCGTCCGGCTAGGCCTCTCCCCTAGAGGGAGGGGCTTTTTCGTTTCATTTCCAGTTTGAGGAAATCAGTTTGAAGGGGCGCCGGAAGAGCCGGCGGACTATTTTCCCCTCTGTATTCGCTGCGCCTTTTCTAGCGGCGCTTACTTGACGACGCTTGCGTCGACCAGCTGTGTCCCGGCAGTCTGTACGATATTGTCCGGTATGGCGGCGATGAAAAACATCGTGAAAGCATAGACCGCGAATATGGTCGCTGCGGCTGTGGCCTTAAGAATCATTCATGCACTCCTAGTTCTCTGGTATCTAATGTGAGCGCAAAAGTCGGCTTTCCCAAGAGTTTTCTGAACGCCAGATGAACAAAAAACTGTGACGCTAAATTTTAACGATATTTTAGCAACACTGCAGCTTCGCCTTTATGGGGAAGAAATTCACTTTTCGTTCTAATAAAATGCAGAAAAAACAATCATATGGATGAAAATATGGGCGAGAATCATCCCCATGGCGTAGGGTCGGCGCATCATGAACGCGTCATCGAGCAGGGAGCCGGGTTCATGAACCGGTTCGGTCTCCGTTCATAATTCGGCGCTCGATGACGGTCGCGAAAGGTCGAATCGGATGCCGTCAGGGCAGATGATTCGTCCGGGGACGCCAGATCGAGAGACGCTCCTGTCGGTCTGATGAAGCCGGAAAGCCTGAAACGATCGGGCAGGCGGACCAGCCTGACATCCACTACCCATACCTCGACCGCCTGCCTTCTCCCCTTTTTTACCGCCGTGGGCAGCCCGCGCGCGTATATTCGTGCTGCCCGCCGATCGGATGACTTGCCGCCGGCGCGATTCCGTAGGAATGTATTTTAGTAATCACTAAAACGTGAGGGCGAGCATATGATACGGTCTCTGCTTCTTTCCCTTTTCGCCGCCTGCCTGCTGTCGCTTGCAGGCGCGTCGACTTCCTTTGCAGCAATCAAGACGGTGACGGCGAAGCCGACGGCCGAGACGATGGGACCGGGAGAATCCGTGCTCTTCGACGACAAGAAATGTCCGGCGGGGATGATCGCGAAATTCACCAAGGCGCAAAAGCGGCCCTCAGTGTCGCGCAGATGCGTGCATCAGTGACCTTGAGCCAAGCGCGATCATAAGGTTTCACATCCATGTGAGTTTGAAGGGACGGCCGATGATTTGATCGGCCGCCCGTCATAGATAATGGCGCATGATCAAGCGTCTCGCATTTCTCTTCGTCCTGTCGCTCACTCCGGCCGTCGCCTTCGCGCAGCAGCCGAACCCGTTTGCCACGCTGCTCGATGGCGGCTCGTCGCGCGAGGAGCTGCGGCCGCTGAAGGCTGTCATCGTCGCCAGGGATGGCGAGGTCATCGCCGAGCATGGCTATCGCGGCCACTCGACGCGTGAATCCGTCAACATCAAGTCGGCCTCGAAGTCGATCATCTCGAGCCTTGTCGGCATTGCCATTCAGAAGGGCCTGCTCGAAGGGCCGGACCAGAAGATCGCGCCGATCCTGAAGGCCGACCTGCCCGACAATCCGGATCCGAGGCTCGGCGAGATCACCATCGGCAACCTGCTTTCGATGCAGGCGGGGCTTGGTCGCCTGTCCGGTCCCGACTACGGGCGCTTCGTGTCGTCGCGCAACTGGGTGCGGTTCGCGCTTGCGCAGCCGTTCGCCGATGAGCCGGGCGGGCAGATGCTCTATTCCACAGCCTCGACCCATCTGCTGTCGGCGATCCTGACCAAGGTCGGCGGGAAATCGACGCTCGCCCTGGCGCGGGAGTGGCTGGCGCCGGTCGATGGCTTTCGCATCGGCGCATGGGAGCGGGATCCGCAGGGGATCTACCTCGGCGGCAACCAGATGGCCATGACCGCCCGCTCGCTGCTTGCCTTCGGCGAACTCTATCGCAACGGTGGCAAGGCTCCAGATGGCACGCAGGTTGTTCCTGCCGACTGGGTCGTTCAATCCTGGCAGCACCGCACCAATTCGCGTTTCTCGGGCGATGACTACGGTTACGGCTGGTTCTCGCGACAGATCGGTGGCGAGCAAGTGCATTTCGGCTGGGGCTATGGCGGCCAGATGCTCTATATCGTGCCGTCGCTGAAGCTCACCGTCGTGATGACGTCAGACGAAAACGGCCCCTCGGCGAGGACCGGCTATCGCGATGCCCTCCACGGGCTTCTCTCCGAGATCATCGCCGCCGCACGCCCTGCCTGAGCGGGCTTTTCGGCCCATTGATTAAAATGCGATCGAGCGTTCCAATCAAAACGCAATAGCGATCTCGTAACGTGTCCGCGCCGGTGGATTGGAGGCGCGTACATGATTTTGGATCTGCGGACGATCTATGTCGTCTCCGCCATGACGCTGCTGGTTCTCGGAAGCGCGCATATGGTGAGCTATTGGACCGGGCGGTTCGGCCGCTGGCCGGCCTGGTGGGGCGCCAGCTATCTGGTGCTCGGCGTCGGCACGCTGCTCGTCTGCCTGCGCAATTTCATTCCCTATGTGCTGTCGATCCAGCTTGGCAATGTGCTGACCATTGCCGGCTACCTGCTGTCGTTCTTTGCCATCCGCGTGCTCGCCGACCGGCCGGTGTCGATGCGCGTCTGCGCGCTGGCGCTCGTCTGCATCAGCCTTCCGGTTGCGGCTCTGCCCTCCGGCGATATGTCTGTGTCGGTGCGGCTGTTCTATGTTTCGGCCATCTGCTGCCTGTGCGATCTGGCGGTGCTGCCGAGGGTATCGGCATCTACAGGCGCGAGAAGCTTTTCTCGGCGGGGCTGCTCGCATGGCTTTATCTGCCGACGGCGGCGATCTTTCTAGTGCGGAGCGTCATGGCGGCAACGGGCGAGATTGCGGGTCCTGACCCTTATGGCGCCACCGTCGCCCATAGCTGGATGGCGTCGACGGCGGTTATTTTCCTGGCGCTGCGCAGCATGCTGATCGTGCTGATGGCGGCCGAGCGCAACAGGAGCGAACTGATCGCGATGGCGCATCATGATCCGCTGACGGGAGCGCTTAACCGCGGCGGCTTGGCGCAGCGGCTGCCGGTGCGCGACGCCCACGCGTTGGCGCTCCTGGTGGTCGATATCGATCACTTCAAGCAGCTGAACGATCAGCACGGTCATCTTGTCGGAGACGATGTGCTCCGGCTGTTTTCAAGTGCGGCGCGCAGCGTGCTGGGGTCCGATGATCTCTTGTCGCGCCACGGCGGCGACGAGTTTCTCGTGGTGCTGAAGAATATCGCCGAGGATGGGGCGATTGCCGTCGCCGAGCGGATGCGGCTGGCATTTTCGGAGCAGGTTTCGGCGATGGCGGTGTTCGCATCGCTTCCGACGCTCAGCATTGGCGTCGCTGCCTGCCACGGCCCGGACATCGATTTCAAGAAGCTTCTGGAGCGGGCCGATACGGCGCTCTACGCCTCCAAGCGCCAGGGCCGCGACCGGGTAGAGGCATCACCCGCGCAGGAGCAGGCGGCTTAGCCCGTTTACGCTCAGATATTCTGGTCCATGCTTTCGGCGGGAATTTCGCTGGCCGAATGGATGCGCACCACCGCTGCCGGGACGCCGGCCACCGTGCAATGGGCCGGAACAGGCTTCACCACCACGCTGCCGGCCGCCACCTTGCTAAAGGCGCCTATCTCGATATTGCCGAGGATCTTGGCGCCGGCGCCGATCATCACGCCGCAGCGGATCTTCGGGTGGCGGTCTCCGGTTTCCTTGCCGGTGCCGCCGAGCGTGACGCCCTGGAGGATGGAGACCTCGTCCTCGATGACAGCAGTCTCGCCGATGACGATCCCGGAGCCGTGGTCGAGCATGATGCCGGAGCCGATCCTGGCAGCCGGATGGATATCCGGGCCGAAGACCAGCGAGGCCAGATTAGCAAGCCAGCTGGCGATCTCGACGCGGCCATCGTTCCACAATTTGTGGGCGGCGCGGTGGATCTGCAGGGCGTGAAAGCCCTTCAGATTGAGCAGCGCATGCAGATAGGTCGTGCAGGCCGGATCGCGCTTGCGCACCGCCATCAGATCGGCCTGGATCTCGGTCAGAATATCAGATGTCAGCGTCTCCTGGAGGAGCGTCGTCAGAGCCGCCGTATCGACATCGGCGCGCGAGAGGCGCGCTGCGAGCACGCGGGCGACGATTGTCGCGCTATCCGCAGCCTCGATTACCTGCGATGTCAAAAGAGGCCGCAAGACCGGTTCGCGTTCGCACAGCGCCAGGGCCTCGGCGCGGATCAACACCCATGCCGAGGCATCGTTGGCGGCTGCGGTTTCGGCGATGGCGGTTCTGGTCTGCGACATCTGGCTCAGCTCTCTGTTTTCACGCCATTGCTTTCAACCGTGTCTTTATCCCGAAACCGGTGGCCAGTCTCGGGATATGTGTCTTAAAGCGTGTCGCGATCCTTCGGATGCGCTCGTCACGCTTTAAGTCTTTGTTCTGTCGCATGTCGGTGCCGCAAAACCGCTGCACACTTTTGCGCGACATGCTTTAGGCGGCGATATCGACCACGCCGCAATCGCCGGCTTCCGAAGCGAAGGCCAGCAGCTTGCCGTTCTTGCTCCAGCTCATGGCCGTGATCGCACCCTTGCCGGGGCGGCGTATCAGTGCTTCCTTGCTGTCGGCGAGGCGAACGGCGAGGATCATGCCGTCGATGAAGCCGATGGCGAGGATGTCCTCGGCCGGGTGGAACTTGACCGCGGTCGCCATGATGTTGGCGCGGGTGCCGAGCTCGAGCGGCGACCTGCCCATCGGGCCGTCCTTGCCCTGGAAGGGCCAGACGATGGCAGCCGGAGCGCCTGATGAGGCCAGCCACTTGCCCTTGGCCGACCAGGAGAGCGACTTGACCTTGGCGGGGTAGCCGGTCATGCGCATGTGGCGAGCTTCGGCGCCAGGCTTGGTGTCGAGCTTCCAGCCGTGGAGCGCGTTTTCCTGCATTGTCGTGACGAGGAAGTTGCCGTCCGGCGAGAAGGTGACGCCGGTATGAGCGCCTTTCCATTCGAGATCGACGGGCTTGGCTTCGCCCACAACCCAATGCAGCGATACGCCATTGTAGCGGGCGGCGGCGACGCGCATGCCCTTGGGGGCAAAGGCGAGGCCTTCGACGGTGCGCTCCTCGGTGAATTCGCGGGTGGTGCCGTCAGAAAGGCGAACGATCGCGCTCTTGCCGTGGGAATAGGCGATGGCGCCCTGCGGGCCGGCGGCGAGCTGCGAGATCCACTTGCGCGGCGCATGCGCCAGCTCGGTGACGCTGCCATCGGCCGCAATCCGCAGCACCTTGCCGTCTTCGCCGCCCGAGATCAGGCTTTCGCTGTAGGGATCGCGGATGCAGGTGAGCATGCCCTGATGGGCTTCGGTGACCTTTTCCGAGCCATCCAGCCGGTGAAACGTGCCGGTGGCGCTGGCGAACAAGGGGGTATCACCTAAAAATTCGACGGCCAGGATATGGCCGTCGATATCAAACGGGGCAACAGTCGGCATCAGGCAGAGGCCTCGCACGCCTTGAAGGAAGCTTCGAGCTTTTCGCGGTCAAGCTCGCGACCGATGAAGACGAGACGGGTCTCGCGCTTCTCGCCGTCCTTCCAGGCGCGCTGGTGGTCGCCTTCGATGATCATGTGCACGCCCTGAACGACATAGCGCTCGGCATCGTCCTTGAAGGCGATGATGCCCTTGAGACGCAGGATGTTCGGGCCCTGCGTCTGGGTGATCTTCTGGATCCAGGGGAAGAAACGATCCGGGTTCATCTCGCCGCCGCGCAGCGACACCGACTGCACCGTCACGTCATGGATCGGGGAGACGGCGCCGTGGTGATGGTGGTCGTGTCCATGATCATGATGGTCATGCCCATGGTCATGATCATGGTGGTGATGATCGTGATCATGGTCGTGCGCATGGTGATGGTGGCCATGGTCGTGGCCGCAATCGGGACCACAGACATGGTCGGGGTGATCGTGGTCGAGGAAGTGCGGGTCGTTTTCCAGCGCACGTTCCAGGTTGAAGGCCCCCTGATCGAGCACGCGGGCGAGATCGACGCCGGACCGGCTGGTCTTGTAGACGCGGGCCGACGGGTTGATGGCGCGCACGACGTCTTCGATCTGCGCCAGCTCTTCCGGGGTCACGAGGTCGGTCTTGTTGATAAGCACGACGTCGGCAAACGCGATCTGGTCTTCGGCCTCGCGGCTGTCCTTCAGGCGCAGCGGCAGGTGCTTGGCGTCGACGAGGGCGACCACGGCATCGAGCTCGGTCTTGGCGCGAACGTCGTCATCCATGAAGAAGGTCTGTGCGACCGGCACCGGATCGGCAAGGCCCGTCGTTTCGACGATGATGCCATCGAAGCGGCCAGGGCGGCGCATCAGGCCTTCAACGACGCGGATCAGGTCGCCGCGCACCGTGCAGCAGACGCAGCCATTGTTCATCTCGTAGATCTCTTCGTCGGATTCGACGATCAGGTCGTTGTCGATGCCGATCTCGCCGAACTCGTTGACGATGACGGCATACTTCTTGCCATGCGCTTCCGTCAGGATGCGGTTCAACAGCGTCGTCTTGCCGGCGCCGAGGTAGCCGGTGAGAACGGTGACGGGGATGGGCTTGGGTTGCGTCTGGAGAGCGTCGGTCATGAGAACCTCGATAGGTGGGGGCTTGCTCGGGTTTTCTCCCGGGCCTTTCAAATTCGTCGTCTCATATAAGGGGTGCGGCGCGGCAGTTCAAAGGGATTCGTATGTTATAAGATCACATTAGGATGTGGAGGCCGCGATAGCCGATGGGATATCGGTCTGGGCAAAGTCATTGCCGATGAAAAGCAGGGGGCAATTGAATTCCTTGGCGGTGGCGTAAGCGAAGCAATCGCCGAAGTTCAGGGAAGCGCGGTGGAAGTTTCTGCCCCAGTGCGTGTAGGCGGTGGCGGCGAGTTCAGCGCGGGCTGGGGTGACGTCGATGATCTTCACGGTAACGGCTGAAAGAATGGCGCGCATCTGGTTGGACATCCCTCTTCTAGCTGCGACGATGAGCGCCTCAAGGACCGTCCCAGCCGACACCAGGATGAGGTCCTCGCTTTCGAATATCTTGCGGCAGGAAGGTGCCTGCGGTTCGTTCGCCAAGATCGCGATCAATGCCGACGTGTCGACGGCGATCACTTCGGCAGGCCGTCTTCGTCGTAGAGGAAATCCTGGCTATGAGCGGCGTCGGGGCCGGGTGGCAGGTTCAGCTTCCGTACCTCTTCCTGCAGCCTGCTGATCAGCCGGGACTTCTCCTCACGGCTGAGCGGTGGCCTTGTGGCGTCATTCCGCAGGCGCTGGATGAACTGTTCCCGCTTGACCGGATCATCGATGAATGTGGTTGCCGCCTCAATGCGAGCGGCGGGCTGGCCATCCTGCGTCAACACGATCTCTTCGCCCTGATTGGCAAGGCGGACCAGTTCTGTCAGCTGTCCTTCAGCCTCTTTCACGGAAATGCGCATGCGGGCCTCCTTGGTGAGCCACTGCGATTGCAATCAATATGATGAAAAGCACCGGCCGATACAAGCGGCCCGCTATGTTAGCGTGTTCCCGTCGAAGGCGTCCACATCCTCCAGCAATTCCACCAGGCCCTTTACCGCATGGGCGATCAGCGCCTCGCCTTTTGCGGCGGTCGCCTTGGCGGCGTTGCCGGCGACGCCTTTATCGTTGAGGTCGGACATCTTCCAGCCGAAGGCGTGTTGGCCGTAAGCGCGCAGGTGCTTGTAGCGGGCGGCGAAGTCGGATTGGCGGGAGGGGAAGTTCTCGGCTTTCGACATGTCCACCTTGTCCGGGTGCAGCGCCAGCATGACCGAGGTCTCGATGTCGCCGCCGTGGATGTCGATCGCTTTCTCTTCCGGAGAGATCACGCCATCCGGCAGGCCGAAGCGGGTCCAGCTGGTGGCGACGGCGAGCATGTTGAAGCGCACGCGGGCTTCTGTCGCGACAACAGTCATCAGCGGCGAGTTGCCGCCATGGGCGTTGAGCATGACGAATTTGCGGATGCCCTGCCGCGACAGTTTCTCGGCGATGCCGAGCCAGCGTTCGATCGCCTCGCCGTAGGACAGCGTTTGCGTTCCTGTCACATCCATATGCTCGATTGAGTAGCCGACTGATTCCGTCGGCAGGAAGGTCACCGGAAGCGTCTTGGGAAGCGCGGTTTTGAGCCTGCTAACGATGCCGTCGGCGATCAGCGTGTCGGTATCGAAGGGAAGGTGGGGGCCGTGCTGTTCATGGGCGCCAAGCGGCAGGACAACGATGTGCTGGTTGCGCTCCGCACCAGAAAATTGCGGATCGTGGTCGTCGAACTCGGTCGCTGGCGCGTTCATCCGGCTAAGGCCTCTTGTTTATGACGAGATCATGCGCAATGTCATAACGCAACGATCTCAATGCTTAATGCATAAGCCTTTAAATCAAAATGGATTTGGAGGAAGGCTTAGGCGCCAAATGAAACTGTTGCCGTCTCTCACAACCTCGATTGGGTGCAGGGCGCGGCAAGATCAAAGGGACGGCAATGGGTAAGAAGCACAAGGACGGCAAGAAGCAGAAGTCGAAGAAGAAGGACCAGACCGAATATACGGTGGTCGATCTTTCGCCGGCTTTGACGCAGGCCGCCCGCTCGATGCGCACCGTGCTTTCCCGCAACCTCCTGGAGAGCGGGCTCTATGCCGGGCAGGATGGCGTCATCACGTCGCTTGCCGAAAGCGACGGCATGACGGCAGGGGCGCTGGCGCACAAGCTCGGCGTCAAGGCGCCGACCATGACGCGCACGATCGGCCGTATGGAGGCGCAGGGCTTTCTCGAGCGCAAGGCCGATGCCGACGACGCGCGCCTCACCAAGGTCTACCTCACCGATCTCGGCCGCGGCAGTGTTGCGGCCATCGAGCAGGCCGCGACAGCCTGCGACCGGCTGGCGACACTCGACTTTTCCGAGAAGGAAATCCGCAATCTGGTGCGGCTTCTGAAGGCGATCGACGGCAATCTGCAGGCCGATGCCATCGTGCTCGACGAGCCGGATGAAATCTGACGGTTTTGTGAAATTAGAAATTGCCTGCTCCGGTTTAATCTTTTAATTAAACATTTTAAGGACGCTCGGCTCACAGCTGGTCGGGTGCATATGTTCATCGCGCGTCACAGTCCTTCCGCGCGATCCGGGAGGCACAGTGGCGCAGAAGATCAAGCTTTCGACGATCGCCGAAACGCTCGGCATTTCCACCGCAACCGTATCCCTGGCGCTTCGCGACAGCCCGCTGGTCGCCGGCGCCACCCGCGACAAGATCAAGGAACAGGCGCGCGCGCTGGGCTATATCTACAATCGCCGCGCGGCTAGCCTGCGCACCTCGCGCTCGGGCATCATCGGCGTCGTCGTGCACGACATCATGAACCCGTTCTACGGGGAAATCCTGAAGGCGATCGAAAGCGAGCTCGACCGCAGCCGACACACTTTCATTCTCTCCAACCACTACGATTCCGTCGAAAAGCAGCGCACCTTCATCGAGACGCTGCTGCAGCTCGGCGGCGACGGCGTCATCATGTCGCCGGCGATCGGCACGCCGCCAGAGGACATGCAGCTCGCCGAGGATAACGGCATGCCCGCCATTCTGGTCGCCCGTTCCTTGGATGGGTCCGATCTCCCGACCTATCGCGGCGACGACAGCTACGGCATCTCGCTTGCCACCAATCATCTGATCGGCCTCGGTCATCGCTCGATCGCCATGATCGGCGGCACCGACCAGACCTCCACCGGCCGCGACCGCTACCAGGGTTATGTCAACGCGCTGCGCAAGGCGGAGATCGAGGTCGATCCCGGCCTGCGCATTCCGGGCCCCCGCTCGATGCAGGGCGGCTTCGAGGCGGCGGTGCACTTCCTGTCCCTGCCGCAAAAGCCCACGGCCGCCGTCTGCTGGAACGACCTCGTCGCCATCGGCCTGATGAACGGCATTGCCCGCGCAGGTCTCGTGCCCGGCACCGATATTTCCGTGACCGGCTATGACGATCTCGAGGAGGCGTCGATCTCGATGCCGGCGCTGACAACCGTGTGGAACGGCCAGGCCGAAGTCGGCCGGCTCGCCGCCCGCGCGCTTCTCGATCGCCTTGCCGGCAGCCACGAACCCGACGGCATCCATCTCATCAAGCCCGAGATGCGCATCCGCCAATCGACCAGCCCCTTCCGGCCCCGGTCATAATCCCCGCCCTTCATCCCAAGTCATCAAGGGCGCGCGACAAATCGAAGAGGAAAAGCCATGTCCCGTACCGCTGTTCTCGTTCCGGGGAAAATGCACGAGCGCGTTCTGGCGCGCCTGAAGCAAGGTTTTGACGTCATCGAGGCCGACGCCAAGTCGCTCGACGCGGAGACCACAGGCCGCATTCGCGGGGTTGCCGTGTCCGGCACCTTCACTGCCGCCGATATCGATGCGCTGCCCAATCTGGAACTGATCTCCAGCTTCGGCGTCGGCTATGACAATGTCGATGCCAGGCATGCCGCCACCAAGGGCGTGGTTGTCACCAACACCCCTGATGTCCTCAACGACGAAGTGGCCGACACCGCGATCGGGCTGCTGCTCAACACCATCCGCGAATTTCCGCGCGCCGAAAACTGGTTGCGCGCCGGCAATTGGAAGCCGGGGCAGAGCTATCCGCTGTCACGCTTCTCGCTAAAGGGCCGGCATGTCGGCTTCTACGGCCTCGGCCGCATCGGCCAGGAGATCGCCAAGCGGCTGGAACCGTTCAAGGTGAAGATCAGCTATCACACCCGCTCGCGCAACGAGGCGCTGCCCTACGATCACTATCCGACGCTGGAAGGTCTCGCCGAAGCCGTCGATACGATGATCGCGATCGTTCCGAAGACGCCGCAGACGCACAAGACCGTCAATGCCGATATACTTAAGGCGCTCGGGCCGGATGGCGTGTTCATCAATGTCGGGCGCGGCTGGACGGTCGATGAAGATGCGCTGATCGAGGCGCTGTCTTCAGGTGCCTTGGGTGCTGCCGGTCTCGACGTGTTTTATGACGAACCATCAGTGCCAGACGCGCTGATGGCGCTCCCGAACGCCGTGCTGTTGCCGCACATCGCCTCGGGCTCGGTTCCAACACGCAATGCGATGGCCGATCTGGTGGTCGACAATCTGGTTGGGTGGTTCGATGCGCGCAAGCCGCTGACGCCGGTGGCCGAGACGCCCGTCAAGGGGTGATGGGTTTGGGGGCGGTGCTTTGTGACCGCCCTCGCGGTTGCTCCATCCCCGTTGCATTCTTGGACGCGTGCTTAGATCCTCGGGACGAGCCCGAGGATGACGGTGGAGTAAATGGCGCATCTCCGTAACCTATTGAAACACTGCGACAAACATCCTTTCGACGTCATCCTCGGGCTCGTCCCGAGGATCTGCGCACGGTCCCATTTGCTCGACTTCCATGGACACTTGGCGCTAGTGAGAGATGAGCAGCATCGTCTCGTCGGCAGTGGGTAGCCCACGCCAAAGATCGGCCAACGTCTGCAAGGACAGGCTCGTCTATGGGCGTCGTCCCGCTTTCCCCATCTCCGTTGCATTCTTGGATGCGTGCTTAGATCCTCGGGACGAGCCCGAGGATGACGGTTGCGTGAGTGGATGCCGCCAGTAACCTATTGAAGCACCGTCACAAACATCCCTTCAACGTCATCCTCGGGCTTGTCCCGAGGATCTGCGCACGGTCCCGCTTGCTCGACTTTCATGGACAGTTGGCGCTAGGATGCAACGCGTGAGGTCATGCGAGGGGGAGGCGACGTGGCGGAGGTTCCGAGTGAGACGCAGCGCAAGCTGACGACGATCTTTTCGGCGGATGTGCAGGACTATACGCGGCTGATGGGCGTCGACGAGGAGGGGACGCTCGAGACGCTGAAGCGGTATCGCGACCGGATGTCCAGGCTGATCGAGGCGCATGGCGGACGGGTGGTCAATACCTGGGGCGATGGGCTGATCGCCGAGTTTCCGAGCGTGGTCGAGGCGGTGCGTGCAGCCGTCGACGTGCAGAACGAGCTCGCGGGGCTGAATGCCGCTCGGCCTGCCGATGGCCGCATGCTGTTTCGCATCGGCATCAATCTTGGCGACGTGATCGTCGAGGGCAGCGATATCTATGGCGACGGCGTCAATATCGCCGCGCGGCTGCAGGCACAGGCGCCGGCCGGCGGCGTGGTGATCTCGAACACGGTTTACGACCAGGTGCGCAACAAGGTGGCTGTCGGGTTCGATTTCCTGGGACCGCTTGCCGTGAAGAACGTCGCCGAGGCGGTGCCGAGCTATGTCGTCAGGATCGGGGACGGTGCTGGCGACGCGGCGGCGGGGCATGTGCGTTCCGGCGGGTCGCCGTCGGGCGCTGTGGTTCAATCGGCGGGGCCGGGTCCGTTGGGCGGTGGGCGAGGGGGGCTGTTGGCCGGCGTGTTGTCAGGTCAGAACGCGGGGCAATCGCTGAATCAGCGTCGAAACCTTGAGGTGCTTGGCGTGATCGCGGCAGCACTCGTCGTCATCAACACGCTGACCTGGCACGGGGTCTTCTGGGCGGCGTGGCCGCTCTTGGCGCTGGCCTATGTCGCGGCCATGCGCTGGGCGCATCTGCAGGATCGGTTCGATCCACGGCTTGTGGCGCTTGCCATCTCGGCGCTCGGGCTGATCGGCATCAACCTTCTCTCCTGGCACGGCACCTTCTGGGCGACCTGGCCGCTTCTCGCCATCGCCGTCGTGGGCGGTCTGCGCTGGGCGCGGCGGGGTTGAAACCTACGCCACCACCTTCGCGGCCTTGGCCGGCAGCTTGGTCGCTGCATAGTCGCGGACGGCGTCGCCGAAGGCGGTGAAGAGCTGGTTGGAGGGCTTGTCGGTTTCTGCCCAGTATTCGGGATGCCATTGTACGCCGACGGCAAAGGCTTTTGCGTCGATGACGGAGACGGCCTCGACCGTGCCGTCCTCGGCCACCGCTTCCACGGCAAGGCGAGGCGCCGTCTCGGCGATCGCCTGGCGGTGCAGCGAGTTCACCTTGATCTCGCCCGATCCGACGATGCCTGCGATACAGGAACCCTCCCTGACGATGACATTCTGGCGGATGGCGTACATGCCGTCGCGGTCGACATTATCGGGCTTGCGGTGGTCCCAGATGCCGGGCTGGTCCTGGATTTCGCTGGCGAGCGTGCCGCCCAGCGCGACGTTCAATTCCTGGATGCCGCGGCAGATGGCGAGCAGCGGAATGGCGCGGTCGATGGCGCGGCGGATGAGGGGCAGCGAGGTGGCGTCGCGGGCGGGGTCGAAGGGGCCGTCGGCCTCGGTCGCTTCCTTGCCGTAGCGCGCGGGGTGGACGTTGCTGGCCGAGCCGGAAACGAGGACGCCGTCGACGCGGTCGAGAATGGCGTCGCTGTCGTAGCCTTCCTCGAAGGCCGGGATGATGAAGGCCATGACGCCGGAGGCGTTGAGCGCGGCGCGGACATATTGGTGCTGCACGGCATGCCAGGTGGCCCCGTCAAAGCTGCGGATATCGGCGGGAACGGCGACGATGGGCTTGGTCATTGTCTATCCTGAGGGCGATCATCTCTTGCCAATGAGAGAAACCAGAACGGCTTTCCTGTCAACGTGTGCCTGATGTGCCCGGCCAAATTGCGGCAAGGCCATGTGCCGGCGGCGCGACGAGACGACGACGAGGCGACTAAGCCGCTGATTCCGATCGAAATGCCGTACTCGCCATATTGGTGTCGTGATCCCAAAGACTAATAGGCCGGCGCTTGAATCACCTGCGTCCGCATGCTTAGCTTCCCTCGTTCCGCGGGTGGGGAGAGTTTGGCCCTGCTGAACCAACAATGGGAGGTTTTTGATGGATCGTCGTTCATTCTTCAAGAAGGCAGGAACAGCGGGCGTCGGCGCCGTTGCTGCCTCGGCTCTGGCGGCACCCGCCATCGCCCAGGAAAATCCGAAGATCGCCTGGCGCATGACGTCGTCGTTTCCGAAGAGCCTGGACACGATCTATGGCGCGGCCGACGATATCGCCAAGCATCTGGCCGCATCGACCGACGGCAACTTCACCATCCAGCCCTTTGCCGCCGGCGAGATCATTCCCGGCCTGCAGGCGGCGGACGCCGTCAGCGCAGGAACGGTGGAAGCGGCGCACACCTGCTCCTATTACTTCGTCGGCAAGGACCCGACCTACGCGATCGGCACCGCCATTCCCTTCGGCCTCAACGGGCGTCTCACCAATGCCTGGTTCTACGAGGGCAACGGCAACACGCTGATGAACGAATTCTACGCCACGCAGGGCATCTACGGCCTGCCGGCGGGCAATACCGGCGCCCAGATGGGCGGCTGGTTCCGCAAGGAAATCAATACGCTGGACGATCTGAAGGGCGTAAAGATGCGCATCGCCGGCCTCGCCGGCCAGGTGATCAGCAAGCTCGGCGTCATCCCGCAGCAGATCGCCGGCGGCGATATCTATCCGGCGCTGGAAAAGGGCACGATCGATGCCTCCGAGTTCGTCGGCCCATACGACGACCTGAAGCTCGGCCTGCACAAGGTCGCCAAGTATTACTACTATCCCGGCTGGTGGGAGGGTGGCCCGACCGTGCACGCCTTCTTCAACCTGGAAAAGTGGAACAGCCTGCCGAAGCACTATCAGGCGGCACTCACCGATGCCTGCGCCTTCGCCAATACCAACATGATGGCGAAGTACGACATGAAGAACCCGCCGGCGCTGAAGCAGCTGGTCTCCGAGGGTGCGACGCTGCGTCCCTTCAGCCAGGAGATCATGGAAGCCTGCTTCCAGGCCTCGCTCGGGATCTATGCGGAGATTTCGGCGTCCAATCCCTACTTCAAGAAGATCTACGAGGATCAGACGGCGTTCAAGCGCGATGCGTATCTCTGGATGCAGCTGTCGGAATATACGTTCGATACGTTCATGATGATCCAGCAGCGGGCTGGGAAGATCTAGCTCGAGTTCGAAGGGGCTGACGTTCTGGCGTGAGGCCCCCTCATCCGCCTGCCGGCACCTTCTCCCCGTGGGGAGCCGTTGCAAAATACGCGATCGCGGCAGCTCTATGGCGAACCGACCTGCCCTTTTCCCCGCTCAATGCCTTGAGCGGGGTTTTTGTTGGCTTCAGGCTGGCGTTTTCAGGTTTGCGGGCGCAGTTCGGCCTTGGTCACGTCGCCATCGTCACCCAGCGGCGCATGTTGAAGGCGATCGTCGCCATCAGCACCTGGGCCCGCGCCTTGACGAGCCCGCGATAACGGATCAGCCCGAGGCCCATGCGATGCTTGAGCGTGGCGAAGGTCGTCTCAACGGCCGCACGACGTTTCGATATCATCCGGTTGAGGCGGGCAAGCCTTGGCGGCAGGACGCGGTGATGCCGGTTGGGCCGGCGCATCAGCCGCGGCTTGATGCCCTGGCTCCTCAGGGCCTTCTCGCGTGCATGGGTATGATAGGCGCTGTCGGCCAGCACGCAGGATTCGTCGCCGGTAATCAGAAGGTCGGCGACGACGGTGTCGTTGACATTGGCCGGCGTGGTCACGACCCTCAGGATCAGGCCGGATCCTTCATCGACCCCGACATGAGCCTTGTAACCATAGGCCGAACCTGCCTTGCCCTTGCGCTGCGTGAACCGCGCATCCGGATCGCTCGGTGCCTGACGCGGCAACCGCTCGCCCGGCTCGTCCCCGTCCGAACCGGACGCGTCGGCATCGAGATTGGCATTGGCATCAAGGTCGCCATTGCGACCGCGAGGCGGGCGGGCCGCCGTCGTCTCGATCACCGTCGCATCCAGCATCGTGCCACGCCGCAGGATCAGACCGGCGGCATCCAACTGCCGGTCGAGCTCGGCAAACAGCTTGTCCAGCAGCGCTTCGCTGATCAAAAGGTTGCGAAATCGGCACAGCGTTGAGTGATCCGGAAAAGCTTCATCCAGAGCAAGGCCGACGAAACGCTTGAACGACAACCGGTCGCACAACGCTTCCTCAAGCTCCATGTCCGAGAGGCCGTATAGCGACTGCAGAAGCAGCGCCTTGAACATCACCAGCGGTCTATAAGCGGGCCGACCGGCGCCCTTGCCCGTGTCATCACGCAGCCGCGCAAGGTGCTTCTCGAAACGGTACCACCTCACCAGCGACGACAACTTGTCCAGCCGACCCGACCCTTTGCCCTGAGGGATCAACGCATCGGCGAAACTGAACTGGCCACCATCCCGAACCGACATCGCATCATCTCCGCTCATCGCTAAGACAGAGAATCACAACGGTGAGATTTTGCAACGGCTCCCGCTGGGGAGAAGGGGAGATCGGCGCGAGCGGCCCACCACGAGTCTCTTCTCCCCAGCGGGGAGAAGGTGCCGGCAGGCGGATGAGGGGGTTCCGTGCTCCCACCTATCCAAAATCATTATCCAACTAAAATCCCTACTTGATCACCGGCGGCTGGCTCAGATCCGGCTGCGCGGGCTTCGGCTGCGCCGGCGGTTGCCCCGGCAATCCGTTCATCGGCGGCAGCGACAAACCAGGCATCCCGGGTGGGGTGCCAAGCCCGTTGCCGCCAAAGCCGGGGACCTCGATCTTGATCGTGTTCAGATCCACCTCCGGCCCCTTCTTCAGCCAGTAGGTCACCGATTGCGGCCAGAAGATCACGATGGCGACGAGGATGAGCTGCATGCCGACCCAGGGCAGGGCGCCCATGTAGATGTCGGAGGTCTTGACGCTGCGGTCGGCGATCGAGCGGAGATAGAAGAGCGCGAAGCCGAAGGGCGGGTGCATGAAGCTCGTCTGCATGTTGACGCAGATCAGAACGCCGAACCAGATCAGGTCGATGCCGAGCGCGGAGGCAACAGGGGCCAGCATCGGGATGACGATGAAGGCGATCTCGAAGAAATCGAGGAAGAAGGCCAGCACGAAGATGAAGATGTTGACGAAGATCAGGAAGCCCACGGGCCCGCCGGGGATGCCCGAGAGCATGTGCTCGATCCAGCGCGAGCCGTCCATGCCCTGAAAGACGAGGCTGAAGCAGGTGGAGCCGATCAGGATCATCACCACCATGGACGTGATGTGCATGGTGGAGCGCATCGCCTCCTGCATCAGCGGCCAGGTCAGGCGGCGGTGCATGGCGGCGAGCGCCATGGCGCCGACGACGCCGAGCGCGCCGGCTTCGGTGGGGGTCGCGAGCCCCATGAAGATGGTCCCGAGCACGAGGAAGATCAGCACGATCGAGGGCACCATGCCCGAGAGCACCTTGAAGAGCAGCGCCCAGGTGAAATCGCCGCGCACCTCCTTGGGTAGCGGCGGCACGGAGGCGGGTTTTACGATCGACAGGATCAGGATGTAGATCATGAAGATCGCCACCTGCAGGATCGAGGGGCCGATAGCGCCGAGATACATGTCGCCCACGGACTTGCCGAGCTGGTCGGCGAGGACGACGAGGACGAGCGAGGGCGGGATGACCTGGGTGATGGTGCCGGATGCTGCAATCACGCCGGTGGCGAGCCGCGGGCTATAGCCGTAGCGCAGCATGATGGGCAGCGAGATGACGCCCATGGTGATGACGGAGGCCGCGACCGTTCCGGTGATGGCGCCGAGCACCGCGCCGACGAGGATGACCGCATAGGCAAGGCCACCGGGGATGCGGCCGAAGAGCTTGCCCATGCCCTCCAGCAGATCTTCCGCCAGGCCGCAGCGCTCCAATATGGCGCCCATGAAGGTGAAGAAGGGGATGGCGAGCAGGAGATCGTTGGAGACGATGCCGAAGAAGCGCAATGGGAGCGCCTGCAGGAAGGCCTCGCTGAAATGACCGGTGGCGACGCCGATGATGCCGAAGAACAGGCCGACGGCCGCCAGCGAAAAGGCCACCGGGAAACCATAGAGCATGAACAGGACCATGCCCACGAACATGGCCGGCGGAATGATGCCGAAATCGAACAATGGCTTTCCTCCCGGTCGCGGTTACTGCAGCGGCTTTTCGTATTTGGTCTCGACGACCAAATGACCCGTCAGCGCGGCGATGCGCTTGATCAGCTCGGAGAGACCCTGCAGCGTCAAAAGGCCGAAGCCGGCGACCAGGATGAGCTTGACCGGCCAGCGGATCAGGCCGCCGGCATTGGAGGAGACCTCGTGCTGGACATAGGAGAGCCAGAAGAAGGGCCAGCAGAGCCAGGTGAGGAAGATGCAGGCCGGAAGCAGGAAGACGATCAGGCCGATCGTGTCGATCCACAGACGCGCCCGGTCCGACACCGAGCCGTAGATCAGGTCGACGCGGACATGTTCGTTCATTCTGAGCGTATGGGCCGCACCCAGCACGACGACGAAGGCGAAGAGATACCATTGGATCTCGAGCCAGCCGTTGGAGCTGTAGTTGAAGGTATAGCGGATTAGCGCGTTGGCGGCGCTGATCAGGCAACAGAACAGCACCATATATTCGGACAGCTTGCCCATGAACTGGCTGACAGCATCGATCAGCCGGCTGGCGGCTAGAAAAACCGGCATGCCTTTCCCCCTCCTATTTCATGGGTTTTACCCCATGCTCTCCCACCTCAAGTGGTAGATCACGGACCTTGAAATTGGAAGCGGAAAGCCCGGATGTTGGATTATAGTCTTATATCGTGGGCGACCCGCCAGCAGCGCTTGCCGACGACGATGGCGACAACCTCTGGATGGACCGCCTTATTGTAAAACATCCCCGTGAAGCTGCAAAAACAGCCGATTCGCGCCATAGCTCTCGCTAAGATTGTAGAAAAATCAACCAAATGTGTGCGTGGCCTGAAATCAATTTTTAAAGGGTTGGCGGTAATGTTTCGCCGCACAGGGAAAGTATGGATGAAGCCACATAACCCGAACAGGGTCCCTACTGACGTATATCTGTCTTTCGTGAGTTCCCTTTTCGGGAACCGGATGACGCTCGTCGCGGGTGTGGCCGTGCATGTCGTCGCGTTTCTCGCCGTTGCCGCCAAGACCGATTCCCCGTTCTACGTCCTTCTCTCCATCGCTTTCCTCATCGTCTTTGTCGCGCGCATGATCACCTTTCGCATGTTCGACAAGGTGGACAAGTCGACGCTTTCGCGCGAGCGGATCGAGCATTGGGAAACGGTCTATGTGATCGGCGCCGCCTCGACCGCCGCCATTCTCGGCATCGGCAGCGGCTACGCGATCTTCTTCCTGCAGGACCCCTTCGCCGAACTCGCCTGCACGGCGGTGACGATGGCTTCCATGGTCTCGGTCGTCGGCCGCAACTATGGTTCGCAGAAGGCGATCGACCTGCAGACGCTGGCCTGCTGCCTGCCGATGATCCTCTGCAGCCTGATGGCGCTCGATTTCTATCGCACCATGCTGTCGGTGTTTCTCATCCCCTTTGGCCTGACGACGCGGGCCATGGCCAATGGCGTGCGCGAGTTTCTCTATGAGAACGTGATTGCCCGCCGCGAGATCACCCAGATCGCCGATCGTTTCGACACGGCGCTCAACAACATGCCGCACGGCCTCGTCATGGTCGATCCGGAAAACCGCATCCAGGTGATCAACCGCAAGGCTTGCGATCTGCTGAAGATCGGCGATCCCGGCCGGCTGAAGGATCGCGATCTCGGTGCGGTGCTGCGCTACGGCGCGCGCTACAGCTTCATGGATTCGACGCAGCCGGAGCTCATCCTCAGACAGATGACGCATGTCGCCGAAGGCAAGCTGTCGCGCACGCTCATTCATTTCCCCGAGGACTTGTCGCTTGAATTCTCCGCCAGCCGCCGCGCCGATGGCGGCGCCGTCTTGATTTTCGAGGATGTGTCGAGCCGCGTGAAGGCGGAGCAGAAGATCCTGCACATGGTGCGCTACGACGCGCTGACGGGGCTGCCGAACCGCGAGTATTTCAGCCATCTCGTGCAGGATTATCTCAACAAGCACCACAAGAAGCGTGGCCCCGTCGGCTTCATGGTTCTCGATGTCGACGAGTTCAAGCACGTCAACGATATGCGCGGTCATATCACCGGCGACCATCTGCTCTGCAATATCGCCAACCGGATCGAGGAGCAGGCGCGCAAGGCCATCGTCGGCCGTCTGATGGGTGACCAGTTCATCCTGTTCTTCCCGCATGCCAAGGACAACGAGGCGCTCGACGCCGAGATCCGGCGCGTCCACGCCGCGATCCAGGGCAATTACGAAGCCGACGACGTAACCTTCCTGGTCTCGCTTTCGGCCGGCTTCGCTATCCTCGAGAGCGATGCATTCGCCATGGACGAATGGAGCATCAAGGCCGATCTCGCGCTGTCTGAAGCAAAGTCCAAGGAGCGCGGCGGCATTGCCGGCTTCGAGCGCGAAATGGATGGCCGCTATATCGAGCAGCAGAAGCTGAAGGCGGATCTGCGCGAAGCCGTGGCCAACCAGGGCCTCAGCGTCGCCTACCAGCCGATGTTCAAGGCCGATGGCACGCGGATCGAATGCGCCGAGGCGCTGTCGCGCTGGGTGCACCCGGAGAAGGGCTCGATCCCGCCGGATGTCTTCATCCGTCTTGCCGAAGAGATGGGTATCATCTCCGAGATCACCCGCTTCGTGCTGATGAAGGCCTGCGCCGACTGCATGACCTGGCCGGAGCACGTCGCCGTCTCCGTCAACCTTTCGGCGCGCGACCTGCGCGACGCCGATATCCTGGCGGTCGTCGCCCAGGCGCTCGACAATTCCGGCCTGGAGCCGGAGCGGCTGCATCTGGAGATCACCGAAAGCTGCCTGATCGACGAGCCGGCCGCCGTGCGCGCCATCCTGGCGCAGCTTCGCGCCTCGGGCATCACGATCGCCATCGACGACTTCGGCACCGGCTTCTCCAGCCTCAGCTACCTCGACACGCTGCCGCTTGATATCGTCAAGATCGACCGCTCCTTCCTGCGCAACATCGTCGAGGATGGTCGCCGCCTGAAGTTGCTGCGCGGCACGGTCAACCTAGCGCGCGAACTCGGCCTGAAGATCGTCACCGAGGGTGTCGAGACGACCGAGCAGCTGGCGCTTCTCAACAAGTACCGGGCGACCGATCTCGTCCAGGGCTACGTCTTCTCGCCGGCCGTTCCGTCGCAGAACATCGTGCTCCTCTCGCAGAGCCTGAGCCGCCGCTCGACGCCGCGCAAACGCCCGAGAGTTGCATAAATCCACCCGTCAGAATGTTTAAGACCACGCTGATAAGCGTGTGTTTTCCGTGTTGGCGTTAACCTTAACAGCTCAAATCTAAGGCAAATTTTAATTAATTCTTGCCCTTCTCGCGGTTCCATATGATTAATGGCCCATTAACTTTTGGGCCGGGATGCAATGGTGGACAACTCTTTAAAGACGAGTGATTTCAGCAGCAAAATTCTCGAAATAATGGACCACGTGGAGTATCGCCGTATTGAGAGCGGTGAGGACATGGAAGAGGTCGAGCGGCTGCGTTACAAAGCCTACAAGGCGCGCGAGGTGCTTCCTGTCGCGGCCAAGTCGATGATCGACGATGCCGACTTCGACAGCCAGGCCTATGTGTTTGGTCTCTACTATTACGAGCAACTGGTCAGCACGATCCGCATTCACCACGTGACACCCGATCATCGCGTGTCGCAATCGGGCGGGATCTTTCCGGCCGAGATGAATGCGTTTCTCGATGCCGGCCTCAGCCTCGTCGATCCGGCGCGGTTTGCCGCCGATCCGGAGCTCAGCACCGAGTTGCCGTGGCTGCCTTACCTGACGCTGCGGCCGAACATCGTGGCGGCCGCGCATTTCAGGGCCGACCGCGTGATGCAGCATGTGCGTCCCGCGCATGCGGCTTTCTACAAGCGCGTCTTTTACGCCGATACCGTCGTCGCCAACCGAATGACGGAGACCTACGGCTTCGAGCTGACGCTGATGGCGACCAATGTGATCGAGGTCGGGCGCAAGCTTTTGACGCGCTACCCGTTCTTTATCTCCAGCGCCAGCGAGCAGCGGATGATGTTCTCGCGCGATCCCGTCGGCGGCATGCCGCCGCTCAATATCATTCCCACGGCGCGCTTCATGCCCGAGGGCGATCTCGGAACCGATCTGCCGCTTTGAGCGGCGATCAGCAATGCATGGGACGGCCGCTCGCCTGCGGCATTCTCATGCATTGCGCTTTTGAAGGCTTTGTGTAATTCCTCTAGCGGGACATTCGCGCGTGGGAGCGCGTGGATGAGAAAGGCATGCGGCCGCATCGTGATGCGGGCCGGGGTTTCAGGGAGATGACAAGCATGGCCGAGCACAATACCGGACCCGCCGAAGTCGGCGCGCCGATGGACTATCCAGCGCACGAGCAGACCTACAACATGTTCCTGGTGGCCGCGAAGTTCGGCACGCTGTTCCTCGTTGCGCTGCTGCTCGGCATGACCGCCGGCTTCTTCGCAGGCGCTGGCCTGCTCGGCGGCATCGTGGTGCTGCTGATCGTCTTCATCGCCGGCCTCGTGCTGCTGCGCTAGTCAGTCACCCAAATCAGATCGACGTATCGAGAGCAGGGCGGGAACGTGTTTCCGCCCTTGAACGTGTATTTCCTTGCCAATTATTGCAACATGCGGTTTCATTGATCATTGCGGCATCGTCCAAGTGCATTTCTTGCAAAGCAACTCGGTTTTTGATGGGTGTCACAGATGGCTTTTACACATGGATCGTGAAGTCTCTATCTTCAGTGTCATTGCTGGGTGGGGTCTAAGCGCGCTTGTTTGCGTGGCGTTGCTTGCCGATGCCGGCATCAATCTGTTTGCGCCGCAGATGCTGGCGACCGACATGGCAGCATCGGGCTTTCCGCCTGAACTCGCGACCACGCTCGGGCTTATCATCATCGTCTGCGTCGTGCTTTACGCCATTCCGGCAACGGCTGCGCTCGGCGCTGTCATGATAACGGGGTTTCTCGGCGGAGCGATCAGCATTCATTTCCGGCTCGGCGAGATATTCTCGCCGCCGCAGCTGATATGTCTGATGCTTGGCGTGCTGGCGTGGGGTGGCCTTTATCTGCGCGATGCGCGGATCAGAAACATCATGCCGATCCGCCTTTGAGGCTGCCGGGGCTACGACTGGCTCAGTCGCGCTGCAGCACGCGGCGCGGGGCTGTCAGTTCCCAGCGCAGGCCTTCCGGGCGGAAGTCGACGTGGACGCTGCCGCTGAAGGCGGCGGCGGCGTGGTTCTTGATCACTGTCGTGCCGAAGCCGGAGCGCTCGGGTGCTGTGACAGGCGGGCCGTTTCGTTCGTCCCAGACCACGCGCAGCATCTCTTCGGTGTGCTCGTCTTCCTGGATGCTCTGCCAGTAGAGCCGGACGCGGCCCTGGGGGACGGAGAGCGCGCCGTACTTGATCGAGTTGGTGGCGAGCTCGTGCAGGGTGAGGCCGAGGTTCTGCACGGCCTCCGGCTTCAGCATGAAATCGGTGCCGGTCACCTCGATCTGCTGCAGGGCGTGCGGGAAGGCTTCGAGATGAATATCGATGACGCGGCGCAGCGATGCGCCGGCCCATTGCTCGCTGGTCAGAAGCTGGATCGAGCGCGCCAGCCCCTCGAGGCGATCGGCGACGGCAGCCTGGTATTCCTCGACCGAGCTCGCCTGTCGGGCGATCTGGCGCATCATCGCCTGGGCGAGCGCAAGCAGGTTCTTGGTGCGGTGGACGAGCTCGTTCATGACGAAATGCAGCCGGTCTTCCGTCTGGCTGCGGTCGAAGGAGGCGTTGGAGAGCGCCACGGCCACGCGGTTTGCCTCGATCACGCTGGTTTCGATCGGCGCGACGATGTGGCCTTCGCCCATGCGGTTGGCCATATCGGCGATGGCGCGGATGGTGGTGCGCACCTGGCGGGCAACGATATAGGCGCCGAAGATGGCGACCAGAAACAGCGCGATGCCGCCGATGATCAGGAAGCGCCATGTCGTGAGGATCGAGGCCTGGGCGGTGGCGACCGGTCCCCAGACCACTGCTTTCCACGACCAGCCGGGGATCTGCGCATAGCCGAGCAAGGCTTTCGGCATGATAACGCTATCCTCGTAGACGCCGCTCGAATTGACCAGCTGAGGCAGAATGCGGGGATCGAAAGGCTGGCCGAAGGCGAGATTGGTGGCGCCGGCCGAGGCGACAACATGGCCGCTCTGATCGAGGATCGCGGCCGACCAGTCGGACGACAGGCCCTCCGTCGAGACCATCTTGGCGAGGTCCTTGGCGTTCTGTGTGACGATCAGGGCCGCGACGTCGCCGATCTTGACGGGCATGGCGACGTTGTAGACCCATTCGCCGCTGGTGCGGCCCATGAAGACATCGGATGCCTCGATGCGGCCGGAGCGCATGACCGATTCGACGGATGGCAGGTTGGCCACCTTGCCGAGCGGCGTGCCGTAATCGACGCGGGTGTTGAGCAGCAGCTGGCCCGATTTGTCCACCGCCAGCACGAAGAGCGTATCGCCACGCATCGCGGTTTCTGTGCGGTTATGGAAGGCGGCGAAATCGTCGTGCTCGAGTTCGGGCGAGGTCGAGAGCAGCCGCAGCGTGGTCGCCATGTCCTGCAGCTGGCGGTCGACGGTGCGGGCAAGGGCTGTCGCGTCCTGCGCGGTCTCGCGCTTCAAGATCGAACGCTGGCTATCTTCCAGCTGGCCGAGCAGCAGTGCCACCAGCGCGAAAATGGGGAGCGCCACGGCAACGGCCATCGCGATCAGGTAGGTACCGATCGAAGCCTTGGGGAAGAAACGCAGGCTACGCTTCATCGGCACTGGCACCGCCTGACGCATGAGAGAACGGCCGCGGACACAGGTTTCCAACAGGTAACAGCAGAGACTTCAATCACGATATCCGCCCTCAACGCGCTATCACATTCCCGATAGCCTGCTATCGAACGTGTCGCATGTTAGGGGCAGGGGGGATCGCTTGCAACATACTAAAACATAGCCGAGGGCATTTGTCGGTCAGTGCTGTGTGCGCTGTCAGAGGAAGCGGGTGGGCCGGAAGGGCGTGAGCATCGGATCGCTCTCGCCCTGCAAAATCTCGCTGGAGGCGAGCATGCCGGCGAGCGGCGCCAGCGTCACGCCGGAGTGCATGACGGCGATATAGAGGCCGTCGCAGACATTGCCGATCATGGGAAAACCGTCCTTCGGCGTCGGGCGGTAGCCGACGGTGAAGAAATCCATGGCGAGCGACTGGCTGTCGGCAAGTGCTGCCTTCACCTTGGCGAACAGGGCTTGCGCCGTCGCATGCTGGTCCTCGCCCGGCTGCGCGCCGCCGAAATCGCTGCCGGCGATGATGCGGCCTTCAGCGGTCTGGCGCATGTGCAGCTCGGGCGCCATGACGAGGCCGTTCAATAGCCTTGCATGCGGGCGGGAGTGGACGATGAGGCCGGCGGGCGTTTCGATCTGAAGCGTGATGCCGATGCTTGTGGTCAAGGGTGCGGTGCCGGCGCCGGAGGCGAGCACGACATGATCGGCCTCCATCACGCCCGCAGACGTCACCACGCCGGAGATGCGCTCGCCGGTGCGCAACAGCCCGCGCACGGCGGGGTCGATCACGGTTGCGCCGCGCGTCTTGGCATCGGCGAGCATCATGCGGGCGGCGGCGACCGGCTCGACGGCGCCTTCCTCGGCAACGACCACGGCATGGTCGGGATGATTGGCGAGATGAGGCTCGCGCTTACGGATCGCATCGCCATCGATGCGTTCGATGCCGTAGCCCCAGGCGCCGTGCTCGGCGATGAAGGCTTCCAGCCGCTCCGGCGGCAGGTCCCAGGAGAGGCTGCCGCACCATTCGAGCGGCAGGCCGGGCAGTTCTCCGGCCAATCTCTTCCACTCGGCCATCGAGCGGCGGCGGAAGCGATAGTAGAATTCGGGATTGCCCCAGCTGGCGTTGATCCATGCGAAGGAACAGGGGGTGGCGACGCCGCCATTATCCTCGGCGACGACGGTGACCTTGGCGCCATCGCGGGCAAGATGCCAGGCGATGGAAGCGCCGATGATGCCGGCGCCGACGACGATCACATGCGGTTTGGCAGCCATCGTCGTCCTCGTCCTCCGTAATTAGGCTGGATCAGCCGGCGGCGCTGACGCGCGCGAGGCCGTCCTTGGCAGGCTGGTATTTCGGGCTGAGGCCGATCGCGTGGCGATAGGAGCGGGCGGCTTTCTGCTTGTCGCCGCGGCGCTCGTAGACCAGTGCCTGGTTGGCCCAGCTCTCGGCGATGTTGCCGTTCAGCTCGATCGCGTGGTTGAAGTCGGCGAAGGCGTTGTCGTCGTCATTCAGCGCGATGTAGGAGATGCCGCGGCCGTTATAGGGTTCCGGCGAGTTCGGCGAGAGCGAGATCGCCTTGGAGAAATCGTCGATCGCCTTGGCCTGGTCGTTGCGCTTCTGGAAGATCAGGCCGCGATTGTGGTAGGCGCGGCCGTCGGTGGTGCCGTTCTGGATCGCCTTGTTGAAATCGTTGAAGGCGGCGTCGTCCTGGCCGGCGGTGCGGTAGACGTTGCCGCGGCCGATCAGAGCCACGTCGTAGTTCGGGTTGATCTGCAGCGCCGAATTGTAATCCTGGATCGCCTGCTGCTGCTGGCCCATGTTGCGGTAGACGAGCGCGCGGTTGGCGTAGGCCTGGTAGAATTTCGGATTGATCTGCAGGGCGGTGTTGAAATCGTTCAGCGCCGCGCGGAAGTCGCCGCCGCGACCATAGGCGGAACCGCGAACGTTGTAGCCTTCGGGGTCGCGCGGGTTGGCGTTGATCACCGAGGTCAGCGATGCGATGTTTTCCTGCGAGCCCTGGGCCTTGTCGATGCGGATGACGGCATCGGAGGTGCTGTTCGTGGTGCAGCCGGCGAGGCCGAGAGCGGCGACCAGCGCCAGCACGGGCAGGGCGGTCATTTTCGTCGACGAACGCAAGGATCGGGCATTCAACATCGTATCAGCCATGCGGGCTCGTTTTCCCCATTACGGCCGGCCGGTCTTGAGACGGGCAGGCGAAGCAGCAAACAAAAAAGGCGGTGGCGACCAGATCGCCCCCGCCAACATGCATCTGAAAACGTCGAAATAACGACGGGAACGCCTTAGCGTGCAGCAACTCCGCCTTCGCGCTGAAGGCGCTTGCGGGCCAGCTTGCGAACGCGACGAACAGCTTCGGCCTTTTCGCGAGCGCGCTTTTCCGAAGGCTTTTCGTAGTAGTCGCGCATCTTCATTTCGCGGAAAATGCCTTCGCGCTGCATTTTCTTCTTGAGAGCGCGGAGAGCCTGGTCAACATTGTTGTCGCGGACGAGTACCTGCACGAGAATCACGTTCCTTTGGTTCGGTTGATGCCTGGGTCATCCCAATGACAGAGGCAAAAAATGTTCATTCCGCGCGGCAGCGCCTCGCGATTGGTGTGCGGATAGCAGATCACTTGGCCGAAGTCCATATGGATCAGCGGGTTTCAGCCGAAAAAACCCTGCAATCCAGGCTCGCATTGGCGCAAAAGGTATTTTCCCCCTCGCATTGCGCCACAAGTGCCCGGTGCGGTGCCCGAAAGCCCCGTGGCGGCAGGGCTTGGCGGCTAATTCCGGTTCGTTCCTTGCATCGGCTGTCGTTTGCACTATAATTGCGCCATCGACTATTGCTTGTGACCTTTGTCAAAGAGCCCAATCGCTCCGTCAGATCTCCTCTCAAAATCGATCATGCCCGGCACGCAATTGTCGGGAAATGCCTCGCATTGGAAGTGATCATTGGTATCGCTGCGAGGATCGGCTTTTTGCCGATCGCCTCAGGATTTCGATCCTCCGGCGCAGCAGTTCAGACCGTTTCGGGGCCCTGTGTCTCGATTGTTGAAATTGCCGGCGGCGATTTCGGCACCACTTAGCCGGCATCCTCGATGCCAGACACGAAACCGCGACGATTGCCGTCAAGACATCCCGGCCTCGCTTATGGCGCCAAGGGCGGGAAACAGTTTTCGGCTCGTCACAAACCGGCAATTCGTTGCCGCAAGAAAGGAATACAATTTGCAGGTTCTCGTCAGGGATAACAATGTCGACCAGGCGCTCCGCGTCCTGAAGAAGAAGATGCAGCGCGAAGGTCTCTTCCGCGAATTCAAGGCGCGCAGCGCCTATGAAAAGCCGTCGGAAAAGCGCGTGCGCGAAAAGGCCGAAGCCGTTCGCCGCCAGCGCAAGCTGACCCGCAAGAAGCTGCAGCGCGAAGGCCTGCTTCCTGCACCGAAGAAGGCCGTGCGTCCGGCCCGCTAAAGGCTGGCCCAACGCTTAGATGTAGAGAGCGCAGATGACTTCAGACAATGAATTCTTCAATCAGGCCAAGCTCTCGTCTCGCGATAAGGCTGTCGTGACCGACACGACGGCCCGTGCGATCATTTCAGCCGAGGCCGCGGCTCGCGAATTGAAGACGGAGAAGCTCAAGGCTCTCCGCCTGCAACGCGCTGCCGAGGCCCCGCCTGAGGCCGAACCCGCCAAGAAAAAGCGGGCAACGTCCAAGACCGCGTCCTCCTGATCTCGGAGCGCCCGATCGGACACGCGTCGTTCCTCCCGACAATCGGTTGACTGTGCACATCGGCATCTGGCCCCTTTGGGTCTGTGTCGCCGATCTGTGGTTTATTCCTCTGTTCTAAAATGAACCGGACTTCTCGGTAGGCTTACCTCCGGTTAAGTGCGATTCAACGTGCGATGGCACTTTTGCGCCGCGGGCTCGTTTTCGAGCATGCTGTACGTTCAAGAGATAAAGCGCCTCCTGAGGCGCCGGGATGGAAACTTCGGCATCACCACCGCGCTCGTGCTGCCTATTCTGGTCGGCGTCGCGGGGCTGGCGGTCGATACCGCCAACCTTTCCCTGTCGCAGCGTCAATTGCAGGAAGCGACGGATGCATCGGCCCTTGCCGTCTCGACCGCGCTTATGAAGGGAACCGCCGACGAGACGTCAGGCAAGACGCTGGGGCTTGATTTCCTGTCCGGCCAGGTGGCCAGCATTGCTGGCAGCACGGCTGCGGCGGCCGCCAAGCAAGCGGCCACGGTGTCGATCACGACGACGACCACCGCAGCCGGCAAGAATTTTGTGGTTGCTGTCAATGCGTCGATGCCGGTGACGCTGTCGCCGCTGAGCGCGCTTATGGCCGGCAATACGAAAACCGTGTCTGCCGGCAGCAAGACCACCAGTGGCTCAGGCACGACGAAGAACGGCATTTCGATCGAGCTTTTGATCGATGCATCGACCTCGATGGCCGACGATGTGAACGGCTTGAAGTGCACGCTCGGCCTGCTTGGCATCTGCCTCATAACCCCGCCTGGCTATTATGCCAAGATCGACGCGTTGAAGAGTGCCGCGGGCAAGCTGTTCGATTCGCTCGACAAGTACGATCCGACCCCTCGCTATGTGCGAAGCGGCGCAATTTCCTACACCAGCAGCATCAAGGGGCAATCGGCGATGGCCTGGGGCACGACCGGCGCGCGCGAGCACGTCAAGAACATCACAATCGTAGGAAATAGCGGCACCGACGCGACGGCGGCTGTGAAAACGGCGAATGCAAATATCGCCCAGAACTCATATGGCACGGACAAGGAAAGCGTCGAGCAGGCGAAGAAACTCAACACCACCTCGGACCGCATCATCATCTTGATGACCGATGGCGACATGACCGGGGATACCGGCAGTTGGGTGAGCAAGCTCGACCAATCGGTGCGCGACGAATGCACCAACGCCAAGGCGGCCGGCATCAAGATCTATACGGTGGCCTTCATGGCGCCGGACAAGGGCAAGGCGCTCTTGAAATTCTGCGCCTCCACCGACGCCAACTATTACGAACCGAACACGATGGATGCGTTGACGGCGGCGTTCAGCTCGATCGGCGAGGCGGCGACCAAGTCGACGAGCCGGCTGACGAATTGAGAAACGGAAACGGCTCGCCTCTCTCTTCTCGGAGAGGCGAGCCGCTGCATCATGGATATCGATCAGAATTCCTGGGCCGTCGGGCGCAGGACGATCTCGTTGATATCGACATCGTCGGGCTGGGCGATGGCATAGGCGATGGCGCGGGCCACCGCGCTTGCCGGAATGGCGATCTTGTAGAAGTCGAGCACGCTCGATTGCGCGGTACCCGTGGTGTTGTGCTTGAGCTCGCTGTCGACGGCGCCGGGCTCGATCGAGGTGACGCGAACCTTGGAGCCGACTTCCTGGCGCAGACCATCGGAGATGGCGCGGACGGCAAACTTGGTGCCGGAATAGACGGTTCCACCCGGCGCGAAGACCTTGATGCCGGCAACCGAGCTCAGGTTGATGATGTGGCCACGGCTCTTTTCCAGGAAGAAGGGGAGGGCTGCCGCGATGCCATAGAGCGTGCCCTTGATGTTGACGTCGATCATGGCGTCCCATTCCTCGGTGTTGACCTCGGCCATCGGACGGATCGGCATGATGCCGGCATTGTTGATGAGCACATCCAGCGTGCCGAAATCGGCGATCACGGCGTCGGTCACCTGCTTGACCTGGTTCTTGTCGACGACGTCGAGCTGGTAGGCGCGGGCTTCGCCGCCGGCCTTGGTGATTTCGGCGACGACGTCATCGAGCTTGTCCTTGCGGCGGGCGGCGATCGCGACGCGGGCGCCGTTGGCTGCCAGATGGCGCGCGGTTTCAGCGCCGAGGCCGGTGCTGCCACCGGTGATGAGTACGACTTTACCCTTGATGTTCTCACTCATGATCGTTCTCCTTGTTTGGCCTGAACTCTGCTGGCCTTTGATGATTGGATCATGCGCCTCGGATATCTATTTCAGAAATTTATTTGTTTGATCCTAGATATTCATACTGCATTATAACTGAATGCGATACGACCTTAACCTGCTGCCTGTCTTCGTGACCCTGATGGAGGAGCGCAATGTCACGCGCGCCGCCGACCGCCTGGGGATCACCCAGCCGGCGCTCTCCAATGCGCTGGCGCGGCTGCGCGTCGTCATGCGCGATCCGCTGTTCGTGCGCGAGCGCTATGGGATGCAGCCGACGCAGATGGCGCTGGAGCTGGCGCCTGTTATCGCGACCGCGCTGGCGGCGATCGATGGGGCGGTGCTCGGGCAGCAGGAGTTCGATCCCGCGGAGGCCGATCTCTCCTTCACCATCGCGCCCAACAGCTATGTCGAATATGTGCTGATGCCTGCCATCGTCGCCAGGCTACGCGAGACGGCGCCGGGGATCAGGCTTCGGTTGACGCCCTATGGCAACGACCTCATCGAGACCGGTGTCATGTCGGGCACGACGGCCATGGTGCTCGGCCGCATCGTCGAGCCGCCGGACAATCTGGTGGTGCAGCATCTGATGGATGAGGGGCTCGCCTGCGTGATCAGGGCCGATCATCCCGAGATTTCGGATAGCCTGTCGAAGGAGCAGTACGAGCGGATGAGACATGTGAATGTCGTGCCCCATGGCCGCTTGCGCGTCGGGTTGTTCCAGGCGCTCGAGCAGCGGGGTCTGCGGCGCGAGGTGGCGGTGTCGGTGACGCATTTCCTGGCCGTGCCGGAGATGATCGCGGTCACCGATTATTGCGCGACGCTGCCGAGGCTGATCTGCCGGCACCTGGCGGCCGACCCCAGGCTGAAGATCGTGCCGGCGCCCGTCGATCTCGGCAGCTTCCCCGTCGATCTTGCCTGGCACGTCCGCCACCGCAACGACCCCGCCCACCGCTGGCTGCGCTCGCTGATTGCGGATGTGGCGCGCGAGGTCTCGGACGTGCGGTGGACGCCGGGGGAGTGAGGGGGAGCGGCCGGCTTGAGGCGGTGTGGCGACGGCTCTTCGCCGATATCGATGCCCTCAGTCCAGTTCCTGCGCAAGGCCGATCAAAAGCCCGCCCGGACCCCTGATGTAGCAGAGCCGATAGGCATCCTTGTATTGCACCAGCTCGCCTTCGAGCCGGGCGCCGCGTTTGCCGAGCCGTTCGAGCGTGTCGTCGATGTCTTCAACGGCGAACATGACGCGGAGATAGCCGAGCGCGTTGACGGGGGCGTCGCGGTGATCGGCGATGATTTCGGGCGAGATGAAGCGGGAGAGTTCGAGGCGGCTGTGGCCATCCGGCGTGCGCATCATGGCGATCTCGACTTGCTGATCGCCGAGCCCGGTGATGCGCCCGGCCCACTCGCCTTCGACCATGGTGCGGCCCTCGAGTTCGAGGCCGAGTTCGCGGAAGAAATCGATCGTCTCGTCGAGATCGTCGACGACGATGCCGACATTGTCCATGCGCTTGACTGCCATGCGTCCGGCCTCCTTCACGCGAACCGGAGCGCTGACTTCGCCCGCGCCTTGGCGGCCACTTCCTCGCGGTCGCGCGGCGGCTGCGAGGTCTCCAGCGTGTCCAGCAGTTCTCGGGCGCAGGCGGCGATCGACGAAACGGCGGCCTCGAAGGCTTCCTCGTTACGTTTCGACGGCTTGTTGGTGCCGCTCAGCTTGCGCACGAACTGAAGCGCCGCATCATGGATTTCCGCGTCCGTTGCCGGCGGGTCGAAATTGAACAGGGGTTTGATATTCCGGCACATGCCTTGCCTCCGTTTCTCGTCATGCCGCACGGTTGGCTGCGGCGTGATCTGCAAAGGAAGCTAGGCGAGGGGACGGGGATTGCAACGGCAAACGATGCCAGCCGCTTACGGATAGAGATAGTATCGCGTCCAGTCCTTGTGGGCGATGATCGCGCCGCGCTTGAAGGTGAAGGCGACGATTGAGAGGTGGTCGGGGCTGGTGGTGCAGGCGTAGGAGAGGCGGTACCAGTTGCCGTTGCGCCGAAATACCGCGCCATCCGCATCGACATGCACCGCCGTGCGCTTGGGGTGCGAGAAGGTGTAGGAGATGACCTTGTCGGCCTGAAGACGATCCATCGCCTCGATGTCGCATCGCTGGTCGAGCTGATCGACCGGCATGAGCTTTTTGATCTGGGAGATCGTTCTGCTGTCGAGCGCCAGCGCGTTGGTCGACAGGGCGCAGATCGTAATAAGGGCGAGGGCCGGCTTGAATAGGGCGGGGCCTATCTGGGGGAGTAGCTTTGCCATGCGGGGCGACTAGCACGCGTTTTCAAAGCCGATCAAGGTCGGGCGGGACGCGATCACGACATTGGGATTTCATCCGGCGATTTCGTGTAGGCCATTTCGCGCGGCCGGCGGAAATGTCGCAGCCTCACTTCCGCCGCATCCGGCGCAATCTTTCACCGTGTCAAAACAAAAGCCTCCCGGCGTCGCAAAAGAAACGTTGTGCCGCATTTGGATTTGCGATTTGTATGGCCGACGACAGGGGATTTTCCCCGCAAGGAGATCAAGGCGGATGCGCAGATATTCGGTTTTTGCCGTGGCACGTGAGGCTCTCAGGGGGCACAAGGGCTGGGACAAGCAATGGACTTCGCCGGAGCCGCGCGCCGAATACGACGTCATCATCATCGGTGGCGGCGGACATGGCCTGGGCGCGGCCTATTATCTGGCCAAGGAGCACGGCATCACCAATGTCGCGGTGCTCGAAAAGGGCTGGCTCGGCGGCGGCAATACCGGCCGCAACACGACCATCATCCGCTCGAACTATCTCTATGAAGAGAGCATGCACATCTACGAGCATTCGATGAAGCTCTGGGAGAACCTCTCGCAGGATCTCAACTACAATGTCATGTACTCTCCGCGCGGCGTGATGATGCTGTCGCACAATGTGCACGACCAGCAGTCCTTCAAGCGCCATATCCATGCCAACCGTCTCTACGGCATCGACAATGAATGGCTGACGCCGGAGCAGGCCAAGGCTTATTGTCCGCCGCTCGATATCTCCGCCAGCGCCCGCTATCCGATCAACGGTGCCGCGCTCCAGCGTCGCGGCGGCACGGCGCGCCACGATGCGGTCGCCTGGGGCTATGCGCGCGCGGCGTCCGATCGCGGCGTCCACATCATCCAGAATTGCGAAGTGACCGGCATCCGCCGTGGCCCTGACGGTCGCGTCACCGGTGTCGAGACCTCGCGCGGTTTCATCGGCGCAAAGAAGGTCGGCGTTTCGGCTGCCGGCCACACGACCACGGTCATGAAGATGGCCGATGTGCGCGTGCCGCTGCAATCGAGCCCGCTGCAGGCGCTGGTATCGGAACCCTTGAAGCCGATCTTCCCCTGCGTGGTCATGTCCAACACGGTGCATGCCTATATCTCGCAGTCCGACAAGGGCGAGCTCGTCATCGGCGCCGGCACCGACCAGTACAATTCCTACAGCCAGACCGGCGGCCTGCAGATCATCACGCATACGCTCGATGCCATCTGCGAGCTCTTCCCGATGTTCCGCCGCGTCAAGATGATGCGCCAGTGGGGCGGTATCGTCGACAACACGCCGGATCGTTCGGCCATCCAGTCGAAGACACCGGTTCCGGGGCTCTATGTCAACTGCGGCTGGGGCACCGGCGGCTTCAAGGCGACGCCGGGCTCGGCCAATCTCTTCGCGCACCTCATTGCCCGCGACGAGGCGCACAAGTTCAATGCCGGCCTGACGCTGGACCGCTTCCGCACCGGCCGTCTGATCGACGAAGCCGCCGCAGCAGCCGTCGCGCACTGACACGAGGACATCATGCTTCTTATCTATTGCCCATACTGTCAGGAAGAGCGCTCCGAGCTCGAATTTCGCGGCGCCGGCGATGCGCATATCGCCCGCCCGACCAATATCGCCGAGATCTCCGACGAACAGTTCGAAGAGTTCTTCTTCCTGCGCGACAACCCGAAGGGGCTGATCTTCGAACGCTGGCGCCACCAGCACGGATGCGGCCGTTTCTTCAACGCGGCGCGCGACACGATCAGCGACAAGTTCATCATGACGTACAAGGCCGGCGAGCCGAAGCCCGATATCGGTGCCGCGGCTGCGCCCCATGCTCCCGTCGAGACCTATGAGCAGCTCGAAGGAGAAGCGAAATGAGTGCTGCGAACCGCATTTCAGGCAAGGGCCGCCTGACGCCCGCCAAGACCGCGCGCTTCACCTTCGACGGCAAGACCTATACGGCGCTAGAGGGCGACACCGTCGCCTCGGCGCTGATTGCCAACAACATCCATCTGGTCGGCCGCTCGTTCAAGTATCACCGTCCGCGCGGCATCCTGTCATCAGGTGCCGAGGAGCCGAACGCGCTGATCGACGTGTCGCGCGACGCCGCCCGCAAGCAGCCGAACGTGCGCGCCACGGTGCAGGAAGTGTTCGACGGCATGATCGTCGAATCGCAGAACCGCTTCCCGTCGCTCGCCTTCGATGTCGGCGGCATCAACAACCTGCTTTCGCCGTTCTTTGCGGCCGGCTTCTACTACAAGACCTTCATGTGGCCGAAGGCCGCCTGGAAGAGCCTCTACGAGCCGATCATCCGCCGCGCTGCCGGCCTCGGCGTTGCGCCGAAGGAAGCCGATCCGGATCACTATGCCGGCCGTTACGCGCATTGCGACGTGCTTGTCGTCGGTGCCGGCGTGGCCGGTCTTTCGGCGGCACTGGCTGCGGCGCAGACCGGCGCGAAGGTCATTCTCTGCGACGAGCAGGCCGATGTCGGCGGCGCGCTGCGCTACGATAGCGGTGTGACGATCGACGGCCTTTCCGGCTACGAGTGGGCGCAGAAGACAGTTGCGGCTCTGAAGGCGATGGACAATGTGCAGGTTCTGACCCGCGCCACGGCTTTCGGTTATTACAACCATAATTTCGTCGGCCTCGCCGAGCGCGTGACCGACCATGTCGCCAACCCGAGCCGCCATCTGCCGCGCGAGCGTCTGTGGCAGCTGCGCGCCAAGCGCGTCATCCTCGCCAACGGCGCCATCGAGCGCCACATGGTGTTCCCGAACAATGACCGTCCGGGCATCATGCTCGCGTCCGCCGCGCGCATGTATCTCAACCAGTACGGCGTTGCCGTCGGCCAAAAGGTCGGCGTCTATACGGCGCACGACTCGGCCTATGAGGCAGCCTTCGATCTGAAGCGCGCCGGCGTCGAGATCGCGGCGATCGTCGATTGCAGGCAGACACCGGGTGCCGATGTTCTGGCCGAGGCCCGTTCGCTCGGCATCGATGTTCTCGCCGGCCAGTCGGTCGTCAACACCTCGGGCAAGCTGCGCATCTCGTCGATGACGGTTGCCCGCAACGGCGGCGGCTCGCCGCGCAAGATCGCGGTCGATGCTCTGCTCGTTTCGGCGGGCTGGACGCCTTCGGTGCACCTGTTCTCGCAGTCGCGCGGCAAGGTTAAGTTCGAGCCGGAAACGCAGCGCTTCCTGCCCGGTACCTATGCGCAGGATTGCCTCTCCGTCGGCGCCTGCAACGGCACCGACGACCTGCAGCGCACCATCGAGGAATCGCTGGCAGCCGGCGAACTGATGGCGCAGGCCGCCGGCAAGGCGTCTGCTGGCAAGATCAGCATCTCGGCCGAGCAGGCGCATCAGTGGACCGGCGGGATGATCGGTGCGGCCGAAGGGGCGGGTCCGGAGACCAGCGCCAAGGCGTTCATCGATTTCCAGCACGACGTCTGCGCCAAGGATATCCGCCTTGCCGTGCGCGAGGGGATGCACTCGATCGAGCACATCAAGCGGTTCACCACCAACGGCATGGCTTCCGACCAGGGCAAGCTCTCCAACATGCATGGCCTGGCGATCGCCGCCGAGATGCTGGGCAAAGAGATCCCGCAGGTCGGTCTCACCACCTTCCGCGCGCCCTATACGCCTGTGACCTACGGCACGCTGATCGCGCATTCGCGCGGCGAGCTGTTCGACCCGACGCGCAAGACACCGCTGCACCAGTGGGAAGAAGCTCAGGGTGCGGTATTCGAGGATGTCGGCAATTGGAAGCGTGCGTGGTTTTACCCGCGCGCCGGCGAAACCATGCACCAGGCGGTCGCGCGCGAATGCAAGACGGCGCGCGATGTGGCCGGCGTGTTCGATGCCTCGACGCTCGGCAAGATCGAGGTCGTCGGGCCTGACGCCGCCGAGTTCATGAACCTGATGTATACCAACGCCTGGGATACGCTGAAGCCGGGCAAGTGCCGCTACGGCATCATGACCCGCGACGACGGCTTCGTATATGACGACGGTGTCGTCGGGCGTCTGGCCGACGATCGTTTCCACGTGACGACGACGACGGGCGGCGCGTCGCGCGTGTTGAACCACATGGAAGACTATCTGCAGACCGAGTTCCCGCATCTGAAGGTGTGGCTGACGTCGGTGACCGAGCAGTGGGCGGTTATCGCCGTGCAGGGTCCGAAGGCGCGCGAGATCATCGCGCCGCTGGTCGAAGGCGTCGATATCTCCAACGAGGCCTTCCCGCATATGAGCGTTGCCGAGTGCACGGTCATGGGCGTTCCGGCGCGTCTCTTCCGCGTCTCGTTTACCGGCGAAACCGGCTTTGAAATCAACGTGCCGGCTGATTACGGCCAGTCGGTTCTCGAAGCCGTCTGGGCGAACGCCGAGCCGCTTGGCGCCTGCGTCTACGGGACGGAGACGATGCACGTTCTTCGCGCCGAGAAGGGCTATATCATCGTCGGCCAAGATACGGATGGTACCGTGACGCCTGACGATGCCGGCCTGAACTGGGCGGTCTCGAAGAAGAAAACCGACTTCGTCGGCATTCGCGGCCTGAAGCGGCCGGATCTCGTCAAGGAAGGCCGCAAGCAGCTGGTCGGCCTTGTCACCAAGGATCCGACGCTGGTGCTCGAAGAGGGCGCGCAGGTCGTCGCCAACCCGAACGAGCCGAAGCCGATGACGATGCTGGGGCACGTCACCTCGTCCTACTGGTCGGAAAACCTCGGAAAGTCGATCGCGTTCGCGCTCGTCGCCGGTGGCCGCAAGCGCATGGGCGAGACGCTCTACGTGCCGATGCCAGACAAGACGATCGCGGTCGAGGTGACGGATATGGTGTTCTTTGACAAGGAAGGAGGCCGCATCAATGGCTGATACGGCAGTTCGCACATCCGTTCTCACGGGCAAGCAGGGCGGCTCCGCCAGCGTACGGCTGACGCCCGCGCCGAATGCCACGCGCGTTGCGCTGCGCGCACCGGCGGAAGCGCTTTCGGCTCTCTCGTCGGCGCTTGGCGTGACCGTTCCCGACGCGTCGAAGGCCTCGGGCCGCAAGGGCGGCCGCGCCGCTCTCTGGCTCGGCCCGGACGAATGGCTGGTCATCGACGAGAGCGGCGCCGACATGATGAGCGCGTTGAAGGACGTGGGCGTCGTGCATTCGGCGACCGACGTCTCGCACCGCAACGTCGCGATCATCGTCTCCGGCCCCGGCGCCGAGACGACGATCTCCACGGGCTGCCCGCAGGACCTGTCGCTCGAAGCCTTCCCCGTCGGCGCCTGCTCGCGCACGCTGTTCGGCAAGGCCGAGATCGTGCTCTTCCGCACCGAGGAGGATACGTTCCGGGTGGAATGCTGGCGCTCGTTTGCGGACTTCGTCTTCGGCCTGCTCGCCGAGGGCGCCGAGGATGCGGGGCATTAAGCTTCGCCGTGTTGTGATTATGCGATCGGGGACGGTGCGAGGGCACCGTCCCCGATTTGCTTGCCCCTTACGCGACGTCTTCCTCGGGCTTGTCCCGAGGATCTAAGCACGTCTCCGAGGGTTCAACGGTCATGGCTCAAGGCTGTGAGGGCTGCGGCCTCAGTCCTCCGTCGCGTCACGGCAATTCACGTCCAGTGCTGATTGAGCCAAGGCAGATGCTCGGCACAAGACCGAGCATGACGTCGCGCGTGGGGTTGCCGTCGCTGGCCTACTCGCCCGGCTGATCGCGATGCTTGCGCCATTCGCGTTCGTGCAGCAGGAAGGCGATGTAGGCGAGGGCCGCGATGATGGCGGGAAGGCCGAATGAGATGAAGAATAAGGCACCAGTATTCATGGTCTGAGCCCTTTCAGCGTTTTTCTCGCCAAGGAATATAATGTCGCTGCGAGCAAACGCCAACCTACGAGATAGCAGGCAGGCCGACAGCTGTAGAGCCGCTGGCCCCTACGCGACGTCCTCCTCGGGCTTGTCCCGAGGATCTAAGCACGTCTCCGCGGGTTCAACGGTCATGGCTCAAGGCTCTGCAGGCTGCGGCCTCAGTCCTCCGTCGCGTCACCGCAATTCACGTCCAGCGCTGATCGAGCCAAGGCAGATGCTCGGCACAAGACCGAGCATGACGTCGCGCGTGAGGTTTCCGTCGCTGGTCTACTCGCCAGGCTGATTGCGTTGCTTGCGCCATTCGCGCTCGTGCCAAAGAACCGCGACATAGGCGAGGATGGCGATAATGGCCGGGAGGCCGAATGATACGAACAATAAGGCACCAGTATTCATGGTCTGAGCCCCTTTAGCGTTCTTCTCGCCAAAGAATGTAATATCGCGGCGAGCAAAAGCCAACCTGCGAAGTAGCTGGCAAGCCACCAGCTGTATATCTGGACAAAGTTGCCGATGCCATAAAGCACGCCGGCGATCGGGGTGACGATGCCGACCGTGAAGCAGGCGGTGGATGCCCGGTCCAGCGCGTTGGCAAGGAGCTTGATCTGTTCATTCTCAACCAAGCTCATCGCCGCCCTCCGCGCGCTATATCTGGCCCCGCCTAGTGGTCCTCCGGCCGATCCTTCGGGTCGAACTGGATGATGGTCGTCCAGCGTGCCGTCAGCGCCGGCTTGCGTTCGTTTTCTATCTCAATGGTGACATCGTAGGTGGTCATCAGCATTCCGCCGCCGCGGAAGCGGGCTTCGGCGAGGATGAAGCGGCCGCGGATGCGGGCGCCGGATTTGACCGGGGCGACGAAGCGGACGGTGTCGAAGCCGTAATTGATGCCCATGGTCTGCTCGCGCACCTTGGGCAGGCAGTTATAGTTCATCGCGGACAGCAGCGAGAGCGTCAGGAAACCATGGGCGATCGTGCCGCCGAAGGGGCTGTCGGCGGCGCGGACCGGATCGACATGGATGAACTGGTGGTCGTGGGTGGCGTCGGCGAAGGCATTGATCATCGTCTGATCGACGACGATCCAGTCCGAAAGGCCGGTTTCCGTGCCGACCAGCCCGCGGACATCAGCGAGCGATATTTCCTTGACCATCAATTCCTCTTGAAAAAAGCTGCTTCGAAAAGACTTACAATGGCTTCGTGACGATTACGATAAGGATATTAATGCAACTTACGGGCGCGTCAATTTCCCAGGAAGAAAGAAACGGATCGGGCCGCTACGCGCGCCTGTGTTTGCGGCGCGGAGCCTTCATCCTGGTCAACCCGGCGCCATGTCGCATCGGCGGGCAGCGAAAACGTCTGTTCGGATTGGGCGCGGTTGAAGAGCACGGCCAGGCTGATTTGTTTGCCGGTGTTTGCGTCGTCGGTTTCAAGGATCATGCCGAGGGTGGCGAAATCAGGCGTCTCCCAATCCGATACGCTCATCTGTTGGCCCAAGGGCGCGATCCAGGTGACGTCGCCGTCGCCCTTGAAGAAGGAGAACTGCGAGAAGACGCTGAAGCGCTTGCGTAGCTTTGAGACGACGGCGGTGTGGGCAATCAGTTCTTCGTCGAGCGAGGCCCAGTCGACCCAGGTGATGGTGTTGTCCTGGCAATAGGCGTTGTTGTTGCCGCGCTGGCTGCGGCCGCCCTCGTCGCCCGCCGTCAGCATCACCGTCCCGCGCGTCGCAAACAGCGTGGAGATGAGCGCTTTCAGGTCGGCGCGGCGCCGCGCGATGATTGCGGGGTCGTCGGTCTCGCCCTCTGTGCCGTTGTTCCAGGAGTGGTTCTCGTTGTGGCCGTCGCGATTGTCCTCACCGTTCGCCTCGTTGTGCTTGCCGGCGTAGGAGACGAGGTCGTGCAGCGTGAAGCCGTCATGGGCGGCGAGGAAGTTGACGCTGCGGGTGGCGGTGGCGTTGTTGCGGGCGAAGATGTCGGAAGAGCCTGACAGTGCCGAGGCCAGCGCGCCGGTCTTGTAGTGGTCGCCGCGCCAGTAGCATCTGAGGTCGTCGCGGGCGCGGTCGTTCCATTCGAGGAAGGGGGCGGGGAAGTTGCCGAGCTGGTAGCCGCCGGGGCCGATGTCCCAGGGTTCGGCGATCATGATGCGGTCGCGCAGAACCTCGTCGTCTAGCATCGCCTTCAGCGTTTCGCCATGTGCCTCGAAGCCTGACGCGGTGCGGCCGATGATCGGCGCGAGGTCGAAGCGGAAACCGTCGATGCCGGCGTTAGCCACGAAATGGCGGAGCGTGTCGACGATCAGCTGGCGGACATAGGGGTGGTCGCAGGCGACCGTGTTGCCGGTGCCGGTGTCGTTGACCAGCGTGCCGGGTTGGCCGGGGACGTGGCGCAGGAGCGCGCGGTTGTCGAGGCCGCGCATGGAAAGCGTCGGGCCGAAGCGGTCGCTCTCGCCGGTGTGGTTGAAGACGAGGTCGAGGATGACGCCGATGCCTTCCTCGTGGAGCTTGGCGACAGTGTCGCGCAGCTCTGTCATACCGCCGGGGGCGAGGCGCGGGTCGAGCGCCATGAAGGCGACGGGGTTGTAGCCCCAGCCGTTGATGAGGCCGAGCGGGGGGAGGTGGCGCTCGTCGATCCAGGCGGTGATCGGCATCAGCTCGATGGCATCGACGCCGATGCGCTTCAGGTGGGCGATGACCGAGGGGTGGGCAAGGGCCGCGATGGTGCCGCGCTCCGCTTCCGGCACATCCGGGTGCCGCATGGTGAAGGGGCGGACCGCGACTTCGTAGATGAAGCCGCCGGGGCGGAAGACGGGGGCTGCGGGCTTGACGGCGATGTCGCGGGTGACGATCGCGCGGGGAACGAGGTGTTGCGTGTCGGCGCCGAATTTCGAGAGCAGCGGGTCGTAGCGGAAGGGACGGTCGAGCTCTGTCGCGTAAGGGTCGACCAGCAGTTTGGCGGGGTCGAACCAGAGGCCGTCGTCGGGGGCGTAGGTGCCTTCGGCGCGGTAGCCGTAGCGGGCGCCGGGGGCGATGCCTTCGACGAAGAGATGGTGAAGGTCGTCTTCGCCTCGTGTCATCGGCAGGCGGTCGGTTTCGCGGCCTGTCTGGTCGAAGAGGCAGAGGTGGAGTTTTGTTGCCTCGCTTGAGCGGACGACGAAGGTGGCGCCTGTGGCGGTGAGGGTTACGCCGGAAGCGAAGGGCATGGGGTGCTAGGTCCTTGTTCCGGGGGGATGTTTGATGTGGTCGACGTGGTGCCGTGTGGCCCCCTCATCCGCCCTACGGGCACCAACCGGGGTCGAGCCACTGGTCTCGCCCCGTCCTTCGGACCCCCGTTGGGGCGAAGTGAAGATGGAGCGAGCGGCCCGCCCCGAGTCTCTTCTCCCCGACGGGGAGAAGGTGGCGGCAGCCGGATGAGGGGGCTGCACGGTAGGAGGCAAGAGGTGGAAGTTAGCAGCTAGGGTTGCGCCGTGGTTTTGGGCAAATAGGGAGGTCGGCATGTGGTGTTACCCCCCTCTGCCCTGCCGGGCATCTCCCCCACAAGGGGGGAGATCGCAAGCGACTAGCGCTCGCCCAGCTTGAAAGGTTGCCTTGGCGGAAACGCTAAGTTCGAGGAAGGATACCGATCGGTGCTTCCAGCCGATCTCCCCCCTTGTGGGGGAGATGCCCGGCAGGGCAGAGGGGGGTAGAGGCATCCGCTGCTCCCGATCGGGCGTTAGAGAGGCTATCTCAGGTAATCACCGAAGGGGCGTCGCGGCCGGTGCGGGACTTGATGTCGGCGATGGTTTCGGCGGCGGCGATGAGGTCGGCCAGCGCTTCTTGGGTCTCGATGTTGTGGCGGCTGGAATCGGGCTCGTAGCGCTCGATGTAGACGCGCAGCGTGGCGCCCGAGGTGCCGGTGCCCGACAGGCGGAAGACCACGCGGGAGCCGCCCTCGAACATGATGCGGATGCCCTGGTGTTCGCTCACCGACTTGTCGACCGGATCGTGATAGGCGAAGTCGTCGGCCTTTTCGACCTTGAGCGGGCCGAAGGTCTTGCCGGGCAGGCTGGAGAGCTGGGCGCGGAGATTATCGACCAGGCCGTTGGCGGCTTCGGTGTCGACGCCTTCATAGTCGTGGCGCGAATAGTAGTTGCGGCCGTAGGTCTGCCAGTGCTGGGTGACGATGTCCTGAACGCTCTCGCCGCGCACGGCCAGGATGTTCAGCCACATCAGGACCGCCCAGAGGCCGTCCTTTTCGCGCACGTGGTTGGAGCCGGTGCCGGCGCTCTCCTCGCCACAGATCGTCGCCATGTTGGCATCGAGCAGGTTGCCGAAGAATTTCCAGCCGGTCGGCGTCTCGTACATGCCGATCCCACGCTTTTCAGCGACGCGGTCGGCGGCACCCGAGGTCGGCATGGAGCGGGCGATGCCGGTGAGGCCGCCGGAATAGCCGGGCGCCAGATTGGCGTTGGCTGCGATGATCGCCAGGCTGTCTGATGGCGTGACGAAGATGCCGCGGCCGATGATGAGGTTGCGGTCGCCGTCGCCGTCGGATGCCGCGCCGAAATCAGGGGCGTCGTCGCCCATCATCTCGTCGTAGAGTTCCTTGCAGTGAACGGGATTCGGGTCCGGATGGTGGCCGCCGAAATCGGGAAGCGGCATGAAGTTGCGGACCGAGCCCGAGGGGGCGCCGAGGCGGTTTTCGAAGATTTCCTTGGCGTAGGGGCCGGTGACGGCGCTCATCGCATCAAACGCGATGCGGAAGCCGAGGCTGATCAGGTTGCGGATGGCGCCGAAGTCGAACAGCTCTTCCATCAGCGCCGTATAGTCCTCGACCGAGTCCAGAACCGAAAGCAGCATGCCGCCGGGCAGTTCGTCCTTGCCGATGCGGTCGAGATTGACGTCGGGGAAGTCGGCGATCTTGTAGGTGTCGATCACCTTCGTGCGCGCATAGATCGCGTCGGTGATCTTTTCCGGCGCCGGGCCGCCATTGCTGATGTTGTACTTGATGCCGAAGTCTTCGGTCGGGCCGCCGGGATTATGGCTGGCGGAAAGAATGATGCCGCCGAAGGCCTTGTACTTGCGGATCACGTGCGAGGCAGCCGGCGTCGAGAGAATGCCGCCCTTGCCGACGATGACCTTGCCGAAGCCATTGGCGGCGGCCATCTTGATCGCCTTCTGAATGACTTCCTTGTTGTAGTAGCGTCCGTCGCCGCCGATGACGAGGGTCTTGCCCTGAAATCCTTCCAGCGAATCGAAAATCGACTGGATGAAGTTTTCCGCGTAGTTCGGCTGCTGGAATACCGGGACCTTCTTACGCAGTCCCGACGTGCCGGGCTTCTGATCCTGATAGGGGGTGGTGGATACGGACTTGTTCATTTTCTGTCACTTGCCTTTCGGGGCGAGGCTTGAATAGAGGGCAGCATAGCGCTCGGCGCTTTTCTCCCACGAAACATCCGATTTCATGCCCTGCTTTTGCAATTGGGTCCAGACCTTTTGATCGGTATAGAGATGTAGCGCACGGCGGATTGCCTGCAACAGACCGGAAGCGGTCACCGGAGAGAATTGTATCCCGGTTGCCACTTTGGCTGCAAGTGCGGCGTGATTGGCATCGATGACGGTATCGGCAAGGCCGCCCGTGTGGGCGACGATCGGCACGCAACCATAGCGCAGGCCATAGAGCTGCGTCAGGCCGCAGGGCTCGAAGCGCGAGGGGATGATGATGGCGTCGGAGCCGGCCTGCATCAGGTGCGACATCGGCTCGTTATAGCCGATCGAAACGCCGATGCGGCCCGGATGGCGGGCGGAGGCGGCGAGCAGCGAGCCCTCGAGCGCCGGATCGCCGGAGCCCAGAATGGCAAGCTTGCCGCCCATGGCGACGATCTCGTCGGCGCAGGCGGCGATCAGGTCCATGCCCTTTTGCCAGGTGAGGCGGCTGATGATGCAGAAGATCGGCGCGTTGTCGTCGTGCAGGCCGAAGAATTCCTGTACGGCGGCGCGGTTGGCGGCGCGGTTCTTCAGCGTCGCGCCGGTGTAATGGGTCTGCAGCACGGCGTCGGTGGCGGGGTCCCAGACCTCGTGGTCGATGCCGTTGACGATGCCATGCAGCGCCTCGATGCGGCTGGCGATGACACCTTCGAGGCCCATGCCGAATTCGGAGGTCAGGATCTCGCCGGCATAGGAGGGGCTGACGGTGGTGATCGCGTGCGCGGTCTTCAGGCCACCCTTCAGGAAGCCGATGTTGCCGTAATATTCCAGCGCTTCCACCGAGAAGGCCTGCGGGGGAAGGCGCAGGCCGGAGAAGATCTCGGCGCTGAACTGACCCTGGAAGGCGATGTTGTGGATGGTGAGGATGCTGGGGAGCTCGGGCGTCGGATAGAAACGCATGTAGACCGGCGTCATCGCCGCCTGCCAGTCATGCGCATGGACGACGTCTGGCTTCCAGCCGGGCATCAGGCCGGCGGCGATCTCGGCGCCGGCAAGCGAGAGGGCGGCAAAGCGGCGCCAGTTGTCGTGGTAGTCCTTGCCGGTTGCGTCCAGATAGGGGCCGCCGGAGCGGTCGTAATAGGCGGGCGCGTCGAGGACGAGGATATCGAGCCCCTCGTGATTGACCTCCAGCACTGTTGCCGGTTCGCCTAAGAGATCGTCGAAGCGCATGCGGACGACCGGGTCGCGGATGACCTTCATCACCGCGGGATAGCCGGGCATCAGCGTCTTGGTTTCGATGCCGAAGCGCTTCAGCGCGATCGGCAGGGCGCCGGCCACATCGGCCAGGCCCCCTGTCTTTATCAATGGGAAGACTTCGGACGAAACCGAAAGAACTTTCATCGCTTACATATCCAGCTTGTCGATCATCGGCTGCGTGATGAGGCAAATCCCGCCTTCGGAACGGCGGAAACGCTTGGCGTCGAGAACCGGGTCGTCGCCGACAACAAGACCTTCCGGAATGACGACGCCGTGGTCGATCACGACATTCGTCAGCTGCGCGTGGCGCCCGATCTTGACGCTCGGGAGCACGACGGCACCCTCGAGCTTCGAGTAGGAGTTGGCGCGCACACCCGTGAAGAGCAGGCTGTTGTTCAGCGTGGCACCGGAGATGATGCAATCGCCGGCAATGACCGAGGAGGTCGCCGAACCGCGGCGGTTTTCGTCGTCGTGGACGAACTTCGCCGGCGGCGAGATCTCGGCATAGGTCCAGATCGGCCAGGACTTGTCGTAGATGTCGAGTTCGGGAACGATCGCGGTCAGGTCGATATTGGCCTGCCAGTAGGCATCGATGGTTCCGACGTCGCGCCAGTACGGCTCGCGTTCGAAATCGGAGCGTACGCAGGAATTGGCGAAGCGGTGGGCGACGGCCTTACCGTTCTTGACGATGTAAGGGATGATGTCCTTGCCGAAGTCGCGGCTGGAATTCGGATCGGCGGCGTCGCGGCGCAGTTCCTCGATCAGGAACTTGGTGCGGAACACGTAGATGCCCATTGAGGCAAAGGCGCTGTCCGGCTTGCCGGGGATGGCCGGCGGATCGGCGGGCTTTTCGACGAAATCGATGATGCGGTCGGTCTCGTCGACATGCACGACGCCGAAGCCCACGGCTTCCATGCGCGGCACTTCGAGGCAGCCGATGGTGACGTCGGCGCCGCTGTCGACATGCTGCTGCAGCATGTACTCGTAGTCCATCTTGTAGACGTGGTCGCCGGCGAGGATGACCATGTATTCGACGCCGTAGTCCTGGATGATGTCGATGTTCTGGTAGACCGCGTCGGCGGTGCCTTCATACCACTGCGTCTCAGAGACGCGCTGGGAGGCCGGCAGGATGTCGAAGCTCTCGTTACGCTCGGGGCGGAAGAAGTTCCAGCCGCGCTGCATGTGGCGGATCAGCGAGTGCGCCTTGTATTGGGTGGCGACGCCGATGCGGCGGATACCGGAGTTCAGCGCGTTGGACAGCGCGAAATCGATGATGCGCGACTTGCCGCCGAAATAGACCGCGGGCTTGGCGCGTCGGTCGGTGAGTTCCTTCAGGCGGCTCCCCCGGCCGCCGGCGAGAACATAGGCCATTGCATCGCGGGCAAGTGGCTGAATGCGTTTTTCTACCATTGTCTTCCTCCCACCAGTCTCAAGTCTCAGGTTCAAGCATGATAACCGCCAAAGGCGGCAAGGTCAGTGATGCAACGACGGTGCCGCCGGCGTTGACCGCCTGGACACGACCGCCATTGCCTTTGCCGCTGCCGCCATAGATGTCGGCATCGGTATTCAGGATTTCGCGCCAGCGGCCTTCGGTGGGCAGCCTGACGGCGTAGTTCTCACGGTAAACAGGCGTCATGTTGCAGATGACGGCGACCGGCTTTTCACCCGGCGACTTGCGCAGCCAGGCGAAGACCGAGTTCTCGTGGTCGTCGGCAACCAGCCATTCGAAGCCTTCGCCCTCGCAGTCGCGGGCGTGCAGGGCCGGCTTGCTGCGGTAGGTGAAGTTGAGGTCGCGCACCAGGCGGCGCATGCCCTCGTGCATGCGGTACTGAAGCAGGTTCCAGTCGAGCGAGCCGGCTTCGTTCCATTCGCTCCACTGGGCGAATTCCTGGCCCATGAAGAGAAGCTTCTTGCCGGGATAGCCCCACATCAGCGCGTAATAGGCGCGCAGATTGGCGAACTTCTGCCAGTCGTCGCCGGGCATCTTGGCGATCAGCGAGCCCTTGCCGTGCACCACTTCGTCGTGGGACAGCGGCAGCACGAAGTTTTCCGAGTAGGCGTAGAGCAGGCCGAAGGTGAGCTCGTTGTGGTGATGCTTGCGATGCACCGGCTCGCGGCTCATGTAGCTCAGCGTGTCGTGCATGAAGCCCATGTTCCACTTGAAGCCGAAGCCGAGGCCGCCTTCATGCACCGGCTGCGATACCTTGGGCCATGACGTCGATTCCTCGGCGATGGTCATGACGCCGGGGTGTTCGGCGTAGATGCGGGTGTTCATGTTCTGCAGGAAGCGGACGGCCTCAAGGTTTTCGTTGCCGCCATATTCGTTGGGGATCCACTCGCCGTGCTTGCGGGAGTAATCGAGGTAGAGCATCGAGGCGACGGCATCGACGCGCAGGCCGTCGAGATGGAACTTCTCGGACCAATAGAGCGCGTTGTTGACCAGATAGGACACGACCTCGGTGCGGCCGAAATTGTAGATCGCCGTGTTCCAATCCGGGTGGAAACCCTTGCGCGGATCCTCGTGCTCGTAGAGCGCCGTGCCGTCGAACCAGCCGAGGCCATGTTCGTCGGTCGGGAAATGCGCCGGCACCCAGTCGAGGATGACGCCGATGCCGACCTTGTGGGCGCCGTTGACGAAGCGGGCGAAACCCTCCGGCTCGCCGAAGCGGGCGGTGGGGGCATAGAGGCCCGTCGTCTGGTAGCCCCAGGACGGATCATAGGGGTGCTCGGTGATGGGAAGGAACTCGATATGGGTGAAGCCCATGTCGACGCAGTAGGGGATCAGCCGCGCGGCGAGCTCGTCCCAGGAGAGGAACGTGCCATCGTCGCGGCGCTGCCAGGAGCCGGCATGGACCTCGTAGATCGAGATCGGCTGGCGGCGCTTGTCGATCTCGCTCCAATGCTTGAGGTGGGCTTCGTCCTCCCACTCCTGCAACAGCTCAGGCGTGGTCACCGAGGCGTTCTTCGGGCGCAGTTCGCTGCGGCGCGCGAAGGGGTCCGCCTTCAGGGGCAAGAGCACGCCGTCCTGGCCGCGAATCTCGAACTTGTAGGCGACGCCTGTGGGCACATCGGGGGCAAAGATTTCCCAGATGCCGGCGCCTGATCGAAGGCGCATGACGTGGCGGCGGCCATCCCAATTGTTGAAATCGCCGACGACGGAGACGCGCTGCGCGTTCGGCGCCCAGACGGCGAAGTGGATTCCTTGAGCGCCTTCGTGCTTGATCCAGTGCGCGCCCATCTTGTCGAAGAGGCGGAGATCCGAGCCTTCTCGGGCGTAGTAATCGTCCATCGGTCCCAGAACGGGGCCGAAGCTGTAGGGGTCGGTGACGGCCCATTCGGCATCGCCGCGGCGGGCGCGATAGCGCACCGGCACCTGCTTGTTGACCGAGATGGTGCCGGCGAAGAAGCCATCGGGATGCTGGAGCGACAGATCGCCGATCGCGGTGCCGTCGAGCGACATCGCGGTGACCTCTTCGGCGCCGGGAATGAAGCATCGGGCAACGTAAACGCTGCCCGATTTGTGGACGCCCAGAACGGCAAACGGATTGGAATGCGCGCCGGCAAGGATCGCCGCTATTTCATCTGCCGAAATTTCCCATGGACGCTTGTCTTCGGGGGTCGCCTTCGGCGTTTTCATCCGGCTCTCCAGATTTCCTTGGCATACTGCCGGATCGTGCGGTCCGACGAGAACCAGCCCATGCGGGCGGTGTTGCGGATGGTCTTTTCGCTCCAGGCGGACTTGTCGTTCCAGAGTTCGTCGACTTCGCGCTGGGCCTGGGCGTAGGCATCGAAATCGGCGGCGACCATGAACCAGTCGTGCGAATAGATGCCCTCGATCAGCTCGGAATAGCGGTTGCGGTCATCCGGCGAGAAGACGCCGGAGCTGATGGCCGAGAGCGCCTGCGCCAGCTCATGCGAGCCTTCGATGATGGCGCGCGGGTTGTGGCCGTCGGTGCGCAGGTTGGCGACTTCATCGGCGCGCAGGCCGAAGATCTTGATGTTGTCCTCGCCGACATTGTCGCGCATTTCGACATTGGCGCCATCGAGCGTGCCGATGGTGAGCGCGCCGTTCAGGCCGAACTTCATGTTGCCGGTGCCCGACGCTTCCATGCCGGCGGTCGAAATCTGCTCGGAAAGGTCGGCGGCCGGGACCATGACCTCGGCGAGCGAGACGTTGTAGTTCGGCACGAAGACGACCTTGAGCAGCCCACGTACGGCCGGGTCGTTGTTGATGGTGCGGGCGACGTCGTTGATCAGCTTGATGATCAGCTTGGCGTTGTGATAGCTCGGCGCCGCCTTGCCGGCGAAGAGTTTTACGCGCGGTACCCAGTCCAGCTCGGGACGCGAGCGGATCTGGTCGTAGAGCGCGACGGCCTCGATGACGTTCAGGAGTTGGCGCTTGTATTCGTGGATGCGCTTGATCTGGATGTCGAACATTGCCGACGGATCGATCTTCACGCCCATGCGCGATGCAACCAGATTGGCGAGCGCCACCTTGTTGTTGCGCTTGACGGCCGCGAACTTCTCCTGGAAGGCGCTATCGGTGGCGAACTTGTCGAGCGCGCGCAGCTTTTCGGCGTCGTCGAGGAAATCGTCGCCGATCGCCTCGCGGATCAGGCCCGTCAGACCCGGATTGCACTGCTGCAGCCAGCGGCGCGGGGTAATGCCGTTGGTCTTGTTGTTGATGCGGTCGGGATAGAGCTTGTGCAGGTCGGCGAAGACGGTGACCTCCATGAGATCGGTGTGCAGCGCCGAGACGCCGTTGATCGAATGCGAGCCGACGAAGGCGAGGTTGCCCATGCGCACCCGGCGGCTGCCGCCTTCCTCGATCAGCGAGATCGAGCGGATCTCGGTGTCGGAGAAGTTCTTGGTCTTGCGGGCCTCGAGCAGAACCTTGGCGTTGATCGCGTAGATGATCTGCATGTGGCGCGGCAGGAGACGCTCGAACAACGGAACCGGCCAGCTTTCCAGCGCTTCGGGCAGAAGCGTGTGGTTAGTGTAGGCGATGGTGCCGCGGGTGATGTCCCAGGCCTGGTCGAACTCCAGCCCGTGCACGTCGCAGAGCAGGCGCATCAGTTCGGCGATGGAGACGGCCGGGTGAGTGTCGTTCAGCTGGATCGCCACCTTGTCGGGCAGCGAGGTGAAATCGTCATACTGCTGCAGATGGCGGCGCAGGATGTCCTGCAGCGAGGCGGACGAGAAGAAGAATTCCTGGCGCAGGCGCAGCTCCTGGCCGGCGGGCGTGGCGTCGGCCGGGTAGAGAACGCGGGTCAGGCTTTCGGCTTTGTTGCTCTCGCGCAGCGCGCCTATATGGTCGCCGGCGTTGAAGGCATCGAGCAGGATCGGGTCGATCGGCTGGGCCGACCAGAGGCGCAGCGTGTTGACGCGCTTGCCGCGCCAGCCGACGACGGGCGTATCGAATGCGGCGGCGATGACGCGCTCGGCCGGCTTCCAGACATAGCGCGCTTCGCCATCGGCGCCATTGGCGACATCGACCGAGCCGCCGAAGCCGATTTCATAGGCGCTCTCGCGGCGTTCGAATTCCCAGGGGTTGCCGTGGGCGAGCCAGCTTTCCGGCAGCTCGACCTGCCAGCCATCGGCCATCTGCTGGCGGAACAGGCCGTGGACATAGCGGATGCCGTAGCCATAGGCGGGCACGTCGACGGTGGCCATGCTCTCCATGAAACAGGCGGCGAGACGGCCGAGACCGCCATTGCCGAGCGCTGCGTCCGGCTCGAGGCCTGCGATGACTGACACATCGACGCCGAGCGAAGCGAGCGCGTCACGGACCTCTTCCATCAGGCCGAGGTTGGACACGGCATCGCGCATCAGGCGGCCGATGAGGAATTCGAGAGATAGATAATAAACGCGCTTGGCGCCGGTGGCGTAGACCTTGCGGGTCGATTCCATCCACTTGTCGATGATGCGGTCGCGGATGACGAGGATCGTCGCGGTCAGCCAGTCATGCGGCTTGGCGACCTTGGCATCCTTGCCGATGCGGTAGGTCAGACGCTCGATGATTTCTTCTGCGAGAATTTCCGGCTTGGAACTGCGCGGTGCGGGAGAGGGGATGGTGGGCTTCGAAACGGGGGTCATCGTCAGGGCTCGCCAATTCTGTTTTGGTTTCAGTAGGTTATACGTACTTCAATCGATTTACTCACGCACTAGCGATGCAGTTTATGCACCGTTACTACGCACTTGCAACAAGGGAAAACCAGCAAACGGAAAAATTGACGCGGGGCACCCGTGGACGACGGAAAGAACTTGATTTTTATCGGCTTTCTGATTTTGATAGACCGGATTGCACAACAACGAAAAGCCGCTCCGGTTTGTTCCGGAACGGCTTTTTTGTTTTGTGGGATGGGGCGATCAGTTGATCAGGCGCGTGGTCTGGTTGGCGGCCTTGGCGCCGATCTTCTTGAAGGCGGCCAGGAGGTCGGCCATGCTTTCGGCCTGGAAGTAATGCGAGGCGTCGGTCGCGCAATATTTCAGCAGGGCCTGGCCGGTTGTCGGCGCCATGAAGGCGACGGTGTAGATCTCGATGCTCTTGGCCTTGGCGTCATCGCAGGTCTTCTTGGTGTTCGTGTCGTATGAACGGCCGCCCCACTTGTCGTTGTTGTTGTCGCCATCGGTCATGAAGACGATGTATTTCTTCGGCAGCTGTTTCGTCTTCGCCATGTGCGTTGCGTCTTCGTTGTCGTTGCCGGCCGCGTTCTTGGCCGTTAGCGATGTGAAGGCGACATTGACGGCGCCGCTCGAGTTGGTGCCCCCGTCGGCTTCAAGCGCGTCGACGTAGTCTTTTGCGGCGGCTGTGCCCCAGGCAAGCTTGCTTTCCGCATAGGTATTGATGTCATAGGACACCGCGCCCGTGCGGGCATAGATGTGTGATGGATCGGCGGTGTTCAGCTGCCCCATCAAGCTGGCAACGGCAAGCTTGAGCGCTTCGATCTTCGAGTAGTAGTTTGTTTCCGTTTTCGTGCCGGTGGCTTGTCGTGTTCCCGTGCAGGTTTTCGGCCTCCTTTGGGTGCCACACTCATAGGTATATGTTTCGGTGTATGTATATTGAGTGGTCTTGGTCGACTGCTCGGCATTCACCGTCGATGTCGCGTAGTCCATCGAGCCGGACTTATCCAGCGCGAGGAACATCGAGACGGAGCCTTGCGTCTCGGAATAGCCGCCGGCCGTCTGGCTCGATACCCCGATCTTCGTTGTCTTGAAACCCGCGACCTGGGCTAGGCCGCTGAACTGCATCGTGTAGTTCGACGAAATGCTGACGCTGTAGCTGGTCGCGGCGCCCGAGGTCGACTTCGTCGCCGTGGCGGTCGTGGCGTCCTTCAGCTCTGTGGTGTCGGAAAGATAGTTCGCCATCTGGCCGGCGATGAAATCCTTGGCGAAGGCGGCAGCCCCTGAGGTATCGATCTTGCCGTCGGCCAGCGCCGAGGCCGTGGCGAGCGCGGCGGAATCGGCCGCTTCCTGCAATTGCCGCTTCGACATGGCCGCACTGGCTACATCGACAGCGAGGCTTCCCGCGCCGAACAGGACCGGGATAACGAACGCCGTCGTGATCGCGAAATTTCCGTCCCGATCTGATATCAGCCGCGAAATGCCATTCATCATAAATAGTAAGGTGTTCATCATGCTCACCCGAATAGTTGCTTTTAAGAATGTGGCAGTGATGCGCCCAACATGTTGAGGTTGTTTTTACGGGGTTGCTTCAATTTTAACGAAATGTTGCTTTCCAACACGAATTCGGGCGGGGGATGATTTTCCGCCAAATTGCGTCCGGCGCTGTTGCTTTCATGCATCATCATTGCGTCGCGCGACGTGGCCGTCCCCGACGTTTCACGACAACAAAAAGCCGCCCCGGATTGGTTCGGGGCGGCTTTTTCGAGCGATGAAATCGATGTTACTGCGTCAGGCGAACGTAGTTGCTGTCGGTAGCAGTACAATCCGACGAGATGGTGTAGAAGATGTCCTGACGATCCCAACCACCGCCGTCTTCCCAAGCGTGACTTTGCGGCTTCGCGCAACCGAAGTATTTTTCCAGCGGGAAGTTGATGCCCTGGGGCATCTGCTTACCGTCGACAAACAGGTAGTTGCTGGTGTCCGGATTGTCGGTTCTGAGTGTGTTGTTGTAGGAGAAGTAGCCGGAGTATTGGCTCTTGTTCTTATCCTTGGGATCGATAACGTTGCAGGTGACGTCTTTCTTGCTGTTGACCGTCGCATAGGCGCCGAGCGGGCAGCCGTCGGTCTTGATGTCCATCTTCAGAACCAGCTTGGTATACTTGCCGAGATCGATTGCTCCAGAGGGGCTCATGACCTTCGTACCCTGGCCGCTATTAGTCTGCGTTGTCGGTTGATAGGTATAAGTGCCGAGTACGACCTCAGCGGTCGTGTCCGGGCGCACGACGATGATCGAGACGACCTTGTACCAGAAGCCTTGCGCATTGGTCGGTGTCAGCGTGATTTTTTGCGGCTTCATCGGTGCGATTGCTGCTGCGTCGGCACTGATCGGGATCGAGTTGTAATTGGCGATCTTCATCAGCGAGGTATCGACCGCTGCGGTCAAGGCAACCTTGAACGTCCGTCCGTCGGCGGTCATGCTCGACTTGACATTGCTCGGCATCTGCGCGGAGTAGCCCTTCAGGAAGGCCTGGGCCGTGGTGGTGGCTGCGGCAAGATTGGTGCCGTCGAAGATCTTGCCGCCTTCGAGCGCGGTCGCGTCGGCAATTTCCTGCAGATTTGTCCTTTGCGTTGACGCGTTGGAAAAATCGATCGCAGCGCCGCCCGCCAGAAGCAGCGGGGTGGCAATCAACGCCGTCACCATGGCGAAGTTGCCGCCACGGTCGTTCGAGAAGCGGGAGATAGTGGTCTTCAGCAGGGACAAGGCGCGCATCATGTTCACCGAGATGGTTTTCCAAAGTATGCGACTATCCTTGGACCATCTTCATTTAGGTCAGCTTTATGAGTCTGATCTAATTTTAGCGATTTGTCGCTTTCTCGTGCGCTTTCGTTCGATGTCGGCCTCCGGCCCTGCTTCACAGGCCCTACTTCACCGGCCCCTACTTCACAGGAATGACATCCACCGCCTGAACCGCCCGCTGGCCGCCATAGCTTTTCAGCACGCCGATGACGGGAGCGACGTCGGAGTAGTCGCGGCCGTAGCCGACGACGATGTGGTCGGTGCCGGCGGGGATGTTGTTGGTTGGGTCGAGTTCCACCCAGCCGGTCGTCTCGCCGCACCAGACGCGCACCCAGGCATGCATGGCGTCGGCGCCTTCGAGACGCTCCTTGCCCGGCGGCGGGATGGTGCGCAGGAAACCGGAAACATAGCCCGCGGGAATGCCGAGGCTGCGCAGCGCCTGGATCATCACATGGCTGAAATCCTGGCAGACGCCGCGTTTCAGCCGGAAGGCCTCGATCGGCGTCGTGTCGACGTTGGTCGCCTCGGCGTCGTATGTGAAGTCCTTGTGGATCGCGGCGCAGAGAGCTGTCGCGATCTCCAGCACGGTCAGCCGGGGCTGGACGACGCTCTGTGCGTAGTCCGAAATTATGGGCGTTTCGATCAGGCGCGGGCTGTTGCCGAGGAAATGATGCGGGGAGCCCGGTTTCAGCGACCAGACGCCTGCGATCTCCTCCGGCAGATCGGCGAGCACGGGCGAGAAATCGGCCGTGATCGAGTGGCTCTCGACCTGAACGCGGGCGTGCATGCGGATATCGAGCTTCTCGTGCGGCGCGCGGACCATGAAGGAGGTCGCGGGGTGCTCGAAGAAATCGGTGAAATTGGATTGCTCGTCCGGCGTCGGCGAGACCTTGATGGAGCCCGCGATCAGCCGTTGGCGATCGGGCAGAGACAGAGGTAGCAGGCGCATGATGTGGCGGGCGCCGGAGGCCGGCCAATCGTAGCTATAGCCCATGTGCAGCGACAGATCGTAGAGCACGTAATCACCCCAGATAGGTTTGCGCGAGGAGATCGGAGAGGTTCTCGAGCTCGCGTTCGAGGCTGCGATAGACATCGTCCGTCATCGTCTCGGGCGTCATGACGGCGAGGCCGGAGCGCAGGCGCATGGATTCGCGGTAGAAGGGCGACATCTGGCCGTTGTTCAGCGCGTTCGGCAGCTGCTCGACCTCGCGCAGGATCTCGTTCATCTGGAAGAGGATCGAGCGCGGGTTGAGCCCGTCGAGCGCAAGCAGGTCGGTGACGGTCAGCCGCGCGGTGTTGACGTTGTAGCGGCGGCGGTGGGTCATGACGCTGTCGCCGATCTCGAGCAGCATGTCGAGCGCGCCATCGGGCGCCTCGGGGCCGGCCATGTGGCCGAGCAGGCGGGTCATGTGCAGCGCGCGCTCGATATGGCGGCCGAGCGACAGGAAGCGCCAGCCGGTAAAGCGGTACATGTTTTCATGCACAAGACCGGCGAAGCCCGCGAGCTTGCGCAACAGGATCGTCATCGCATGGCTGGCGTCGTCGCCCGGCGACACTGTCGCGTGGAAGCGGCGGGCGGTCTTGGCGAGATCGGTCAGCGCCAGCCAACCATCCGGCGAGAAGCGGTCGCGGATGTTGCTCGCCGAATAGACGGCGCTGTCGATGTTGCGCAGCAGCGTGTCGGGCACCGCGTCCTCGGTGTCGATATCGACGGCGGCGAGATAGGCGCTGACATCGGCCAGCAGCGGCTGGCTCGGATCGGCCGCCTCGGCGAAGCGGGCGTGCCAGGCGCGCAGGATGCGCAGCGCCCCTTCGGCGCGCTCGATATAGCGGCCGAGCCAGAAGAGATTGTCGGCGGCGCGGCTGGGCAGGCTGCCCGGCATGTTGCGGGTGAAGCTCGCCTCCGTCGGCAGCAGCGTGTGGCGCTCGACGGGCTTGTCACTGACGATCCAGACGTCGGCGGCCGCACCACCCGACTGCATGGCGATCGCCGCCACGTCGTCGCCGGCGCCGATGCGCGCGAAGCCGCCGGGCATGATCTGCCAGCCGTTCTTTGTGCGGGCGGCGAAGACGCGCAGCGACATCGGCCGCGGCACCAGCTTGCCGTTCACCCAGCTTGGCGTGGTCGACAGCGTCACGGCTTCCTGGCCGACGAGTTTGGGGCCGTCGGTGTTCAGCCAGTCGCCGATGGAATCGCGGGCGGTGGCGCGCAGGGCCGAGCCGAGCACGGATTCACCGTTGTCGTCGAAGAAGGGGGCGCGCGAATAGGCCGGGCCGATGACCATCTTCTCGATATTCTGGGCGACATGGTCGCGTTCGCTCTTCTGGCCGCACCACCAGGTGGCGATCGACGGCATCTTCAGCTCCTGGCCAAAGAGGCGGCGGCAGATGGTGGGCATGAAGGCGAGCAGCGCGCGGGTCTCGATGATGCCGCTTCCGAGCGCATTGACGATGGTGACGCTTTCGGCGCGCAGCGCTTCCACGAGGCCCGGCGTGCCGATGTGCGAGGTCTGGTTGAGCTCAAGCGGATCGGCATAGGCGGAATCGAGGCGGCGCCAGAGCACGGTGATCGGCTTCAGGCCGGAGACGGTACGCACCATCACCTTGCCGTTGACAACAGTCAGGTCCTCGCCCTCGAGCAGCATGAAACCGAGATAGCGGGCGATATAGGCGTGCTCGTAATAGGTTTCGTTGGCGGGGCCGGGGGTGAGCACGGCGATGCGGTCGTCGCCGCTGTGCTTCATGCCCTGCAGCGCATCGCGGAAGGCGCCGAAGAAGGAGGCGAGCCGGTGCACCGGGGTTTCGGCGTAGATATCGGAGAAGGCGCGGGTGGTCGCCACCCGGTTTTCCAACGCGAAGCCGGCGCCTGATGGGGCCTGGGTGCGGTCGGCCAGAACCCACCAGTTGCCATCGGGGCCGCGGCCGACCTCGAAGGCGCAGAAATGCAGATAGTGGCCGCCGGCCGGCTTGACGCCGACGAGCGGGCGCTGGAACTCCGGATTGGAGGCGATCAGCGCCGGCGGCAGCACGCCATCCTCGACCAGCCTGTTGTCGCCATAGATATCGGCGACGATCGCTTCGAGCAGATCGGCGCGCTGGACGAGACCTTCCGACAGGCTCTCCCATTCGCGCTCGTCGATCAGAACGGGGATGGGCGAGAGCGGCCAGGAGCGCTCGGCGCTGCCGGTGCTGCCATAGGCGCGATAGAAGACGCCGGCATCGCGGAGATAGCGGTCGGCGCGGGCGAAGCGTTCGGTCAGGTCCTTTTCCGGCATACCGCTCAGATGCGCCATGAAGCGCTGCCAGACCGGGCGGATCGCGCCGTTCTGGTCGACCATCTCGTCGGCGACGCCAGGCGGCGGGCGATAGCCGAGCACCGCCTCGTTGCCGATGCGCTCGCTCTTGCCCTGCCGCAGCTCTCTTGCCGGTTTCTTGCCCATGAACCCCTAAAGTCTAAATGCCTGCCGGTCGTCTCAGATCCAGCGTCAGCGGGAACTCCGGCGATCCGGTCTCGATCGCGGGGATATAGCCGCCCGATGTATGCCCCCATGGCTCGAATCGCGCCAGACGCCTAGCTTCGGCTTCGTTACCATTGACCGGGAAGGTGTCATAGTTACGCCCACCCGGATGGGCAACATGATAGATGCAGCCGCCGATCGAACGCTTCGACCATGTATCATAAATGTCGAAGGTAAGGGGCGTGTTGACCGGCAGTAGCGGGTGCAATCCCGACGCCGGCTGCCATGCCTTGAAGCGGACGCCGGCGACCGAGACGCCGGCGGTGCCGGTCGGTGTCAGCGGCACGGTGCGGCCGTTGCAGGTCACGGTGTAGCGGGACGAATTGCTGGTCTCGAGCCTGACCTGCAGGCGCTCGACGGAGCTGTCGACATAGCGCACGGTGCCGCCGATCGCGCCTTCCTCGCCCATGACGTTCCAGGGCTCCAGCGCCTGGCGCAGCTCCAGCTTCGAGCCCTCGTATTCGACTTCGCCGCAGAAGGGGAAGCGGAATTCGAGCTGCGCCTTGAACCATTCGGGGCTGAGATCGAAGCCGTTCTGTTTCAGGTCGGCCAGCACGTCCTGGAAATCCTGCCAGACGAAGTGCGGCAGCATGAAGCGGTCGTGCAGCGTGGTGCCCCAGCGCACGAAGCGGCCATCGGCCGGGTTCTGCCAGAAGCGGGCGATGAGGGCGCGGACCAGAAGCTGCTGGGCGAGCGACATGCGCGCATTCGGCGGCATTTCGAAGCCACGGAACTCGACGAGGCCGAGGCGGCCGGTCGGGCCGTCGGGCGAAAACAGCTTGTCGATACAGATCTCGGCGCGGTGGGTGTTGCCGGTGACGTCGATCAGGAGGTTGCGGAACAGGCGGTCGGTGATCCAGGGCAACGGGGTTGCGCCCCTTCCGGGCGCGGGGATCTGCGCGAGTGCTGTTTCCAGTTCGTAGAGGCTGTCGTGGCGGGCCTCGTCGATGCGCGGTGCCTGGCTGGTCGGGCCGATGAACATGCCTGAGAACATGTAGGAGAGCGAGGGATGGCGCTGCCAGTGCAGCACCAGGCTCTTCAACAGATCGGGACGGCGGAGAAACGGGCTGTCGCCCGGATTGGCGCCGCCGACCACCACATGGTTGCCGCCGCCGGTGCCGGTGTGGCGGCCGTCGATCATGAACTTGTCGGCGCCGAGCCGCGACTGGCGGGCCTCCTCGTAGACGACGCTGGTGGTCGCCACGCAGTCCTGCCAGTTGGAGGCGGGGTGGATGTTGACCTCGATGACGCCGGGGTCGGGGGCGACGCGGATGACGTTGATGCGCTCGTCCTGCGGTGGCGAGTAACCCTCGATATGGACGGGCAGGCCGAGCTCGGCGGCGGCGTTTTCGGCGGCCGCGATCAGCTCGAGATAATCCTCGATGCGCTCGACCGGCGGCATGAAGACGCAAAGCCGGCCGTCGCGCGGTTCCACCGAGATCGCGGTGCGCACGGCGCCGCCGATCTCGCCCAGCGTCTGCTCGACGCGGCTCTGGCCTGCCTCTTCGCTATGACGCGAGGCTTCCGGCATGGCGCGGCCCGAGGGGACGAAGACATCGGGCAGCGGCGTGCGGGGGATCGAGGGGTCGGCCGGGTGGATATAGGGGAAGCGCGCGGGGGGCACGTAGGGCAGGGTGCCGAGCGGCAGGCGGTAACCCACGGGGCTGTCGCCGGGCACCAGGAAGATCTTGCCGCGGCGCGTCTTCCACCGCTCGCTCATCCAGCGCTGGCCGGATGCCTGGGCGTTCCAGGCCTGGACGGGGAGGATGTAGCCCGTCGGCGTCGTCAGGCCGCGCTCGAAGACGCGGGCGATGCGGTTGCGCTCTTCCGGGTCCTTCAGCTTGGAATTCAAGGGATCGACATTATCGGGCAGGCTGCCTTCCTTGAGGATCCATTCGGCCGGGTCCTCATAGGCCGGCAGCACCATGTCGGTGTCGATCGCCAGTTCGCGGGCGATGGCGCCGAGCAGGTTGGCGGCGTCATCGGCCGCGACACCGGTGTCCTTGCCTTCGCCGGCGATGAGTTCGGGGTTGCGCCAGATCGGCTTGCCGTCCTTGCGCCAATAGAGCGAGAAGGTCCAGCGCGGCAGGCTTTCGCCGGGATACCACTTGCCCTGGCCATAATGCAGGAAGCCGCCGGGGGCGAAGCGCTCGCGCAGCTTGCGGATCAGGATATCGGCCTTTTCGCGCTTGGTCGGGCCGACGGCCTCGGTGTTCCATTCGGCGGATTCAAAATCGTCGATCGAGACGAAGGTCGGCTCGCCACCCATGGTGAGCCTGATATCTTCGGCCTGCAGGATGCTGTCGACCTTGGCGCCCAGCGCGTTGAGTTCGTCCCAGCTGTCGTCGGAGAAAGGCTTGGTGATGCGCGGATGTTCGGCCACGCGCGTGACCTTCATGTCGAAGGCGAATTCGGTGTTGGCGTGGCCGTAGAGCGCGCCGGAGATCGGGGCGGCGTTGCTATAGTGCGGTGTGGCGGCAAGGGGGATGTGGCTTTCGCCGGTCAGGAGACCCGAGGTCGGGTCGAGGCCGATCCAGCCGGCGCCGGGGATATAGACTTCCGCCCAGGCATGCAGATCGGTGAAATCGACCTCGGTGCCGGATGGGCCGTCGAGCGCCTTCAGATCGGGCGTCAGCTGGATGAGATAGCCGGAAACGAAGCGGGCGGCGAAGCCGAGATTGCGAAGGATTTCGACCAGGAGCCAGCTACTGTCGCGACAGGAGCCGAGCGCCAGCTTCAGCGTCTCCTCCGGCGACTGCACGCCGGGCTCCATGCGGATGACATATTCCACGTCGTTCTTGAGACGCGCATTGAGGCCGACGATGAAATCGGTGGTGCGCATCGGCGTGCGGTCGATGCCGGCGAGATAGCCTGCCAGCGCCGGCTCCACCGGCTGCGGCTGCATGTAGATCTTCAGGTCGTCCCTGATCTCCTCGGGATAGGAGAAGGGCCACATCTCGGCGCTCTCCTCGATGAAGAAATCAAAGGGGTTGTAAACCGTCATGTCGGCGACGAGGTCGACCTCGATCTTGAACTCGGTCACCGGGTCGGGGAAGACGTAGCGGGCCAGATAATTGCCATAGGGATCCTGCTGCAGGTTCACGAAATGGTTCGCCGGCGAGACCTTCAGCGAATGGCTGATCACCCGCGTCTTGGAATGCGACGCGGGCTTGAGGCGGATGATCTGGGGCCCGAGGCGGACCGGCTTGTCGTATTTGTAATGCGTCAGGTGATAGATGCTGGCTTTGATCGACATGGACTGCCTTATCCGCGGCCGTATCGTTGTACGGCATTTGCTGTTCCCGGGTGCAGTGTGTGCAATGCAGCGAGAGAATGCAAGGCGGAAGGGGAGCCGGCTTACGGCGTTATCCGCCGAAGCCTGTCATGTCACACACTGGGCGGAACCCGCTTTTTCTCTTCAGGAGCGCGACATGGCATCGATCCCCTCCTGCCAGGTCAAGCGCGGCTCATAACCGAGATGACGCTGAGCCTTCTCGGTGCGCAGCGTGAAGGGTTTGCCGATCAATTGCAGCATCTGGCGGGTGAGCGGCGGCTCGCCGCCGAGATGCAGCAACCGCCAGATCGTTTCCATCACGGTGGACAGTCGCCAGGCCATTGCAAAGGAGACGGATTTATCCTTCGCCGTGACGCCCTGCGTGGCCAAAAGCGCGCTCAGCACGCTCTTCAATGTGCCCCTTTCGTCATCGGCGACGAAATAGGCCTGCCCGCTGCGCCCGCTATCGGCCGCGAGCAGCAGCGCTTCGACGAGGTTGTCGACGTGACAGGTGGACATGGCCTGCGTGCCGCCACCCACCCATTGCCATTGCCCCTTGCGGACGGTGGCTGCCATCTGCTCCAGCATGGGCATGTCCTTGCCCCAGATCATCGGCGGGCGGATCGCCATCGTTTCAAAGCCCGGACGGCGATTGTTGGCGGCCAGCAGGCGCGCTTCTGCTTCGGCCTTTGAACTGCTGTAGGGCGCGAAGCCGCGCTGCTGTGTCGGTGCGGTCTCGTCGATCTCGACCAAGGCGATGGGGTCGCCCATGACGACCGCCGCGGCGCTGACGTAGATCAGCTTGCGCACCGAGGAAGCGGCGACCGCTGCGGCGATCAGATTGTCCATGCCATCGACATTGACGGCGTCGAACTCGCGACGCGTGCCCCAGAGCTTGAACATGGCGGCGGCGTGGAAGGCGACGTCGCAGCCTTCGATACCCGCCGACAGGGCTTCGCGGTTGCCGATATCGCCTGAGACCGGCGTGGCGCCGAGTGCCGCAACGGCGGCCATGCTTGCGCTGCTTCGCACCAGGGCGCGCACGTCCCAGCCTCGGGCGACCAGTGCCCGGATCAGCCTTCCGCCGACGAAGCCGGACCCGCCAGTTACGAAGGCAATGCGTCTTTTGATTTCGATGTCTGCCATGTTGCAGCTCCTGTTTCCTGAAGATGATGTAAATCATGCTCGAACAAAATTCAATGAACAAAATATGAAATTTGTTCGTTGTGGAAATGCGACGGCAACTGGGTTATGGAGAGCCATGAGCAAGGATACGAATATGGCCGACGACGGCCTGACAACGACGAAGATCTTGGATGTGGCTGCCGCGCAGATCAGACGCCACGGGCATGTGAAGACGAATATCGTCGACATCGCCAAGGCTCTGGGCACGTCGCACACCACCATCTACCGGCATTTCCGCTCCAAGGCCGAGGTCTTCGACGCAATCGTCGCTGCCGCGATGAAGGACGAGGAGGCGCTGGCGGAGCGCTTCGTCTCGGCCACGACGCCGGCGGCCGAGCGGCTTTTGGGCCTGGTGCTTGCGCTGCACCGCCGCAAGCGCGAGAACTTCGTCGATGATTTCGAGGTCTACCAACTCTACCGGCGGATCGTCGATGAGCGGCCGGAACTCGTGCGGAGCTATGCGGCGGCGATGACACGGCTCCTCGCCGCGATCATCGAAGACGGGGTGCGACGCAAGGAATTCACGGTTGACGATATCGGCGCTGCCGCCGAAGTCGTTCGCGACGCCGTGACTGTTTATGTCCATCCCGCCCATGTCGAAGCCGCGATGAAGGCGGGCGTGGACTTGGAGCCGTTGATCCGGCGGATGATGATGGCGCTGACCGCGGCGCTGACGAGCGGCGTGTCGTTCGACGCTGCAGAGTAACTGAGAGGGAGGCTGCGTCAGCCCCGCGGAAACGTGACCGAGGCCTGCAATCCGCTTCCGCCCCGTCCGGGCTCGAGATGCAGTCGCGCGCCAAACAGCCCGCAAATCTCCTCGACGATCGGCAAGCCCAATCCAGCACCTGGGGCGCCGGATTGGTCGGCGCGGGAGAAGCGGCGGCGGACGGCGGCGAGCTGGTCGGGCGGGATGCCGGGGCCGTTGTCTTCGACTTCGAGCAGCACGGCATCGTCCAAGCCGCGGATGCGGACGGTGACTTCGGCGCCGTGGCCGGCATAGGCGATGGCGTTGCCTGTGAGGTTGCGCAGGAGTTCGCCGATCAGAAGCGGTTCGGCGCGGATCATCTCTTGCTTGTCGCCCTCGAAGCCGAGATCGATGCCGGCTGCCGATGCTGTGGGGATGAGTTCGCCGGTGATCTCCTGGGCGATGGCGGTGAGGTCGATGGCGGTCGCCGTCAGCGCCTCGCGCGAGGTGGCGGCGTCGATCTTCGCCATCAGGAGCAGCTGGGCGAGCACGCGCTCGGCATGCGCCACGGCCTGGTCGCCCTTCAGCGCCACGGCCTGGGCATCGGCGAGCGAGGTGGCGCGGGCGGAAAGCGCGAGCTGCGTGCGGATGATGGCGAGCGGGGTGCGCAGCTGGTGGCTGGCATTGCCGGTGAAGTTGCGCAGCGCGTCCAGCGCCTGTTCGAGCCGGATCATGAAGCCGTTGACGGTATCGACCAGCGGCTGGACTTCGCTGGGCACGGATTGCTCGATCGGGTGCAGGTCGTCGGGGCTGCGCTCGCCGATCGCGTCGCGCAGCTTGTAGAGCGGGCGCAGGGCCACGGTGACGGAGATCCAGACGATGACGGCGGCGCCGAGGATCATGACGGAGAGGCGCAGCGCCGAGCGCAGCAGGATGGCGCGAGCGAGCTGGCGGCGGGCGATGGTGGTTTCGGCGACGGTGACGGTGAAGGGCACCGAGCGGATGCCTGTCGAGGCCGAGCGGTTGAGGGTCGCGACACGGATCGGCTCGTTGCGGAAGCGGTCGTCGGCGAATGCAGCGCCGTCGCCCCTGGTGTCCTTGATGACCGGGAGCGCCTGGTAGCCGGTGATGAAGTGGCCGGGTGGGCCGTCGACGCGGTAGAAGACGCGGTCCTGCGCCGCCGATGTCAGCATTTCCAGCGCCACATAGGGGATGTCGACCTGCAGCGAGCCATCCTCGGCCACCACGACGCGCTCGGCGATTGCCAGCGCCGAACCGGCGAGAACGCGGTCGGAGACGATGTTGGAGGTCTCGACCGCCTCGCGATAGGTGTCGGCCAGCGCCACGATGCCGATGACGGCGGTGGAGATCAGCAGCCAGAAGAGCAGCCGGCGGCGGAGCGAATAGGCCGACGTCATGAGGCCTCGGGGGTGGGCGCCTCGGGAGCGGCAATATCGGGTGCGGGCTCGGGCAGCTTGTCGAGATAGTAGCCGATCCCCCGTGCCGTCTTCACCGTTAGGCCGTGTGGCGCCAGGCGCTTTCTGAGGCGGCTCACATATTGCTCGATCGCATTGGCGGAGATGTCGTCGTCGAAGGCGGTGAGCGACTGGATGATCGCTTCCTTGGCGACAACCTTGCCGGCGCGCATGAAGAGGATTTCGAGCAGGCCGAGCTCGCGGGCGGGGATGTCGAGCGGCGTGCCGCCGGAGAAGAAGGCGCGCGAATTCAGATCGAGCGACAGGCCGCCGAAGCTGACGGTCGCCGAATGCAGGCCTGCCTGGCGGCGCAGAAGGACGCGCACGCGGGCCTCGAATTCGGAGATGTCGAAAGGCTTGATCAGGTAGTCGTCGGCGCCGAGGTCGAGGCCTTTGACACGTTCTTCCGGGGTGCCGCGCGCGGTGAGGATCAGGACGGCGGCCTGGTTCTGGCGGGCGCGCATGGCGCGCAGCACGTCGAGGCCGTCCATCTCGGGCAGGTTGAGATCGAGCACCACGAGGTCGAAGCTCTCGGCTGCCGTCACCGCATTGGCGGATGCGCCATCATGAACGACATCGACGGCATGGCCGGTGCCGCGCAGAATGGCCGACAGCCCGTCGGCCAGCGCGATATTGTCCTCCACCAGTAGAATGCGCACGGATCCTCCCCTCGATCTCGCCGGAGACTACAGGGCGGCGCTGGCGATGTCACGATGCGCTTTTTAAGGCTTCACTGCTGCGCGATGGCGGCCATCAGCTCGATGAAGCGCGGGTCGGAGCGGATGTTGTCGAGGTCTGAATCGTTTTCGAACCAGCCGATCTGGTAGGAGGAGCTGTTGGGCAGCAATTGCTGCATGTGCTCGACGGCGCGGTCGGTTTCTCCGAGCAAGGCGTGGACGCAGACGGCGTTGTAGCGGGTGATGACGTCGTGCGGGTCCATGGCGAGCGCGCGGTTGATCCAGGAGATGGCGCGCCTGGTGTCGCCGATCTGCGCGTAGGCAAGGGCCGCGCGGTGGACCGGGGCGGAGTTGCCGGGGTTCTGCTCTGCTGCGCGCTCGGCGCGAACCGCCCCTTCTGCTGCCCATTTGCGGCCATCCTCGGGAAGCCCGAGCGAGCGGAAGGCGGCGGCGAGCAGGACCGGGGAGACATAATCGTCGCCATAGAGGCTGGCGGAACGCTCGAAATAGATGATCGCATCCTCGAACTGGCCACGCTTGAACAGGCGGTGGGCGAAGTGGAAATTGGCCTCGAAGAGATTGGGGTCCAGCGCCAGCGCCTTGGCGAAATAGATGTCGGCTTCTGCGTCGCGGGCGGCGTGATGGAGCGCGATGGCGCGGGCGGCGTGGGCTTCGGCGAGATTGGGGTCGAGGGCCAGCGCCTTCGAGGTCATCTCCAGGATCTCGTCGATCGGCAGCTCGGCGGCGTACCAAATGTAAAGCGCGCTGTCACAATCGGCGATGCCGGCATAGGCGCGGGCATAGTTCGGATCGAGCTCGACCGCCTTGTAGAACATGCGCCTCGCCATGATCAGATAGGACATGGTCATGGTGCGGGCGAATTTGCGGCCGCGCAGATAGTAGGTGTAGGCCTCGACATTGGTGGTGGGATCGCTTTCCAGCGCGCGCACTTCCTCCGGGCGCATCTTGACCTTCAATTGGCCGACGATCGCATGGGCGATCTCGTCCTGGATGGCGAAGATATCGGTGAGGTCGCGGTCGTAGCGATCGGCCCAGAGATGGTCCTCGTTGCAGGCATCGATCATCTGGGCGCTGATGCGCACGCGGCCGCCGGATGTGCGCACGCTACCCTGCAGCACATAACGAACCGAGAGCTCGCAGGCGATCTGGCCGATTTTCATGGCCCGGCCCTTGTAGGCGAAGGTGGTGTTGCGCGGGGTGACCAGCAGGCCCGAGATTTTCGAGAGGTCGGTAATGATGTCTTCGGTCAGGCCGTCGGAGAAATACTCCTGGTCGGGATCGCCGCTCATGTTGGTGAAGGGCAGCACGACGATCGAGCGCGTGCCTGAAATGGGCGTTTCGGAGGCCACACCCGTGCTCTGATCGGGGAGATCGACGAGCACGGCGTAGACGTGGACCTTCTGCTCGATGTTCTTCAGCGTCTGACGGCCGCGATCTTCAAAGCGCAGGTCGAGGCGGGCGCCGACATGGTCGCGGACCGAGGAGGAGACGGCGATGCCGCCGGGGTCCGCGACGGCCTCGAGACGAGCGGCGACATTGACGCCGTCGCCGAAGATATCGCCGCCCTCGACGATGACATCGCCGAGATTGACGCCGATGCGAAAGCGGATGCGGCGGTCCTCGGGAACCTCGGCATTGCCGAGTGCTACGCCGCGCTGGATTTCGACGGCGCAGGCGACCGCGTTGACGACGCTGCCGAATTCCACCAGCAGACCATCTCCGAGCAGCTTCACCACCCGACCGCCATATTCGAGGATCGCCGGCTCGATCAGCTCGACGCGGTGACGGTTGAAGGCCTTCAGCGTGCCAGCCTCGTCGATGCCCATCAGCCTGGAATAACCGACGACATCGGCGGCGAGAATGGCTGTCAGTCGTCGCTCCAATGCGGCCTCCGCGTGATAGGGCAACTGGGTTGCGGGAAGTCTAACGTCTTTGGCGCTGATTGTCGCGCGCGACGGTTACGCCTTTGGACGGGCATGGAGCATGGGCAGCATCGCGCAGCGGGCAAATGGGGCGGGTGTGTGCTCACTTGTGCCTGATAGCGCAGTCATGCATTCTCCTCTCATGAGGAGACTGCCACTACTTGCGTTGATGTTGCTCTGTCCGGGCTTTGCCCTGGCGGAGCCGATTTTCTATCCGGCTGTGTCGGGCAATGCCGCTGCACCCGTGCTCGTGGTCTATTCCTCGCTCGACGAGCCGCTGGCGCAGCCGATGATCCGCGGATTTCAGGAGGCGAACCCCGACGTCGCCGTCACCTACGAGGACATGCTGACGGGGGAGATCTACGATCGCATCGTGCAGGAGACGGACGCGGGGAAGCCGACGGCGGACTTCGCCTTTTCGTCGGCCATGGACCTGCAGGTGAAGCTTTCCAACGACGGCTATGCGCAGCCGAGCAACCTGCCGATGAGCGGGATCTGGCCGAAATGGGCGAACTGGCGCAACACCGCCTATGCGCTGACCTTCGAGCCCGCCGTCTTCGTCTATCACAAGCCGAGCTTCGCCAACGAACGGCCGCCGAGCTCGCGCGCCGAGTTCGTCGATTATCTGAAGCGCAAGGGCGATGCGGTGCATGGGCGGATCGGCACCTATGATATCGAGCGCTCCGGTGTCGGCTTCCTGTTCATGGCGCGCGACCAGGAGCAGTTCGGCGATATCTGGTCGGTGATCGGCGCCATGGGGGCGGCGGGGGTGAAGCTCTATTCGACGAGTTCGGCGATCCTGGAGCGGGTGTCGGACGGGCGTTTCGTGCTCGGCTACAATATTCTGGGCTCCTACGCGGCGGATTGGGCCAAACGCCATCCAGAGGTCGGCATCGTGCTGCCGAAGGACTATACGGTCGTGATGTCCCGGATCGGGCTGGTGCCGCAGGCGGCGGCCAATCCGGAGCTCGGGCGGCGCTACCTCTCCTTCTTCATGTCGAAGGAGGGGCAGACGATCATGGCGCGCGAGCTGCAGATCCCCGCCGTCAGCCCCGAGGTGACCGGCGAAAATACCGCCAACACCATGCAGGCGCTGCTCGGCGCGCAGTTGCGGCCCGTACCTGTCAGCCCCGGCCTGATGGTCTATCTCGACCAGGTGAAGCGGGCGCGGCTGATCGCGCACTGGAACGAGGTGCTGCGCACGCAGTAGATGCTAGCTAAGCGTCAGCTAAGCGCTGGGCGTGTTGTTTTGGCGCATTTATATCGGATGGGTTGCATAAGTATATTTTCGCCCGATTTCATCGGTTTTGCCGTGACATGCGGGGTTTGTATTGAACATTTAAAGCCCAAAATTGGTATGGCGCGGCTACTATTCTTTTAACCCTCGGGCTCCATATTAGGAAATTGGAAAGGTCGGGAACCAATCGCGGCGTCACGCGTTTTCGAGTTTCAGGCTGGCATGCATTCCACAGATATGGGCACTACCGCATGAATATTCTTATTGTCGAAGACGAATTGTTGATCGCGCTCGATCTCGAATCCATCGTCGAGGATCTCGGTCACACCGTCATCGGCCCGGCCCGAACGCTGGACGAAGCCCTGGAGCTTGCCGAGCAGGCAGAAGTGGCCTTGGTGGATGTTCAGCTTGCCGATGGCGTGACCGGTCCTGCGATTGCTGAGCGTCTTTCCAGCGAGCATGGCGTAACCGTCGTCTTCGTCACCGGCAATCCCGAGATGGTGCGCAACAACCGCAGCGCCGTCGGCGTCGTCTCCAAGCCGCATTGGCCGGAGAAGGTATCGGAAGCGCTGGATTACGCGGCCGCGATCCGTTTCGGCAAATCGCTGATCGCGCCGCGCTTCCTGATGCCGTTGGCGTCGTGAACCGCTGGGCGGTTCTCTAAAATCTCATTTGTCTCATGTGAAAGTAGGTCGGCTTCGGCATCGGATGATGCCGCATATGCAGGCCGCTCGACAGCGCGCCCGCGGTATCCACCGGGGATGGGTGTTTTGACCTATCTGCGCTACGCTCCGCTTTTCAGCGGAAGCGGCAGGGGCGCTGGGCGTTCGAGAGCAGTTCCTGCTTCGTCGCAAACGAGCCGAAGAGCTTGAGCAGACGCTGCTCCTCTTCCTTTTCCAGCCGGTGACGGCGCGAGAAATCGGCGACGCTCCACACTTCCCGCAAGCGGTCGTTCTGGCGGTCGTCGTTGATCTGGTTGATGTCGATGTGCGTGCTCATGGCGCAAATTCCCCTATTACTTCCGTCTAACGTCGAAAGGCGACAAGGGTTCCCGACATCAATCAGAAATCTGCAGTTTCGGCCAAGAATTCGAATTGCGGCAAAAAAGTGTCCATCCTGACCGGATAAGCGCGGGGTGTCAGCTAAATGACAGCTTGTTGTGGTCCCTTTTGACGAACTTCAACTCCGTGGAGGCGGATAGGGGAAGTTTCGGGAGGAGTTTCGCCAGATATTTCGGATGCGTTTTCGCGTCCGTGTGCGCTGTCCTTCCCGATCCGATCGAGAACAATGCGTGGTCACCGACCGCGCTCATGGAGGACAGTCTCTTGAAGCATATTTTCCTGACCAGCATTTTCGCGGCGGCCATCGCGCTGCCGGCCTATGCCGCCGACTATTCGATCATGGCGCCTGCCGCTCCCGGCGGCGGCTGGGACCAGACGGCCCGCACCATGCAGACCTCGCTGCAGAGCGAGAAGATTTCCGGCAAAGTTCAGGTCATGAACGTTCCGGGCGCCGGCGGCACGATCGGCATCGCCCAGTTCGCCAGCCAGCAGAAGGGCAATCCGAACGCCCTGCTCGTCGGCGGCTATGTCATGGTCGGCGCCATCCTGACCAACAAGTCGCCGGTGACCCTCAAGGACGTTACCCCGATCGCCCGTCTGACCGGCGAATACGAGGCCATCGTCGTACCGGCGAATTCCGATATCAAGACGGTCGCCGATTTGGTCGCCAAGCTGAAGGAAAATCCGGGCGCGGTTTCCTGGGGCGGCGGTTCTGCCGGCGGCACGGACCACATTCTCGTCGGCCTGCTCGCCAAGGCCGCTGGCGCCGATCCGACCAAGATCAACTACATCGCGTTTTCCGGCGGCGGCGAGGCTCTGGCCGCCATCCTCGGCGGTCAGGTGACGGCTGGCGTTTCGTCCTATGGCGAATTCGAAGGCCAGATCAAGGCTGGCGCGCTGCGCCTGCTGGCGATCTCGGCCGACAAGAAGGTCGACGGCATCGACGCGCCGACGCTGAAGGAATCCGGCTTCGACGTCGTGCTGCAGAACTGGCGCATGGTTGCCGCCGCTCCCGGTCTTACCGACGAGCAGAAGAAGGCCGTGACCGATGACGTCGAGAAGCTCGCCAAGTCGAAGACCTGGCAGGACAACCTGAAGACCAAGGGCTGGATGGACACCTATCTCTCCGGTCCGGAATTCGAAGCACAGCTCGCGCAGGACATTTCCGCGACGGAAACGATCCTGAAAGACATCGGACTGGTTAAATGAACCCCGAGAACCAAGTGACATCGCAACAGCGCCGCCCTGATTGGGCGGCGCTTGTTATTGCCGCCGTGCTGGTCGCCATGGCGGCCGTCATCTTCTTCGACGTGGCGCGCCTCAACGAGACGACGGGCTATTCGCAGGTCGGGCCGGCAACGGTGCCGCACTGGATCGCCTACGTTCTCGTCGGCCTGGGCGTCTGGACCGTCTTTGCCGCGTTCCGTCGCGATTTTCCCGAGCGCGAGCGCCAGGAGTTTGGCCCGGTGGTCTGGGTCGTTGCCGGTCTCGTCGCGCAGATGGTGCTGATCCGGCCGCTCGGCTTTTCGATCGCAACCGGCGCGCTGTTCGGTCTTGCCGCCGCCGGCTTCGGCGCCCGCAGGATCTGGATCAGCATTCCTGTCGGCATCGTCATCTGTCTCGGCATCTACTGGCTTTTTGCCGTTGTGCTTCAGCTTTCGCTTCCGGCGGGACCGCTGGAACACCTGATCCATTGACGGGAGCCTTGAGAGTAGCATCATGAGCACATTCGAATTTCTTCTACAGGGCCTGGTCTCGGCGATGGAGCCGATGAACCTGCTATACGCCCTGATCGGCGTCACGCTCGGCACCATGGTCGGCGTGTTGCCCGGCATCGGCCCGGCCACAACAGTGGCGCTTCTTTTGCCCGTCACCTACCAGCTCGACGCGACCGGCTCGCTGATCATGTTCGCCGGCATCTATTACGGCGGCATGTATGGCGGCTCCACGACATCGATCCTCTTGAACACGCCCGGCGAAAGCGCCTCGATCGTCACGGCGCTCGAGGGCAACAAGATGGCGCGCGCCGGACGCGGCGGCCCGGCGCTCGCCACCGCGGCGATCGGCTCCTTCGTTGCCGGCCTGATCGCCACGCTGGCGCTTGCCTTCATCGCGCCGCTGATCGTCAAGATCGCCCTCGTCTTTGGCCCGCGCGAATATTTCGCGCTGATGATCCTCGCCTTCGTCACCGTGTCTTCGGCCTTCGGCAATTCGTCGCTTCGCGGCCTTACCTCGCTGTTCATCGGTCTTGCGCTGTCGCTTGTCGGCATCGACCAGCTGACCGGTCAGAACCGGCTCTCCTTCGGCGTTCCGGATCTCCTCGATGGCATCGAGGTGACGACGATGGCGGTGGCGATGTTTGCGATCGGCGAGACGCTGTTCATCGCAGCACAGGGTACATCGGCGCCCGACAAGATCGAGGCGATCAAGGGCTCGGTCTGGATGACGGCGCAGGACTGGGCACGCTCCTGGAAGGCATGGCTGCGCGGCACCGTCATCGGCTTCCCGATCGGCGCCATGCCGGCCGGCGGCGCCGAGATCGGCACGTTCCTCTCCTATGCGACCGAAAAGAAGCTCTCCAAGCATCCGGAAGAGTTCGGCAATGGCGCGATCGAAGGCGTCGCCGGCCCGGAGGCCGCCAACAACGCCTCGGCCGCCGGCACGCTGGTGCCGCTGCTGACGCTCGGCCTGCCGACTTCGGCCACGGCGGCAATCATGCTGGCCGGCTTCCAGCAATATGGCCTGCAACCGGGGCCGCTGCTGTTTGCCACCAACCCGCAGCTCGTCTGGGGCCTGATCGCCTCGCTGCTCATCGCCAACCTGATGCTGCTCGTGCTCAACCTGCCGCTGGTCGGGCTGTGGGTGCGGCTGCTGACGATCCCGAAGCCCTGGCTCTATGCCGGCATCCTGGTCTTTGCGACGCTGGGTACGATCGGCGCCAATCCGTCGGTGTTCGAACTCGGCATGTTGCTGGCGTTCGGGTTGATCGCCTATGTCATGCGCGTTTTCGATTACCCGATCGCGCCCGTCATCGTCGGCCTGATCCTCGGCCCGCTCGCGGAGCAGCAGCTGCGCCGTGCGCTCGCCATCAGCCAGGGCGACGTGACGACGCTCGTGCAGTCGCCGATCGCCGCCGTGCTGCTCGGCTTGGCAGCCCTGGCGTTGATCCTGCCGCTCATCCTTCGCCTGCGCGGGCGCGGCGATGTGCTGACACAGATGGCGGCCAGCGAAGACTGAGCCGCCTTCAGACAAAGAAAAAGACTGCCCAAACCCCTATCTTTCACGGCCGGCGATGGAGACATCCGCCGGCCGTTTCTCGTTCAAGGTAAGCCGTCGCCGGCGCCGTTGACGTGTCGGAGGAAATCGAGGACGCGGCGGGTGAGCACTTCGGCGGCGTCGGAATCCCAGGAGGGGAGCGAACTGTCGGCGAAATAGTGCTGGTCGCCGGGGTAAAGGAAGAGGCTCGCGTCCTTCACGTGCTCCAGGATCTCCCGGGCGGCATCGATATCGCCCTCGCGCATGAAGATCGGGTCGGCATCCATGGCATGGATCTGCACCGGCACGCCCTCCGGCCATGGGCCGAAGGACCACTCGCCCGATATCGGCAGGCAGGCGTGGAACAGAAGCGCGCCGCGCGCGCCGGGCCGTGTCTGCGCCAGCTGCTGCGCCGGCACCACGCCAAAGGAGAAGCCGGCATAGACAAGCTCGGCCGGCAGGTCCTCGGCCACGCTCACGCCGCGCTCGCGCAGCGCGTCAAAGCCGGTCGCCTGGATATAGGCCATGCCCTCTTCGATGCTCGCGAAGACATGGCCGTCGAAGAGATCGGGCGTGTGGACGATGTGACCTGCGTCGCGCAGATGATCGGCGAAGATATGGATGCCCGGCGTCAGCCCTTGGGCGTGGTGAAAGAGCAGGACTTCTGCCATGGGTTACCTCCGGGAGGGGTAGGTATGGCGGGGGCGGGGGAAGTCCATGGGCACGCCCGTTTAGCTTCGCTGAGCCTCGTCGAAGGCAATCCGGGAGGCTTCGATGTCTTGCCAGGTATCCCTGATCCAACCTGTGAAGGCGGCCAGGGGCGGTAGCATGGACTTGCCGCGTTCCGTCAGTTCGTATTCCACCCTTGGCGGCACCTCGGGATAGTAGTGGCGCGCCACGAGGCCGTCACGCTCGAGGTTGCGGAGCGTCAGCGTCAGCATCCTTTGCGATATGTCCGGAATGCCGCGCCGGATGGCGCCAAAGCGCATCGGTTCATCGGGTGACAGAGCCAGCATTGAAACGACGAGAATCGTCCATTTGTCGCCGAGGCGGACCAAGACGCTGCCTGGCGCGCAAGGGGTCAGTACCGGTCCGCGCGCGGTTTCGATGACGGGGCGACCATTGATATGACGCTGCATGAACTGGCTCCTTCAATGGTTATCATCATGTGCCTGAGGCCCAAACATGTGCCGTCTTGTGCCGGATTTCAAATAATTCCAGATAGTAACCATTGAAGCTTACGAAAGGTAACTATCATGGACGACAATTCCGAATTTCTCGTCTTCGGCGCGACCGGTCAGCAGGGCGGCGCGGTGGCGCGCGCGCTTAGGGCCAAGGGCAGGAGGGTCCGTGCCTTCGTCCGCAACCCGGATAGTGCGAAGGCGATGGCCTTGGCCGGCGAAGGGATTTCTTTGGTGAAAGGCGATCTCTTCGATACCGCCTCTATCGATCGGGCCATGGCCGGCATTGATGGTGTCTTCAGCGTTCAGACCAGCTCTCCCGGCGGTGAGGTCAGTGATCAGCAGGAGGTCGATCAGGGCAAGGCGATCGCCGACAGCGCTTTGCGGCACGGCGTTCGGCATCTCGTCTATTCCTCCGGCGGTGGGGCGGGAAAAGGGCCGACGGGAATGGGGCATTTCGACAGCAAATCGGAAATCGAGGCCTATGTCCAAGGCCTGCCGATGGCAACCACGATCACCCGGCCGGCAAGCTTCATGGAAATGATGATGCTGCCCGGGATGGGTTTGCCCGAGGGCGAATTCACCTTCTTCATGCGGCCGGATCAATTGATGCAGATGATTGCCGTCAAAGACCTGGGCAGGATCAACGCAGAAATTCTGATGGCTCCCGACAGGTTCAGCGGCAGGGCGATCGAGCTTTCCAGCGCATCCGTGACGGGTGAGGACCTCGCGCGCGCTTTCACCAAAGCCGCGGGCCGGCCGATCACTTACCGGCGCTTTTCCGATGAGTTGCTCGACAACAACCCCTTCCTGAAACGTCTCGCCGAACTGGTGGACGACGGCTTGCTTGCTGGCGTGGCGGACATCCCGGCGCTTGAGCGGGAGTTTGGGCCCCTGACGTCGCTGGATGCGTGGCTGGGCGGGGATGGGAAGTCGCTTTTCGAGGCGGCCCTCAACGCCGGGAAGGCTGACGTGGCGTTGCGCTAAGGTTTCGGCGGAAATTCTCTTTGGTTGCTGCTACAGTCAGTTGGAGCGCAACTAGGGAGGGACTGATGAGTGCGCCCAAGCTTTTGTCCGGCGGCAATCCGCAGATACCGAAGGGGGAGGGGGATGCCCCGGTTGAGGCGTATATCGCGGCGATGCCGGGGTGGAAGAGTGCTATCGGGAAAGAGCTTGATGAGCTGATAACGGGGCTCGTTCCCGATCTGCGCAAAGCCGTCAAGTGGAACACGCCGCTCTATGGCGCCGCGGCAGGCGGCTGGTTCCTGGCGTTTCACTGCTTCGATCGGTACATCAAGGTGACGTTCTTCAAGGGCACCTCACTCGTTCCGCTGCCGCCTGTCGGGTCGAAGCAGGAGGGAGTGCGGTATGTGCATCTGTATGAAGACCAGGGGTTTGATGCGGCCTTGCTGAAGGGGTGGATTTTGCAGGCGGCGGCGTTGCCGGGAGAGGTGATGTGAGGTTGGTGTGGGGAGGTTTTGTTGAGGCAGCCTAGGCGCCCGGAGCCCCCTCATCCGCCCTTCGGGCACCTTCTCCCCGCTGGGGAGAAGGGGAAAGCGGCATCCTCTGCGGTCTCTTCCCCTCTCCCCTCGGGGAGAGGGTAGGGTGAGGGGGCTACTGGCTGGGGTCTCGCTTCTAGGGGCTATCTACAACGCCCACCCCGCCCATTCCCGCATGGCTGGGTTGAATTCCCGGCGGTTGTGGTTCCCACCTCGCGCGCCCATATGTAAGCAGTCAATCATATGCTAGAGAAAGAAAGACAATGTCCTTCCGTCAGTCCATTCGTGATGGCTTGCTTGGCCGCGCCTTTGCGATGATCGGTGCCGCGAATGCCGCCAGCGCCGCCGTCCAATCCGGCCGCCGCCCACGCGAGCGCGATCTCAACAAGCTTGGGATCGATCCGAGCCTGTTCGGCCGCATCAATCACTAAGCCTGCAAGATAGAAGCGGCCGTCGGTCGCTTGATATGAAACAGCCCGCAACCTCTCGGTCGCGGGCTTTATTTTTGTCTGAGATTTGGGCCACGGCGTGAGCCGCAGCCGGATCAGCGTCAGGCCTGAACCTGCTGCTCCTTCTGCGCATGCGTCTCGCCATGCGCCTGCTCTTCGGCCTGTTCCTTCCTGTTGTAGCGGATGGAGGACCAGAGCGAGATGCCGATCAGGGTGGCGCCGCCGAGGCCGGTGATGACTTCGGGGATATGATACAGCGTCTGCACATACATGATCACCGAGAGGATCAGGATGGCGTAGAAGGCGCCGTGCTCGAGATAGCGGTATTCGGCAAGCGTTCCCTTTTCCACCAGCATGATCGTCATGGAGCGCACATACATGGCGCCGATGCCGAGGCCGATGGCGATGACGAAGAGGTTCTGCGTCAGCGCGAAGGCGCCGATGACGCCGTCGAAGGAGAAGCTGGCATCGAGCACCTCGAGATAGATGAAGGCGCCGAGGCCACCCTTGGCGGCGGCGCTCATCGTCTTTTGCGAGGCATCCAGCAAGCCGCCCACCACCTCGACCGCGAGGAAGGTCAGAAGGCCATAGATGGCGCTATGGACGAAGGTGCTGGCTTCCGCTTCCGGCAGGAAGGACGAGAAGACCAGGATGAGGGCCAGCACGAAGGCGATCTCGATGCCCTTGATGGTGGCCGAGCGGGCCATCATGCGTTCGAGGCCGGCAATCCAGTGCACTTCCTTCTCATGGTTGAAGAAGTAGTTGAGGCCGACCATCATCAGGAAGGTGCCGCCGAAGGCTGCGATCGGCAGATGCGCGTCGTTCATGATGCGGGCATATTCGGCAGGCTCGCGGGCAGCGAGAACCAGCGCTTCCCATGGGCCGATCTGCGCCGCGATGGCGACGATCGCCAACGGGAAGACGATGCGCATGCCGAAGACGGCAATGACGATGCCCCAGGTCAGAAAGCGATGCTGCCACTCAGGCGTCATTTCCTTCAGCTTGTTGGCGTTGACGATGGCATTATCGAAGGAGAGCGAGATTTCGAGTACGGCAAGCACCGTACAAATGAAGAAGACGGTCGCCATGCCGCCGATGGTGCCGGTCGTCTGCCAGCCAAGGGCCGCGCCGAGCGCGAGGCCGACGGCGGTGACGATGAAGGACCAGGTGAAGTAGCTGAGTGTCGATTTCGTCTTGGCGGGGGTGCTCATGAGCGAACCTCCCCACTGTCAGCGCTGTTTGAGAGCGTGGATACGCTGAAGAAACGCGACATACCACAACGGGCATGCGCGTAAGGCATGGTGTGCTTTTTCATCGAATGAAAATCCGCCGGCTTATTTGCAGGCGGTACCGACATCACGAGAGCGCCGTAAAAACTCTCGCCAGAGGGGCCCGGCACCAGGTTGCCCGTCGGCCGATGTCTGAGGCCGCGGGATGTTCACAGAGATAGTCAAGTTCGCGGCTCAGTCAAGATCGGGCTGGGGCGCGCGATCGCTTTTCTCGGGAACCATCCGGGCCTCCGGTCGTTACGTTCTCAGTTGCCCGACAGATGTGTCGCCGATGGGCCGCCGACTTTTGTCGCGGCGCGCTCGGTGCGCGGTCGGGAAACGGGGCCAGTGTAAAGCGAAGAGTGTAACGATAAGGGAGAGGACGACCATGCCGACCCATAGCCACGTTCCAGACACCCATATTCCCGACAAGCGCACGCAAGCGCCCGACCGCATGAAGCGGGCAAAGCCGAACCGGATGAAGACCGCCCAGGTGATGCCGCCGCATCAGGTGGACTTGACGCTGACGCCGGGCGTTCACCACGACATCCACGTGCCCGCGCATGTGACGGGCGGAGATTTGTCGCGCGAGGGACCGATTACCAGCGACGACAAGGGCTCCGACAAGAACTGAATTCCAGCCGATAGCGAGAAATAGATGACCGTAAATACCGTGCCCGTTGACCTGACCATGAAGCATGAGAGCGAGTGGCGTGCGATTGCCGTCCCGGCCGCGGCGGATGTGCGTGTTGGTGTCAGGGCGGGAGAGACGAAGCGGATCGGCGCTGAGGCGCGATCTGCGGGTTGAGGGTGATCTTGCCGGGGAGTGTCCGTCACAAGATCGCTTATTACGGGCCGGTGCCCCACCCACCAACGTCATCCTCGGGCTCGTCCCGAGGATCTGCCGAGGGTTGGTCTGGGCTGTACGTGCATGGATGTTAACGCCGGTGGGCGGTCCATGACCGTTGAACTCGCGGCGGCGTGCTTAGATCCTCGGGACGAGCCCGAGGATGACGTCGCTGGGTGGGGTTTGCCCGGTGGCACAGCCGCACGAGAGGCTGTCGTAGTGTGCTGGTAGAGCTTGTTTCATCGTTAGTAATTCGGCTGGTGCCACATACTCCGTCGTCATCCTCGGGCTTGTCCCGAGGATCTGCCGAGGGTTGGTCTGGGCTGGACGTGCATGGATTTTAACGCCAGTGGGTAGTCCATGACCGTTGCATTCTTGGATGCGCGCTTAGATCCTCGGGACGAGCCCGAGGATGACGTCGCTAGGTGTGGTTGGCGTGGTGGTGCAGCCGCACGAGAGGCTGTCGTAGTGTGCTGGTAGAGCTTGTTTCGTCGTTATTAATTCGGCCGGTGCCACACCCACCAACGTCATCCTCGGGCTCGTCCCGAGGATCTGCCGAGGGTTGGTCTAGGCTTGGACGTGCATGGATTAAACCGCCGGCGGGCGGTCCATGACCGTTACACTCTCGGCGGCGTGCTTAGATCCTCGGGACGAGCCCGAGGATGACGTCGCTGGGTGTGGTTGGCGTGGAGGCAACAGCCGCACGAGAGGCAGACCGCTCCCCCTCAAAACCCGATGGTTTCTTCAAACGCGTCCCAGGAACGGGTGAGTTCGTAGCGGCCGATGCCGGGGAGGGCGAAGTGGCCGAAGTAGGGGCTGAGCTGAAATTCGGCGAAGGCTTCGCTGAGCTTGCCGACGGCGCCGACATAGATGGCGGAGGCGAGGCCCGTGCGGTTGGCGCCGTGTTCGCAGTGGATGAGGAGCGGTTTCGGCGCATCGGCCATCAGCTTTGCCAGGCGTTCGGCTTCGGGGATCGGCAATAGCTTCGACGAGGACATCGGGAAATCGATCAGGGTGATGCCGGCCTTCTGCGCGGCCGCCGCCTCATTGCGGTACCAGTCGGTGCGCTCCTCGTCGCGCAGGTTCACGATCGTCTTGATGCCGTAGGTGTCGGCATAGGTGGCGATATCAGTGCCGCTTGGCTGGGCGGAGCGGTAGAGCTCGCCGGGGATGACTTCGTGGAAATTTCCAGTGAGCTGGCCGATGCCGGCATGGCCGAGGACCAGGAGCACCGCGCCGAGCGCGAGGCCTGCGGGCCACTTCAGAAATTTCAGATATTTTCGCGTCATGCCTTCACTTCTCAGCCGTCGTCGTGGCTGTTCCAGCGTCTCTGTCACAGCAACCACGCCTCAAATAGGCAGCCGGATCGCGCCGTGCCAGCGTTTTCGACGACCAGCCTCTTCAACGAAACGTGACCGGTGGGCTCTAGCGGGCAAATGGCGCGATGATGTGGCGGCGGGGCAAGCGAAACTTCTCACGGGAAACTTAGGGGGCGAAACCTGCGGGGGACAAATGGCGCTTGCCAACCTTTCGGAAAGGATTGCGCGGCGATAATCGGCCATCACGGGAATCGGGACGCCATGGCCAAGACAGCGACACGCCGCAAGACATCGACACGCTCGCGGTCGGGAGCGAGGAAGAGCGGAGGCGGCAGCGCGCTTCCCTGGGTGGTCGTGGGTGCGCTCGCCTTCGGTGGCATCGCCGTCTACGACAACTGGAAGAGCGTGAAGCCGATGCTCGCCTCGCATGCGCCTTCCCCATCAGCCTCGCGGCCGGTGAGCGTGGCGAAGAACACACGCGAGCGCGATGCGGTGCGTGAGGCTATCAAGGATACGAGCCGGGACACGGGGCCGAGGCAGACGGCGTCGATCGCGCCGGTCTCGAAGATCATTCCTCCGGCCGCCGTGCCGATCCCTTCGTCCAAGGGGCCCGTCGCCGAACGGGCGGAGCCGGTTTCGATTTCGCCCGCTTCCATTTCACCGGCGCAGACGCAATCCGCCAAGGCTGCCTTCGGCTATTGCGGGCAGGGCGAGCATATCAACTGCGTCGCCGACGGCAGCACCTTCTGGTACAAGGGCGAAAAGATCGTCATCGCCGATATCGTCAGCCCCGGCATCGACAATGCGCGCTGCGACGGCGAGCGCAAGGCGGGCTTCGCCGCCAAGCTCCGGCTGCTCAACCTTCTGAATGCCGGGTCGTTCTCGATGAACGCCGCCGGCCAGCCCGACAAGGGGACAGCGCCCCGGGTCATCTCGCGCGACGGTCGCTCGATCGGCGCGCAGCTGGTGGATGAGGGTCTGGCCCGCAAGCCCGGCAAGGGCGCCTGGTGCGCCTGAAGATTGTCTAGGCTTATTTCTGCTTCGGCGCCTTGCCGTTGGTCTTGAAGACAGCGGAGAAGGCGGTGTCGGTGCTCTTGGCGCTGCATTCGATGGCGACCGGCTTTCCGTCATAAGGGTTGCCGAGCGTGCAGCTTCCCGAGACCTTGACCTGGCCGGTCATCTTCTGGCCGGCGCCCGTCACGACCATATCGAGCGGCAACGTGACATTGCCCGCCGATGCCGGCTTGATCTTGGTGCCGTCGCCCTGGAAGCCGAGCATCTTGCCTTCGGCGGAGAAGATGAAGGTGACCTGACCGTTGACCAGCGTAACGCTGGCGATCTCGTTCTGGCAGGGCTTGGAGACATCGACCTTGCCGACGACGAGCTTGCTGCATCGTCCGGCCAGCGTCAGCGCGCCAGGCGCGCCTGGGAAGTTCTGCTGTGCCGTGCCCGCTGCCTGGGCGATCGATGCCGACAGAAGTGCGCCAGCGGTCAGGATTACCAGTTTCATTTCAATACCTCGTCATGCCCAAGCTTGTCGCGATCCTTCGGATTCGCTTGTCACGCTTTAGGCCTCTGTTTTCTCGCATGTCGGTGCCGCAAAACCGCTTCACACTTTTGCGCGACATGCTGCAATCGTGTCGCCACAGCACCGAGGCCATGACATTCTACTGTGTTCGAAATTGGTCAGCACGCTAGACTTTCAATGTCTTGGCACACAACTTCGCAGTCCAAGAAAAGCCACCAGAAATGGCTTACGAAACCACTTTTACATATGTCGATCCGATAATAAGACCGTCGCGCCCCGTGTGGGGCGTTTTGAGGGGAAACATGAGAAACATCACGCTGTCGGCGGTCTCCGCCATCGCATTTCTGGCATTTTCAGGCGTCTCGCACGCGGAAGACCTGGTCTTCACGCTGAAGAACGGCACCAACTCGGTGCTCACCAATTTCTATACCTCGCCCGTTGGCGTCAACGAGTGGGAAGACGACGTCTTCGGCAAGCAGGTACTGAACCCGGGCGAAAGCATGGACATCACCATCGGTGACGGCCGCGACGTCTGCAAATACGACATGAAGTTCGAGTTCGAGGAAGGCTCCAACCTCGACACGACCACCGACACGCAGAACCTCTGCGAAATGGGCTCCTATACGATCCACGAATAAGCGCTCGCGCGGTTCGCTCGACATGAAGAGGTCCGGCCATCCGCCGGGCCTCTTTTCGTTTCAGCGCCTGTGTTGCGCGATGCCCGACAGCAAAACGCCCCGGAGACCGGGGCGGTGGTTGCTGCTTTGGTGCTGGGCACAATGCCCGACATCGTTAGCGGCAGACGCGGATGCTTTCCATGTGGTAGCCGCCGTCATAGGCGTTCTGCACCTGGCGATCCTCGAACCAGCAACGCGGCGGGGGCGGCGGTGGCGGGTCGATATAGCGCGGGCCGGAATTGCCGTTGGCAATCGCACCGCCGATCAGGCCGCCGATAACACCGGCCGCAAGACCACCGGCGATGACGGCACCGTCATTGTGATGGCGGCGGCGCGGGGGCGGCGGGGGTGGCGGCTGGTCGCGGTAACCATAGCCCGGCGGGCGACGGTCGTAATACTGCGCCATTGCCGGCGCTGTGGTCGCCAGGACGCTGCTGAACGTGGTTGCGGCAACCACGGCGTACAGAGCCATCTTCTTCATTCGCATGCGTCTCCGTTAAGATCGAGAGGCTCGATAGCCACTCAACATGCCCAGAAGATGGCATTGGTTGGCTTAATGGATTCTGAACGAGACGAGGGTGTGGATGGGTCTTGAAGCGAGTGGGTCGCGCCCGGTGGACCGGCGCGGGCCGCATCGCCTCGTGAAATACATTTCGCCGACGGAACGTCGGTTGCAGGCTTTGGATTGCCGCTTGCCGAAACGAATAAGGGCTCAGCGATTTCTCGCTAAGCCCTTGACTATTCAGTCTAATCTGGATGGTGGGCGTGACAGGGATTGAACCTGTGACCCCTACGATGTCAACGTAGTGCTCTCCCGCTGAGCTACACGCCCATCCGATGTCGGCGCATAGACCACAAACCTATTTGGCCGTCAATAGGCCTTTTTCAGATTTGTGACATGCGCCCACAGAACCCTTAGGCCGCAAGCATTTTATTGACTTCGTCAACGAGGTCGCGGAGGTGGAAAGGCTTGGAAAGGACCTTCGCGTCCTTCGGTGCCTTCGAATCAGGATTGAGTGCCACGGCCGCAAAACCGGTGATGAACATCACCTTGAGGTCGGGATCGAGTTCGGTGGCGCGGCGCGCCAGCTCGATGCCGTCCATTTCGGGCATGACGATATCGGTGAGAAGAAGGGAAAAGGGTTCTTCGCGAAGGCGGTCGTATGCGCTGGCGCCGTTGTCGTAGGACAGGACCTTGTAGCCTGCCTTTTCGAGCGCCTTCACAAGGAAGCGGCGCATGTCGTTGTCGTCTTCTGCAAGAAGTATCTTCTGAGTCATTATCCAGACCGCTGATCAGTGGAATTTATGCGTGAGTATTGGTCATTTACACTAGATTTCGGCCGGTAAACAACCGGTGAAGCGCCTGTGCAAAGCGTCATCCCCATGAGATAGTATGGACTTGGCGGCCTTCAACTGGCAACATGGGCGAGATAGCTGCCTGCCAGCATGGTTAAGAGGGAAACAGGTGGACGAGATTCCCGCGTACGAGCTTTTTGAGATACGGGAACCCGCGTCGCACACCATTCCATTCGTCTACAATTCCCCCCACAGCGGCCGCATCTATCCGCCCGAGTTCATCGCGCAATCGAGATTGCAGGGGATTTCGATCCGCCGCTCGGAAGACCACTATGTCGACGAGCTGTTTTCGGCGGCCGGTGCGCTCGGCGCGCCGCTGCTTCTCGCCAATTTTCCGCGCGCCTATCTCGACGTGAACCGCGAGCCCTACGAACTCGATCCGCGCATGTTCGACGGGCTCCTGCCTTCTTACGCCAATATCAATTCGCTGCGCGTGGCGGGCGGGCTCGGGACTATCCCCAGGATCGTCGCCGAGAACATGGAGATTTACGCGCGGCGCTTGCCGGTGCAGGAGGCGCTCGATCGTATCGAGGCGGTCTACAAGCCCTATCACGCCGCACTGCGCCGGCTGATCGCGCGCACGCATGTGCAGTTCGGCTTCGGCGTTTTGATCGACTGCCACTCGATGCCGGGCAATATTCGCGTCGCGGGTGCGACTTCGCGGCCGGATTTCATCATCGGCGACCGCTACGGCACCAGCGCCTCGGCCGAGTTGTCGCGCATGGCCGTCAGCATCTTCGAGGAGATGGGTTTCGCCGCGATCCGCAACAAGCCCTATGCCGGCGGCTTCATCACCGAGCATTACGGACGCCCCTCGCGCGGCCTGCACGCGCTGCAGATCGAGGTCAATCGCTCGATCTATGTCGACGAGGTGACGCTAGAGCGCCGCGCCGATTTCCCGCTCGTCGCCGCCGCGATCACCTCCTTCATGCGGCAGATGGCCGACTACGTCGCCAAGTTCGCCGGCGATACGGCGCTGGCGGCTGAGTAGGGCGGTTTTTCGCGCGCATTGACGCTTGGTTCGTGCAGTTCTATTTTGGGCTGTCGGTCAATGGTGGTGACGATGGATATCGCAGCTACGGTTTTGGGGACTGTCAATGCGCCTTACGGGCGCAAGCTGACGGCCGCCGAGCTGGCGTTTTATCTGTCGCATATGGATGAGGCGAAGACCGTACCCGGCCACATGTCGTCCTTCTTCGCCGAAGTGACCCCGCAGCTTCAGGCGGCGTTCGCGGCCTCGGTCGGCATTTCGCTGCCTGAATTGGTGGAGGCCGCCAGGGCGTTCTCCGCCTACTCCGGCGAAACCTATCCGTTGGCGGCGTGACGATCGGCGGTCCTCCGGATTGGAGGCGGCTTTTCCGCATCGCGACAAGCCTGATCGATCAGGTCAATCGGGCCTATCCAATTATCGACGAGTGGTCCTTCGGTGGTGGCACCGCGATGATGCTGCAGATCGAGCATCGGGACAGTCATGACGTCGATATTTTCCTGCCAGATGCCCAGGTGCTGGGCTATCTCGATCCCGCGAAAGCCGAATTGAAGTTCGATGTCTTTCCCGACGGATATGAAGGAGATGGGGTCAAGTTCCAGAAGTTCGCCTTCGATGGGGTTGGAGAGATCGATTTTATCGTCGCTCAAGGGCTGACGTCCGTTCCCTATGCTCGGGCCTCCGTCGAGAATTTGGATGTACTTCTGGAGACGGTGCCCGAGATCGTTGCGAAGAAGATCTATTATCGCGGAGCGTCCATTCGACCCCGTGACATTTTTGACATTGCCGCCGCTGCCGAGAGCCATGAGGGCGAGCTCGTTGAGGAGCTTCGGCGCTATCGCCCGCATGTCGAGGCAACGTTGTCAGCGATCGCCGGGCTCAATGCCGATTTCGTCTCGGCCGCTGTCGCCCAACTGATGATCCAGCCGGCGTTTCAGCACGTCGCGGCGACGGCGATCCAGCGTACTAATACTGTCTTGAAGATGGTGTAGCTTTTCAGCGTCAGAGTTGCGGACTTCGGCCGCTCCTCTTGGTTGCCATTCCAGCCCGACAAAAAAAAGACCGCCTTGCGGCGGTCCAAGTCTAGGGAGGAAACACCCAAGGAGGGTATTTACAGTCAGAAGACTGTAGGCAGACGCTACTATTGCAGTGCACAATTGTCAATCATTTTATTGCGGTGCGCAAAATATGTGCAGCCGGCTAAAAATTGCTGCTTCCGTTTGCAAAACGGGCCTTTTCGGCTATGGAAAGCGGCATCGACAGTCTCACACGGATGTCCCTCATGTTTCCTGATCGCACCTTCTTCAATCGCCTCGCGGAAGCCGCCAAGGCCGAGACGCTGCCGCGGTTTCGCTCCGGGACCGGCGTGACGAATAAGCTGGCGTCGGGCTTCGATCCCGTCACCGAGGGCGACCGGGCGGCGGAAGTGGCGATCCGGGCGCTGATCGAACAGCATTTCCCCGAGCACGGCATTCTCGGCGAGGAGTTCGGCAATGTCGGGCTTGACCGCGAGCATGTCTGGGTGATCGATCCGATCGACGGCACGCGGGCGTTCATCTCGGGCGTTCCCGTCTGGGGGACGCTGATCGGCCTCTACAGGAACGGCCGGGCGATCATGGGAATGATCGAGCAGCCGTTTACCGGCGAGCGCTATTTCGCCGGTGAGAGTGGATCCTACTACACCGGTCCGGAGGGCGAGCGGAAGCTTCAGGTGCGCGATTGCGCCGGGCTTTCCGATGCGATCCTGTTCACCACCTCGCCGCATCTCTTCGCTGGCACCGAGATGGACCGCTATCGCGAGATCGAAAGCCAGGTGCGGCTTTTCCGCTATGGCACCGATTGCTACGCCTATGCGCTTCTGGCGGCCGGGCATATCGATCTCGTCGTCGAGAACGGGCTGAAGCCCTACGATGTCGGCGGCATCATTCCCGTCATCGAGAAGGCGGGCGGCATCATCACCACCTGGGATGGCGGGCGGCCGGAGAATGGCGGCTCGATCATCGCCGCCGGCAGCCAGGCGGTCTATGACGCGGCGGTGGCGATCCTGCGACGCTAAACTGAGGGTTGCGCCAAGTTCGGCGGCATCAGGTCCGGTTTTGTTAGCTGCAGGCGATGTTTGACAGTATCGGTTGTTCTCGATCGATGTGAACTCTCATCGGTTGTTTGTTTGCAAAAACATGCGGTTACTTGCCTTGCAAGATGCTCGCAGCGGGTGAACTTTAATTGAACCGAAAGAATTCGCTGCAAATCTTGCCGCTGAAATGAATGTTTATGGACCCTTGCTTTTTCGGCGGTCCGCATTTCGGTTTGAGGCAAATTATAATGCAGCTCTTTTCTTTCGGATCCGCCGCGGGTGCCAAGGCCGTTCTTGATGCCGTCAGCCGTTCCCAGGCCGTGATCGAATTCGACATGGCGGGCAAGATCCTCTTCGCCAACGAGAATTTCTGTCAGGCCATGGGATACAGCCTGAACGAGATCGTCGGGCGACCCCACAGTATGTTCGTCGATCCGGAAGACGCTCGAAGCGCGGAGTACGCTGCCTTCTGGAAGGGCCTGAACAAGGGCGAGTTCGATCGCCGGCAATACAAGCGCATCGCCAAGGGTGGGCGCGAGGTGTGGATCGAGGCCTCCTACAATCCGGTCTTCAAGGGCAGCACGCCCTACAAGGTCGTGAAGTTCGCCACCGTGATTACCGACACCAAGCTGAAGAGTGCCGAAGATGCGGGCAAGCTCGATGCACTCTCGCGTGCGCAGGCGACGATCGAGTTCACGCCGGACGGCCATATCCTGACGGCCAACGAGAATTTCCTGAAGACGCTCGGCTATACGCTGGAGGAAATCCGCGGCCGGCATCATTCGATGTTCTGCGATTCGGTCTATGCCGCGAGTGCTGAGTACAAAGAATTCTGGCGCAGCCTTGCGGCCGGGCAATTCGCCGCCGACGAGTTCGCGCGTATCGGCAAGGGCGGCCGCAAGGTGTTCATCCAGGCCTCCTACAACCCGATCTTCGACATGAGCGGCAAGGTGTTCAAGGTCGTGAAGTTCGCGACCGATGTCAGCGAGCGGGTGCGGGCGGTCAACGAGCTCGCCATCGGCCTGCAGGCGATGGCGGATGGCGACCTCGACCAGACGATCGAAAAGCCCTTCATCGCCTCGCTGGAGACGCTGCGCACCGATTACAACTCCTCGATCGGCCGGTTGCGAGCGGCGATGCAGGCGATAGCCAGGAACGCGACGCAGATCGCATCGGGAACGCGCGAGATCAGTGCCGCGTCCGACGATCTTGCCCGCCGTTCGGAATCGCAGGCTTCGTCCGTCGAGGAGACGGCCGCGGCGGTGACCGAGATTTCCACGACCGTGTCGGATTCGGCGCGCCGGGCGGCGGATGCCGGTCGATTGGTCGACGACACGACGAAGAGCGCGCAGGATTCCGCCGATGTCGTCAGGCAGACCGTGGATGCCATGGCGCGGATCGAGCGTTCCTCGACCCAGATCGCCGGCATCGTCAGCGTCATCGACGACATCGCCTTCCAGACCAATCTCCTGGCGCTGAACGCCGGTGTCGAGGCGGCGCGTGCCGGGGAAGCCGGCAAGGGATTCGCGGTCGTGGCGCAAGAGGTGCGACAGCTGGCGCAGCGTTCGGCCGATGCGGCCAAGGAAATCAAGGCGCTGATCCATGATAGCGAAGCCTCGGTTCGCGATGGGGTGGCGCTGGTGGACAAGACCGGTGCGGCGCTGGAGGCGATCGCGACACGGGTGGTGCAGGTGCACGACAATGTCTCGGGCATCGTTGTGGCGGCGCGTGAGCAATCGCAGGCGCTGGGCCAGATCAACGAGGCCGTGATGTCGATGGATCAGGATACGCAGCGCAATGCGGCGATGGTCGAGCAGACCGCGTCCGCCAGCCGCAAGCTGGCGGCGGAGGCGAGCGCGCTGTTCGAGCTGATCGGCCAGTTCAAGGTCGGCGACGAGCGAAGCGCGCGCGGCATGACGCCGCTGGCGAGGGTTGCCTGACGATCGCGATCTGGCGCGTCGGCGATGACGCGCCATTGGGGCGGGGCGAAGGGCCGACGGCCTGACAGTCCAGACAGATAGGCAAAGAAAAAGGGTTCCGCCGGCAGGCTGGAACCCTTTTTTGTTCGGTCGTCTCTTAAGGCTGAGATCAGCCGCCGATGCCGCCGCGCATGCGGGCGGTGTCGAAGGCCGCCGGGCGCGGCGTGGGCACGGCCACTGCCGTCGGCACGGTGTAGGCAACGGCCTCGAAGGCGGCAGGTGCTGGCTCGGACGGGACATAGGCCTGCTGGACTGGAACCTGCAGCACGTGCTGCTGCTTGGCCTGCGCCTGCTGCGGTTGGGCCTGCTGGAACCGATCCTGCTGGAATTGCGGCTGCTGAGTTTGCGCCGGTTGCAACTGGGCGGTCTGGACTTGGCCCTGCTGCACCTGGCCCTGCTGAACCTGCGGCTGTTCCATGCGGACCGCTTCGGCGGTCGTCTGCATGGGGGCGGCCTGCGGCACGGGGACGCTTTCCGGTGCTTCGTATGCGGTTTCGACGACGCCCTGCGCCATCGGAATCGGCTCGCGGGCCGGCGAAGCGGCTGGCGTCAGCAATTCGAACTGCGCGGCCATCTGGCTATGAGCGGGCACGAAATTCATCGCGACTTCATAGGCAGGGAGCGGCGAGGGGGTCTGCAGCTCGCCATCGGCGCCGCGCTTCTCATAGAAGGCATTGCCGCCGGCAACCGTCACGTAGTGCATGTTGTCATAGGGGAACTTCATACCGTCGGTATGGAAGAACATGGCTTCCTTGACGGCGGGATTGCGCTCACCCTTCAAGAGAGCATCGGCGGCAGCGTTGAGATCGGGCTCCGCCTGTGCCTTGACTTCACGGGTCATGACGCCAGGGGCGAACTGCTTGGCCTGCGAAACGACGCCGCAAATGGACTTGGGATAGGCAGGGGATGTCAGGCGGTTCATCACGACGCTGCCGACAGCCATATAGCCGTCGTGATCGGAATGCAGCGATTCGAAATACATCGCCCGCTTGAGACAGGTTCGGTCTTCCGTCGTGTAATTGTAGGTGACCTTACCGGGCGTGCCGGTATGCAGACGCTTGGTCGTCTGAATGCTGCCTGTGGTCTTTGGCGTGCTAGTGCAGCCCGTGGCAGCCAAGCCCACAATCATGATCCCGAAGAGAGATCGTCCCAATACGTAATGCGCCCTCAACGCCAGGTGCCCCCTATGTGATTAGTTCAGCCCTTATCGAAAAAGTGGGTAACTATTATCTTACAATCGTAAAAATTCAAACACCGCGTTACATTTTTGTCTCAAAATGTGATCGGGCGGGGCGGTACGATACGATTTCGAAAGCGCGCGCCGTGTAGTGGGACCCCGCCTAAGGCGCTTCGGCTCAGGTGCCGAAGCCCTCGAATTCCTCGGAAACCTCGGCATCCGCGCCCGGAATGAAGGCGTGGAAGGCGGCGAGCGCCGCTTGCCGGTAGACATCGCGTTCCTGCAACACTTCGTGACGGGCGCCGTTGATCGGCACCAGCTGGCCGGCGCGGAAATAGCGCGAGAGGCGCTCCTGAGCGATGTAAGGCACGATCGTATCGCGCGTCGGCGCGATGACGACGGTCGGGATGGTGATCGAAAAGAGGTGGTTCGGCGCGGTCACGCGCTCGATGGTCTTGAAGGATTCCACCAGCCAGCGTGCTGTGGGCGGGCCGAGCGTGAGATCGGGATTTGCCTGCGCAATCGCGACGTTGCGTTCGAAGCGCACTTCGTCCGATGTCAGCGGATTGTCGCGGAACGGCTTTTCCCTGAGCTTGCGCGACAGCGGGTGCGAGCCGAGGCCGAGCGCGCAGGCCGCGGATGCGAGCCAGCGGATGGTGCCGGCCGAGGCAGCCTGGCCCGAGAGGCCGATGAAGGGTGCCGTCAGCACCATGCGCTCGATGCGCGTCGTGAGATACGGAGCAGCCGACAGCGCGATCAGCGCGCCGGTCGAATGCGCCAATATATAGAAGGGCAGGCGGGTATCGGGCAGCACGACCTTCTCGAGGAAGGTATCGAGGTCGTGCTCGTAATCGACGAAGCGGCGAACATGGCCGTAGTGACGCTTCTTCAGCATGCGGTCGGAATTGCCCTGGCCGCGCAGATCGAAGGTGGCGACCCAGAGGCCCTTGTCGGTCAGGTCGCGGATCGTCTCGTAATATTTCTCGATGAATTCGTTGCGCCCGTGCAAGAGCACGACGGTGCCCTTGGCAACGGGTGCCGAGGAGCGGAAGACGGCGTAGCGCAGCTTCAGGCCGTCATGCGTCTCGAAGTAGCCTTCCGTGCGATTTTCCGGAACCGGATTGCCGGGTGTCGAAAACAGAACCTGTTCCATAGCCGTCAGCGCGCGCCCTTCGAAAGGATTCGGGATAGAAGTAAAGCGGATAGGCGATCGGCCTGTCAAATCAAAGAAAAAAGCGTTCCTGAGATGCGCGTCGCCCGCGCCCGCCGAAAAAAGTGGCCGGCATGCGGGACCTGAGGGGAGCGCAGTGCCGGCCTGAGATCGGGCTGGAGACGAAGGGACGATACACTCCAGCCATCGAGCCAGTGTAACCCGATGACGCAATCATTAGGCCCGTGCGTCTGAACGGATGCCGAACTAGGTGTTCATGCGCGGTTCACTGTGGCTGGCCGCGGATTTTCGGTGGTTGTGGGCGGCCCTCAGAAAGGGTCTTGAAGTCCGAAAAAGCCATCCCCATCTCATGGTAGTGGACGCCAGAACGGGTCCGCGGAACCGTCCCGAAGCTGCCGATAAAGGGGTTTCTGGGGCAATTTATCGCAATCAGTCGCTTCCTCAGGAGGACATCATGCGTCACGTAGACTTCTCTCCCCTCTATCGTTCCACCGTCGGTTTCGACCGTCTCTTCACCATGCTCGACAGCCTGGGCCAGCCCGACCAGGGCCAGACCTATCCGCCCTACAATATCGAGCGCACCGGTGAAAACACCTACCGCATCACCATGGCCGTCGCCGGTTTCGACGAAACCGAAATTTCGATCGAAGCGCAGGCCCATGCTCTCACCGTCAAGGGCGAGAAGAATGAAGACAATGCGGAAGGCTCCGAATTCCTCTATCGCGGCATCGCCAAGCGCACCTTCGAACGTCGCTTCCAGCTTGCCGACCATGTCGAGGTGACGGCTGCTTCGCTGAAGAACGGTCTGCTCCACATCGACCTTCTTCGCAGCATTCCCGAGGCGATGAAGCCCCGCAAGATCGCGATCGCCGCCGAGCCGGTGAGCGCGCCGAAGGCCATCGAGGCCCAGGTCACCAACTAAGTCACCAACGAACCAATCCCTCCCAGGATATGGCAACGAGGCGGCGTCCCCCACGGGGCGCCGCTTTTTTGTTGTCTGGTCACGCCGGGTTCGCAGCCTGTTCCACTTCGGCGGCGGTGGCGCGGCGATGATGGGCGGCGGCGTATTTTTGGGCGATGACGGCGCAGACCATCAGCTGAATCTGGTGGAAGAGCATCAGCGGCAGGACGATGGCGCCGATCGCCTGGCCGGCGAAGATGACGTTGGCCATGGGGACGCCGCTCGCGAGGCTCTTCTTCGAGCCGCAGAAGGTGATGGTGATCTGGTCGGCTTCGTTGAAGCCCATCAGGCGGCTGCCGAAGGTGGTGGCGCAGAGGACGAGCGCGAGCAGAACCATGTCGGCGACGATGACGACGGCGATATCTGACAGCGAGAAGGTGTGCCACAGGCCCTCGACGACGGCGGTCGAGAAGGCGAGGTAGACGACCATCAGGATCGAGCCGCGATCGACGGGCATCAGGATCTTCTTCTTGGCGCGGATCCAGTCGCCGATCCAGGGCTGCAGCACCTGGCCGACGATGAAGGGCAGCAACAGCTGCGTGAAGATCTGCAGCAGCGCATCCCAGGAAAAGCCGCCATGGCCGCCGACCGAAAAGAGCAGGCCGACGAGGAGCGGGGTCAGGAACATGCCGAAGATGTTCGACGCCGAGGCCGAGCAGATCGCGGCCGGCACGTTGCCGCCGGCCATCGAGGTGAAGGCGATCGACGATTGCACCGTCGAGGGCAGAACGCAGAGGAAGAGAATGCCGAGATAGAGCGAATGCGGCAGGATCGTTTCAGGAATGAAGCCGAGACCCATGCCGAGCAGCGGGAAGACGCCGAAGGTGGTGAGCAGGATGACCAGATGCAGCCGCCAGTGCAGCAGGCCCGCGATCACCACGTCGCGCGAGAGGCGCGCGCCATGCAGGAAGAAGAGGAGCGCGATCGCGATTGTGGTCGCCGTGCCGAAATAGCCGGCGAAGGCGCCGCTTGCCGGCAGGATCGATGCAAGGATGACCGTGCAGACCAGGAGGATCGTGAAAGTATCGGGCAGGAAACGGCGCATGGGCTTAGTCTCGGCTTGTTCGGCATTGTAGCCGGCTTTTGATGGATCAATCCTGTTTCTTCCATTATGATACGCGATGCAAGAAATAACAGTTATCGCGATATGGGATAATCATGCTTGATCTTACGCAATTGCGCAGCTTCGTCGCCGTCGAGCAGATGGGGAGCTTCACGCTTGCCGCCGAGCGGCTGGGGCTTGGGCAATCGACCGTCAGCCAGCATATCCAGCGGCTGGAGACCTCGGTCGGGCGGCGACTGCTTGCCCGCGATACCCACAAGGTGGTGCTGACGACGGATGGCGAGGCGCTGCTCTCGCATGCGCGCGCCATGCTGTCGATCGAGGGGCAGGTGCAATCGCTGTTTGGCGGGCCAAGCCTGCGCGGCAAGCTGAGGCTTGGGGTGTCGGAGGATTTCGTCACCAGCCAGCTGCCCGGGGTGCTCGAGGATTTCGTGCGCTCGCACCCGTCGGTCGATCTGGAGCTGACGGTGGCGCTCTCGGGTGTGCTTTATGAAATGCAGGACAATGGCGAGATCGATTTGGTGCTCGCCAAGCGTCGGCTGGGTGACGCGCGCGGGCGGCTGGTCTATCGCGAGCCGCTGGTGTGGCTGGCGCGCGATCCCGATCATATCATGAGCGCTTCGCCGCTGCCGCTGATCGCCTTTCCGCCGCCGAGCGTGACGCGGGCGATATCGCTGGAAGCGCTGGGGCGGCACCAGATTTCCTGGCGGATCGTCTGCACCTGCGGGAGCCTGAGCGGGCTGACGGCGGCGGCGCGTGCAGGGATGGGCGTGCTCGTGCAGCCGCGCAGCATGGCGCCATCGGGCCTGAAGGTGATCGGCAAGGGCAAGCTGCCGGTGCTCGAGGATGTCGAATTCGTGCTGGTGCCGCGCAAGGGGGCGGATCAGGCGTTGGTGTCGGCGCTGTCGGACGATATTCTTTCCAAGGTCCGGAGCCTCAGGTCGAGCTGAGGTCGTATGGCCGCTCGGATGGCACGATATGTGGTTAATCGATTGCCCGGCATTTTAAGTATCCTTCAACCCTGTCGCTTAGGCTTATGGTTACCTTGGACCCCTTAGTTTGGTCCTCGCTCAAGGTCGACGTTCGGGGCTACAGGGAGAACGGACGATGGTATATGGAGCGCTCTTCGTCTCCGGGCTGGTCGCCTGCGTGATGCTCATCGTCGTGGCCGGCCACGATAGCAAGACGACGGATAACGGGGCGCCGCCCTCCGCCGTGATGCTGCATCAGAATTAGACGTTCACGAGAATCAAGAGACGATCTCGAAAATGGTGATCCGCCGCCCTTGGGCGCGGATCACCATTGTCATTCACGCATCATTGCAATGGCTTTCGCGGCTGCGATTTTCCAGACGTAGGTAGCCGTTGCCACCAATGACCGCAGTCGGCCCTAAGCGGACATTTGGACGGCCAAGAGATTTATCGCCACGCTCACTGTTGCTGCGGTTGGGGAAATGTCCAGCTTCCATCCAGCACTTGCGATTGGGGCCGGTAGAGCCTCACCGTATAATTCCACCCGGCTTCGACGGGCAGGCAGTTGGCAACTTTGCCATCGCAGCCACCAAACTGAATCGTAACCGACCTGTCGCTGCCCTTCGTGGCGGTCAGATTGTTGACGGAATAGGCCTTCTGTGGATTTGGGACGAAGAAGCCCTCGCTGTTGTAGCGGCTGACCGACCAGAAACCATCGACGGGAACATTTGCGGGAACGTGCAGTGTATAGATCGTCGTCCCATCGTTTTTCTCGGGCGTGACCGCGATGTAAGTAGCTTCGCTATCCGGATTGCCGCCCCACCCGGCTGCAGCCCCGATCAGGTGGTGAACGGGATCAACCTCACTCCTGCTTCCGAATGCCCGGTCGAAGCTTTCCATGGTCGCGTTAAGCGCCAAGAGTGCGCTACGCACCTTGTCCTGGCTGGCCTTGTCCCAAGTGGGTAGTTCCAGCTTGCCCGGACCGCCGGGTTGATCGACCTTGATGGCATCCTGAAGCTTGTGAACGTCGTCGGCGTCGCCAGCCTTGCCGGGGTCGATCAGTGTGCGAACTGCCGCCATGACGTATCGTGTGCCAACGGCATCCTTGGTCAGCGTATGACTTCCCGCACCGTGAAACACGCCGGTGACATAGTGATCCTCGTTTAGGATCATCAGCGACATAAATCGTTCTCCTGCATCGGGCATGGTAATCGTCACGGGACCAGCATCGAGGTCGAAGACGCCGCTGGAATACAAGGTATCGCGGTTGCCGCGCACGACGGTCTGATGTTCGACGTCGAATGGATCGCGACGATGGATCAACTTGCCGAGGCCAGCTTCCTTGGCGGAGACCGCGAAATACATATCGCTTTCAGCCCGCACGAAGTTATCGGGCGTCACCCTCAATGTATCAGCGGCCAGTGCCGAACCTGCCACGAGATACAGGCTTGCAATCAGCGTCCTCGAAATTGTCATTACTAACCCTCCACGAGCGCGCCGCATCTTCAGGCAGAGATCGCCTCGCAGCACGACGGTCAGATGATGTCATGGAGGCAAAATACGGATAAGTACGCAACGGTAAACGACATCCGTAAATGACCGCTGTTGCCCGAAGCGGAAGACCGCAGTCGGCCCTAGGCAGACGTCGAATCCGCATCGATGGTGCTCTCCAACGCAACTCTTTCGGTGAGGATTGCACCAACAACAAGCTTAAAAAGATCGTTGCTGCGTGATGCGAATGACGGTTGATCGCCGATCCAGCCGAGAGCGCCGATCAACGCGAAAAGATCGTTTCCATCCAAGTCGCGACGAGCCACCTGGTCCGCCTGCGCCTGTTTTAGAAGACGCGCACCCGCCTCGCGTAGATCTTTACAGGAAGCATGGAGTGCAGACTCGGGGTCGGCCAATGCCGAGGCCATCATCGTCACAACACCGCTGTAGATCTGCACAAAAGAAACCGCATCACGAAGCCAGGTCACGAGAGCGTCTTTTGACGGCAGCGACGCTTCGAGCATGTCCGCTCTTTGGGTCAATTCCTCCAAACTCCTGCGCAGCAAGGCATCCAGCAACGCCTCGCGTGTCGGAAAATGACGCGACAGCGTTGCCCAGCCGATATTTGCCCTGCGTGCGATGTCGCGCAGCGATGCGTTGACCCCTTGCTCCGCAACGACATCGCGCGCGACCATAAGCAAGTGGTTGTAGTTCTCCCTGGCATCCGCGCGCATCGCTTCTCCTTGACAAGCGGGCCATTGGCCCATTTATATGGATCAGTGGCCCGTTTGATGTAGCGCGACCACCATATGATCCACAAGAAGGAATGTTCTCTTGCGTTACAAGTTGTTTGGTAAGAAGACGGGATTACGGGTGTCCGAATATGTCCTGGGTACGGCGAACTTCGGGACGGCCTGGGGCGGACACGGCGCCGACTCGGAAGAATCTCGTCGCATCATTGACGCCTATGCCGATGCCGGCGGCAACTTCATCGACTCGGCAAACGGCTATCAGGAAGGGCAGTCCGAAGAGCTGCTCGGCGACCTTTTGAGAGGACGACGAGATGAATTCGTCCTATCGACCAAATTTGCCGTCAAAACGAATGCAGGTTCCGGAATTCTCGTCACCGGAAACAGCCGGCAAGCTATGGTGTCCTCGGTGGAGGCGAGCCTAAAGCGCCTGAAAACAGATCGTATCGATCTCTTCTGGGCGCATGTCTCTGATGGCGTCACGCCGCTGGAAGAGCTCGTTCGTGGGTTCGACGATCTCGTACGGGCGGGAAAAATTCTTTATGCCGGCCTCTCGAACTTTCCCGCCTGGCGTGTCGCCCGCGCCGCAACTATCGCGGAGATCCGCGGCTCCGTTCCGATCGCCGGAATCCAAGTCGAACACAGCCTAGTCCAACGGGCAACCGAGCAGGACCTGATACCTGCCGCTCAAGCGCTTGGAATTGGCGTGGTTGCCTATTCGCCCCTTGGGGGCGGCGTCCTGACCGGTAAATACCGTCAGGTAAAGGATAACGCACGGCGCGACGAAGCTTGGGCTGGTGCGGGTTTCCAGCCGGAGAACACCCCGCAACGCACGGCGATCATCGACACGCTTATCGCCGTGTCTGCAGAGATCGGCGTGACGCCTGGAGAAGTCGCGATTGCCTGGGTCGCGGCAAAAGGATCTCTGCCGATTATCGGGCCGCGAACGCTGTCGCAGCTCGACACCAATCTCGCTGCGTCAAAGGTCAGGCTGGCTCCCACGCAGATTGCCAGGCTGGAGCACGTCAGTGCTATTGCGCGAGGCTATCCTTACACTGTGCTTGACGATCCTCGGATTCAGGATCTCATCACTGCCGGGAAGATGGATCAGATCGACATCCCTGCTGAAACCGCCGCTTGAGTTCGGCTGCGGTGCATTTCAATCGCGATGAGCCGTTCATCGGCCGCTCTGTCGGCCGATGGGCCGCCATGCTATAATGTCTCCCATTGGCGCAAAGCTGCCGCGCGCCGGCTTGGTGGCGTCTGAGACCGAACTCCGCGATTTTCGGCCGGCACACAAAAATGTCGCAGCGAAATCCCCGGTCATCGGGATCAAAGTTTGATCTATGTCAAAGCTGCCGCGCGGGGGGCGACATAGCTTCCGGGCATGCGCCAGAAAACATTCATATCACGAAATTTTCGCCGGTTTGTCGCACCTCTTGCGCTGCTTCCTCTCAGCGGTTGCAATATGGTGGTGATGAACCCAACGGGGGATATCGCTCTTCAGGAGCGTAACCTCATCCTCGTCGCACTCGGCATGATGCTTCTCGTCGTCATTCCGGTGCTGACCCTGATCGTGGTCTTCGCGTTCCGATACCGCAAGGGCCGAGCGCCCGGCAGGTACGATCCGAATTTCACTCATTCGACGCCGATCGAGCTGGTGGTCTGGTCGATCCCGCTCCTGATCATCGCGTGTCTCGGCGTGGTCACCTGGATCACCACCCACAGCCTCGATCCCTTCCGCCCCCTCGATCGCATTTCCGCCGACAAGCCGCTGGCCAAGGACCACAAGCCCCTCGATATCCAGGTCGTCGCCATGGATTGGAAGTGGCTCTTCATCTATCCCGAACAAGGCATCGCGACCGTCAACGAGTTGGCCCTCCCGGTCGATGTCCCCGTACGTTTCTCCATCACCTCGACAAACCAGTTCAACACCTTCTCGGCGCCCACGCTGGCGGGCATGATCTATGCGATGCCGGGCATGAAATCGATGCTGCACGCCGTGCTCAACGCGCCGGGCGATAGCTGGGGCTACTCGGGCAACTACACCGGCGCCGGCTATTCCGACATGCGGTTTAAGCTGCACGGTGTCGATCAGGCAGGGTTCGACCAATGGGCCGCGGGGATAAGGGCCGCGGGCGAGACGCTGTCGACCGACCGTTACGTCGAACTGGACAAGCCGAGCGAGAAGGTGCCCGTCATGCACTTCTCCACCGTCGCCTCCGGTCTCTTTGATCGCGTTCTCAACCGTTGCGTGGTCGCCGGCACCGAATGCGCCGCCGACATCATGAAGAAGGATCGCGCGCTTGATCGCGACAATGGCGGCATCTTCGCGCCGCAGCCCATGGATCATTCAGCCATGCAGTCAAGCGAGGGGCAGATGAGCCAGGGCATGCCATCCATGAGCCACACCTCGACATCCGGCGACGTCACCGCCGCCGTTCCGGCCGCTCATGACCACACCAACACCGGCACCAACACTGGCACCAACAGTGGCGCGCTCGCCGCGCCTGAACAGCAAGGCTCCAATGCAAGACCATAGCTTCACCACGACAGTCTTCGGGCGGCTTACGCTCGAATCGCTGCCGATCCACGAGCCGATCCTTGTCGGCACTTTCATCGCGGTCGCCGCGCTCGGTCTGATCATCGTCGCAGCACTCACCTATTTCCGGCTCTGGGGCTATCTCTGGAAGGAGTGGTTCACCTCCGTCGATCACAAGAGGATCGGCATCATGTACATCGTGCTGGCGATCATCATGCTGCTGCGCGGTTTCTCGGATGCCGTCATGATGCGCCTGCAACAGGCCGTTGCTTTCGGCGGAAACGAGGGCTTCCTGCACTCGAGCCACTACGACCAGATCTTCACCGCCCACGGAACGATCATGATCTTCTTCGTGGCGATCCCGCTGGTCGTCGGCATCGTCAACTTCGTCATGCCGCTGCAGATCGGCGCGCGCGACGTCGCCTTCCCCTATCTGAACAACCTCAGCTTCTGGCTGACGGTGGCGGGTTCGGTGCTGGTGATGATCTCGCTGTTCGTCGGCGAATTCGCACGCACCGGCTGGCTGTCCTACGCGCCGCTGGCGGAAAAGGCCTTCAGTCCGGATACCGGCGTCGACTATTATCTATGGTCGCTCGAAATCGCCGGCATCGGCACCACGCTCTCGGCCGTCAACATGGTGGCAACCGTCATCAAGATGCGCGCGCCCGGCATGACGCTGATGAAGATGCCCGTCTTCACCTGGACCGCGCTTTGCAGCAACGTTCTCGCCATCGCCATCTTCCCGGCGCTGACGGCGGCCTTCTTCCTGCTGCTGCTCGACCGCTATCTCGACACCGCCTTCTTCATCAATGATCTCGGCGGCAATGCGATGCTCTACTGGAACATGGTGTGGATGTGGGGTCACCCCGAGGTCTACGTCCTGATCCTGCCGGCCTTCGGTATCTATTCGGAAATCACCTCGACCTTCACCGGCAAGCGCCTGTTCGGCTACGGCTCGATGGTCTACGCCACTGTCGTCATCACCATTCTCTCGTACCTCGTCTGGCTGCACCACTATTTCACCATGGGATCGGGTGCGAGCGTCAACGCCTTCTTCGGGATCGCCACGATGGTGATCGCCATTCCGACCGGGGCCAAGGTGTTCAACTGGCTGTTCACGATGTTCCGCGGCGAAATCCGCTTCGAACTGCCGATGATGTGGGTCGTTGCCTTCATGCTGACCTTCGTGGTCGGTGGCATGACCGGCGTTCTGCTCGCCGTACCGGCTGCCGACTTCGTGCTGCACAACTCGCTGTTCCTGGTGGCGCACTTCCACAACACCATCATCGGCGGCGTCGTCTTCGGTCTCTTCGCCGGCATGACCTACTGGTTCCCGAAGGCCTTCGGCTTCAAGATGGACGAGTTCTGGGGCAAGGTTGCCTTCTGGGGCTGGGTCATCGGCTACTGGGTCGCCTGGACGCCGATCTACATCGTCGGCCTGATGGGCACCACCCGCCGCGTCAACCACTTCGACGACCCGACGCTGCAGCCCTACTTCGTCATCGCGCTAATCGGCGCCGTGATCATCCTCATCGGTGTGCTCGGCTTCGTCATGGCGATCGTCATGGGCATCGTGAAGCGCAACAAGCTGCGTGATGTCACCGGCGACCCCTGGGATGGCCGTACGCTGGAATGGTCGACCACGTCGCCTCCGCCTGCCTACAACTTCGCGATCACGCCCGTCGTCTACGAACTCGACGCCTGGCACGACATGAAGGAGCATGGCTACAAGCATCCGACCGAAGGCTTCCGCCCCGTCCACATGCCGCGCAACACCGCCACTGGCGTCGTGGTTGCGGCACTCGCCACGGCACTTGGCTTCGGCATGATCTGGTACATGTGGTGGCTGGCCGCCATCAGCTTCGCCGGCATCCTCGTCGTCTCGATCGTCCACACCTTCAACTACAGCCGCGATCACTACATCCCGGCCGATGCGATCGCGCTTACCGAAGGCAAGCGTGCGCAGCAGCCGGCAGCGAGGGCCTGACATGACCATTCAACTCGTCAATAAGGACGCCCAGCGCGTCTACCACCAGCCCGAAGCCGAGGAGCATTATCACAGTGGCGGCGCCACGATGCTCGGTTTCTGGATCTACCTGATGAGCGATGCGCTGATCTTCGCCTCGCTGTTCGCCGTCTATGGAACGCTCAGCCGCAATTATGCGGGTGGGCCTCCGCCGCAGCACCTGTTCGAGCTGCCGCTGGTGGCGCTGAACACCGGCTTCCTGCTCGCATCGTCGATCGTCCTTTCGATCGGCATGCAGGCGATGGCTGCAGGTCGCACCGCACAGATGTGGCGGCTGCTTGCCGTCACCGGCCTGCTCGGCGCGGCGTTCCTCTGCGTGGAACTCTACGAGTTCTCCTCGCTGATATCAGAAGGTGCCACGCCGCAGCGTAGCGCCTTCCTGTCGGCCTTCTTCACGCTTGTCGGTACGCACGGCCTGCACGTCTTGTTCGGCCTGATCTGGCTGGTCACGCTTCTCGTGCAGATCGCCCAGCGCGGACTGAATGAGGACAACAAGCGTCGCCTGATGTGCCTGTCGATGTTCTGGCACTTCCTCGACATCATCTGGATCGGCGTCTTCACCGTCGTCTACCTGTTTGGAGCACTTCGTTGAGCACACATCATCACACCGAACCCGCTCACGGCAGCAAGGGCAGCATCTGGACCGGCTCGATCCTGTCGATCATCCTGACGGTCATTCCGTTCTGGCTGGTCATGTCCGGGGCGCTGGAAAATGCCACGGCGACCACCGTGATCATCTTCGCGCTGGCCATCGCGCAGATCATCGTCCACGTCGTCTGCTTCCTGCATGTCGACAGCCGCGCGGAAGACGGCTGGACGCTGCTCGCCTTCATCTTCACGGCCATCATCGTGGTCATCACGATCGTCGGCACGATCTGGGTCATGTACCACATGAACGTGAACATGATGCCGATGAGCGCGGGCGAAATGAGCAACATGTAAGTAAGGAGTGCGCGCCGCATGGCTGGGTGCGGCGCCATGAGGATCGGCCCGGTGATTTCGATCACCGGGCCGATCGGCGTTTATGGGCTTGAGATCAGCTCAGGATGCGAGGCAGCTCAGGAAGCCGTCGACGTCCTTTTCCTCTGTCGCGAAGCTGGTGACGAGGCGGATCAGGATCTCGTCTGCGCCGACGAGATCGGGCGTGGCTGAGGGGATCGGCCATTCGTAGAATTTCGCGCCCTTGTCTTCGGCTGTCTTTCCGGCGCTCTTCTTTATAATGGCGAAGACCTCGTTCGATGTCGTCGACCAGGCAAGGCGGGCCGAGTTGCTGGCGCCGATGCCCGCGCGCAGGCGGTCAGCCATGCCGTTGGCGTGGCCGGCGAGATCAAGCCACAGGTCGTTGTCGAGGTAGGCGTCGAACTGGGCGGCGATGAAGCGCGACTTGGAGAAGAGCTGGGCGGCGCGCTTGCGGATGAATGGCATCTCTTTCGCCTTTTCAGGATCGAAGACGACGATCGCCTCGGCGCACCAGCAGCCGTTCTTGGTGCCGCCAAAGGAGAGGATGTCGACGCCGCGCTTCCAGGTCATCTCGGCGGGGCTTGCACCAAGCGCCACCAGCGCATTGGCGAAGCGGGCGCCATCCATGTGGAGCGGCAGCTTGCGTTCCTTGCAGATCGCTGAGATGGCGTCGATCTCGTCAAGCGAGTAGACGGTGCCGATCTCGGTTGCCTGGGTGATGGTGACCGCCGTCGCGCGGCCATGATGCACGGCGTTTTCGGGGAAGCCGGCAATCGCCTTGGAGAGCTTTTCCGGATCGATCTTGCCCAATTCGCCATCGACGGGCGACAGCCGTGCCTGGCTGAAGAAATCGGGCGCGCCGCATTCATCGGCGATCACATGGGCTTCGGCGTGACAGAAAGTGATGCCGCCGGGGCGCTGGACGCTGGCGAGCGACAGCGAGTTGGCGGCCGTGCCTGTCGCCACGAAGAAGACGGAGACCTCGCGCTCGAAGATTTCGGCGAAGCGGGCCTCGACGCGGCGGTCGAGATCGCTTGTGCCGTAAGCGGCGGCGAAGCCGGCGGATTCCTGCAGCAGGCGCTCGGCAATGGAACGATGGGCGCCAGCCCAGTTGTCGGAAGCGAAGATCATGGAAAATGCCTGGGAAAAATGGAGGTGGGGGCGGGTTCTGATGCGAGCTTAATCCAAAGCTTCACCGGATCAAGCGATTGGGGCGCAACCCATCACAAAAATTGAATTCCGCAATCAAGAAACAATATAATGCGAGATGGCGTAATTTTATGTCGCCAACTTGATTGATTTGGTAATCTTGATGCGCCAATTGACGTTTTTTTAATTTCTGGCTCTTGCGGAGCCGCCACGTTTCTGGCATAGAACCGATGGATTAGGACAGGGTTGCTGTCCTATTTTGGCCGTCAAGGCCGAAGAGGCGCTGAGGGACCTTACACTCGTGGGGTTTCACGCTATAGTTCTTGGAGCGCGGACAAAGTTCCCGCACGGACCTATGGCAGGCGCGGAGCGCAACGGTTGCTTTGTCGGGAAAGGCTCTGCCTTCCCAGAGAAAGCCTGCCGCCGGCGACCGGATCTTCGATAATGCAACAGCGCTGTCATGCGCCGAACCTAAGATCAGGGACGGTGTGCGACGAAGAGCCGCCCGCACGATCGCGGGCTCTGACAGGAGGCAAGACGATGACGAAGAACACGCCATCCACTGACATCGACCAGTTCGCAGCAGCAGACATGCGCGCGGTGGCCGATACGCGTAAGTTCGCCAACGGTCTCCCGGGCAAGCAGGGCCTCTATGACCCACGCAACGAACATGACGCCTGCGGCGTCGGCTTCGTCGCCCACATGAAGGGTCAGAAGTCGCACCAGATCGTCAAGGACGGTCTCTTCATTCTCGAGAACCTGACGCACCGCGGTGCTGTCGGCGCCGACCCGCTGATGGGTGACGGTGCTGGTATTCTCGTGCAGATTCCCGATCGCTTCTTCCGCGAGGAAATGGCCAAGCAGGGCATCACCCTGCCGAAGGCTGGCGAATATGGCGTCGGCCATATCTTCATGCCGCGCGACGAAAAGCAGATCGCGCATTTCAAGAAGGTGATGCAGGACGTCATCTCCGAAGAGGGCCAGGTTCTCATCGGCTTCCGTGACGTGCCTGTCGACAACTCGTCGCTGTCGAAGGCGCCGGATATCGCCGCGACCGAACCGCATCACTGTCAGATCTTCATCGGGGCCGGCGATAGCGCCGCGACCACCGATGAATTCGAACGCCGCCTGTTCACGCTGCGCAAGGTGATCTCCAACCGTATCTATGACGAGTTCGACGGCGAGGAGAGCCACTTCTATCCGGTGTCGCTGTCGTCCTCGACGATCGTCTACAAGGGCATGTTCCTGGCCTACCAGGTCGGCGCCTACTACACGGACCTGTCGGACCCGCGTTTTGAGTCCGCTGTCACGCTCGTGCACCAGCGCTTCTCGACCAACACCTTCCCCTCCTGGAAGCTGGCACACCCTTACCGCATGGTCGCCCACAACGGCGAAATCAACACGCTGCGCTCCAACGTCAACTGGATGGCGGCGCGTCAGGCGTCGGTGTCTTCGCCGCTCTTCGGCGAGGATATCTCCAAGCTCTGGCCGATCTCCTATGAAGGTCAGTCGGATACGGCCTGTTTCGACAACGCGCTCGAGTTCCTCGTGCGCGGCGGCTACTCCATGGCGCATGCCGTGATGATGCTGATCCCGGAAGCCTGGGCCGGCAACCAGTCGATGTCGAAGGAGCGCAAGGCGTTCTACGAATATCACGCGGCCCTGATGGAGCCGTGGGACGGCCCGGCCGCTGTCGCGTTCACCGACGGCAAGCAGATCGGCGCGACGCTCGACCGCAACGGCCTGCGTCCGGCCCGCTATCTCGTCACATCAGACGACCGCGTCATCCTCGCATCGGAAGCCGGCACGCTGCCGGTGGCTGAAGAGGATATCGTCAAGAAGTGGCGCCTGCAGCCGGGCAAGATGCTCTTGATCGACATGGAGAAGGGCAAGATCGTCTCCGACGAGGAGCTGAAGACCGAGCTCGCGACCAAGCATCCGTATCGCAGCTGGCTCGACCGCACGCAGCTGATCCTCGAAGATCTGAAGCCGGTGGAGCCGCGCGCGCTGCGCCGCGACGTGTCGCTGCTCAACCGCCAGCAGGCCTTTGGCTACACCACCGAAGACACCAAGATCCTGATGTCGCCGATGGCGACGACGGGGCAGGAAGCCGTGGGCTCGATGGGCACCGATACGCCGATCTCGGCCATGTCGGAAAAGTCGAAGCTGCTCTACACCTACTTCAAGCAGAACTTCGCGCAGGTCACCAACCCGCCGATCGATCCGATCCGCGAAGAGCTGGTCATGAGCCTGGTGTCCTTCATCGGCCCGCGCCCGAACATTCTCGACCACGAGGGTGCGGCCAACGCCAAGCGCCTGGAAGTGCGTCAGCCGATCCTTACCAATGGCGATCTCGAAAAGATCCGCTCGATCGGCCACACGGAAGACCGTTTCGACACCAAGACGCTCGACTTCACCTATGACGTGGAGCGTGGCGCCGAAGGCATGCCCGAAATGCTCGACCGCCTCTGCGAGCGCGCGGAAGCGGCCGTCAAGGGCGGCTACAACATCATCGTGCTCTCCGACCGCCAGATCGGCCCGGATCGCATCGCGATCCCGGCGCTGCTCGCAACGGCCGCCGTGCACCATCACCTGATCCGCAAGGGTCTCAGAACCTCCGTCGGCCTCGTCGTCGAGACAGGCGAGCCGCGCGAAGTGCACCACTTCTGTCTTCTCGCCGGTTACGGCGCGGAAGCGATCAACCCGTACCTGGCCTTCGACACGCTGCTGGACATGCATGCCAAGGGAGAGTTCCCGAAGGAAGTGGACGCGTCTGAGGTCGTCTATCGCTACATCAAGGCGGTCGGTAAGGGCATCCTCAAGGTCATGTCGAAGATGGGCATCTCGACCTATCAGTCCTATTGCGGCGGCCAGATCTTCGATGCGATCGGCCTGCAGCAGGAACTGGTCGACAAGTATTTCTTCGGCACCGCGACGATGATCGAAGGCGTCGATCTGAAAGCGATTTCGGAAGAGACCGTTGCCCGTCACACCTCGGCCTTCGGCAAGGATCCGTTGCTCGCGACCACGCTCGATATCGGCGGCGAATATGCCTACCGCATGCGCGGCGAAAGCCATGCCTGGACGCCGGATGCGGTGGCCACGCTGCAGCACGCCGTTCGTGGCAACTCCGAGGACCGCTACCGCGAGTTCGCCGAGATGGTGAACACGTCGGCGCTGCGCATGAACACCATCCGCGGCCTGTTCAAGATCAAGACCGCTGAACAGATCGGGCGGAAGCCCGTCTCGCTCGATGAAGTCGAGCCTGCGGTCGAGATCGTCAAGCGCTTCTCGACCGGCGCCATGTCCTTCGGCTCGATCTCCAGAGAGGCGCATACGACGCTGGCGATCGCGATGAACAAGATCGGCGGCAAGTCCAACACTGGCGAGGGCGGCGAAGAGTCTGATCGCTACTTCCCGCTGCCTGATGGTTCGGCGAACCCGGAACGCTCGGCGATCAAGCAGATCGCATCGGGACGCTTCGGTGTGACGACGGAATATCTGGTCAACGCCGACATGCTGCAGATCAAGGTCGCGCAGGGCGCCAAGCCCGGCGAAGGCGGCCAGCTGCCTGGCCACAAGGTCGATGCGACGGTCGCCAAGACCCGTCACTCGACGCCGGGTGTCGGCCTGATCTCGCCGCCGCCGCACCACGACATCTACTCGATCGAAGATCTGGCGCAGCTGATCTACGACCTGAAGAACGTCAACCCGACGTCCGACGTCTCGGTCAAGCTCGTGTCGGAAGTCGGGGTGGGTACGGTTGCCGCCGGCGTTGCCAAGGCGCGCGCCGACCACATCACTGTCTCCGGCTTCGACGGCGGCACCGGTGCATCGCCGCTGACCTCGCTGAAGCATGCCGGTTCTCCGTGGGAAATCGGCCTTGCCGAAACGCAGCAGACGCTGGTTTTGAACGGCCTTCGTTCGCGCATCGCGCTGCAGGTCGACGGTGGCCTGAAGACCGGCCGCGACGTCATCATCGGTGCGCTTCTCGGCGCCGACGAGTTCGGCTTTGCGACGGCTCCTGTCATCGCCGCCGGCTGCATCATGATGCGCAAGTGCCATCTGAACACTTGCCCTGTCGGCGTTGCCACCCAGGATCCGGTCCTGCGCAAGCGCTTCAAGGGCACGCCGGAGCACGTCATCAACTACTTCTTCTTCGTCGCCAACGAAGTGCGCGAGATCCTCGCCTCGCTCGGCTTTACCAAGTTCGATGACATCATCGGCGCTTCGGAACTGCTCGAGAAGAACGAGATGCTGGCGCACTGGAAGTCCAAGGGTCTCGACTTCAGCCGCATCTTCCACAAGGTCGAGGCACCGAAGGAAGCCACCTACTGGACGACCCGCCAGAAGCACCCGATCGACGACATTCTCGATCGCAAGATGATCGCGGAAGCCGAGCCTGCACTTGCGTCGAAGACGCCTGTCAGCTTCGAAGTCGGTATCAAGAACGTCGACCGTTCGGCCGGCGCGATGCTGTCGGGTGAGGTGGCCAAGCGCTACAACCACCGCGGCCTGAAGGAAGACACGATTAACGTGACGCTTCGCGGCACGGCCGGACAGTCGTTCGGCGCGTTCCTGGCGCGCGGCGTGACCTTCAAGCTGATCGGCGACGGCAACGACTATGTCGGCAAGGGCCTTTCGGGCGGCAAGATCATCGTTCGCCCGCCGGAGAATTCGAAGATCATCGCCGAAGACTCGATCATCGTCGGCAACACCGTGCTTTATGGTGCGACCGAGGGCGAGTGCTACTTCCGCGGTGTCGCGGGCGAGCGCTTCGCGGTGCGCAACTCCGGCGCCATCGCCATCGTCGAGGGCGTGGGCGACCACGGCTGCGAATACATGACGGGTGGCGTGGTGGTCGTGCTCGGCGAGACGGGCCGCAACTTCGCGGCCGGCATGTCTGGTGGCGTCGCCTATGTTCTCGACGAGAGCGGCGATTTCGCCAAGCGCTGCAACATGGCCATGGTCGAACTCGAGCCGGTTCCGGAAGAGGACGACCTGATGGAGAAGCTGCATCACCATGGCGGCGATCTCGCGCACAAGGGCCGCGTCGACGTCTCCGGCGACATGACCCGCCACGACGAGGAACGCCTCTACCAGTTGATCTCCAACCATCTGCACTACACTGAATCCACCCGTGCCAAGCAGATCCTGGACAACTGGGCGGAATACCGTCCGAAGTTCCGCAAGGTCATGCCGGTCGAATACCGCCGCGCGCTCGAGGAAATGGAGCGCAGCCGGATGGGGATCGCCGCGGAATAACAACACCGACATATCCGCCACGTGCCAATCGTGCGTGGCGGATACCGAAATATCTCGATGACCCATGGCGACTGCGCCGACAGCAATCCTGTCACAGTCTCATGGATGGTTCTCAAGGGGATATGTTCTAATGACGGTTCAGCAACTTGCCCCGGTTAACGGGACTGAAAACAGACAACTGGCTGCGGTGAGGCGGTCATGAGTGTAAGGGAAGACAGCAGCATGGGTAAGGTAACAGGGTTTCTGGAAATCGACCGGCAGGTGGCGAAGTATCAGCCGGCGTCGGACCGTATCCGGCATTTCCGCGAATTCACGATCCCGATGTCGGACCCGGAAGTGCAGAAACAGGCCGCGCGCTGCATGGACTGTGGCATTCCCTATTGCCATGGCCCGACCGGCTGTCCCGTGCACAACCAGATCCCCGACTGGAACGATCTGGTCTACAACAACAACTGGGAAGCAGCGATCCAGAACCTGCATTCGACCAACAACTTCCCTGAGTTCACCGGCCGCGTCTGCCCCGCTCCCTGCGAGGAAGCCTGCACGCTGAACCTCGAGGATGCGCCGGTCGCCATCAAGACCGTCGAGCAGGCGATCGCCGACAAGGCCTATGAGCTCGGCTTCATCCGGCCGCAGCCGGCTGCCGTTCGCACCGGCAAGAAGGTCGCGATCATCGGTTCGGGCCCTGCCGGCATGGCGGCGGCCCAGCAGCTCGGCCGCGCCGGCCACGAAGTGCATGTCTATGAGCGTGAATCCAAGCCCGGCGGCCTGCTGCGCTACGGCATTCCCGACTTCAAGATGGAGAAGAACTTCATTGATCGCCGCGTCGAGCAGATCTCGGGCGAGGGCGTGACCTTCCATTGTGGCGTCAATGTCGGCGTCGATCTGAAGGTCGAGCAGCTGATCGCCGATCACGACGCCGTTCTCTACTGCGGCGGTTCGGAAACGCCGCGCGAAGCCGGTATTCCGGGCTTCGACCTCGCCGGCGTTCATGACGCGATGCCTTATCTCGTGCAGCAGAACAAGCGCGTCGGCCGTGAAAACATCGACAGCGTCGGCTGGGCTTCGGACCCGATCCTCGCCGGCGCCAAGCATGTCGTCGTCGTCGGCGGTGGTGATACCGCATCGGACTGCGTCGGCACGGCGTTCCGCCAGGGTGCCGTGAAGGTCACCCAACTCGACATCCGTCCGCAGCCGCCGGAGAAGGAAGACAAGCTCGCCGTCTGGCCGTTCTGGGCCACCAAGATGCGCACCTCCTCCAGCCAGGCCGAAGGTGCTGTCCGCGAATTCCAGGTGGCGACGCTCGAGTTCATCGGCGAAGACGGTGTTCTGACCGGCGTCAAGTGCTGCGAAGTCGACGAGCGCCGCAAGCCGATCGCGGGCACGGAGTTCATCATCAAGGCCGATCTCGCCTTCATCGCCATCGGCTTCAGCGGCCCGTTCACCACGAGCGTGCTCAAGGAACTCGACGGCAAGCTGACGCTCAACACCGACCGCCGCGGCTCGACGAACGTCGTTGCCAACGACCGCGACTACAAGACCTCGGTCGACAAGTTCTGGACGGCGGGCGACGTGCGCCGCGGCCAGTCGCTGGTCGTCTGGGCGATCCGCGAGGGACGCCAGGCGGCGCGCGCCATCGACGAGGCGCTGATGGGCTCGACGGTTCTGCCGCGCTAAGCAGCCGGGAAGTTTGGATTGATTTTGGCTCGGGGCTGCGCTTGCGCGGCCCCGAGCTTTTTGTGCCGCATGCTGCCCCTACCGAGAAAGTCTATCTGGCGGCTGGCGCGTCAGTTCGGCGAGTATGGACGGACTGTTTGTTGTACGGGGGTCAATGAATATGTCTGTTCGATCTGTCATCAGCATTGTCGCGGCTTTCCTCTGCGTCGCGGCATCGCCGGCTTGGGCCTGGGAGCGTGCCGGCTACGTCGATTATCCGGCGACGGCGAAGTGCCTGAGCGAGAACATGTGCCTGCTGGTCAGTTGCCCGGCCGTGGGTGCGCCGAGCTTCGAGATGGTCATCTACGAGCACGGCAAGGCGACCGGCGAGCCGTTTGATATCATCATCGATGGCCGCACGTTCACCTTCAATCTGCCGGAGCGCGGTGCCCACGATCTCTATCGCTGGCCACTTGCCGATGATTTCTCCGATGCCCTTCAGAAGGGGAGCCGGGCGACGCTGGCTTTCGATCCGGTCGGCCTGCCCTATGCGTTTTCGCTGCGCGGAAGCGGGGCTGCCGTGCGGCGGGTGCTTTCCGGCTGCGGATCGTCGTCCGCGCCCGTCGTCACCGCGGCGGCATCGTGCGAGCGTCTCTCCGGCCTCAGTTCGGAGACCGATTGCCAGGTGGCCACGACGACAGGCGAGGTCGTGGACCTGACGTTGAAGGCCTCGGGGCAGGCGATCGAGGGCTTCCAATTCAAGGACAAGCATGGCACCGGCTACATCAACGTCGATCCGCCAGGCAATGCCAAGGTCATCCAGGCAAAGCTGATGACGATCATCGGTCCGGGTGCGAAGCTGAAGATCGAGGTGCATGGATGCGGAGCGGCCGCCAGTGTGGAGGTGCTGTCGGCGGTTGAGGTGATCGAGTAGGCGGGTGCGCTGAAACTGATGTCGGGATGTGCCGGTGCGCCATGGTCAACCGCGATGCGGCGATCTATGGTGCGCGGGCCATCGCTTCGCATGGCTATGCGGCAAGGAACAACACCGGATGCCATCGACCGAACTGCTGATCACCTTCTTCGTCACGACCGCGCTCTTCGCCTATATTCCCGGGCCGGCCATGCTTTATGCCGCAGCACAGACGCTGGCACGCGGACGGCGGGCGGGCTTCATGGCGACGCTCGGGATCCATGTCGGTTGCTATGTGCATGTGATCGCGGCTGCCGCCGGCCTGTCGATCATCTTTCATGCGGTGCCGGTGCTCTATATGGCGGTCAAGCTCGCGGGCGCGGCCTATCTGGTCTGGCTCGGCATCTCGCTGTTTCGCAGCAAGTCTCAAGGGGAGACGACGCTCGCTGCCATCGATCCGAAATCCGGCCGGCGGGCCTTTGTCGAGAGCATCTCGATCGAGGTGTTGAACCCGAAGACGGCGATCTTCTTCCTGGCCTTCCTGCCGCAATTCATCGATCCCGCCGCCAGCTTTCCGGTCTGGCTGCAATTCGTGCTGCTGGGGACGATCGTCAATTTCATCTTCTCGTCGGCCGATATCGTCTGCGTGATGCTGGCGGGCGCCGTGGTATCGAGGCTGAAGCGCTCGGGCTCGGCGCAGCGGCTGGTGCAGCGCGCAGGCGGGGGGATACTGATCGGCCTCGGCGCGCATCTGGCGCTGCAGCGGAGTTAGCCGACACGATTGGTTTGGGCTCGGGACTGCCTGGCGCGGCCCCGAGCTGCAAGGTCGGTTTTTAGAGGCCTGCTTCGGCCATCCAGAGTTCCGCATCGGCACCGCCTGGAATACGCAGTGGCGCGGATGGATCGGTCGCAGCCCGCCAAACGGCCTCGGCCACGTCGGCGGCATGGGTCACCGGGCCGGTATCGTCCTGCACGTTCTTGATGAACTGCTGGAGCATCGGCGCGTAATCGGCATCATCAAGACCACGGAAATGGGGGCGGGCGTTTTCGCCGAAGCGCGTGGTTGGCGAGCGGCCGGGCAGAACGATATGCACCCGTACGCCGAACGGCTCCATCTCGACCGCCAAGGATTCCGTCAGCGCGTTCACGGCGGCCTTGCTGGCGCGATAGACGCCGATGACCGGCAGCGTCTTCACCGTCACCGTCGAGGTGACGTTGATGACGACGCCCGCGCGGCGCTGGCGCATCTGCGGCACGACGGCCTGGACCATCGCCAAGGTGCCGATCGTGTTTGTCTCGAACAACGAGCGAACGGTCTCCGGCGCGGTGAGCTCGATGGGGGAAGGGGCGCCGAAGCCGGCGTTGTTGACAAGTACGTCTACATGACCGGCTGCCGCCACGGCCTCGGCGATGCTTGCCGGGTCGGTGAGGTCGAGCGCCAGGATGCGCAGGCGTTCGGAGGCCGGCAGCAGGTCGGGGTCGGGCTTGCGCATCGTCGCGATCACGTCCCAGCCACGGTCTAGAAAGAGTTTCGCGGTCTCCAGGCCAAAGCCGGACGAGCAACCGGTGATCAATATCGTGGGCATCTGCGTCTCCAATCGAAAAGGAATGATTGCAGGGTAGTGACCGCATGCGAGACTTGATATAGGCTGCAGTCTCCATTTCTTTAGCGATAGTCCTGATTGTGGCCGTTGATCCCCTTGCCGAAATCGTCACGCTGCTGCAGCCCGCAGCACGTTTTTCGAAGCTGGTCGAATGCGCCGGCCTCTGGCGGATTGAACGCGAGGCCACGGGCGAGCCCTTCTATTGCGCTGTCATCGAGGGGCGTTGCCGCGTGGCACTCGGGGAGGAGCCGCCGTTCATCCTCGAAGCGGGCGACTTCGTTCTGGTGCCGGCGATGCGTGATCTCGTTAATGAGAGCATCGATGCGCCGCGCGATCTGCCCGCCGCCGTTCCGATACAGATGAGCGATGGTCGCTTCCGCGTTGGTCGTCCCGATGGGCCGGCTGATCTGCGCATGCGCATCGGGCATTGCAGCTTCGGTTCACCGGATGCCGCACTTCTGGTTTCGCTGCTGCCCGATGTCGTTGTCGTTCGCGGCGAACCGCGTCTGGCGACGCTGATGCAATTGGTCGGCGAGGAGACACGCGAGCGGCGGCCGGGGCGGGAGCTGGTGCTTGAGCGGTTGCTGGAGGTGTTGCTGATCGAGGCGCTCCGATCCGGCACGCAGCCGACAGGTGCGCCTGGGCTCAGCCGTGGTCTGGCGGATGAACGGCTGGCGGCGGCGCTGCACGCGCTGCATGAACGGCCGGCCCATCCGTGGACAGTGGCGGATCTCGCAACCGAGGCGTCGCTTTCCCGATCGGCCTTCTTCGCGCGTTTCAGCCGTGTCGTCGGCCTGCCGCCGATGGAGTATCTGCTGGCCTGGCGCATGGCGCTCGCCAAGCAGCTGCTGCGCGGTCGTGAGTTGGCGATGGATGAGGTGGCGGAGCGCGTGGGTTACGGCTCGGCGAGCGCGTTCAGCGTCGCCTTCTCGCGATATGCGGGCGTGCCGCCGGCCCGGTATGCCCGCAGTCAGCCTCTGCTTGAGAGGTGATCGACCAGCACGCGCAGCTTCTGCGGCTGGCGGTGGCGGCGGGGGTAGTAGATGTAGAAGCCGTCGAAGGGTGGGCAGTAGCTTTCGAGAAGCGGCACGAGTTCGCCGCGCGCGATATAGGGCGCGAAAGTCTCGACCATGCCGAAGGTGATGCCGGCGCCTGAAGAGGCCATGCGCAGCATCATGCCCATGTCGTTGGTGGTCATGTCGGGATCGACCGCGACATCGAAATCGCGGCCGTTCTCGGTGAACTCCCAGCGGTAGGGGGCGGTGTCGGGTCTGGGGCGCCAGCCGATGCAGACATGATCGACGAGATCGCGGGGGTGTTGCGGCGCGCCTCGTCGCGCGATGTAGTCGGGCGACGCGACGGCGCATTGGCGCTGGGCTGACGAGACCGATACGGCCACCATGTCCTGCTCGATCACCTCGCCCAGCCGGATCCCCGCATCGAAGCCGGCCTCGACGATATCGAATTCGCCGTCGGTGATGGTGATATCCAGGCGCAGCTCCGGATACTTCGCCATGAAGCCTGCCAGCAGCGGGCCGGAGATGACGCGTTCGGCGATGGACGACACCGCGATGCGCAGCAGGCCGGATGGCCGCGCGCGGACCTCGCGTACGGCTTCGATCGCCTCCGCGACGCGACCGGCGGGCTCCTTCACCAGGGATTGGAACAACTCGCCGGCTTCGGTCAGCCGCACGCTGCGGGTGGTGCGCTGGACGAGCGTAACACCAAGCCGGTCTTCCAGCCGCTGCAACGCCTGGCTGACGGCGGAGCGGGTCACGCCCAGCCGCTCGGCGGCGACGCGGAAATTGCGCGCTTCCGCGACGGCAAGGAAAACGGAGATGCCTTCGAACTGATCGCTCATTGGTTAGTATAACTAACCAAGCTATCTCGGATTGGCAACTCGTTCGATGCCAATGTCGCCCCTATCTCTCATCCCATGGCAAGACGGAAGAGCCGTCGCCTGCAATCGCATCGGCCTCGCTAGGCCGGAAAGAGGAGAGAGATGATGAGCGATCACCCCTATGTCGGCATGTGGATCACCGATGACGGCCGGGTTCGGCACGAGCTTCTGGCCACCGGCCGATACGACGAGGCGCGCGGCAACCGCGAGAGCGCCTATCAGGGACGCTATGAAGTGCGTGGCGCTCACATCGACTACTGGGACGACACCGGCTTCACCGCCGACGGCGATTTCGTCGACCGCGACACGCTGCACCATGGCGGCATGATCCTGCGCCGGCGCTAAGCCGCCGACGAGACAATGGGCTCAGAAGCCCGGAAGGAGACGACATGACTGATACTTCCCCCATCTGGTTCATCACCGGTGCTTCCTCTGGCCTCGGCCTCGCGCTCGCCGAAGCCGTGTTGGCGCGCGGCTGGCGGGCGGCTGTCACCGCGCGCAAGCCTAGTGCGCTCGACGATCTGGTCACGCGCTACGGCGATCAGGTGCTGCCGCTTGCGCTCGATGTGCGGTCCAAGGCGTCGATCGACGAGGCGGTCGCTGCGGCGGAGAAGCATTTCGGCGGCATCGACGTGCTGGTCAACAATGCCGGCTACGGCTATCTCGCGGCGATCGAGGAGGGCGATGACCAGGAAATACGCGACCAGTTCGAGACCAATGTCTTCGGCCTGATCGCGGTGACCAAGCGGGTGCTTCCCGGCATGCGCGCGCGGCGTCGCGGGCATGTGTTCAACACGTCGTCGCTCGGCGGCCTCGTGGCCTTCGCGGCAACCGGCTATTATCACGCCACCAAGTTCGCGGTTGAGGGCTTGTCGGAATCGCTCTCTCACGAGGTCGCGCCGCTCGGGATCAAGGTCACCATTCTGGAGCCGGGGGCGTTTCGCACCAACTGGGCCGGGAGCTCGATGATCGAATCGGCGACCGTGATTGACGACTACGCCGAGACGGCGGGCAAGCGCCGGGCTGCGACCCGTGCGGTCTCCGGCAATCAGCCGGGCGATCCGGCGCGTGCCGCAGCGGCCGTCATTGCCGCCTACGAGGCGAAGGAGCCGCCGTTGCGTCTGCTGCTGGGCGCGCCGGCGCTGAAGATCGCGCGCGAGCGGCTGGATGCGCTGCGGTCGAATTTCGACGCCTGGGCGGATGTGACGCTGAGTGCGGATTTTCCGAGCTGAGATAGCCGGGCGGAGAGACGGAGGCGTGCGTGCGAGCGCCCGCTTCTACTTGACCGAGACCTCGGCCGTCGATTTGGCGGCGGGGCGGCTGTAGTCGTCGACGCGGCCGGCCGGGGGCTTTGCCATCTCGCCATCCTGCACCAGCTTGTCGCGCGGCGATTTCGTGGCACTCACGGGAATGGCGGCGCCGCCGAGAAGGGCCGTGCCGCCGTCGAGGTTGGGGTCGGAGAGCGCGATCGGATCGGTGTGGTCGGCAGGGTTCGACGACAGGCCGATCGCCGGCGCGCTGCTGTTGTCGAGGCGCACGAGATCGGGGCTTGCCTGGGTGCCGAGGATGCGGCGGGCGGGCTTTTCGACGTAGAAGGCGACCTTGCGGCGGCCGGCATCGGTCATGTTGATGCCGTCGGAGGTGCGCAGGCGCACCTGTTGGCCGTTGATGTCGGAGCCGGTGACGATGAAATCGCCGCTCTCGCTGACGAAGCCATCCCAGATATCGACGAATTCGCCGCCGATCGATTCCACCTGCTTGCGGTAGACCTGGTTCATCTGCGCCGCATCCGCCATCATCGAGGGTGAATCGAAGGCGGGCAGGCCGACCCAGAGCAGCGGGATCTTTCTAGCCGTCACCGCCTTGCCGAAGGCGAGAACGCGGCGTTGATACTCGGTGTACCAGCCATCGGTGCGGAACTTCTCCTTGCCGACATCGGTCACCATCTGCTGGCGGTCATTGGCGCCGAGCATGACGACGACCATGGCGGGCTTGGTCTCGTCCATGAATTTCGTCAGCTGCGTCGGCCAGTCGTAATAATCGTCGCGCACGAGACCGGAGGCGACGTTGCTGTGGGTTTCGATGAGGATGCCCGGCGAATCCTGGAAGGCCGCATCCATGCCGACGCCGAGGCCGCCGGCCAGGAAGTCGCCGACAACGAGGATCTTCTGGGCGTTGTCGAGCTTCTCGACGACCTTCTCTTCCGGTGCGATCACGGGTGCGGCGCGCGGGGTGGAGACGGCGGCCTTGGGTGGCGCCTTCTTCTTGCGCTGGGGGGCGGCGCGCGGCTGCGTGTATTGGCCGGGCGCCTGCGGGGCCTCGTCGATGTAGCGGCGGCCCAAGAAGAAATCCATGAGCGAGCGGCGCTGATAATAGCGCTGTTCCTGTGCTTCGGCCGACACGGGCGGCAGGACAGAAGTGGAAAAGACCAGCACCGCCGTACCCAACGCGCCCCAGCGGAGCATGCCGCGAAGGCCACTGTTGGCTGTTGTCTGATCTACTCGTTTACGCATATCGGCCGCCCTGCATCGACGCTTATTTTCTCATGGAGCGGGACGGGCGTCCACACCCCAAAGCGCGGTGCGCGTGTTTTTGATCGCGACGTGACGGCTATTTGCGAAGCGCGTTCAGGAGCGGCAGCGAGGGTTCGCCATCCGCCTGCATGCCGATGCGGCCCTGGACGGCGGCGATCGCGGCCTTGGAACCACTGCCGAAATTGCCGTCGACTTCGCCGTCATAATAGCCGAGCGCCTTGAGCCTAGTCTGGAGCTCGAACTTCTCCTTGACGTCGAGCGTGCCATCCGGGCGCGGCCAGCGCTGCTTCATGCCGCCATAGCCGGCGATCTCGTCGGCAAGCAGGCCGACGGCGATGGCGTAGCTGTCAGAGGCATTGTACTTCTTGATGGTGTAGAAGTTGCTGGTCATCAGGAAGCCGGGGCCGTCATTGCCGGCAGGCATCTTCAAGACCGCCTTGCCGGAGCCGTCCTTGAAGCCCATGCCGCTCGGCCGCTTCAGGCCAAGGGCCGACCACTGCGACAGCGTCATGGTCTTGCCGACGTGCTTCAGCGCGCTCGATGGCACCTGGACTTCGTAGCCCCAGGTCTTGCCGAAATCCCAGCCGTTCTTCTTCAGGAGATTGGCGGAGGTGGCGAGCGCGTCGGGAACCGAGTTCCAGATGTCGCGATGGCCGTTGCCATCGGCGTCGACGGCGTAAAGCAGGTAGCTGGTGGGGATGAACTGGGTGTGGCCCATGGCGCCGGCCCAGGAGCCGGTCATGCCGTCGGGCGAGATGTCACCGTTCTGCAGGATCTTCAATGCGGCGATCAGCTGCTTCTGCGCGAACTTGGTGCGCTTGGCGTCGGCATAGGCGAGTGTCGCCAGCGCGCGGGGCACGTAATGCAGCCTGTCGTCCTTCTCGAGCACGGCGCCGTAATTCGATTCCATCGACCAGATGGCGAGCAGAATCGTCTTGTCGACACCGAAGTTCCGCTCGATCCAATTCAACGTAGAGGCGTGTTTGGCCATCATCTTGCGGCCGATCTGGACGGTATAAGGATTTACGCGAGAATCCACGTAATCCCAGATTTTCGTCGTAAATTCAGGCTGATAAGTAGCCTTTTCCAGCACCGTAGGGTCAGGGTCGCTGACGCCTGAGAAAGCTTTACGATAAGTTGCCTTGCTGATGCCATTTTGAGCGGCAGTTTGATAGAAGTCCGCGATCCACTTCTGGAACCGCTGGTCGGCCATGGCGTTAACAGGCGCCAGACTGGCGGATGCGGTCATGATGAATGCGAATGCAAGACCACGAAGGGAGATTTTGTGATTTTGAGTCATCGGCGGTCATCCGTCCTTTCGTTTCAGGCACAGCAGAGCGCAAAAATTCCGCTCAGGCCTGAGACTACCCGAACGGAGTCAACAAATTCTTTACCATGACGCACGAACACAGTCACTATTTGCAAAACCGTAGCAAATCTCATCTAATCCGATCAAAATCGCGTTATATTTCAAGCGTTAGAATCATCCCAGGAGGCCTGTGTGGCAGAGCATAAAAAAGTTCGCAAAGCTGTATTCCCGGTCGCCGGTCTCGGCACGCGCTTCCTTCCGGCCACGAAGGCCGTTCCGAAGGAAATGCTGACTGTCGTCGACAAGCCGATCATTCAGTATGTGGTGGACGAAGCGCTGGAAGCCGGGATCGAGCATTTCGTTTTCGTGACGGGCCGTAACAAGCACATCATCGAAGACTATTTCGACATCCATTTCGAGCTTGAGCAGACGCTGCGCGAGCGCAGCAAGAACGCCGAAATCACACTGCTCGCAGGCCAGCTTCCCAAGGCTGGTACCGTGAGCTTCACGCGTCAGCAGGAGCCGCTCGGCCTCGGTCACGCCGTATGGTGCGCCCGCGAGATCATCGGCGACGAGCCTTTCGCGCTGCTGCTTCCCGACATGATCATGAAGAGCGAAGCCAAGGGCTGCATGAAGGGCATGATCGACCTTTATGCCCAGAGCGGCGGCAACATCATCGCCGTCGAAGAGTGCGCGCCCGATCAGGCCCACAAGTACGGCATCGTCGGCGTCGGCGACGCGATCGGTGACGGCTTCCGCATCACCGGCATGGTCGAAAAGCCCGCCAAGGGCACCGCGCCCTCGAACTTCTTCATCAACGGCCGCTACATCCTGCAGCCTGAAGTGTTCAAGATCCTGGAAACCCAGGAACGCGGCGCCGGCAACGAGATCCAGCTCACCGACGGCATGCTGAAGCTCCTGAAGGACCAGGCTTTCGCCGGCTACCACTTCAAGGGCACGACCTATGACTGCGGCGCCAAGGATGGCTTCATCCTCGCCAACGTCGCCTTCGCGCTCGAGCGTGCGGATATCCGCCCGACCGTGATCGAAGGCTTCAAGGACCTGCTCAAGGGTCTCTGATATCAGGCGATCAAAGGGGAGGCCGCAGCGCGGTCTTCCCGATCGCTATCAGCGTTTCAGCTTCAGACCGACGCCGGCCCGCCATTGCTGCGAGTCGGCGCCGACTTTTCTGGAGGTGAGTTCGTAGCCGATGGTGCTCGTCAGATCGAGATATCGGTTGATGTTCCAGGTCAGGCCGGCGCTGGTCGTATAGACCGTCTCGTCGCTGATCGCGCTATCCGATGGGTAGTCGCGCAAGGTTATCCCACCCAGGAAAGTTCCAACCAGATTGTCGCGCAGCTGATGCGTGACCGTCGTCGTCATTGCGCGCGAGATATAGCCCGCGACACCCGGCGTGGTGGATGGCTGCAGGCTGGTCTGCAGGCCGAAGTCGATATCCGTGCCGCGCAGAGGCGACCAGCGGACGCTGGCATCGAGCACGGTTGCGTCGATATCCGACAGCCGGTTGTCGTCAAAGCTAGCGATCTCATAGCCGACGCCGACTTCGCCGCGCAACTTTTCGCCGAGATCCACCTCGACGCCGACCTTGGCGCCGTAGCTGTCGCCGGAGCGCTGGTAGCCCGCCACGTCGGTCGTCTGGTCATACACCGTCTTGCCGACATTGCCTTCGATGAAGGGGATCAGGGCAGGCGACAGCTCGTAGCCGATGCGGCCGCGCAGGGTGCCCGATGTCTGGTCGCGGTCGCTGAGTGAGACGACGGTGCCATCGGGCAGCGTGGCGTCGGAATAGATCGTGCGGGTGAAATCGATGCCGGTGCTGCCGCGCAGGATGCCGAAGTCGCGCTCGATCGAGGCGCCTAGGGTGAATTCCTGCACGTCGGATTGCTGGTCGGCGTTCTGGATGGCGTTCGGGTCGTCGGTGTCTTCGCGGTAGAAGTGGTAGCCGCCGGTGATGTGGGCCGTGGTTTCCTCGGGGAGATCGAGCCTCAGATCGCCGTTGATCCGGAAGTCCGGCTGCTCCTCGCCTTCGCCGCTGACATTCTTCTGCCACGCGCCCTCGCTGGTGATCAGCAGCTGATGCAGCGCCCAGTCCGACGTCAGCGTCGTCTTCATGTCAGTTTCGAGGAAGGCGCGCGTCTGCTTGACGTCGCCGTCCTTCTGCGTCTCGGTGTTGATGCTCTGCGTCACGGTCGGGCGTAGCACGAAGGTGCCGACGCGGATGCCAGGGGTTTCCTCGGTCGAGAGATTGACGTCGGGCTTGCGCGGCCTGCGCTCGTCGAGCGGGGCTTCGCGGGTATTCAGCCGCATCATGTCTTCGTCGAGAATGGAGCCGGTGGTCTCGTCGCTCGGCTGGTCGCCTGATGTGGTTTGCCGTGCGGTCGCGCTGGTGTTGGCGCTGGTGCCGTTCGCATTGGCCGGGTCGTCGGCGGATGCCGTGGCGCCGGGTATCGCCGTGCCGTCATCCTGTTGACCGCCTGTTGCATCGGGGGTGGCGATGTAGGCGGACTGGGCAAGCGGGGAAGACGAGGCGGCCGTGCGCGCTGATTGGGCGAGCGCCGAAGTGGGGGCTGCGAGCTCGAGACCTGCCAGCGCCACGGACACGGCAACGCCCGCCGCGCGGAGCGGCGTCAGACTGCTCGTATGTCTCCAATGGCCCATATGGTTGCGCTCGGCATGCTTCGAAGTGGTTACCCGAACGTAAAGCCTCGTGGTTAACCATTCGTTGCCATTTGGCCGAAGGCGGTGGTCAATCCGCCGCTATGGTGGACACCGCGCTGGAAAGCGGCTAACGGATGGCGATGATCAAGCGAGCGGTAAATCTCATCGACAACGGCGTGATCGCCTCGGCCAGGCGCACACTCGCCACCGAACGACAGTCGTTGGTGTCCCTCGAACAGGCCTTTGACGGCGATCTCGCCGGGCCTTTCATGCAGGCCGTCGAAACGATCGGCGGGATTTCGGGGCGAGTGATCGTTACCGGTGTCGGCAAGAGCGGCCATATCGGCGTCAAGATCGCCGCGACTCTCGCATCCACCGGAACGCCCGCCTTCTTCATGCATGCCGCCGAGGCCAACCACGGCGACCTCGGCATGGTGGGGCTGGGGGATGCGGTGCTGGCGCTGTCGAAGGGCGGCGAGAGCGCGGAACTGCGCAATGTGATCGCCTATACGCGCCGCTTCTCCATTCCGCTGATTTCCATGACCTGCTCGCCGGATTCGTCACTCGGCAAGGCGTCCGATGTCGTGCTGTTGATGCCGAATGTCGAGGAAGCCTGCCCGCACGGCCTGGCGCCGACCACGTCGACGATGATGCAGCTGGCCATGGGCGATGCGCTGGCGATTGCGCTGCTCGAGGCGCGCGGCTTCACGGCGCGCGATTTCCATGTGTTTCATCCCGGCGGCAAGCTCGGTGCGGCCTTGAGCCACGTCGCCGACGTCATGCACACTGGCGAGCGCGTGCCGCTGGTTGCCAAGGGCACACCGCTGCCGGAGGCGATCTCGACGCTATCGCGCAAGCATTTCGGCTGTGTCGGCATTCTTGACGAGGACGGCCGGCTCTGCGGCATCGTCACCGAGGGCGACATGGCGCGCAACCTGTCGCGCAACCTCTCGGAACTCGTTGTCGACGATATCATGACGCGGGCGCCGAAGACGGTGAAGCCGAATGTCTTGGCGACCGCGGCGCTGGCATTGCTCAACAAGCACAGCATCGGCGCGCTCATCGTCGTCGACGACGACAACAGGCCGGTCGGGCTCATTCATTTCCACGATCTTCTCAGGATCGGCGTGGCCTGATCAAGCCAGCTTGATCGGGATCAAGGCCAGCTTGATCGGGATCAGGCTTCCTCGACCGTTAAGTCGCGGCCGTTGCTTGATATGACCTTGACGCGCGCGCCGACGGGCAGATCCGGGCCGCTCACCTTCCATTGCGTGTCATCCAGCTTGATGCGGCCACGGCCTTCGGTGATCGGCTCGGCGAGCGTGGCCGTGCGGCCGACGAGGCTGGCGCCGCGTTGGTTGAGAAAGGGCTCGTCCGTCTCGCCGTGATCGCGCGTCAGCTTGCGGCCGATGAACGTCGCGGCGACGGCGAAGGCGGCGAACAGGATCGCCTGCAGCTGCCAGACCCAGAAGGCGCTATCCCAAAAGAGCAGCGACAGCGCGCCGACGGCGATTGCCGCCAGGCCGATCCAGACGAGGAAGAAGCCGGGCACCAGCATCTCGGCGGCGAGCAGCACGAGGCCGACGACCCACCAGCTCCACGGCCCCAGTTCCGATGTGATGGCGGCCAGCATCTATCAGCGCTCCGGGTTCTGGTTGAACGGGTTGACCTGCGGCGTGGTGCGCGGGGCCTGGACCTGGCGCGGGGCAGGGGCTGCCTGCGGAGTGTCGCCGCCGCCGAAGACTTCCTTGGCGATGGCGCCGATGCCGCTCAGCGAGCCAATGATCGACGAGGCCTCGATCGGCATCAGCACGACCTTGGAATTGGTGGCCGAGCCGATCGCGGTCAAAGCCTCGGTGTATTTCTGCGCCACGAAGTAGTTGATCGCCTGCACGTCGCCGGCGGCGATCGCTTCCGACACCATCTTGGTCGCCTTGGCTTCGGCCTCGGCCAGACGCTCGCGCGCCTCGGCGTTGCGGAAGGCGGATTCGCGCTGGCCCTCGGCCTGCAGGATCGCCGACTGCTTGGCGCCCTCGGCGCGCAGGATCTGCGCGTTCCTGGAGCCTTCGGCCTCCAGTACCTGGGCGCGCTTCTCGCGCTCGGCCTTCATCTGGCGGGCCATGGCGTCGACGAGATCGCGCGGCGGCTGGATGTCCTTGATCTCGACGCGGGTGACCTTGATGCCCCAGGGCTGGACGGCATCGTCGACGACGCGCAGCAGGCGGTCGTTGATGGCGTCGCGGTTGGAGAGCAGTTCGTCGAGATCCATCGAGCCCATGACCGAGCGGATATTGGTCATGGTCAGGTTGAGGATGGCGTTTTCGAGGTTGGAGACCTGGTAGGCCGCCTGGGCGGCGTTGAGGATCTGGTAGAAGGCGACGGCATCGGCCGAGACGGAGGCGTTGTCGCGGGTGATGACTTCCTGGGTGGGAACGTCGAGCACCTGTTCCATGACATTCATGCGGGCGCCGACGCGCTCGATGAAGGGGGTGATGATGTTGAGGCCGGGGCCCAGCGTGCGGGTGTAGCGGCCGAAGCGCTCGACCGTGTACTGATAACCCTGCGGGACCGTCTTGATGCCGGCGAAGAGCACCAGGATGACGAAGACCACCAGTGCGATGACCACGATGTCGAAGCCGCCCAAAACCATGAAATACCTCCCAAAACCCGAATCGAATAGCCGCACCTTAGCCGAGACGATTTCAAAAGCCACGCTCTCAGGTAGTCGTGCCGCGTTACCCACCAAATGGACCCATCAAATATGGGGGTTCGATTGGTTCTTCACAATGCGATCCCTTTGGCCTAGAACGCCCGCATCCGGTCGCAGCCCACCCGGTCAAAACAAGGGATCAAACATCATGAAGACTATCGTCATCTGCTCCGGCGGATTGGACTCCGTTTCGCTTGCGCACAGGATCGCCGCGGAACAAACCCTCATCAGCCTGCTCTCCTTCGATTACGGCCAGCGTCACCGCAAGGAACTGGACTATGCCGCCGCCTGCGCCGTCAGGCTCGGCGTGCCGCACCAGATCATCGACATCAGGCCGATCGGCAGCCATCTCACCGGCTCGGCACTAACCGACAATATCGACGTGCCTGATGGACACTATGCCGAGGAGACGATGAAGGCGACCGTGGTTCCGAACCGCAACGCCATCATGCTCGCCATCGCCTTCGGGCTTGCCGCCGCGCAGAAGGCGGATGCCGTGGCTGTTGCCGTGCATGGCGGCGACCACTTCATCTATCCGGATTGCCGCCCCGGCTTCATCGACGCATTTCAAACTATGCAGGATGCAGCGCTGGACGGCTATGCCAGCGTCAAGCTGCAGGCGCCCTACGTCAATGCCACCAAGGCCGATATCGTGACCGATGGGGCAAAGCACGGCACGCCGTTTGCGGAGACGTGGTCGTGCTACAAGGGCGGGGCGCGCCATTGCGGGCGCTGCGGCACCTGCGTCGAGCGGCGCGAGGCGTTTCATCTGGCCGGCGTCGCGGACCCGACGGACTACGAGGATGCCGATTTCTGGAAGTCGGCGACATCGGGCTTCTCGGCCACGGAGGTGTAACCCCGTGTTCCGCATCACCAAGGAATTCCACTTCTCCGCCTCGCATCAGCTCTCGCATCTGCCCGCCGATCACCAATGCGCGCGGCTGCATGGGCACAACTATATCGTCGTCGTCGAGCTTGCCGCGTCAGAGCTCAACGCGGATGGCTTCGTGCGCGATTATCACGAGCTTGCTCCGCTGAAGCGCTATATCGACGATCGCTTCGACCACCGGCATCTGAACGAGGTGCTCGGTCATGATCGGGTGACATCGGAATATCTCGCCAAGCATTTCTACGACTGGTGCAAGGCGATCCTGCCGGAGACATCCGCCGTCCGGGTCAGCGAGACGCCGAAGACATGGGCGGAGTACCGGCCATGAGCGCCGATCACAAGATCCGCGTCAGCGAGATCTTCGGGCCGACGATCCAGGGCGAGGGCGTGCTGATCGGCCTGCCCACGGTGTTCGTGCGCACCGGCGGCTGCGACTACCGCTGTTCGTGGTGCGATACGCTGCATGCCGTCGACAGCGAATACCGCGATCAGTGGACGCCGATGTCGGTGGAGGAGATCTGGGCGGAGGTCGTTTCGCTCTCAGGCGGGCGGCCACTGACTGTTTCGCTCTCCGGCGGCAATCCGGCGATCCAGCCGCTCGGGCCGCTGATTGCGCGCGGACATGGCGAGGGCTATCGGTTCGCGCTTGAGACGCAGGGCAGTGTCGCCAGGGATTGGTTTGCCGATCTCGACACGCTGGTCTTGAGCCCGAAGCCGCCGTCGAGCGGCATGGAGACGGATTGGGGGCAGTTCGAGGACTGTCTGCGAAGGGCCGCCGGCGGGCCCGAGATCGCGCTGAAGATCGTGGTGTTCGATGAGCGGGATTATCGCTATGCGCGGGAGGTTGCGGGGCGATATCCGGATCTGCCGGTTTACCTGCAGCCCGGCAACCACACGCCGCCGCCTGCCGATGACGATGATGCCAGGATCGATATCGACGGGATCATGGAGCGGATGTTGTGGCTGGTGGGGAAGGTGACCGAGGATCGGTGGTTCGAGGCGCGGGTGCTGCCGCAGTTGCATGTGTTGTTGTGGGGGAATAGGAGGGGGGTGTGAGGGGGGCTACGTGGGGAGGGCGTAGGCTCGGTTTTGCCGTGGGTTACCCCCCTCTGTCCTGCCGGACATCTCCCCCACAAGGGGGGAGATCGACTCGTGGTCTGCTCCCAGCCAAACAATGAGCGTGGAGCGAGTGGTTGCGCCCAGCCAATCTCCCCACCTGTGGGGGAGATGCCCGGCAGGGCAGAGGGGGGTATCACTGGCCGCAGCGGCTAACGGGTGCACACGGCAAACGCCGACAGCCTCCTAGCCGCTACCCTCAAACCCACCCCAACAATTCCCGCCGCACCACCTTCTCTAACACGCGCATTCCATCATCACTGTCGTTCAGGCATGGAATATGCGCGAACTTCTCGCCGCCATTCTCGTGGAACGAATGCGCGGCTTGCTCTGCGATCTCTTCCAGCGTCTCCAGACAGTCGGAGACGAAGCCAGGGTTGAGGACGGCGATCTTTTTCACGCCGTCCTTGGCGAGCTGCTCCACCGTCTTGTCGGTATAGGGCTGCAACCACTCTTCCGGGCCGAAGCGGGACTGGAAGGTGACCATGAACTGGTCCTTGGACAGACCGAGCTTTTCGCGCAGCAGGCGGCCGGTCTTCTGGCACTGGCAGTAATAGGGGTCGCCCTTCTTGAAGTAGGACATGGGGATGCCGTGGAAGGAGGCGATGATCTTTTCCGGTTGCCAGTCGAGCGTCGACAGATGCTTCGTGATCGAGTTGGCGAGCGCCTCGATATAGGTGTCGTCGTCGTGATAATCGGGCACGGTGCGCAGCGCCGGCTGCCAGCGCATCTTCAACAGGTGCTGGAAGGCCTTGTCGTTGACGGTCGCGGTGGTGGCGGCTGCATATTGCGGATAGAGCGGGAAGAGCACGATCCGGTCGCAGCCGTCGTCCTTCAGCGCCTGAATGCGCGAGGCGATCGAGGGGGTGCCGTAGCGCATGGCCCAGTCGACCTTGACGTTCTCCAAATCCTTCAGCCGTTCGGCCATCAGCTCGGACTGGCTACGGGTGTAGGTGCGCAGATAGCTCTCGTCCTTCTCCTTGTTCCAGATCAGCTCGTAAGCCTTGCCGACCTTGCCCGGGCGGGTGTTCAGGACGATGCCAAAGAGGATCGGATACCACTTCCAGGGCGACCACTCGATGACGCGCTTGTCGGTGAGGAATTCCTTGAGATAGCGGCGCATCGAGGTGTAGTCGGTGCCGTCAGGCGTGCCGAGATTGACGAGCAGGACGCCCACCTTGCCATAGTTCACCTTCGGGTGTGCCGACGGATGGTGCGTGGTATCAACGGTCGTCATTCAAACCTCAGTTCTGCTGCTCAGCCGCTCATACGCGGACGAGATCGAATGGTTCACCCTATAGGAACAAAAGCCGGCCCGGGAAACCCCGGACCGGCTCACATCATTGGGACAAATCGTCATACTTTATTCCGTCAAGCCGCAAGGCTTACTTGGACGGGATCTGCAGCTCCTTACCAACAGTCAGATGGCGGGGCGTCGGCTTGCCGTTGGCCTCGGAGATCTTCTTCCAGAGCGTGCCGTCGCCATAGAACTGCTTGGCGAGATCCCACAGCGTATCACCCGATGCGATGACGTGGGTGGTCGGCGTGTTCGGGGCGAGAGCCGCAGGGGCTTCCGTGGACGGTGCCGTTGCTGCCGGGGCGGCGGGAGCAGGCGTTGCGTCCGGCGTGGCCGGTGCCGGCGTTGCTGCCGGTGCCGAGGGGACGGCCGGTATGGTCGTCTCGGATGCCGTCGGTCCCGGTGCTGCGGCCGAAGAGGCGACCTCGGTCACGCGGCCATCCGTATAGGGCTTGTAGGGCGAATGGGCGGCGAGGAAGTCGGCGGTGACGTCGGCGAGGTCGGGGCCGAAGTCATAGGCGTTCTTACCCGCGGTGGCGAAGATCGAATAGCCGTCGCCGCCGGCGCGCATGTAGTTGTTGGTCACCACGCCATAGGTCTTGGCATCATCAAGCGCCACGAAGGTGTCGCCGTCCTTGACCTCGACCGAGACGACGCGGCTGCCTGGCGGCTTCGACTTGTCGAAGCTGTACTTCATGCCCGCCACCTGCGGGAAGCGGCCGGCGCCTTCCTCGATCTTGCCGAGGCCGTTTTCCAGCGCCGCGCGGATATCGGCGCCTGTCAGCTGGAAGGTTGCGAGCGTGTTCTGGAAGGGGAGCACGGTGATGACCTCACCCTGGGTCACGTCGCCGCCGTCGATCGACGAGCGCAGGCCGCCGCCGTTCTGGATGGCGATCTGCATGCCCTGGCTCTTGCCGCGATCGAGCATCGCGTCGGCGACGAGGTTGCCCATCGAGCATTCCTCGACGCGGCAGACCTTGCGGTCGCCTTCGATCGGGCCCTCGGAGGAGCCGATGACCTTCTTGCGCAGGTCCTCGATCGGCTTGGCGAGCTCGGTGATGCGGGCGGCGATTTCGGGATCGGGCGTGAACGAGCTGTCGATCAGGATCGGATCGCCCTTGGCTTCCTTGACGACGCCGTTGTCGTCGAAGGTGATCACGACATCGCCGAGATACTTGCTGTAGGAGGCGGCGGTGACGACGGGAACCTTATAGCCACCGGGATTGTCGACCATGGTCGGATAGGGGCCTTCGGCCTTCGGATCGGTGTTCGACAGAAGCGTGTGCGAGTGGCCGCCGACGACGACATCGACATCCGGGATCTTGGCGATATCGGAGAGGTCTCTGGTATAGCCGACATGCGTCAGCGCGATGATCTTGTTGACGCCTTCGGCCTTGAGCTTGGCGGCTTCCTTGGTGATGGCCGCGACATCATCGGTAAACTTGACGTTCGGGCCGGGGGAGGCGAGTTCCGGGGTTTCGGTGGTGACGACGCCGATGATGCCGATCTTCTGGCCGCCGATCTCGAGCACGACCGAGGGTTCCGGCTTCTTCTTGATCGTCGAGGCGTCGGAGATTTCGACATTGGCGGCGGTGACGGGGAAGGCGACCTTGTCCATGAACGGCGCCAGCGCCTTTTCGCCGTCGTCGAATTCATGGTTGCCGAGCGTCATGGCGTCGAACTTAATGGCGTTGACCATCTCCAGTTCGGCGGTGCCCTTGTATGTCGAGTAGAACAGCGAGCCCTGGAAATTGTCGCCGGCGTTCAGCGTCAGCACGTTCTGGCCGGCCAATGCCGCGCGGCGCTGGTCGATGGCGGTCTTCAGGCGGGCGGCGCCGCCGAAGCATTCCTTCTTGCTCTCCTCTTCGGCCGAGCAGGTGGAATCGAACTTGTTGATCGCCTCGATGCGCGAATGGAAATCATTGATGTGCAAAATATTGAGCTGGTAATCGGCAAAGGCGGCGCTGCTCGACAGCGCCAATACGGACGCTGTCAGCAGACCGAATTGAAACGATTTCGTCATCCTGTTCTCCTGGTTTTATCGGCGACGCTCGAACCTGATCCGGTTTGCCGGATACCAGTCCCCCAAGCCCCGCCGTCCCTACACGGTCGATGTTTCCATCAACCCTTAGTGGCCGCAAGAGAAAAACCTGTGACAGCGCGGGTGCATTCCAAGAGCGGTAAACAAAAAAAGCTCCCGCGAGGGGAGCTTTTCCGATCGACCATATGAGGCGATTTACATGTGGCGGTTGAGGCTGAACTGCGAGCCGCTGTCGGAGGTGCAGTTGAGCTGGCTCTGGGTGACCAGCGCGCAGTTGACCTTGGACTGCGTCTTGCGCACCAGCGAGGTCATGTTGATCTCAACCAGCGTCGGCGACGTGTTGATGTAGGTGCCGGATGCCAGCATCTGGTTGGTGTCGGTCGTGCGCGTCGTGAACGTGCCGGCCTGGAAGGTGGAGATGATGCCGTTCGGATCCGACCAGGAGCCTTCCACGCCTGTCTGCGCCGGGGCGGCGGCAACGGGCATCGGACGCGGGGACTGCGGAACGCAGGCCGAAAGGGCCGCCGAAGCACTCGCGATCACGAGGAGGGTTTTGAGTCTCATAAGATTCTCCCGGAAGTTCAGACCGAAAAACATAACGCTTGGTTAACGAACACATGGCGCGAGCGTTCCGGGAAGGCAAGGCTTCTTGCGCGCGTCAGGGCATTTATACAGCAGGCGTTACAAAAATGCCCGCCTTGCGGCGGGCATCTGGTGATCTCGGTCTCGTTTCTATCAGCGAACGAGGATGTTCTTGAACTGCCAAGGATCCTTGGTGTCGATGTCCTCGGGGAAGAGGCCCGGGCGGCCATCGAGCGGGGTCCAGTCGGTGTAGTGACCTTCGACCGGGCCGAGGTAGGGCAGCTGTACTTCGAGGCAGCGCTTGTAGTCGATCTCGTCGGCTTCGACGATACCGGCCTTCGGGTTTTCAAGCGCGTAGACCATGCCGGCCAGAACCGCCGAGGTGACCTGCAGGCCGGTGGCGTTCTGGTAAGGCGCGATGCGACGGGTCTCTTCGAGCGACAGGCGCGAGCCGAACCAGTAGGCGTTCTTCTCGTGGCCGTAGAGCAGCACGCCGAGTTCGTCGACGCCGTCTACGAGTTCATGCTCGTCGAGAACGTGGTGAACCGGCTGCGCGGTGCCGCCGTTGCCGAACATCTCATGCAGCGACAGAACGGCGTCGTTTGCCGGATGGTAGGCGTAGTGGCAGGTCGGGCGGAAGGTCACTTCGCCGTCCTTGTCGCGCACCGTGAAGTAATCGGCGATCGAGATGGACTCGTTATGGGTGACGAGGAAGCCATACTGCGGGCCAGGCGTCGGGCACCAGGTGCGAACGCGGGTGTTGGCGCCCGGCTGCTCGAGATAGATGGCGGCCTGGCAGCCCTTCTTGTGCTTCTTGGCGTTCTTCGGCATCCAGTTTTCGTGGGTGCCCCAGCCGAGTTCGGCCGGCTGCAGACCTTCGGAAATGAAGCCTTCGACGGACCAGGTGTTCCAGAAGACGTTGAGCGGCTTCGGGTTCTTGGTGAGCTGCGTGTCGCGTTCGGCGATGTGCACGCCCTTGACGCCGAGCTTCTTCATCAGCTTGGCCCAGCCTTCGCGGTCATGCTGATCCGGCTCGTCGAACTTGAGACCGGTGTCGTTTGCGAGGTTGACCAGCGCCTGCTTGACGAACCAGGAAACCATGCCCGGGTTTGCGCCGCAGGTGGAAACGGCGGTGGCGCCACCAGGGTTCTTGGCCTTTTCCTTGCGAACGGTTTCGCGCAGCGCATAGTTGGTGCGGTCGGCGTTCTTCATGGACTTGTCGAAGTAGAAGCCGAGCCACGGCTCGACGACGGTGTCGATGTAGAGAACGTCGAGCTTGCGGCAGAGCTTCATCAGGTCGAGCGAGCCGGTATCAACAGAGAGGTTGACGCAGAAGCCCTGGCCTTCGCCTTCGGTCAGAAGCGGCTTCAGGAGCTCTTTGTAGTTGTCCTTCGTCACATATTCCTTGATGTGACGGACGCCGTGCTGCTTGAGGATCTCCATGTCGGAGGGCTCTTCACGCGGGTCGATGACGACCATCCGGCTCTTGTCGAACTTGAAGTGGCGCTCGATCAGGGGCAGCGTGCCGCGGCCGATGGAGCCAAAGCCGATCATGACGATCGGGCCGGTAATTTCGGCATATACCGGGTGGTTCTGTTCCGTCATTCTTTTCTCCTGTGGAAGGCGACGAAGGCGAGAGGCCTCTAAGAATTCATTTGAAATCGTTCAAATACCGCTAGGTGACCGGCTCTAATCACAAAATCACGTCACAATAAAGAGCGTTCCGGCCGGGAATGTAAATATCAGGTGAAGCGGTCATCGCTTGCAAACGCGTGCAATTTCGCCGCCAGTTCGCGCTTATGCAGGCTCAGTCCCTTGTACGCCGCCTGGTGCTCGTCGAGGCTTTCGAGCTGGGCTGCGAAGCTTAGTGCCAGGCTTTGCGCCTGCGGGTGATGGGCAATAGCGGAGATCGGATCGACGTAGACGCGGATCGTGAAGAGGATATCGCCCGACCGAGGGAGCTTGCGCAGCGTCTGGCGCTCGACGCGGGCGAAGCGATCGGCCAGCGTGAACGGCTCGGCCTGCGGCGGGCGGCGGTGCTTGGAGAGCGGCAGGAAGAGGGCGTTCGAGGTGTTGACCGACCAGTTCAGCCGCTCGACCGGTTGGGAGACCTGCAGATTGTCGAAGATGCGGTGGATGAGGGTGGCGTTGCGCGTGCCCTCGCCAAAGCCCGGCACATCCGCATGGATCGCATGCATCGGCCGGCCGAATTTTTCCCGTAGCGACCACGAGGAGGGGAAGGCGACGAAACCGGCCACGAGATGCCAGCCATCCTGCTTGCGGCGCATGATGACGAGATCGTCCTGGATCATCAGGCCGGCGCGGAGCAGCGGCGGGAGATCGCTGTCAGTGTCTGGCACGTCAGGACAGAGGTTGGGGTGGCGTTCGCGCAGATGCTGACGCAGCAGGTCGAGCGCTTCCCGCTGTGCGTCCGATGTGTCGGCTTCGGCCACGAAGACGTCGTCGCGACGGATTTCGACCAGCGCACGCTTTTCGCCGACATAGCGAGCCCAATCGGCATCCGGCTCGATCCAGCAGTCGGGATCGAGCGGCATCAGGCCGATGGTGAAAGGCTTGGCCGAGCCGTCATAGGGCGTGTAGGTCGGTGGCGTCATTGTCAGCAAAGTGCCGATTTGCTAGCCTGCTGGCAATAGCTGACGAGAGGCCGGGCGATGGCTGATGACGACGAACTGGCGGCGTCTATCGACGCCGCAATACTGGCCGCCGATCGCGGTGAGTTCATTTCCAACGAGGCGATGTGTGCCTGGTTGTCGTCCTGGGGAACCGAGAACGAACTTCCGCCGCCAGAGGTCGATATCTGGAAAGCGCCTCGATCAAGCGGCGATCGAAAGCCCAAAGGCTAGCGCTCCGGCGTGCCCTGATGGAAGACCATCCGCCACGCGCCGTGGACGTCGCGGCGCCAGATGGAGCTGCGGAGCGCCCGGACGGGTAGCTCGCCCTGCACCATGCGCTCCGAGCGATAGGTGGCGAGAACCACGTCGGATGCCAGTGTTTGAATTTCGAAATCGGTCAGCTGGCGCGTCGTGCCATCGCTGGGCTCTTTCGCTAGGGCGGTGATGATTTCCTCGTAAAGATAGATGCGACCGGAGCTGCCGATCTCGCGGAAATCCGGTGAGAGCAGGGTCTCAAGCAGGCTGCGCGTGTTGCGGACCGTCTGGTCGAACAACCTCTCCTCAAGCAAGCGGATATGGTCGCGCAGTTCGCTGTTCATCGCCTTACCTTTTCCAAAATCTCCGGCGCGACTATCGCCTTCGTGAACCAAGGCGTCGCATTCCGAAACACCTGAATAGTGCAATTGCGCCGAAACCATCCATCTTCTTTTCAGATTTCTGCTTCAAACTGCGAATCATCTTATATCCACGCCCCGGAACCATCGGATGAACCAGATATCGGAGCGGCTTGCGGAATTGCAGGAGGACAGTTCCGTCCTGATCGCGCTTTATGATCAGGACGATCGTCTGCGCTATGCAAACCCGGCCTTTCGCACGACCTTTGCCTTGGACCCCGAGGAGTGCCCGCTATGGGCCGACCTGATGCGGCGCAATACGCGCAGCGGCAAGGGCACGATCATCCGGACATCCGACTTCGAGACATGGCTGGTCTCGGCGCAATCGCGGCGCGGCAAGCTGCCGTTTCGCGCCTTCGAGACGGATGTGGTCGACGGGCGCTGGCTGTGGATGACGGAGACCGTTCAGAAGGACGGCTGGATGCTCTGCATCGCCAGCGACATCACGCATCTGAAGGCCAGCGAGCGAGATGTCAGGCAGGATCGCGACTTCGCGCTGAAGGCATCGCAGACCGATGAGCTTACCAGCGTCTCCAACCGCCGCTTCATGATGGCGGCGCTCGACAGTCTTGCCAACGGGCATGCCGCGCCGAGACCGGTGGGTGGCTGCATCTGCATCATCGACCTCGATTTCTTCAAGCGCATCAACGATCTCTACGGGCATCAGACGGGTGACGACGTACTGGTCGATTTCGCCCGCCGGGTGCATCCCCTCGTGCGCCGGCGCGACAGCTTTGGGCGGATCGGCGGCGAGGAGTTCATGCTGATCCTGCCGGACACGACTTTGGCGCAGGGCGAGCTGATCATCGAGCGGATATTGACCACGGTGCGCGGCGCCCGGCCGATCCAGAATGCGCCGAGTTTCTCCTACACCTGCTCGGCCGGGCTCGCGGAACTGCACCCCGGCGATACGGCGCGAGAGCTTTATGCGCGCGCCGACGAGGCGCTCTATCATGCCAAGCAGGGCGGGCGGGATCGGTTGCGGATCGTTGCCTAGTCAATGAGCCTTGCTGGTATGAGCCCGCGCAGCGAATTACCGACGTAGAGTTTTCCGGTCTTCAGGTCATCGCGCGTGATGCGGCCGACGCGGGCCTTGCGCTGGCAGATGAGTTCGGTGCGCAATACGCCTGCCAGCAGGCCGCAGGAGATCGGCGGCGTGCGCAGCATGCCCGAGCCATCGTCGAGGAAGATCGAGGTGATCGTGCCCTCGCAGGCCTCGTCGCGCTCGTTCAGCATCAGCACCTCGTCGGCTTCATGAGGGGCGTATTCGGCTCTGGCTTTCTCGTAGACTGCGCGGCGCGTGGTCTTGATGCGCAGCAACTTGTCAGAGGAAGCGAGCCGCTGGTCGGCGATGCGGATGGTCCAGGTGGTGTCGGGCGCGAGCGGCGTGAAGGGGGCTGCTGTGACGTCGATATTCGTGCTCTCGTCGAAGGTCAGCCGGACGCGCTGGGGTGTGGTGGCGCCGGCGACGGCTTGCTCCAGCTTTTCGAGCGCGCCCACCGGCTGCGGGAAGCCAATGCGGCGGGCGGAGCGGGTTAGGCGGGCGAGATGCAGGCGCAGGCGGATGAAGCCTGTGTCGGGCTCGTAGCGCAGGGTTTCGATCAGCGAGAAGTCGGCCACGGTCAGACGCTCCCGGTTCCCGCGATCGGCTGGTCGCCGATGGCGAAGCGGGCCTTCAGGAGGCACTCCTCGTATTCGGCTTCAGCGGTGGAATCGATGACGATGCCGCCGCCGACATTGAAGACGGCGCGGCCGTCGTCGAAGAGCGTGAGCGTGCGGATGGCGACGGAAAAGCGCATGGCGCCTGATGGCGCGATCATGCCGATGGCGCCGCAATAGACGTCGCGCGGGCCGTCTTCCAGCTCGTGCAGGATGGTCATGGCGCTGATCTTCGGTGCGCCGGTTATCGAGCCGCAGGGGAAGAGGGCGGCGAGGATGTCGCGGATTTCGAGGTTGGGCAGGAGCTTTGCCTGCACGTGGCTCACCATCTGGTGCACTGTCGGGTAGGTCTCGATGTCGAAGAGTTTTGGGACGTCGAGCGTGCCGACTTCCGTGACGCGGGAGATATCGTTGCGCAGGAGGTCGACGATCATCCGGTTTTCGGCCTGCGTCTTGATGTCGGCGAGCATGGCTTGCTTGATCGCCTCGTCCTCGGCGGGGGTGCCGCCGCGCCTTGCTGTGCCCTTCATCGGATGCGTCTCGATCCAGCCTTCCTCGTCGGTGCGGAAGAAGAGCTCGGGCGAGCGCGAGAGGATGACCGGGCCGCCGAGATCGACCAGCGCGCCGTATTTCACGGGCTGTCGTTCGATTAACGACCAGAAGGCGGCACTGACATCGCCGGACCAGCGGGCCGTAATCGGCATGGTGAGGTTCGCCTGGTAGCAATCGCCCTGCATGAGGTGGTGGTGCAGGCGGTCGAAGCGGTTCTTGTAGGTGGAGAAGTCCCATGCGGCTTTCGGCGCCGTCAGGAACTCTTCGTTTTCGAGGCGCTGCGTGGGCTGGGCGAGCGGGTGGCCGTCCGGTTGTGGGTGGTCGAAGACGCCGAAGCACAGCAGCGGGGTCTTGCGGTTTTCGATGGCGAAGCCGGCGAGCTTGTCCTCGAAGAGGTGGCCGGCTTCGTAGGCGATGTAGCCGGCGAGCCACTTGCCCGCCTTTCTGGCCTCCTCCATGCGGGCGAGGCCGGTAAACACCTCGGCGCGGGTGTGGGCGACGATGATCTCGGCCGGGTCGGCGAAGAGCATGACCTGGCCGGATGTGTCGTCGCGGAAGAGGATGTGGGGGGCGCGCCCGTTCATGCTGGGTCCTGTTTATAAAGCGGGGCGGCGCGACGACCTCCCTTCTCCCCGACGGGGAGAAGGTGCCGGCAGGCGGATGAGGGGGCCACGGGGCGCAATTGCCTTTCGCATTCGCTCAAGGCGTCGCTTGCGCTCCGCCCCCCCTCATCGCCTCGCTACGCTCCGGCACTTCTCCCCGTCGGGGAGAAGAGACCTGTGGCGGCGTAACGCCCCAACTCTTGGTTCCGTGGTGTGAAAAGCGCGCTACTGGCGCTTCCTTCCACCTCAGCTCTTATCTAGCGCTTCCAACTCGTCGATCAGCCCCTCGATCATCGACAAACCCTTGCTCCAGAACGACGGATCGGTGGCGTCGAGGCCGAAGGGCTTGAGGAGTTCGGAGTGGTGCTTGGTGCCTCCCGCCTTCAGGAGCTCGAAATACTTGTCCTGGAAACCCTGATCGGCCTTCTGGTAGACGGCGTAGAGCGAGTTTACCAGGCAGTCGCCGAAGGCGTAGGCGTAGACGTAGAAGGGCGAGTGGATGAAGTGGGGGATGTAGGTCCAGTAGGTCTCATAGCCCTCGGAGATCTTGATCGCCGGGCCGAGGCTTTCGGCCTGGACGGACAGCCACAATTCGCCGATCTGCTCGGCCGTCAACTCGCCTTCCTTGCGGGCGGTGTGAACCTTGCGCTCGAATTCGTAGAAGGCGATTTGGCGCACGACCGTGTTGATCATGTCCTCGACCTTCTGGGCGAGCATCGCCTTGCGTTCGCGCTTGTCCTTGGTCTTGTCGAGAAGGGCGCGGAAGGTCAGCATTTCGCCGAAGACGGAGGCGGTTTCGGCAAGCGTCAGCGGCGTCTGGCACATCAGGGCGCCCTGGCCGCCGGCCAGCACCTGGTGCACGCCGTGGCCGAGTTCATGGGCGAGCGTCATCACGTCGCGCGGCTTGCCGAGATAGTTGACGAGCACGTAGGGATGGGCGGAGGGAACGGTCGGGTGCGCGAAGGCGCCCGGCGCTTTGCCGGGGCGGACCGGCGCGTCGATCCATTCCTCGTCGAAGAAGCGCTTGGCGATCGCGGCCATCTCGGGGGCGAAATTGCCGTAGGCCGAGAGAACGGTGTCCTTGGCCTCGGTCCAGGAGATGACGGCGTTGGAGGTTTCCGGTAGCGGCGCGTTGCGGTCCCAGAACTCCATCTGATCCATTCCAAGCCACTTTGCCTTCATCGTATAATAGCGGTGCGACAGGCGCGGATAGGCGTCGCGAACGGCGGCGGCCAGCGCATCGACCACTTCGCGTTCGACGCGGTTGGCGAGGTGTCTTGAATCGGCGATGTCCTCGAAGCCGCGCCAGCGGTCGGAAATGTCCTTGTCCTTGGCGAGCGTGTTGGTGATCAGCGTGAAGATGCGCAGATTGTCTTTGAAGGTTTTGGCGAGCGCCATGGCGCCCTTTCGGCGCACCTCGGGGGCGCGGTCCTGCAGCATGTTCAGCGTCACTTCGATCGACAGCATCTCGCCATCCACCTCGAAACGCAGCTCGGCCATGGTCTCGTCGAACAGGCGATTGAAGGCGGCGGCCGAGGTCATCGACTTCTCGAGGAAGAGCTGCTCCAGCTTGTCGTCAAGCTGGTAGGGCTTGTCCTTGCGCAGGTCGACCAGCCAGGGGCGATAGTGACCGGCATCGGGGTCGTTTGCCATGCAGGTGTCGATCACGGCGTCGTCGATGCGGTTGAGCTCGAGCGTGAAGAACAGCAGATGGCCGGAGAAATCGGTGATCTTTGCCTGCACGTCGCCGTAAAGCTTGCCGTTGGCCGGGCTCGACGTGTCGGAGAAATAGGTGAGGCCGGCAAAAGAGCCGAGGCGGCCGATGATGTCGTCGAGCGCTTCATATTCCTTCAGCGCCTGGCCGATGCCGTCTGCGCCCTTCTTGGTCGCGGCGTCCGAGAGCTTGCCCTTCCACTTGGCTTCGAAGGCAAGAGAGTCCTTTTCGGCCTTCGCCATGTCGGCCTTGAAGGCGTCGGAGGTGGCGGAAGGATAGAGGTCCTGAAGCTTCCAGGTCGGGAGGTCGCCGAGTTCGATCGCCTTCGCGGAACCGGCATTGCTTACCGAAAAGTTGTATTCGGCGCCGAAGAGCGGGTTTTTCATAAGCGGGATCCTCTTCCTATTTTACGACAGGTCTGACTGTCTAAGCGCCCAAAGCCTTGGCATCAAGGGGCTTTTCGTCGCGCGGGAGCGTCGTTTCGAGGCGAATCCGCCTTCGTCACAAACGTTAAAATGCGATTATTTCTCAAAACTGGATGTTCAAGCCTTTCTGCGACATTACCATTCAAGGTTTCGCATGAAGTGAGGCAGCAATGACCGGTTACAACGAGCACAAGGGTGCAGCGCAGATACTTGTCGTCGAAGACGATCCAGTACAGCGCAGACTGCTGAAGAACGCCATCGAGCGTCACGGACACGTCGTCCACCAGGCAGAGAATGGCCGGATCGGTCTTGAGATGGTGAAGAGGGCCGGTGGCCTCTACAACGTCATCGTTCTCGACCTGATGATGCCGGAGATGACAGGCCTCGAATTTCTCGAGGCGATCCATGCCTTCGGTACGCAAATTCCCGTGATCGTCCAGACCGGGCAGGGTGGGATCGAGACGGTGGTGCAGGCGATGCGCGCCGGCGCCTTCGATTTCGTCGTCAAGCCCGTCTCGCCGGAGCGGATTTCCAATTCGATCGCCAATGCGCTGAAGCTAGATCAACGCGAGGTCAAGGCACGTGCCGGGCGGCGTTCGCGCTCCGGTGCCGTCGGCTTCGACGATATCGTGTCGGCAAGCCCGGCGATGATCCGCGTGCTGGATCTCGCCCAGCGCGCCGCGCAATCCAACATTCCCGTCGTGCTCGAAGGTGAATCCGGCGTCGGCAAGGAGCTGGTGGCCCGCGCCATCCAGTCCGGCAGCGACCGCTCCGGCAAGCCCTTCGTCACCGTCAACTGTGGCGCCATTCCGCACAATCTTGTCGAGAGCATTCTCTTCGGCCATGAGAAGGGTGCCTTTACCGGAGCCACCGAGCGGCATGTCGGCAAGTTCATGGAAGCCGATGGCGGCACCATCTTCCTCGACGAGATCGGCGACCTGCCGCTCGACGTGCAGGTGAAGCTGTTGCGCGCCGTGCAGCAGGGCGAGATCGAGACCGTCGGCGCTCGCACCGCGCACAAGGTCAACGTCCGCCTGATCTCGGCGACCAACAAGGATCTGATCGAAGAGGTCAAGAACGGCCACTTCCGCGAGGATCTCTACTACCGCCTCAACGTGTTCCCCATCACCATCCCGGCGCTGCGCAAGCGCAAGGAAGACATTCCGCATCTGGTGCGGGTGTTCACGGAACGCTTCTCGAGCGAGCAGAAGAATGGCAACCGGATGACGGTCAATGCCGGCGCGCTGGCCCTGCTCACCGCATACGACTGGCCGGGCAATATCCGCCAGCTGGAGAACGCGATCTTCCGTGCCGTGGTTCTGGCCGACGGTCCGGAGCTCACGGAAGCAGACTTCCCGCAGATCGCGGCGCAGCTTCCGGAATACGACGTGGTCGATCACCTGGCGCTGGTTGCCGATAACAGCAGCAATGTTCGCCTCGGCGAGATCGCTGCTGCGGAGTTCGGTGTCTCGCAGACGGTGGCCGACAATGTCGCGGCGCGGATCAACGACGCACCCGACAACGCGATTTCGAGCACCAATCCGTCCGGTGACGTGCGCAAGCTTGCCGATGTCGAAGAAGAGCTGATCCGATTCGCGCTCAAGTTCTATCGTGGTCAGATGAGCCAGGTTGCACGCAAACTGGGTATCGGGCGCTCGACGCTTTACAGAAAGTTGAAAGACTACGGGATCGACCCGGATAACCCGCAAAAGGACGCTGCATAGGGTGTTCCAGTTAAGATTCCGGCAATCATCTTTTGTTACCAATCATAAACCACTTGTTAGTGGCCTGTTCACTATGTAAAGAAAAGGTTGATCATGTGTGGCATTTTTGCCATCGTGTGACCGCATTTCACAGTCAAGGGTCAGATTGAGGGACCATCGGCTGTCTGACGGGGATTGAGTTTGCCGGATCTGAATTGGAATACGAAGCCTTCGCGCCCGACATGGCGCAACAGGTGCGCAGACCTTTGCGGAAAGGTGACAAGGACGGCTATGGCCGCCCTTCTCGCAGTTGCAGTTTCGTCCCCGGTGCTCGTCGGCTCCAGTACGCCGTCGCAAGCGGCGGGCGAAACGCGTAGTCTCAAGCTTTACTTCATTCACACGGGTGAAAAGGCTGTCATCACCTATAAGCGCAACGGCAGGTTCGACCCCAAGGGTCTCGAGCAGCTGAACCGCTTCCTTCGCGACTGGCGCAAGAACCAGCCGACGAAGATGGACCCGCGCCTGTTCGACCTGATCTGGGAAGTCTACCGCCAGAGCGGTTCCAAGGATTACATCAACGTCGTCTGCGGTTTCCGTTCGCCGGGCACCAACGCCATGCTGAAGAACCGCTCGCGCAATTCCGGTGTCGCCGAGAAGAGCCAGCACATGCTCGGCAAGGCGATGGACTTCTTCATTCCTGATGTGAAACTGGCGACTTTGCGCGCGATCGGCATGAAAATGCAGGTCGGCGGCGTTGGTTTCTATCCGAAATCCGGTTCGCCGTTCGTGCACATGGATGTCGGCGGCGTTCGCGCATGGCCGCGTATGAACCGCGACGAACTCGTCCGTCTCTTCCCGAACGGTAACACGATGCACATCCCGGCCGACGGCAAGCCGCTGCCGGGTTATGAGCAGGCGGTCGCCGATTACAAGCGTCGCGTGAGCGACAGCTCGGTGCAGATGGCAAGCTCCGGTGCCTATACCGGCTCCGCCAGCGAAGAGCGCAAGAAGCCGAAGACCTTGTTTGCAGCCTTGTTTGGCGGTGGCGCGGATGAGGAAGAGGATAATTCCGACGACAGCACGCCAGCAGTCGCCGTTGCCAAGGCAACGCCGCCGAAGGCCGCCGATATGCCGAACGCAGCTGATCCGAGCCAGGGTGCCCCGGCTCAGGCAGAAGCTTCGCAGCAGACTGAAGTCGCAAGCGTCAACGCGCCGATCCCGCAGGTGCGGCCGGCGTTAGCAAATCAGCCTGGCGGCAGCGAAGTGGCCAGCGCCCTTGTCGCTCCGCAATCGGGTAATGCCGCGCAGGATGCTCTTGCCGCTGTGACCGATCAGGGTCAGCAGGGCTATGCGGATCTCAGCGCGTATAGCGTTCCGGTGCCTTCGCTCCTCGGTGCACGTCGTTCTCCGGGAGACGCGGAAGTCGCTTCAGCCGATCCGGCTGCCGCGATGACGGGGAATCTCGCGGCCGTGCCGACGCCGGCTGAGCGTCCGGCTCTGGCAGAAAAGCTTCTGGCGGCGGCGAATGCCGATCCGGAAGCCGGTGTCGATGAGGCAGATCAGCAGGGTACGCTTTCTCCAGCCGTTGCCGATGCTCTCAACCAGCAGAACACTGCCAATCACGGCCAGCTTGCAGCCAACCAGCCGCCGGTATCGAGCGTCGAACAGGCTATAAACGCAGCGATGCCGCAAAAGGTTCCGGCCGAAAAGCCACCGGTGCAGCTGGCAGCGCTTGCGCCTATGACCAAGTCGGCAAGCTTCGGCGATGCCTTCGATGCGCCGAAGCCGGCGATCGAGCCGAGTGCTGCTCAGGGCCTGCCCACCAAGGGTGGCCGCCCGACCAAGCATGAAGCCGCAGAGGCCGACGCCAGCCGCGCGACCGTTACCACCGAGCCGAAGCTGACGCAGAAGATCATCTCGCAGTGGGCGCTCAGCAATGCGCGCATGGAAATGGTGACCAAGCCGGTCAAGGCGCCGCGTTTCGTCAGCCAGACGCTGCGCGCACAGCCGAAGGCGGTTTACGCCGAGGGCTTCACCAAGACGGCGTCGATCGACACGGGCCGCTTCAGCGGCACGGCGGTCAACTTCATGGAAGTGCGCAAGTTCGAATCGAACTAAGCCGTCTTCCAGATCAGACAATCAGAACCGTCGGAGCGATCCGGCGGTTTTTTGTTGGTGGCGCGGGATGCGCGGCAATTAACGGAGAGCGGTGATGAAGATTGGGTTCGTGGGCACGGGGACGATCACCGAGGCCATGGTCAAGGGGATGCTTGGCTCGTCGCTCGACCTGTCGAAGATCACCGTCTCGCCGCGCAATGGTGAGATCGCCGCCCGTCTGGCGGCATCGTCGCCGCTTGTCGAGATCGGCGCCGATAACCAGGCCGTGGTCGATGCCGCCGACATCCTGTTCCTGGCGATCAGGCCGCAGATATCAGAAGAGGTGACCAGAGGCTTGCGGTTCCGTGCCGGGCAGAGCGTCGTCAGCGTTATAGCCGCGACCGACCGGGCGAAGCTCGAGGACTGGATCGATGCGCCTGTCGAAATCACCCAGGCCATTCCGCTGCCCTTCGTTGCCGAGCGCGCCGGGGTGACGGCGATCTATCCTGGGAATGACACGGTCGCCGCTATCTTCTCGGCGCTGGGCAGTGCCGTCGCCTGCGAGACGCGCGCGGAGTATGATCTGCTTGCGGCCGCGAGCTCACTGATGGCCACCTATTTTGGCATTCTCGATCGCACCACTGGCTGGCTCGCCGATCAGGGGATGCCTGCGGACAAGGCGCGGGCCTATCTGGCGCCGCTGTTCCTCAGCCTCGCACAGCAGGCGGTCAAGCATGGCGAGACGCCGCTTGACGAACTCAAGGAGGAGTTCTCCACCAAGGGCGGCTTGAACGAGCAGGTGTTCGAGGACTTCGACCACAAGGGCGGCAGCAGCGCGCTGATCGCGGCGCTCGATCGCGTGCTGGCGCGGATCAAGGGATAGGGCGTCACGCCCGGTTCAGGGCTTGCCGGGATTGTCGTTGGCGGTCGTGCGAAATTGTTCGTCCTCGAGCACCCGCGCGCCGGTATCGAGCACCCGGATCACCATCTCGTAGATGTTGAGCGCGCGTTTGCTTGAGGGCATGCTGTTGTCGAGAATCGTGAGCGCCTGGCGCAGGCGCTCGGCCAGTTCCTTGTCGGTAATCGTTTTCACGAAATGCGCTCCGCAAGTTGCTCCTCTGACTTTGCAATCTACCGCGAATTGCGTGGTGAAACCACTATCCGAAGGTTGGAGACGGCATTCTGCGCCACCTTTCAGCCGACGATCTCGGACATGACGTGTTCGGCGAGCGCAAGCGAGGAGGTGAGCCCCGGGCTCTCGATGCCATAGAGATGCACCATGCCGCTAACGCCGTGGACGGACGGGCCGTGAATGGCGAAATCGGCGGCGGGCTGGCCGGGACCGGAGAGTTTGGGACGGATGCCGCTATAGGCGGGCTGCAGGCAGTTGTCGGGCAGGCCAGGCCAGTAGCGGCGGATCTCGTCGTAGAACCGCTCGCAGCGCGCCGGATCGACCTCGTAGTCGATCGCGTCGATCCACTCGACATCGGGGCCGAAGCGGATGGAACCACCAAGGTCCATGGTCAGGTGCACGCCGAGACCGCCATCTTCCGGCACCGGGTAGATCAGCCGCGAGAAGACGTTGCGCGTCGGGGCGGCGAAGTAGTTGCCCTTGGCGAGGTAGAGCTTTGGCACCGTGGCGTGGTCGAAGCCCGAGAGGAGGCGGGCGAGATCGTTGGCGTGCAGGCCGGCGGCGTTGATGAAATGGCGCGATGATACGTCGTATTCCTCGCCGCTCGTCTTGTCGCGGGTGCGCAGCACGAAGTGGTTGTCGGCGGCCTCGCCCGATATGATCTCGGTGTTGAGGGCGATGAAGGCGCCGTCCTCCTCGGCATCCCCGCGCAAGGAGAGCATCAGTGCGTGGCTGTCAATGATGCCGGTCGAGGGCGAGACGAGGGCGGCGACGCAGTTCAGCGCCGGTTCGCGCGCCATCGCCTCCTCGCCGGAGATCAGCACGAGATCGTCAACGCCGCATTCGACCGCCTTGATGCGGATGGCTTCCAGTTTCTCGACCTGCGCCGGGCTCGTCGCGACGATGAACTTGCCGCAGCGGGCGTGGGGGATGTGCCTGTCTTCGGCGTAGCGATAGAGCCGACCGCGGCCTTCGATGCAGAGCCGCGCCTTCAGCGATCCCGGTGGGTAATAAATGCCGGCGTGGATGACTTCGGAATTGCGCGAGCTGGTCTCCATGCCGATCATCGGGTTGGCCTCGATGACGAGCGTCTCCAGGCCGCGCATCGCCGCTTCGCGCGCGATCGCCAGCCCGATTACGCCGGCACCGGCGATGATGCAGCCGACCTCATCCATTCCAATCCTCCTGCGACACCCCGATCACTACCGCAATCGGCGGGGCGATCAAAGTCCTGCAATCGTAGAGCTTTTGGCGTAGAGCTTTTGGCATAAGTGGCATGACCGATTGGGGGGAGACACAGGCCCATTTCGGTTTATAACGTCGCATGCTCTGAGAAACAGCATCCGTTCGGCCTATATGAGGCATGTGCGGAGCGTGCCCCCGGCCCGCCGTTCGCTGTCCGACGAATTGATTGATGAAGACGACAAGGAATAATCATGCAGACCTATCCCGATGTGAAGCTGTTCATCGACGGCGAATGGAAGAATGCCGCCTCCGGCAAGACGCTGCCCGTCACCGACCCGGCCACGGGTGAGACCATCGGCACCATTCCGCATGCCTCCCGCGAAGATCTCGACGCAGCACTCGCCGCAGCCGACAAGGGCTTCCGGGTCTGGCGCGACACCTCGCCCTTCGACCGCTCGAAGATGATGCGCCGCGCCGCCGACCTGCTGCGTGAGCGCAAGGAAACCATCGCCTGGATGATGACGCGCGAGCAGGGCAAGCCGCTGGCGCAGTCGCTCGTGGAAATCGCCGGCGCCGCCGACGTGATCGATTGGTTCGCCGAAGAGGCGCGCCGCACCTATGGTCAGGTCATTCCGTCGCGCGCGCCGAATGTTACGCAGCTGGCGATCAAGTCGCCGGTCGGCCCGGTCGCGGCGTTTACGCCCTGGAACTTCCCGATCAACCAGGTTGTGCGCAAGCTTTCGGCTGCTATCGCCGCCGGCTGCTCGATCATCGTCAAGGCGCCCGAGGAGACCCCGGCATCGCCGGCCGAACTCATCCGCGTCTTCGCCGATGCCGGCATTCCAAATGGCGTCGTCAACCTCGTTTACGGCATTCCGGCCGAGATCTCCGAATATCTGATCTCGCACCCCGTCATCCGCAAGATCTCGTTCACGGGCTCGACGCCTGTCGGCAAGCAGCTGGCGGCGCTGGCCGGTCTGCACATGAAGCGGGCGACCATGGAGCTTGGCGGTCACGCCCCGGTCATGGTGTTCGATGATGCCAATGTCGATCAGGCCGTATCGATCATGGCCGGCTCGAAGTTCCGCAATGCCGGCCAGGTCTGCGTCGCGCCGACGCGCTTCCTGGTGCAGGAAGGTGTGATGGACCAGTTCACGGATGGCTTCGTGAAGGCCGCGCAGGCGGTCAAGGTCGGCAACGGTCTGGACGCAGGCGTCGAGATGGGCCCGCTCGCCAACGAGCGCCGCATCCCGGCTCTCGAAGAGCTGATCAACGATGCCGTGTCGAAGGGCGCTGAACTGAAGACCGGCGGCCGCCGCATCGGCAACACCGGCAACTTCTTCGAGCCGACGGTGCTCGCCAATGTGCCGCTTTCGGCGCGCGTGATGAACGAGGAGCCCTTCGGTCCGCTCGCCATCATCAACCGTTTCTCGACGCTCGACGATGCGATCACCGAAGCAAACCGCCTGCCGTTCGGCCTGGCGTCCTTCGCCTTCACCAGCTCCAGCGCCACCGCGCAGGCGCTTGGCCGCCGCGTTGAAGCCGGCATGCTGTCGATCAACCACAATGGTCTCGCCCTGCCGGAAGTGCCGTTCGGCGGCATCAAGGATTCGGGCTACGGCACGGAAGGCGGCTCGGAAGCGATCAACGCCTATCTCGACGTTCGCTACGTCACGCAGCTCGGCTGAGTCACGCAGCTCGGCTGATTGCCGAGCAGAGAGACAAAAAGAAAGCCGCCGGGGCGACCCGGCGGCTTTCTTGTTTGGTTCGATAGCAATCGAAATCAGGCTTCCGCCGGGCCTTCGATCATGCCGAGGGCGGCGAGGTAGGTGTCGAGGATCGCTTCTTCCTCGAGACGCTCCTGCTCGTCCTTCTTGCGCAGCGCGATCACCTTCTTCAGGATCTTGGTGTCGAAGCCGGTTCCCTTGGCTTCGCCGTAGACGTCCTTGATATCGTCGGCGATCGTCTTCTTTTCTTCTTCCAACCGTTCAATGCGCTCGATGAAAGCGCGAAGCTGGTCGCGGGCAACGCCGTGGGCATCAGACATCGTGTTCTCCTGCTAGGGGGATAAAAATTCGGATGGCGTTGACTGCCGTGAAGATCAGCCGGGGTCAAGCCTATTCGACAGAGCCGGGGCTCATTTGTGCGGGTTGTTGCTTTCGAATGCGGCTTTTTGTTGGGGCGTCGCTTCGGTCTGGTAGCGGCTTTTCCATTCGTCGAAGGGCATGCCGTAGACGATCTCGCGGGCCTCGTCCTTCGTCAATTCGACGCCATCGGCATCGGCCGCGTCCTTGTACCAGTTCGACAGGCAGTTGCGGCAGAAGCCGGCCAGATTCATCATGTCGATGTTCTGCACGTCAGTGCGTTCGCGTAGGTGCGCGACGAGACGACGGAATGCGGCTGCCTCGAATTCGGTCTGTTGTTCCTTGTTGAGCGTGGTCATGTCGCTCTCCTCTTTTCAGTATGGGCCGGTGCGCGAGGCGTGCACCTGGTATTGATGCAGCGCCGGGTCGGCGTTCATGGTCGCGAAGATCGGCACCAGCCGGTCGGCCCAAGCCGCAATTCCTGGGGCGTCGCCGATCAGGTCCTGGCGAACCTCCAGCAACGCGTGCGGGATGCCCGTGACCATGCAATGCTGGTACATGGTGTCACCCTTCAGCGCGCCATCATAGGGCTCGTTGTCGCCGATCACCAGATCGGGATCGGCGCGCAGCAAGTCAAGAAGCGGGGCGACGGCGCGGTGATCGCTGTCCCACAACACGGCGGCGTGCCATGGGCGCGGCACGTTTTTCCAGGCGGGCGTGAAGGAATGCAGCGAGAGCACCAGCGGCGCCTTGCCGGTGGCGGCGGCGACCTTCGCAATCGTCTCGCTGACGGCATTGTGATAGGGGCGGTGGAAATTGGCGATGCGGTCGTTCCACTCTTCCTGGGTGATCGGGTGATTGCCCGGAATGATGGCGCCGTCGGAGATCTTCATGATGAGCGTCGGGTCGTCCTCGCCGCGGTTCGGGTCGATCAGCAGGCGCGAAAAGCCGCCGAGCACGGCGGGCACGCCAAGCTTTTCAGACAATGCCCGCGTCAGCCCCTCGATGCCGATGTCATAGGCGATATGCCGGGCAAAGGCGCTCTCGGGCAGGCCCAGGCTGCCATAGCGTTCCGGCAGGCGGTTCATCGCATGGTCACCCAGGAGCACCATACCCCTGTCATGATGTCCGCCTAGAATTTCGAAGGATTGGAAGTCGTTCATCGAGGACAATGCCGTTGACTGTTTGCAAGCGTGTCTCTGATCGCACGGGCAGGGGAAGGGTTCAAGCGCGCCCCGTGATCGATCACTTCGCTATGGCTTGGCAATCTCCGCGCGATCCTTGCGGCGGCGACTGCGCCTCTTGTTTGATGTCAGAAATATAATCGATTAGCATTGCGTTGACTTTCGCCGGGAGGCAGCGCAAGAAGGCACGACAACGAATAACCGGGAGCCAATTGGAAGTCGTGTTGATCCAGACCGCGCCATGTTTCCTTACGCGTTCCGGGCCGCTTGCCCGTTTTGCTCTTTTTGTTCTCGCGGCGTTCTCGCCGTTCTTCATTGCCGATGTGGCGCGCGCTGATTTTCGCGTCTGCAACGGTACGCAGAATCTAGTCGGCGTGGCGATCGGATATCGGGCCAAGGACGGCTGGATGACGGAAGGCTGGTGGCAGGTCCCGGCAACGACCTGCGCGACACTGATCGAGGGAGAGCTTCAGTCTCGCTATTACTACCTCTACGCCGAAGACGCCGCCCGCGGAGGACGATGGACGGGCGACGTGCAGATGTGCGTGGCGGAAAACGAATTCAAGATCACGGGCGTCAATGATTGCTACGCCCGTGGCTATCAGAAGATGGGGTTCAAGGAATATGACACGGGCCGCCAGGGCAGCTGGATGGTTCAACTTTCCGATACCCCAGGCACCCAGGAAAGTCCGAACTGATGAAGCGTAACCGCAAAGTAAAAATCCTCGCAACGCTCGGACCCGCCTCGTCCGAAGAAGCGATGATCGAGAAGCTGCACCAGGCCGGTGCCGACGTTTTCCGCATCAACATGAGCCATGCGAGCCATGACACGATGCGCACGCTGATCCAGCGCATCCGCGCCGTCGAAGCGCGCAGCGGCCGCCCGATCGGCATTCTCGCCGACCTTCAGGGCCCGAAGCTGCGCGTCGGCAAGTTCGCCGACGTCAAGGTCGACCTGAAGCCGGGCGACACGTTCACGCTCGACAACAACGACACCCCCGGCGACAAGAACCGCGTGTTCCTGCCGCATCCGGAAATTCTCGAAGCCGTGAAGCCGGGCGACCGCCTGCTGATCGACGACGGCAAGCTCGCTCTGCGCGCTGAAAAGTGCGACGGCAAGAGCATCGTCACCACGGTCATCTCCGGCACCCGGATCTCGGACCGCAAGGGCGTCAGCCTTCCCGACACGATCCTCACCGCCGGCGTCCTGACCGACAAGGACCGCGCCGACCTCGATGCGGTTCTCGCAACCGACGACGTCGATTGGGTCGCGCTCTCCTTCGTGCAGCGTCCGGAAGATCTGGTCGAAGTGCGCAAGATCGCCCGCGGCCGCGTCGGCCTGATGGCGAAGATCGAAAAGCCGCAGGCGATCGAGCGGATCGAAGAGATCATCGAGCTCTCCGACGCACTGATGGTTGCCCGTGGCGATCTGGGTGTGGAAATGCCGCTCGAATCCGTTCCCGGCATCCAGAAGCAGCTGATCCGCGCCTGCCGCCGTTCGGGCAAGCCCGTCGTCGTCGCCACGCAGATGCTGGAATCGATGATCTCGGCGCCGGTCCCGACCCGCGCTGAAGTCTCCGACGTTGCGACCGCCGTATTCGAAGGCGCCGACGCCGTCATGCTGTCGGCCGAATCCGCCTCCGGCGATTATCCGGTTGAAGCCGTCTCGACGATGGCGTCGATCGCCAGCACCATCGAGCGCGAGCCGCATTATCCTGGGATCATCTATGCCCAGCGCGCCCAGGCGGAAGCCACCGGCGCCGACGCGATTTCGCTGGCTGCTCGCCAGATTGCCGAAACGCTGCGCCTGTCGGCCATCGTCTGCTACACCTCGTCGGGCACGACGGGCCTGCGCGCCTCGCGCGAGCGTCCGCAGGTGCCGATCCTGGCGCTGTCGCCTGTCATCCAGACCGCACGCCGCCTCGCTATCGTTTGGGGTCTGCACTGTGTGGTCACGCATGACGCGACCGACCTCGACGACATGGTTAACCGCGCCTGCCGCATCGTCGCCGACGAAGGCTTCGGCAAGCCGGGCGACCGCATCATCATCTCGGCCGGCGTGCCGCTCGGCACCCCCGGTGCGACGAACATGCTGCGCATCGCCTATATCGGTTCGGACGGCCAGAGCGGGTTTTGATCCGGATTTGGTTTGATTGAGTTGAGAGCCCGCTGCCTCCTGGAGGTGGCGGGTTTTTTCGTTGTCGGGTTGTTGGGTTGTGCTGCATTGCCGGTTTGGTGGGTGGGATACCCCCCTCTGTCCTGCCGGACATCTCCCCCACAAGGGGGGAGATCGACTCGTGGCGTGCTCCCCATCCAAACGTGGATGTCGGAGCGAGCGGCCGAGCCCAGCCAATCTCCCCACCTGTGGGGGAGATGCCCGGCAGGGCAGAGGGGGGTAATGCACCCGCCGACCTCTCGGTCAGCATTCCTCTGCACCTATCGAGAACTCGCGATAACCTGTCAGGACAGCGACACGTGACCGACGCGATAGATCCGCGTCGACGGTGACACAGCAGGCGCATCCGCGTGCAGCGCAAAGCGCACCATCGTCCAACCCGAGGGATCGAACGCCGCGACGGATGCGAGCATGCCGGGCTCGTCCAACCGCTCACGGGCGCGCGCCGTTTCGCTCTCCCGAACCGATGCGAGCGAAACGTCCGTACCCAGCGTCAAGATCTCGCGTGTCGCGAAGCGCGCCTTCGCCACATCCGGCGCCACATCGCCATGCCAGACAATCCAAGTCGCCACCTGCGGCCGGCCGAAGGATTGGCTGACGGCCTCGAAGCCGGGGCCGCAGAGGAAGTCGCTCGCGCCTTCGGCATGCCGCCAGAGATAGAAGGGCGCGTAGAGATTGTCGGTTGCGCCGAGTTCGCCCTTACGTGCCGTGAGGTAGGCCTTGAAGCCGAGCTTGGAGAAACCGTCGGTCATCGGGCCCTTGTCGTGGATGCGGCGGTCGATGATCGCCATGTCGTAATCGGCGGGCAGGGTGAAGCCGTATTGCATGGCGATCATGGCGCGGTCTCCATCGCGCGGATTTCCCAGCCGGGCTCCAGCATCTGCTGCCCGTCATTGCCGAAGGACCATTCGTCCGGCGCCGTGGTGTTGATGACGATCATCACATCCTCAGGCCGCAGGCCCGGCGACTGGCCGAGCAGTTCGACCGCGCGCTTGAAGAAGGCGGCGCGTGCCTCCGCCGTGCGCGGCTTGCCGGCGGTAATCGCGATCAGCACGAAGTCGTCGGAGCGCGGGCCGGCGAGGTAGTTGCGGTCGAAGATCAGTTCGCTCCGATCGTGCTGGTGGATGATGTGAAAGCGATCGGCCGGCGGCACATTGAAGGTTTCCACCATGGCGCGGTGCAGGCTCTCGGAGAGGGCCGCGAGATAATCCGGCGACTTGCCTTTCAGAAGCGAGATACGTGTGAAGGGCATGTTTGCCTCCTTTTCCCAGATGTTGACAGGGAGAGGATCGCACGGCACGATAATGCAGAAAATCAGAATATAATGGATCATTGATCCTGAAAAAATGGACTATCAGATGCGCCGGACGATCTTCGACCTCGACGTTCTCAGAACCTTCGTCACCGGCATGGAGCTCGGCAATTTCGCGCGCGCCGCCGACCGGCTCGGGCGCTCGACCTCGGCTGTGAGCGCGCAACTGAAGAAGCTGGAGGAGCAGGCGGGCACGCCGATCTTCCGCAAGTCCGGTCGCGGACTGGCGCTGACGGATGCCGGCGAGACCATGCTCGGCTATGCCCGCCGGCTGCTGGAGCTGAACGACGAGGCGGCGGCGGCCGTGCACAGCGTCGAGCTGGAGGGCTGGGTGCGGCTTGGGCTGCAGGAGGATTTCGGCGAGACGCTGCTGCCGGATGTGCTCGGCCGTTTCGCGCGGGCGCATCCGAAAGTGCGGGTCGAGGCGCGCGTGGTGCGCAACGTCGAGCTGATCGAGCGGGTGACATCGGGCAAGCTCGACCTCGCGCTCGCCTGGAGCGACGGGACCCTGACGCCGCATTGCGATCAGATCGGGGAGGTGCCGATGCGCTGGATCGGCTCGGCCGCCGTGTCATCGGGGTGGGACCGCGCGAGCGGGGAACCGCTGCCGCTCGCGGCACTCGAGGCGCCCTGCCTGATGCGGAGCGCCGCGACCAAGGCGCTGGATGCGGCGGGCATTTCCTGGCGCCTCGCCTTCGTCAGTCCCAGCCTCGGCGGCCTGTGGGCGGCGACCGCGGCGGGGCTCGGTGTGACGCTGCGCACGCCGGTCGGCTTGCCCGCGAAGGTGCGGCCGCTTATGGCGGAAGAATTGGCGCTGCCTGAATTGCAGGGGCTCGGGCTGGTTCTGCACCGGGCGGAGGCCGAGAGTGCGCCGGCGGTGGCGAGGTTGGCGGGGTTAGTGCGGCAGTCGGTTTCGGATGTGCTTGGCGAGGTTGCGCGGCCGGTTGTTGGTGGGGTGCGGGTGGTGCGGTGACGGTTCGGTTGGGGTGTCACGCGGGTGACGGAGTTGGTCAGCGCACTATGGCTGGCTCAGCGGGTGGGATACCCCCCTCTGCCCTGCCGGGCATCTCCCCCACAGGTGGGGAGATTGGCTGGGCGCACCCGCTCGCTCCAACCTTGACTGTTTAGCGCAGACTTCACCACTGGCCGATCTCCCCCCTTGTGGGGGAGATGCCCGGCAGGGCAGAGGGGGGTAACACGCCCGCCAAGACCTCGGTCATGGAGCCGGCTACAGCACCCGCCGACCTCTCGGTCTCGCAGCTACATCCCGCAGCAGCGACCTCGCGATCCTACCCCCGCAACGCCAACGCCCGGCCAAACATTTCGTCATCCACATTGCCACCCGAGGTCACCACGATCGCGGCATCCTCCTGCAACTGCTCCCCACGAAACAGCGCTGCGGCCAGCGCCACGGCGCCGCCGGGTTCGACGACGATCTTCAGGCGGGTGAAGGCCAGCGCCATGGCGCGCAGCGCCTCTTCGTCGGTGACGACGAGGCCGGGGCCGGCGAGGCGTTTCAGGATCGGGAAGGTGATGTTGCCGGGCTGCGGGGTGATGATGGCGTCGCAGATCGAGCCTGATAGCGTGGCGTTGCGCTCGATCTCGCCCGAGGCCAGCGAGCGGGTCGTGTCGTCGAAGCCTTCGGGCTCGCAGGGGCGGACGCGGAAGCCGGGCGTGCGGGCTTCGAGCGCCAGCGCGATGCCCGAGGTCAGGCCGCCACCGCCGCAGGGGACCAGCACTTCTGCTGCAGTCACGCCTTCCTCTTCCGCCTGTTCGGCGATCTCCAGCCCGGTCGTGCCCTGGCCGGCGATGACCTGCGGTTCGTCGAAGGGCTTGATCAGGGTCAGGCGGCGTTCTTCGGAGAGGCGCGCGCCGATCGCGTCGCGGTCTTCGGTGGCGCGGTCGTAGAGCACGACCTCGGCTCCGAGCGCGCGCGTATTTGATATCTTCAGCTTCGGGGCGTCGGAGGGCATGATGATGACGGAGGGGACGCCGTGCAGCTTGGCGGCAAGGGCGACGCCCTGCGCGTGGTTGCCGGAAGAAAACGCGATGACGCCGCGGGCGCGCACCTCTGGCTCCAGCGCTGAGACGGCCGACCAGCCGCCGCGGAACTTGAAGGAGCCGGTGTGCTGCAGGCATTCGGCCTTGATGAACAGCCGGCGCCCGGCGATCTCATCGAGAAACGGAGAGGAAAGAAGCGGGGTGCGGCGGGCATGTCCACGCAGGCGGGCGCGGGCGGCGACGATCATTTCAATGCTGACCATGGGAGCTCTTTCGGATGATGATGCCATCATGAATAGGGCGCGGCTTTCGCGTTGTGAACGGCTGCTTTGTCACGGTGACATGAAAAGCGGCTCTTGCGGCGCGGGCAGGAATTCCGGTTCAGGTACGGGCTTTGGGCTGACCGGCCGGGTCTGGTGACGCCGGCGGTATTCGGTGGGGCTTGTGGCGGCGACGCGCAGGAATTCGCGGTTGAAATTCGACTTGCTGATGAAGCCGCAGTCGAACATCAGTCGGGTCACCGGCTCATCGGTCGTTTCCAGCATCTGGCAGGCGGCGCGGATGCGGAAGTCGTTGACATATTGCGAGACGCTTGCCCCGTGCACGCGGTTGACCGCGATCGATACGCGGCGGGCGGGCAGGTTCATCCGGCGGGCGATGCGGCCGAGATTGAGCTCGGGGTCGCGGTAGAGTTCGCGCGATTGCATGAGCTCACCGAGCGACCGGGCGATGGCGCCGTCTTCCTCGGTTGGGCCGGATGTCGGCGACGGGACCGGCGGCTGGGGCGATGGTGTGGGTTCGGTGGACTGGCTGCTGCTGGCGACGGCGGCGGCGGTGCCGAGCGCAAGCAGCGAGATCACATTGCCGATCGCGACCACGGCGCCGGCGTGAGCGCCGCCGGTTCTATAGAAATCGAAGCTGATGACGATATCCGCTGTGGCGGAGGCAAGGAGAGCAGCTGCGGTGATCAACAGCGAGCGGTAGGACAAGAGCGCGCCGTCGAGCCTTGAGGAGACGAGGCCATCGGGGCCGTGGCGGGCGAGCCAGAGGAGGGCCGCGCCATAGGCCGTGAAGGTGGCGGTGATGAAAATGCCGACAGGGCCGCGCCAGAAGATCATCAGCACCAGGACGACCGCGGCGGGCAGGAGATGCGGCGCAAGGCGCAGCCATGAGAGGGTGTTGTCGCGCGCGAGGTTGCTGAAGCTGATCCAGGCGAAGGCGGCGATCAGGGCGGCAAGCACCGCCTGTCCGGGCATCAGGGCGATGATGTCATATCCCCAGCGCAGGCCGAGAAGCACCGATTGCAGCGCGTAGAGCCCGATCAGGATCAGGAAGGGTCGCCGCTCGGGCGCCAGGCCGTCGCTCTGCCTGACCATCCGGACAAGCAGGATTGCGAGCAGCAGGGTGACGACGAAGGGCAGCGGCACGAAGATCATGGGTGCGGATCCAGCAACAGAAGAGCGATATGAGCACGACAATGACCTCGATCGCAATCGCGGGCGACCCGGATCGCGATCGAGGTCTCGATTTCCTGTGGTCTCAGCGACCTTGGGTCAGCCGCTCGATGGGAGCGGTGTCACGCAAGGAGACTGCCATGATGATCATCATAACCATACCTCTGCTCTTGTTCACGCTGGTTTCAAGCTATGCCGATGGCTGGCGGACGGGAGAGACGATCGACGTCTCGGCGATCCGCTCGATCGTGATAACAGGCGACGCCAGCTCGATCCGGATCAGCGCCAATGCGGACGAGCCCTATCGGGCCGAGACGCGCGGGCGGCGCGACGGGTGGTTCAGCCGCTGGTATTCGAGCTGGTTCTTCAGCGGTTGCGAGGACCAGAGCCGGATGGTGATCGATGGGACGACGCTGTCGATCGCGGTTGCCTCCACCAGATGGTTCGATCTCTCCGATTGCTCGCCCGAGGTCGTCGCCAACATTCCGCCGGGCGGGTCGATCGAGGTCAACCAGCAGGCCGTGATGGCGCGGTTCGAGGGTGAGTTTGCAAAGCTCGGCCTATTGAGCAAGGCCGCCGATGTGACGCTGCATGGGCATGCCTCGAACGTCGCCATCGACAGCGCGGCGCTCAGGGCGCATCTGACTTATGACAAGCTCAACGCCGACGAGACGATCGACGTGAAGGCGCATTCGGTCGACAGCTATCTCGACTTCGGCAAGGACGTGCCCGTCGATTACACCGTCACCGCCAAGGCGTCGCTGATCGACAGCCCCCGACCCAGCGTGGTGGGCGCCAAGCCTCTCGTCACCATCAAGGCCGAGTACGCGCATACGACGATCCGCTGACGCGCCTGATGGCCGCCGGCGCCTTAAGAAGCGCCGTGCGGCCAGGCCCCTTTGATGCTGGTGTTAGACTAGAACCTCGCCGTCATGTTGAAGCGGAAAGTGCGCCCTGGAGACGGCATGAGGCCGAGCGTGAGGGCATCCATGTAATAAACGTCCGTCACGTTATCGATGGCGAAGTCCATGCTGACATTCTCGTTCACCTTGTAGCTCGCGAAGATGTCCAGCAGTGCATATTTCTCCCAGTTGACGACTGTCGTGTAGCCGCCGGTCTCGTTGGTGCCCATCCTGCCCCGATCGCCAATGAAGGTCAGGCGTGCGCCGGCCTCCAGGGATTCTTCCAGCAGGCGGACGCCTCCCGTCAGCGTGGCACTCTTGCGCGGAGGGACATGCAGCTGGGCGTAGCCGTTTTCGACGCCAGACGGCAAGCAATTCAGGCCGGTCCGCTCCTGTGCGCAGAATTCGATCTTGTCATAGATCGTTCCGCCGATGTCGATGTAACCCCAGCCGACATCGTATCCGACCGACGCTTCGAAGCCACGAAACAAGGCACGGTCGATGTTTCTGACCGAGACGTTGGGATAGTTGGTGCGGGACATGTAGTCCTTGACGTCGTTGTTGAAGTAGGCCGCCTTGAACCTCAGCTTGTCGCCCGCGCCAAAAACGTCTTCCCGGAGGAAATTCATCCCGATTTCGGTGTTGTGAGAGCGTTCGGGACGGACTCCCACCAGCGGATCGGTGTTGAACGAAAAGCCGGTGGTGGATTCGAAGAGGCTGGGAGAACGGATGGCTTCCGCGTATTTCGTGTAGAATTGCAGTCCCTGCAATGGCTCGATGGTGGCGCCGATCATCGGCGCCCAGCCGCTGTTTTCCTCCTGGTTATGGAGGAGCGAGCCGTAATTGGTGTTGTTGTCGTAGGAGCGGGTCCAGGTGTAGCGCATGGCGCCTTCGAGCTTCAGCCAGTCGGTAGGCTTCCACTCACCGGCGGCGAAACCGCTTGCCTCCCTCCGCCAGCCGTCGCGCGATGCCAGAAGGCCGTTGGAATCGATGTTGGGACGGCCGGGCGGGGGCTCGACGGTCTCGTAGACATAGGAGCCGCCAAGCGAAATGCTGACATCGCCCCAGTCGGTTGAGAATTCCGACGTGTTGACAATGTCGGTGCCGTATCGCTTGGCGATATCCCAGTAGTCCTGCGGGATGTTCACGGTGCCGATACCGGCAAAGCTGAAGGCGTAAGGTGTCAGGATATGGGTGTCGGTGTCCGTCATCCATAGGTTGGCTTTGAGGTTGATCAGGTCATTGTCGTCAGGGTCCCAGCTGTAGCCGGCGCGGTAGGTATCGACCGATACCTCGCTGAGCGGCGCCTGCGTGGCGCCGTCGAAACGCAGGATGACCGAGGGCATCATCTCGCCGAACATGCTGTGATAGCGCATGTAGCTCATGTCGAACGTGTGCCCGCCGTCGAGTTCCAGCTTGGACTTCAAGAGATAGGACGTATTGTCCTGCGAGGTGTTGAGCACTTCCTCGCCGGCGCGGTAGCGGTTCAGGCCTTCAACCGAAAGATTGGTGTAGTTGGTGATCTGTTCGGGTCTGGATCCCACCGCCGGACGCACCACAGTGCTGTAGGTTCTGGTAAGGGCCGGCGTGTTGCCGTTGGTGCCGGCGTAGTAATTCCCGGTCTTGCGTCTCGCATAGGCCGCCGTCACCTCGAACATGTCATTGCGCGCGGCAAAAGCAGCGCTGCCGCTACCGGATGTCGGCTGAAGGAAAGGGGGGCGGTCCATGCCGCTGGGGCTGCCCGTGAGAACGGTATCCGGTACGCTCTGGATGGTGCAGGCATAATTGCAGCTGGTCGTGAAGCGCGTCTGCGACAAGGGCGCGTAGCCACCCGGTGTGCCCACCGCAGGTGGAGAAGCCGTGTTGCCCATCACCCCGCCTCGTACGCGGACGCCCCAGTTCTTGTCGCCGGTGATGATGTCGTCGGCGTTGATCGTTTCCATACGAACAAGGCCGCCTGTCGCACCAACCCCATAGACGCTTGCTGACGGCCCCTTTTCTATAACGGCACCACCGATCAGATCGGGATCCACATAGTTGCGCGAGGCGACGCCGGAGTAGCCGCGATAGACCGTGTTCTGCTGCAGTGTTCCATCGACGACGACAGGAACGCGGCCGAAGCCCTGCATGCCTCGCACGTTGACGTCGATGGCGCCGCTGTTTCGATTGTCGCCTGTCAGAACGCCCGGCGTCCCCTTGAGGAAATCGCCGACGGACGAGCCGCGGAAACGCTGGATGTTCTGCTCATCGAGAAAGGCGCTGCTGCCCGCCGTCACGTAATTGGCGTCTCCCTCGGCCAAGGCGCCGAGCGTGGAGGTTCTTCCGGTCTTCGGCAATCCCTTGATCGTGATGGGGTTGAGAAGAGTCGAGTCGTCCGAAGCGGCGCCGCCGTCCGTTGCCGAAGGCCCGACGACCGTAACGGTGTCGGCGCTGGTGAAACGGTAGCTCAGCCCCGTTCCTTCAAGCAGTCGGTCGAGCGCCTGTTCCCGTCCCAGCTGGCCGGTGACGCCCTTCGTCGTCTTGCCCCGCACGAGATCCGCCGGGTAGAGTATCTGCAGCCCTGCCGCATCGCCCAATCTCGATATCGCGGTGCCGAGCGCCCCCCCGGGGATATTGAGCATTCCGATCTGCCGTCCGGGACTCTGGCCGAAGGCAGGGGTGATTGCACATGTTGACCACAATATCAGCCCAAGGCTCCCCAAGCCCAACACCAACCGACTACGCTCTCGCGACCTGCGTTTCATTCCCCGCCGAACTCCTGCTTTCTCATGCACGACCGGGGGTTCCGGCCGCTCAAGACAAAGACGAATCTCGACAGGGGCTACCTCACCCCTAAAGTTGAAAATAATCGTCATGATTTTTGGCGGCGCGTCTCGCGCTTTTACGCGGGCCGCAAAAGGATCAGGTAAGGTGTCAGTGAAAGCGCTGTAACCGGCAGGGTGTGCGTGATCGCGTCGAGCACGCCGTCAGGGTGGTTGACGTCGAAAATGCCGCTGACGCGCAGATTGAGGAGATCGCTGTCGATCACGCGTATCAGGCCGCGACGGTAGCGATTGACGTCGCTGATCACCTGCCCCAGCGGAACATCTTCGAAGATAAGCTTTCCACGCCGCCAAGCCGTCTCGCCGGCGCCATCGGCACTCGTCACCTCGCCCAGACCGGCGTCGCCGTAGCTGACCTTTTGGCCAGCCTGCAGGACGGCAGAACCGGCGTTTGAGCAAGATACCGATACGCGGCTTTCAACGACGGTCACGGTGATTGCATCGAGGCTGTGGTGAACGACGAACTCGGTGCCGAGCGCGGTGGCCTGGCCGCTGCCCGCCAATACCGAGAACGGGCGCCCATCGTCCTTGGCGACCATGAAGAAGGCGCGCCCCCTCTGAAGGCGGACGTTGCGCACTGTCGCCGTGAAATCGATCGCGATCGCGCTGTCGGCGTCCATGTCAACGATCGATCCATCCGCCAGCGTGAAGCTTTTGCGTTCGGCGACGGCGGTCGTGTAATCGCTGGTCAGGATATCCGGCAATCCATTGATGGCCACGTAACCCGCCGCGAGCGCGGCCACGGCACCGCCCGTCATGAATGAGCGGCGTCCCAGCGGGAATGCACGGCGGCGATGCGGGCGGCCGATCACGCGTCGTCGAGGATCCGGCAACTCGTCCATGTCCGCCCACATCGCGCACAGCGCCAGGTAATGTCGCGCGTTCTCATGACAGGCCGACATCCAGGCTTGATGGGCAACTTCTTCATCCGGTGTCGCGTCTTCCGATCTCAGACGCACGAACCATGCGAGTGCTTCGTCTCGTGCCTTCGTGTCTGTCGCGTCGTCGTTTTGTGCCATGACGATATTCATCTCTCAGCCTGTTTGGGGCACACAGCACGGCTATCCACCGAGAAAATCCTCTTTGTAAAGACGTTTGTGCACTGCATGGGCCTCACCTTCAACGGCAATGTTTCTTGCGCATTCTAATCCAGAAGCCCTTCGAGGCGCTGGCGGCAGTGCGCCAATGCCCTGATCATCAGCTTCTCCACCGCGCTCTTGCTGATGCCGAGGCGAATGGCGATCTCGCCATAACTCAGCCCGTCGAACTTGTGCATGAGGAAGACCTCGCGTTGCTTCTCCGACAATTCGGCAACCGCATTTTCGAGTATCGACAGACGTTGCCGGTAATCGGCTTCGCGCTCCGGGGAGGGGCGGTCTTCCACGATATCCGGAACTGCTTCGGTGGATATGTGGCGCTCTCGCGCCGTCCTGCTGCGAACCCGATCCTTCGCCAGATTGTCGGCGATGCGGTAAAGATAGGAGCGTGGATTGCCTATGACGGTATCGACGGGAATCGTCTGAAGTTTCAGATATGTCTCCTGGATGACTTCCTCGACATCCGGACCGCGACCGAAACGCCTCGCCAGGTGCCTGGCGAGATCGGTGTAGCCGGTCAGAAGGACATTCAGAATGGCTTTCCTGCTGCTGTCGGTCATTACGGCAATGCTGGTTTCGTCCGGTCGCCGCAAGCGTCAGGACGGGTCATGGGAGGAGACGTGTCTTGCGACCGCTCTGACCACAAGCCAAATCGAAAATCAAATAAAATATGACTAAAATATTCATATTTTATTCCCGAGCCTGGGCATGTCTGCGGTATCAGTAGCCGCCGGCCGAGCCCTCGGTCGAGCGGCTGTCCATGGCGCCGTTGTAGCGGGCGCCTCCGCCTTTCTCGATATCTTTCAGGCTCTTGCCGCCGACGAGGATGCCGGCGGCCTGGCCCCAGACGGGTGGGCCGCTGCCGTCGTCCATGGTGTGGCCCATCGCGATCAGCGCGCGGATCGTGTCGGGCGACAGCGCATAGGGTTCGAAATAGATCTTGTCGGGCTGCCACTGGTGGTGGATGCGCGGGGCGTTGACGGCCTGGCTGATGTCCATGCCGAAATCGACGACATTCAGAATGGCTTCCAGCGTGATGGTGATGATGCGCGAGCCGCCGGGACTGCCGATCACCATGAAGGGCTTGCCGTCCTTGGTGACGATGGTGGGGCTCATCGACGAGAGCGGGGTCTTCTTCGGCGCGATGGCGTTGGCTTCGCCCTGGACGAGGCCGTAGAGATTGGGGACCCCGGGCTTGGAGGTGAAGTCGTCCATCTCGTTGTTGAGAAGGATGCCGGTGCCCGGTGCCACGACGCCTGCGCCAAAGTTGCCGTTCAGCGTGTAGGTGACGGCGACCGCGTTGCCCTCGTCGTCGATGATCGAGTAGTGCGTGGTCTCGGTGCTTTCCTTGGCGCCGAGCGGCTTCAGGTCGGCGGAGGTGCCTGATTTGTTGATGTCGATCTTGGCGCGGATGGCCTTGGCGTAGTTCTTGTCGAGAAGGGTCGTGACCGGGTTGTCGACGAAATCCGGATCGCCGAGGGCGGCGTTGCGGTCGACATAGGCGTAGCGCATGGCCTCGGTCATGAGGTGCACGGTCTCGGCCGAGCCGTAGCCGAGGAAGGAGAGCGGGTAGCCTTCCAGGATGTTCAGGATCTCGCAGATGATGACGCCGCCGGAGGAGGGCGGGGGCGAGGAGATGATGTCATAGCCGCGATAGCTGCATTCCACTGGCTTCAGCTCGCGCACCTGATATTGCTCGAAATCCTCCTTGGCGAGAATGCCGCCCTTGGACTGGCTGGCATTCACGATCGCATCCGCCGGCATGCCCTTGTAGAAGGCGTCGGTGCCCTTGTCGGATATGCTCGAAAGCACGGAGGCCAGTTCCGGCTGCAGCAGCTTTTCGCCTGACGTGAAGAGCTTGCCGTCGGGCTTGAGGAAGATCTTGGCGGCCGCCTCGTCCTTGGCCAGCCGCTTGGCGCTGTTTTCGATCGAGGCGACGTCGCCCTGCTCGAGGGTGAAGCCATCCTTGGCGTAGCGGATGGCGGGGGCAAGGAGATCCTGGCGCGACTTGGTGCCGTATTTCTCGCGCGCGGTCTCGAAGCCCATGACGGAGCCAGGCACGCCGACGGCCAGATAGCCGTCAAGGCTGGCGCGGGGGACGATATCGCCCTTGGCGTCGAGATACATGGTCTTGGTGGCGGCAAGCGGCGCGCGCTCGCGGAAATCGAGGAAAGTGGTCTTTCCGTCCTTCATGCGGATGGTCATGAAGCCGCCGCCGCCGATATTGCCGGCGGTCGGATAGACCACGGCCAGCGCATAGCCGACGGCGACCGCCGCATCCACGGCATTGCCGCCATTCTTCAGCACCTCGACGCCGACATCGGTCGCCAGATGCTGGGCGGTGACGACCATGCCATGCTCAGCCTCGACCGGCGCGGGCGAGGCGGCAAGTGCCGGCGAGAGCGGTGCCAGCGTCAGCGACAGGGCAGCGATGAGGGCTGCGGATTTCGTGGGAAGGCGGTCCATGATGTTCCCCTCGTTGGACTGACATGGGGAAGATATGGGGTTGCAGGCGTGGCAGGCAATGCGCGGCGGGCGCTAAGTGGTGCCCTGCAGGTCCGGTGTTGCGACTGGCTTCGGCGCCGAGGTCGGCTGCGGGATGGACGGCAATTTGGCTTCCGGCGCTGGCGGTGTGGTCGCGGCCAACCGTGCCTCGGCGATCCGCGCCGCGGCCTGCAGGTCGCGGTCGTGGCCCGACATCTTTTCCATTGCGGCGATGGCGACGTCGGTGGCGAGGTAGTCGGGCTTGTGGCCGACGCCCTTGATCTTGACCAGTTCGGAGCCGGCGATATCGCGGGCCAAGCCTTGCGAGTGCAGATGCTCCCAAACGATGTCGTCGCTGTCTCCGGTGATGATGACGGTGGGCGCCGAGATCTTGATATAGAGATGCGACTGCGTCTTGAAGTAATCGAGCAGGCGCACGAAGTCGGCGGCGTTGTTGTGGAAGGTGGCGGGGCGCAGCACCAGCGAGGGGCCGGTTTTCAGGATGTAATCGTCCGGCCGCGGATTGGGGCGAAAGACGTTAAGGGTGCCGCGTTCCAGGCGCCGCAGGCCGAGCGGTACCACCAACGCGTGGTTGAACAGCCAGCCGATCACCGGAGCTGTCGAGACGTGATAGTACCAGTCGATGCCGCCGGGCCATGGGTGCGTGGCGGGCGCCAGGAAGAGCAGGCCGGCCGTCTTTTCCGGATGACGGACGCCGAATGCGGCGGCGATGGCGCCGCCGAAGGAATGGCCGACGATGATTGCCTTGTCGATGCCGCGCTTTTCCATCAGCGCCGCGATGGCGTCCGCCTGGCCTGAGGGGAGGGCGTTGTCCGGTCCGCCGCGTTCGGAATAGCCGTGGCCGGGGCGGTCGACGAAGAGCATTTCGGCGCGGCCGCGCAGAGGCTCAAGGAAGGCGCCGATCTGGTCGAGCAGGTTGCCGCTGGCGCCATGGATGAAGACCAGCGCCGGCAGGTCGGCGGTTTCGGGGCGCTCGATATGGACGGCGTTCATGCGGTAGCCGCCGATGTCGGTCAGCTCGCCAATGTTGGGATAGGCCTGCTCGAACTGGCGGGCCTTATAGGAAGAGTAGCCGATTGCTGCGGCTAGAGGGGCGAGAAGGGCGGAGACGAGGGTAAGCATAGTGCGACCTGCGGCAGGGACTAACGGACCATACGTTAGATTGGCTCGCGCGGTTCACCTTCAAGAGGTGGAAGCTGGCGTGGCGTCAGGTGCGGCTGCCGGCGAGCTTTTCGGAGAGCGTGTTCAGCTGTTCCTGCGCGTTGCGGTTGGCGGGATAGATTTCGAGGAAACGCTCCCATGCCTTCAGCGCCGCCTGGTCGTTGCCGCTGTCGCCAAGAATGGAGGCCATGCCGGCGAGAGCGCCGAAATGGCGCGGTTCGATGTCGAGCACATGTTCGATATCGGACATCGACTTGCGCATCGCGCCGTTTGTGTAGTTCAGCGTGGCGCGGCGGTTCCAGCTCTCGGAGTAGCCGGGTTTCAGCGCAATCGCCTGATCGAGGAAATCGAGTGCTGCGCTGTTGCGCTTCTCCTCGATCGCCTTGTCGGCCCATTGCATCAACAGGTTGACGGTAGCGCTGCCCGAATCGTTCCATTCGGCGCGGATCTCGTTGGCGATGTTGTCGGCCTTGTCAGCGTCGCGCTCGCGCTTCAGTGCTGCGAAAAGCTGATCGAGATGTTCTTTGGGCGAGAGGTTCGCGGCCTGCTGCTCGACGATCTTTTCCTTGTCCCGCGCGGGTGCGGGTTCCTGCGCGTGGGCAGGCAAGGCAACTGAGAGTAGGGCGAGGGAGAGCGGCAGTGCCGCGCAGGTCATGGCCAAAAAACGCATGGCGGGCATAATAGCCCGCCAACGCGAAAGATCAAAACACTTTAACGGGATCACCAAATGGACCCTTCCGGACAGGCTCAGGCGCGCAAACGCTGCCGAGCCATCCGGCCAGCCAAATCAGCCCTGACGAGCCTTGAAGCGTGGGTTCAGCTTGTTGATGATGTAGATGCGGCCCTTGCGGCGAACCAGGCGGTTGTCACGGTGACGAGCCTTGAGCGACTTGAGCGAATTCTTGATCTTCATTGTTTTGATCCGCGATGTTGGGGGGAATTCACATTCGCCCGTATCTATTACATTCAAAAGCGCGCTCAGGGCGCGCTCTTCAGGTTGGGCGTGCAGATAACCCGGCCTCTTGTCTGTGTCAACCACGTGAAGGTGTTTTTCCCGTGGCAGTGGCCGGTTTTGTCAGGGGAAAACCCCTTATTTCCCCGCAAGTGTGGTGGCAAGCGTGGTCACATGGCCCATCTTGCGGCCGGGTCTCGATTCCGTCTTTCCATAGAGGTGAACCAGCGTGTCGCGCCGCTTCAGCCAGTCCGGAAGATCAAGGATATCGTCGCCGATCAGGTTCTGCATCACGCAGTCGGAGTGGCGATCAGCGTTGCCGAGCGGCAGGCCTGATACGGCGCGAATGTGCTGCTCGAACTGCGAGATCACGCAGGCCGCTTCCGTCCAGTGGCCGGAATTGTGCACGCGCGGCGCCATCTCGTTGGCGATCAGGCTGCCGTCGGCGAGCGCGAAGAACTCGATGCCGATGACGCCGACATAGCCGAGCGTCGTCAGGATCTTCTCGGCGGCCTCGCGCGCGGCGGCTGCCGTGGCGTCGGTGATCGACGCTGGGACGGTCGATGTGTGCAGGATGCCGTTGCGGTGCACGTTTTCGGCCGGGTCATAGCAGGCGACGCTGCCGTCGGTGGCGCGGGCGGCGATGACCGAGATCTCGCGCTCGAAGGCAACGAAGCTCTCGAGGATCAGCGGCACGCTGCCGAGCTCGGCGAAGGCGCCGTCGGCACTATCGGCCGCTGAACGGAAGACTTTCTGCCCCTTGCCGTCATAGCCGAGGCGGCGCGTCTTCAAGACACCCTGGCCGCCGAAATCGGCAAGGGCTGCCTCGAGATCGGCCTGGCTGTCGATGGCGTGGAACTTCGCGGTCGGAATGCCGCAATCGTTGATGAAGCGCTTTTCGACGAGACGGTCCTGGGCGGCTTCCAGCGCTTTCGGCGGCGGATAGACCGGCACGGTCTGCGCTAAGGCCTCGGCTGCGGAGACGGGGACGTTTTCGAATTCGTAGGTGACGACGTCGCAGACGGTCGCCAGTTCCTCGAGCGCTGCGGGATCGTCATAGGCGGCGACGATCTGCCGATTGGCGACCTGCGCTGCCGGGCAATCGGCCTGCGGCTCGAGAATGATGGTGCGGAAATTCAGGCGGGCGGCAGCCATGGCCAGCATGCGGCCAAGCTGGCCGCCGCCGATGATGCCGATCGTTGTCATGCTCATAGGTCGTCCATCGGGTATTCGGCGATCGCCGCACTTTGGCTCTCGCGCCATTCGTCAAGCCGGTCGGCAAGGTCTTCGTCCGACAGCGCCAGAACCGCGGCGGCAAGAAGTGCCGCGTTGATGGCGCCGGCCTTGCCGATCGCCAGCGTTCCAACGGGGATGCCGCCGGGCATCTGCACAATCGACAGCAGGCTGTCCTGGCCGGACATCGTCTTCGACTGCACGGGAACGCCGAAAACAGGAAGCGGGGTCATCGCGGCGGTCATGCCGGGAAGATGGGCGGCGCCGCCAGCGCCGGCGATGATGACCTTGAAGCCTTCCGACTTGGCGCCCTTGGCGAACTCGACCATGCGATCGGGCGTACGATGTGCCGATATGATCCTTGCGTCATAGGGGATCTCGAGCGCCTCCAGCGTATCGGCGGCGTTCTTCATGGTCTCCCAATCGGACTGGCTTCCCATGATGATGGCAACGGTCGGTCTGTCTGTCATCGTCACGACACTTCCTTAGGCAATGATATCCGGGATGATCTGGTCTTCGAGCTTCGACAGCTTGTCCTTGATAACAAGCTTCTTTTTCTTCATGCGCTGAACGCGCAGCGCATCGCAGCCCGTCGCGATCATGGCGTTGATGGCGACATCGTAGTCCTCATGCTCTTGGCGCAGGCGCGCCACCATGAGCCTGACTTCCGCCTGTTCCTGATCCGGCATACGCATTCCCCATGATCGTCTTCAGACCTTCTCCGGCCTGTCGCTAATTTTTGCAAGCTCCTATCACCAAATAGCGGTAACGGCTAGTTAGTCTCGATCATGAATTTGCCACGCTCTCTCCTTGTTTTCGCCTTCGACAAGCCTTCAAAAATGTGTCACAGTTTGAGGGTTGACGCCTTGGATCTCCGGCGGTGTTGGCTGGAGAAAGGTAAGAGGAAGGAAGGGTCATATGACTGTTCAAGCTCATCTTGAATCACTCCAGAAGAAGCATGGCGCTCTCGAAGACGAGCTCCATTCTCTGATGGCATCCCCCTCCAGAGACGACCGTGAGGTTGCCGAGTGCAAGCGCAGGAAGCTGCGCATCAAAGACGAGATTGAGCGTCTCAAATCATCCGTACACTAAGCAGGATAGAACGTTACAGGGCGTGGTCGATGCAGGACAAAGGGTAAATATCGCAATATAACCAATTGTTTAGTAGTCTGTCGCGTCCGTTGGAATGTTCCTGCGCGCCGGTTGCCGAAAAGGTCGCAGCCGGCGCGTTTTCATGTCCGGATAGCGTTATGCCCAGAACTGATCCAGCCAGAGATTGAGCCTGTCGAAGCCGCGATTGTTGACCGCGTAGATGCGCTTCGTGCCATCGGCGGTGACCGAGACGAGGTCGCAATCGAGCAGGGCCTTGAGGTGCTGGGAGACGGCCGGACGACTGATCGGAAGACCTTCGGCGAGCTCGTTGACGGTGCGCGGCGAGCGTCGCAACTCCTCCAGCAGGAAGCGCCGGTGAGGGTCGGCAATCGCAGTGAAAGGGTCCACGTTCGACATGGCGAAAAGCTACGTCAATCGGAGAATTTGGGCAAGCGAATTGTGCGCCGCAGCAAGGCCCTTAAGGCCTAAAATCCAAGGCCTTCGCGGGCGATCAGGACGGCTGCGATCAGCGCCATCGCATACATGAAGGGATAGAAGATTTTCGGCTGCATGCGCTTCACGCACCAGGCGCCGGCAATGGTGGCAAGGGGCGCGAATGGGAGCAGCGTGGCGGAGGCGGCGAGGTTCTGGGTGTCGAGCTGGCCGAGCGCGAAATAGGGGATCAGCTTGACGGCGTTGAGGATGGCGAAGAAGCGGGCGCTGGTGCCGGTATATTCGCGCGGTGGCATCTGCAGCGGCAGCACGTAGATCTGGAACGGCGCGCCGCCGGCGTGTGCGACGAAGCTGCCGTAACCGGAAAAGGCGCCCCAAAGCGTGGCGCGAACCGGCCGTTGACCGTGCGGAGGCACGATTTTTCCTCTGCCGGGGCCGAAGTTGTTCCAGAAATAGCGCAGGCAAAAGAGGATGGTGACGACGCCGATGACGACGCGTAACACACTGCCGGGAACGAGCGCGGAGGTCGCCCAGCCGAGCGCGATGCCGGCCAGCGCGCCCGGGAGCATGATCTTCAGCGTCGTCCAATCGCCGTGCTTGCGCCAGATGACGAGGGATATCATGTCCATGAAGATCAGGATCGGCAGCAGGATGGCGGCCGCTTGCACGGGGGAGACGACGAGAGCCAGAAAAGGCAATCCGATCAGCGACAAGGCGTCGCCCATACCGCCCTTCGCGAGGCCGACCAGAATGACGGCGGGAATGGCGGCGTAGTAAAATGACACGTCCATCGGCATGCTTTTGAAGTCCTCCCCTTGCCAGCCCGGTCTAACGGAATTACTCACACAAAACGAGTGCGGATCGGCCGGCAAACGGCGAAATCCGCTGGAAATGGAAAGAGTTCATGAGCGAACCTGAAAACCGCTGCCGCCTGGTGCTGATCGTGCCCGATATCGCCGATGCCGATGAGCAGGCGAAAATCGTCGGCGATGCGCTGAAGGGCGGCGATGTCGCCTCGATCATCCTGCCGCAATACGGGCTTGGTGACGGCGAGTTTCAGAAACATGCCGAAAAGATCGTGCCGCTGGCGCAGAACGCGGGTGCCGCGGCGCTTCTTGCCGGCGACAGCCGTGTCGTCGGCCGCACCAAGGCGGATGGCCTGCATATCACCGGCGGTGCCGCGGAGATTTCCGAGGCGGTCGAGAAATATGCCGACAAGCTGATCGTCGGCGGCGGCAATGCGGCCGACCGGCATCATGCGCTCGAGATCGGCGAGGAGCGTCCCGAATATGTCTTCTTCGGCAAGCTCGAAGGCGACATCAAGCCGGAGGCGCATCCGAAGAACCTTGCGCTTGCCGAATGGTGGGCCTCGATGATCGAGATCCCGTGCATCGTCATGGGCGGCACCGATCCGGCGTCAGCGCTTGCCGTTGCCGAGAGTGGGGCGGAATTCGTGGCCATGCGTCTTGCCGTTTTCGGCGAGCCGGCGCGCGCCGCCCTGGTGGTTGCCGAAATCAACGCACTTCTTGACGAAAAAGCGCCACGGTTTGAGGGTTGATATCGCCCTCATGCCCATGCTGACACGCCATTTGCGCCTTTCTCTTCTTGCCGCCGCCACATGTGTGGCGGTTTTCGCGCATGGCGCATCGGCCCAGCAGGTCGACAATATGGTCACGCGACCGCTCACCGGCGCGCCCGAGACGCTGAAATCTGGTCGCGCCCAACCGGACGGGGTAACACCGTCCACCGGTGTCGGCGTGTTCGACCGCATGGGCGCGAAGCTTCCCGACCTGCCGCCTGAGAAGGACTACAAGGGCAAGGTCGACGATGCCTATGGCGCCTATCAGCGCGGCTACTATCTGACGGCGATGGGGATTGCGCTGCCTCGTGCGCAGCTCGGCGATCCGGCGGCGCAGACGCTGATGGGCGAGCTTCTGGCGGATGGCCTTGGTGTCAAGCGCGATGCAAAGGCCGCTGCCTTCTGGTACGGAAAGGCGGCCGAGGGCGGTGACCCGGCGGCGATGTTCAAATACGCGCTCATCCTGATGGAAGGCCGCATCGTCAAGCGCGACAAGACGCTTGCCGACAACTACATGCGCAAGGCGGCGGAAGCCGGCAATGCATCGGCCGAGTTCAACTGGGGGCAGATCCTGGTGGCCGACAATCCCGGCGACAAGGGTCTGAAGCTGGCGCTGCCGTTCTACGAAAAATCGGCCGAGAAGGGTGTCGCCGACGCGCAATACGCGGTGGCGGAGATCTACTCGTCGCTGCCCGACCTTCCTCCCGAGAAGAAGCAGCTTGCCCGCGAATGGATGGCGCGCGCCGCGCATGCCGGTTTCGACACCGCGCAGCTCGATCTCGGCGTCTGGTTCGTCAACGGAACCAACGGGCCGCGCGATTTCGAGAAGGGCTTCCAGTGGCTGAGAATCGCGGCCAATGACGGCAACGTCGTGGCGCAGAACAAGCTGGCGCATCTCTATATCAACGCGCTCGGCACAAAGCCGGATCCTGTCGAGGCCGCCAAGTGGTATGTGCTCTCGCGCCGTGCCGGTCTGCCCGACCCGGCGCTTGAGGATTTCTACCTCGGTATCGAGGAAGAGCAGCAGAAGGCGGGGATCGAAGCCGCCAACAAATTCCGCCGCCTGCGCTGACCGCGCTCTAACGTTTTAGAAGAGTGCGTCCTCGAAAAGGTCTTCGTCGCTTGTCACAGCACTTGCCGGCTCCGGCTCGACTGCTGCCGTCTCTTCGACAGCCGCGATGATGTCGCGGTGGACGTTGCGCTCCTGCACCATCGTATAGAGCTTGAAGATCTTGCGATCGAGCGGGGCGATGGCCTCGGCCAAGTCCGAGATATCGGCGATCTCGGCGCCGGCCGCATCTTCCAGCGTATCGGCGCAGCCCGCCAGCACATCGCCGAGGTCCTTCTGGAAATCGAGCGTGCCGATCAACAGGTTGATCTTGCCCGCGACCTCGCGGCCGTGTTCGGAGAGCGTCTTCAGCTCTGCTTCCATCGTATCGGCGGCGGTGCGGATATCGGCGACGGCGGTGGTCAGGTTCTCGGCAAGGCCGCCTGATGCCGTCTCGCTTGATGGGGCCACGCGACCGGCTGCTTCCTCCAGCGCCGGCAGGCCGTTGACGATGGCGTCGGCGCTGTCATCCAGCTTGCCGGCGAAGATCCGCAGCTCGGCCGTGACGACGTTGATCGACTTGCCCGCTTCGCCGAGCCGGCTGCAGCGCAGATTGGTGTTCAGCGCCATGTAATGGATGTCGGTCTTCACCGCCTTGATGTTGCCGATCGCTTCCAGAAGCTTGGCGGTGGTGTCGCGGGTCGACTGGCTGACCTGATCGGCCTTGAGGGTGACGGCGTCGACCTGCTTGACGATCTCGTGGGCGGCCGAGACGCTGGATTCCAATGCGCGAATGAAGTTGCCCTGGCCGCCGCCACTCATCTGATCACGCAGCCGCAAGATCTCCTGCGTGTCGTGGCCGAAGCTGGCGATCGTTTTGATGACGTTCTGGGAATCGCGGTGAAAATCGCGGCACATTTCGTTCATCTGCGCCGCCGTCAGGTGCTGGATGACGTTTTGCAGGCGCGCGCGGGCGTCGGCGTTCAGACCGCGACCGTCCTCGCTGTCGAGGAATTCGTCGAGCAGGGTGAAGGTGCTCTGCACATGCTCGATGCGCTGGCGGGTGATGTCGCCGATCTGCAGTGCCGACAGGGTCGAGGCGACCTTGCTCTGCACGCCTCTGGCGACCGCGCCGACGTCGCGGGCAATGGCGCTCAGGTTCTGGCGGTGCTCGGCGATTTTGCGCGCGTCGCCATCAAGGGCGCTCGCCACGGCGGGAACCGTGTCGGCGTAGCTCTTGGAGACGTCGGTGCCGAAGGTCAGCGCGAGCTTGACTTCCTTTTCCAGCTCCTCGATTTGGCCGGCGAAGCGGTTGACCTCATCGGTGCCGGAATAGATGCGCTCGAGAATTTCCTGCGCGAAGCCCGCGAACTCGGCAAGGCCGGCGCCGGTGATCTTCACGGTGACGGCGAAGGTGCGCAGGTAGCGCATGGTTTCTTGCATGTCCGAGACGTGCCGGCGCAGCGAATATCCTGCTTCGGCGAGCGACGAAAGCGCGTCGCGGCGGGACTTTTCGGCGGTCGGGAGATCGCTGAGGCTCTTCACCGTTGCGCGCAGTTCCGCGCCGGCATCACCATTCTCGCCGGCATCAAGCGCCTTGGTGATGTTATCGAGCGAGCTCAACAGTCGGTTGAGGACGTCCATGACCGAAAGCAGGACGGTGCCGCCTTCGAGAAAGCGCTCCTCGACCTTGCTGCGTGCCGCTTCCAGTGTTTGGCTGATGGCTGATCCAGATGCCTGGAATGCAGTCAGTGCCGATGTCGCCCCGTTCGTCATTTTATTGTCCTTTACTTAAAACCTCAGCAAGGTTCGGGACTATTTTTACGGGCATCATGGAAACGGGGAGTAAACACGCCAGACTCGTCAGCGTTGTGCTTAACATAGCGTGAATTGCACGACGCCCGTTGCCGACAAACGCTCATAATTTTAATAATCATATGAATTTGTTTGTTTTTATAAACATGTTTGAGTGCTAATTATTATTTTTGTCAGGTGATATTTCAGGGAGTCGGGACTCGCCTCAATTGCATTTCGTTGCAACCTACTTTTACGTGTTGTTAAGCGTGCCGTGAGATTCCTCAAAGGGTTGAAAAAGTATTTCTCCGCCCTAGGAGGCCGAAGTGAGTGTGCGTGAACAGTATTCCGAGTCTATATCTCTGCCGGAAGTTCTAACGATCAGGAATATCTCGGATATCTTCTCGAAAATTGCGTCTTTATTTAAGAATAGCGGTTCCGTTGTTCTCGATATTCCCGAAAAAGCTGAGGCCGACTTGAGTTTTGTGCAGCTGATCGAAGCTGTTCGCCGGCACGCTGAAACCAACGACAAAGCGCTCGCACTCGCGGCTCCCGCCCGCGGCCAAGTCCTGAAGGTGCTGGAGCGCGCCGGCTTCGTGGAAGCCTTCAACAGCGAAGATACAAAATTCTGGTTGCATGAAGAGGTAAAGCCATGAGCGCCAACATTCTCACCGTCGACGATTCCGCAAGCATTCGACTGACGACCAAGGTCACGCTGACCAATGCGGGCTACACCGTCAGCGAAGCGGCCGATGGCGCGCAGGGCCTGGCGGCCGCGAAGGCCGGCAATTACGACCTGATCATCACCGATCTCAACATGCCCGTCATGGATGGCCTGACGATGATCGAGGAGCTGCGTAAGCTTCCTGAACATACCGGCGTGCCGATCATCTTCCTGACGACCGAATCCGACGCCGACCTCAAGGCCCGGGCAAAGGCCGCCGGCGCCACCGGTTGGCTGACCAAGCCGTTCGACCCGGAAAACCTGGTCAAGATCGCCAGGAAGGTGCTCGGCAGATGAGCTCTCTCGATCCTGTAGCGGTCTTTCGCACAGAGGCGGCCGAATGCCTCGAAGCCATCGAGACGGGTCTTCTCGATCTGACGCACAAGCTCGACGACAAGGACGTCGTCGATGCCGTCTTCCGCGGCCTTCACACGCTGAAGGGCTCGGGCTCGATGTTCGGCTTCGATGCGCTGGCCGCCTTCACGCATCATTGCGAAACGGCATTCGACCGGGTTCGCAAGGGCGAGGTGCCGGCAACGGCCGAGCTTGTCGCCGCCGTGCTTGCCGCTCAGGATCACATGCGTGCTCTCGTCGATCGGCCGGATGCCGATCACGGTGACACCGGCCAGCGGTTGCTGGCCCAGCTTCAGGCCGCCGTCGGCGAGACCTCGGGCGCCGCTGCTGCTCCTGCTGCTCAACCGGCCCCGGTTGCCGCTCCCGCCGCCGTTGCCGCCAAGACCACCACCTGGCGCATCCGCTTCAGCCTGCCCTCGAATTCGATGGCGAACGGCACCAATCCGCTCGGTTTGCTCGACGAGTTGCGCGATCTCGGCGAATGCAGCGTCAAGGCCAACCTCTCCGCCATTCCTGTCCTCGACGAGATGGTTCCGACGGATCTTTACGTCACCTGGGACGTCATCCTCACCAGCACGCAGGACCGCTCGGCGATCGACGACGTGTTCATCTTCGTCATGGACGACATGGAGCTTGAGGTCGAGGAGATCGCCGGTCCGGTGGCTCAGGAAGCCAAGGCTGAACCGGTTGCCGTCGTGGCAGAGGTTAAGGCCGAGCCTGTCGTCGCAGCGCCCGTCGCGGCTGCGCCCGCAGTCCCCGCCGTACCTGAATTCAAGCCCGTCGAGGCAGTGCCCGCCAAGCGCGAGAGTGCTGCCCAGGCCGACCAGCGCCAGGCGAAGGCTGCCGAAAACGTTCGCGTTCCGGCCGAGCGTCTCGACGAACTGATGGACCGCGTCGGCGAGCTCGTCATCGCCCAGTCGCGCCTCAGCCAGCTGGCGAGCGCCAGCGCCGATATCGCGCTTCGCTCGGTGTCTGAGGAAATCGAGCGCCTGTCGGGCGAGCTCCGCGACACGATGATGGTGCTCCGCATGGTGCCGGTCGCGACGCTGTTCTCACGCTTCCGTCGCCTCGTTCACGATCTCGCCCGCGAAACGGGCAAGGTGATCGAACTGGTCACCGAGGGCGAAAGCACCGAGGTCGACAAGACCGTGATCGAGCGTCTCGCTGATCCGCTCGTGCATCTGGTGCGCAATTCGATCGACCACGGGCTGGAAACGCCGGCCGAGCGTCTGGCCGCAGGCAAGAGCGAAGCCGGCACGGTGACGCTCTCGGCGCGGCAGGCCGGCGGCGAGGTGATCATCTCGATCAAGGATGACGGCCGCGGCATCAACCGCGATCGGGTCCGCGCCAAGGCGGAATCCTCCGGTCTCATCGCGCCCGGCCAGCCGCTCACCGATTCCGAACTGCTGCAGCTGATCTTCGCGCCAGGCTTTTCGACGGCTGCGGCGATCACCAATCTCTCCGGCCGCGGCGTCGGCATGGATGTGGTCAAGAAGACGGTCGAGGCGCTGCGTGGCGCGATCGACATCACCAGCCTCAATGGCCAGGGCTCGGAAGTGTCGCTGCGCATTCCGCTGACGCTTGCCATCATCGACGGCCTGCTGGTGCGGGTCGGCAATGGCAGCTACGTCATTCCGCTGTCGGCTGTCGAGGAATGCCTAGAGCTGTCGCTGGAAGAGGACCTGCGTTCGCGCGGCCGCAGCTTCATCTCGCTGCGCGACAGCCTCGTGCCGTTCCTGAGGCTCCGCGATCTCTTCCGCACCGGCACCAAGCCCGACGTGCATCAGAAGGTCGTGGTCATCTCCACCGGCACGGAGCGTGTCGGCTTGGTGGTCGACCAGATCATCGGCGACCACCAGACGGTCATCAAGTCGATGTCGAAGCTGCACAACGACGTGTCCACCTTCTCGGGCGCCACCATTCTCGGCGACGGCAGCGTCGCCCTCATTCTCGACGTCGGTCATCTCGTGGCCGCCGGTCAGCAACAGGAAACACAGATGCGGGTGGCAGGATGAGCGCGGCAGCCGAGAAGATCGACCATCATTGGAACTATGCCGACGAAGTCGAGGTCCTGACCTTCGACATGAACGGCGAGACCTTCGCGCTCGAGGCAGTGATCGTCCAGGAAATCCTGGATCTGCTGCCCGAGACGGCGGTGCCGGGCGCGCAGCCATTCGTCGCCAGCGTCATCAATTTCCGCGGCAAGGTTATTCCGCTGGCTGACCTGCGCCTCGCCTTCGGGATGGACGGCACGGAAGCGACGATCGACAGCCGCATCATCGTCATTGAGGTCGATCTCGATGGCGAGGCGACGCTGGTTGGCCTACGTACCGACAAAGTGAACGAGGTGACGACGCTGGCACGGGCAGCCAGCGAACCGCCACCGAGCGTCGGCATGCGCTGGCGCGCCGACTACATCAACTGCCTGGTGAAACGCGGGGGCGAGTTCATCATCCTGCCCAATCTGCAAGCACTGTTTTCTTCACGACACGAGACATCGACCGCCGTTTAGGCTGCGTCATCTAGGGGTAAGGGGTTAGAGATGCGATTGACGATCAAGACGAAACTGGTGTCGGCGTTTGCCTTCATCATCCTCATGTTGCTGGGCACATCGACCTATTCGATCATCAGCCTCAGCGGTTTGAATGATTCCATCGGCGCGGTGCTGGCCGGCCCGGCGGCGCGCCTGGAACTGGCGCAGACCATCAATATCGGCCAGCTGGAAGCGATCCGCCAGCAGAAGAACCTGCTGATGGCCAAGGATCAAGCCGAAGTGAACAATTCCATCGCCAAGGGCGATGTCGGGCGCAAGGAATTCGCCCAGGCGCTGGCATCTGTTCTGCAGATCGCCACCGAACAGGGCCGTCCGCGCTGGGAACAGGTCTCGGAGCTTTCGAAGCAGTTCTTCCAGGCTGACGACCAGATCCGTGCATTCGTGAAGGCCGGCAACGCGGAAGCCGCCAACAATATCTCGGTCACCACGGCACGCACCGCCGCAAACCAGATCGATACCGCGCTCGCTGAAATCCTCAAGCTCGAGAAAGAGCGCATGAGCGTTGCAGACGATGAAGCCGAGGCAAGCTATGTCGCAACGCGCACGACGATGATCGTCGCCGTCGCCGCAGCCTTCCTGTTTGCCGCCATCACCGCCTTTTGGATTGCCAGCACCATCTCCAAGGGCCTGAACCGCGCCAACAACGTGGTGCGCGAAGTCGCCGAGGGTGACCTCACGAAGATGGCCGAAATCACCAACCGCGACGAGATCGGCGAACTGCTTGGCAATGTCAACGTGATGATCGAGCGCCTTCGCGGTGTCGTCGGTGATGCGCTTTCTGCCTCGGAAAACGTCTCGGCCGGCAGCCAGGAGCTCTCCGCCAGCTCCGAGCAGGTGTCGCAGGGTGCGACCGAGCAAGCAGCGTCCGCTGAAGAAGCTTCGGCTTCGATGGAAGAAATGGCCGCCAACATCAAGCAGAACGCCGATAACGCCGCGCAGACCGAGAAGATCGCTCGCCAGTCGGCAAAGGATGCGGAAGAGAGCGGCGCTGCCGTCAGCCGCGCGGTCGAAGCCATGCGCACCATCGCAGACAAGATCGTCATCGTGCAGGAAATCGCACGCCAGACCGATCTGCTCGCACTCAACGCCGCCGTCGAGGCAGCGCGTGCCGGCGAGCATGGCAAGGGCTTCGCGGTTGTTGCTTCCGAAGTTCGCAAGCTTGCGGAACGCAGCCAGTCGGCAGCCGCCGAGATCAGCGCCATGTCTGGTGATACGGTCAAGGCCGCCAGCAACGCCGGCGATATGCTCGGCCGCCTGGTTCCCGATATCCGCAAGACGGCCGAACTCGTCTCCGAGATCAGCGCCGCTTGCCGCGAGCAGGATATCGGTGCTGCCCAGATCAACGAAGCGATCCAGCAGCTCGACAAGGTGACCCAGCAGAACGCCGGCGCCTCCGAGCAGATGTCGGCGACCTCTGAAGAACTCGCGGCACAGGCCGAGGAACTTCAGGCCTCGATCGCCTTCTTCAAGGTCGACGGCGCGGGCAGCAAGGCCGCCTTCAAGAAGCCGGCTGCCAAGCCAGCCGCCAAGGCTCCTGCCGCACGGCCGACCGTGGCGAGCAACAAGAACGTCAATACTCGCTCGGTCGCCGCCCAGCAGGCACGTGCCAAGGGTTTCGCTCTCGACATGTCGATGGGCGGTCCTGACGCCAGCGACGACGATTTCCGCGAAAGCGCGTGATCCAGAAACATGTCGTGGCCGGATGACCGGCCACGACATCAAGACTGCCAACGAATGGATCGTTGGAGGCAGGGCGCGCGACAGCCGCCGGCCATGAGCGAATGAAAGCTCCCATCTCATTTCCGAAATCGCGTGGTCCGAAATCGCCTGGATGATCGGACACCCAGGATCGCCATCGCGGTTTCACCCAGCGATTTTTTAAAGGCCGGAGTTTTCACATGCGCATTACGCTCAAGCTCAAACTGTCATTTGCTTTTTCACTCTTGATCTTGCTGATCATCGGCGCCGTTGGACTGGGTATCCATGGCCTGCAAACGATGAACACGCTGCGCAATGAGCTCCTGGAAGGTCCGGTCGAGCAGGATCACTATGCTAGCGGCCTGACGTCTGCGTTCGATGGTCTCGGCCTTGCGGTGGGTGACCTGCTTGTCGCTGACAGGCCCGAATTCGTATCCAGGGCAAACGCCGCGATCGATGCCGAACGCAAGGCTTTCGAAAAGACGCTCGACGAGGGCGAGCATGACGCACCGCCGGAATTCAAGGATGAATGGAACCAGATTCGCGAATTCTGGACCGGCTATGTTGCTCTGAACGACCGCATTCGCGGCCTCATCACCTCGGGCCAGAAAGAGATGGGCCTGCAGCTGAACGAGACCGACGGTGTCGCCGCACGCCAGAAGCTTGACGGCATGACCGCCGCCCTGACGGCGCTGACCAAGCAAGCTGTTGCTGACGCCGATGCGGTGGGCGACAAGACCTATGACACGACCTTCATGATGCTCTTGATTGTCGCGGGCGCCGCGCTCGTCATCGCCATCGGCGCGACCATCTGGATCGCGACGACGATCAGCTCGGGTCTGCGCAAGGTGAAGACGGTAGCGGACGCGGTGGCTATCGGTGATCTCGACCAGAACATTGAGATCAAGAGCAATGACGAGATCAAGGACCTTGTCGACACGATCAACGTGATGACCGCCAACCTGCGCCAGACGGCCGGAATTGCCGATCAGGTCGCGCAGGGCGATCTTTCCATCGATCCGCGCCCGCTTTCGGAGAAGGACGTGCTCGGTATCGCCATGAAGGACATGGTCGTCAACCTGCGCGCCACGTCTGTTATCGCCGACCGCATCGCCAATGGCGACCTGACCGTTTCGCCGAAGCCGCTGTCGGACAAGGATACGCTCGGCATCGCGCTGGAGCAGATGGTCGAGCGCCTGCGCGGCGTCGTCGCCGATGCGCTCTCGGCTTCCGAGAATGTCTCCGCAGGCAGTCAGGAACTGTCCGCCAGCTCCGAGCAGGTGTCGCAGGGCGCCAGCGAACAGGCAGCATCGGCCGAGGAAGCGTCTGCTTCGATGGAAGAGATGGCGGCCAACATCAAGCAGAATGCCGACAACGCCGCGCAGACCGAGAAGATCGCTCGCCAGTCGGCCAAGGATGCCGAGGAGAGCGGTGCAGCGGTTACCCGCGCCGTGATCGCCATGCGCACGATCGCCGACAAGATCGTCATCGTGCAGGAAATCGCTCGACAGACGGACCTCCTGGCGCTCAACGCCGCCGTCGAGGCCGCGCGTGCCGGCGAGCATGGCAAGGGTTTTGCGGTGGTCGCTTCCGAAGTCCGCAAGCTTGCAGAACGCAGCCAGTCGGCCGCGGCCGAAATCAGCGCTATGTCTGGCGATACGGTGAAGGTGGCGAGCGAAGCGGGCGACATGCTTGGCCGCCTGGTGCCTGATATCCGCAAGACGGCCGAACTCGTTTCCGAGATCAGTGCCGCCTGCCGCGAACAGGATATCGGCGCCTCGCAGATCAATGAGGCGATCCAGCAGCTCGACAAGGTGACCCAGCAGAATGCCGGCGCTTCCGAGCAGATGTCGGCGACCTCCGAAGAGCTTGCGGCGCAGGCCGAGGAGCTTCAGGCCTCGATCGCCTTCTTCAAGGTCGACATGTCGGGCATGCGCGCAGGCGTCCGGACCGTTGCGGCCAAGCCCGCCGCGACACGGTCCGCTCAAGCCGGCGCCACCCGCCCGACGGCGGCCGGCAACAAGAATTTCAGTGCCCGCTCGGTCTCGGCCCAGCAGGCGCGTGCCAAGGGGTTTGCTCTCGACATGTCGATGGGTGGCCCTGACGCCGGCGACGACGATTTTCTCGAAAGCGCTTGATCTAAGTTTCGTCGCACCGGGTCTTTGGCGCGGTGCGACACCCGAAGTGTGAATACGTCGGTTGAAATATCCGGATCCCGGAGATCGCAGAAGGGTGGATGTACAGTCTTCCTGCGCCTGTCATACCACCATTTCCCCAATGGCGGCGTCTTTAATACTGCGATTTCAAGGATATGAAGAAATGCGGTTCACCATAAAATTGAAACTGGCCATTGCCTTTGGCCTGATGATCGTCCTGCTGTTGGCGACTGCCGGCTACGGCATCTACAGCCTCTCCAACCTCAATACCGCGATCAGCGATGTGATCGCCGGACCGGCCAAGCGTCTCGAGCAGGCACAGAACCTCGGAAACTTCCAGCTGCGCATCGTTCGCGCGCAGATGAACATGGCGACCGCCACGAAGCCTGAGGACGTCGCCAAGTACATCGACGCCAGCAACAGCAACCGCAAGCAGTTTTCCGAGACGCGCCAGTGGCTGTACGACAACAGCACGACCGAAGCGGGCAAAAAAGGCTGGCAGGATGTCGCAGACCAGGAAAGCAAGCTCTACACGCTTGATGATCGCATTCATCAGCTTGCCCAGGATGGCAACGGCGCCGAAGCCGTTCGTCTGGCGACGGGCGAGGGCCGGGCGATTGTCGATGGCATCGAAGAATTGATCCAAGCCCGGATCGATGTAAACCGCGCCGCCATGCAGCAGGCCGATGAAGATACCAGCGCACAGTATGCTACCACGCGCAATTTCATCTTTGCCGTTGCTGCCGTTGCGCTGCTGATCGCCATCGCCGCCGCTCTCTGGATCGCGCTCGGCATCAGCGCCGGTCTCAACAAGGCGAAGGCCGCCGTTAGCGCGGTTGCCATCGGTGATCTCGACCAGGACGTCCTCGTCAAGACAAATGACGAGATCAAGGATCTGGTCGACACGCTGAACATCATGACCGCAAACCTGCGCAACACGGCCAACATCGCCACGCAGATTTCGAACGGCGACCTGACCGTCGCGCCGAAGCCGCTGTCGGACAAGGATACGCTTGGTCTCGCGCTGGAGCAGATGGTCGAGCGCCTGCGTGGCGTCGTCGCCGACGCGATCGCAGCCGCTGAGAATGTCTCTGCTGGCAGCCAGGAACTGTCGGCTAGCTCTGAGCAGGTCTCGCAGGGCGCCACCGAACAGGCAGCATCCGCCGAAGAAGCGTCTGCCTCGATGGAAGAAATGGCCGCCAACATCAAGCAGAACGCCGATAACGCAGCCCAGACCGAAAAGATCGCGCGCCAGTCCGCCAAGGATGCCGAGGCTTCCGGTGACGCTGTAACCCGCGCCGTCGAAGCCATGCGTACGATCGCCGAGAAGATCGGCATCGTCCAGGAAATCGCTCGACAGACGGACCTCCTGGCGCTGAACGCCGCCGTTGAGGCCGCGCGCGCCGGCGAGCATGGCAAGGGCTTTGCGGTCGTGGCTTCCGAAGTTCGCAAGCTTGCGGAGCGCAGCCAGTCTGCCGCCGCTGAAATCAGCGCCATGTCTGGTGATACGGTCAAGGCCGCCAGCGAAGCCGGCGACATGCTTGGTCGCCTCGTTCCCGATATCCGCAAGACCGCCGAGCTCGTCTCCGAGATCAGCGCCGCTTGCCGCGAGCAGGATATCGGTGCCTCGCAGATCAACGAAGCGATCCAGCAGCTCGACAAGGTGACGCAGCAGAATGCCGGCGCATCGGAAGAGATGTCGGCGACTTCGGAAGAACTGGCGAGCCAGGCGGAAGAACTGCAGACCTCGATCGCCTTCTTCAAGGTCGACATGGCCGGCAGCCGCGAGAACCGCAAGCCTGCCGCCCGCATCAGCGTTCGCAGCCCCGCGCCCGCAGCCAGCCGCAAGCCTGCATCCAAGCCCGCCGCCAATTCGGTCTCGGCGCAGCAGGCCCGCGCCAAGGGCTTCGCACTCGACATGGCCATGGGCGGACCCGATGACGGCGACGCCGATTTCAAGGAAAGCGCATAATATGGCAACCACCTCCCAGGAAGCGCAGTTCGTCACCTTCAGCCTCGGCGAGGAAATCTTCGCCGTGCCGGTGGAGGTGGTTCGCGAAATCCTCGACTATGCCGAGGCCTTCAAGATCCCGAACGGTCCCGACTATCTCCTTGGCCTGCGCGACGTGCGCGGCCAGGGCGTGCCGACCATCGATCTCAGGCTGAAGCTCGGCATGTCGAAGACGGTTCCGACCTCGCATACGCGGGTGCTCGTGCTCGATATCCCGATGGAGAGCCGGCTTCTCACGCTCGGCCTCGTCGCCGACCGGGTCTTCGAGGTCACGCCGTTCAGGCGCGACCAGATCGAGGCGGCGCCTGATATCGGTGTGCGCTGGCGCTCGGATTACATTTCCGGCGTCGTGCGCCGGGAAACCGGCTTCGTCGTCATCGTCGATCTCGCGCGGCTTCTGTCGCGCGAGGATGCCTCCGCCCTGCAATCGGCCGCCTGAGCGGACACGCTGGAGTATTTTGATTTATGAGCATGGCTGCCGTTGAGACCCAGATGGTGGGCGACAGGATCAGCAAGCGGAATTTCGAGAAGCTTGCACAGTTCATCTATGACTACAGCGGCATCAAGATGCCGCCGACCAAGCTGACGATGCTCGAGGGCCGGCTTCGCCGCCGGCTGCGGGCAACGCAGCACGCGACCTTTGACGACTATTGCGACTTCCTGTTTCATGATGACGGGCTGGAGCAGGAGACGGTCTATCTGATCGACGCGGTGACGACGAACAAGACCGACTTCTTCCGCGAGGCGCGCCACTTCGAATACATGCAGCAGGTGGCGCTCCCGGCACTCGTCTCGAGCGGCGTGCGCACGATCCGCACCTGGAGCTCGGCCTGCTCGACGGGGGCCGAGCCCTATACGATGGCCATGGTGCTCGAAGAGTTCGTCGCCGACCGGCGCGACCTCAACTACAGCATTCTCGCAACCGATCTCAGCACCGACGTGCTGGCGACGGCGCGGCGCGGCATCTATTCCGAGGATCTGGTGCATCCGGTGCCGCGCGAGCTGCAGCGGAAATATGTGATGGTCGCCAAGCAGAAGGATCGTCGTGAGGTCCGCATCTCGGCCGATCTGCGCAGCCGCGTCGGCTTCGCCCGCATGAACCTGATGGACGAGAATTATCCCGTCGGCGAGGGGATGCACATGATCTTCTGCCGCAACGTGCTGATCTACTTCGACAAGCCGACGCAATCGGGCGTGTTGAAGCGCTTGTGCGCGCGGCTTCTGCCGGGTGGCTACATGTTCATCGGCCACTCCGAATCCATCACCGGTATCGACCTGCCCCTGAAGCAGGTTTCCAACACCGTGTTCCAGCGCATCTAGGTCAAAGAGCATATGGGCAAGAAGATCCGCGTTCTCGTCATCGACGATTCCGCAAGCGTTCGCCAGACGCTCGTTCGCGTGCTGCAGGAAGATCCGGATATCGAGATCATGGGGGTCGCGACCGATCCCTTCATGGCGGCGAAGAAGATTCAGGAAGAGATTCCCGATGTCATCACGCTCGATGTCGAGATGCCGCGCATGGATGGCATCACCTTCCTGCGCAAGCTGATGTCGCAGCGGCCGATCCCCGTCGTCATGTGCTCGTCGCTGACGGAGGCGGGCTCGGAAACGCTGATGCAGGCGCTGGAGGCCGGCGCCGTCGACGTGATCCTGAAGTCGAAGATCGGCGCGGCCGACAGTCTGGCCGACGATGCGGTCCGCATCCGCGAGGCGGTGAAGAGCGCTTCGCATGCGCGCCTCGGCAATGTCAGGCGTAATGTCAACAGCCTGCGGCCCGGCGCGCCGATGCCGGCGCAGAAGCTGACTGCGGATGCGATGCTGCCGCCGCCATCAGGCAAGGCGATGGCGAAGACGACCGAGATGGTGGTCTGCGTCGGCGCGTCGACCGGTGGAACGGAGGCGCTGCGCGAATTTCTGGAGGCGCTGCCGGCCAACGCGCCTGGCATCGTCATCGTCCAGCACATGCCGGAAAAATTCACCGCAGCCTTTGCCAAGCGGCTGAACAGCCTGTGCGAAGTCGAGGTCAAGGAAGCCGTCGATGGCGATCCCGTGCTGCGCGGCCATGTGCTGATCGCGCCCGGCGACAGCCATATGCTGCTCGAGCGGCGCGGCGCGCGCTATCACGTTGCGGTCAAGAGCGGCCCGCTGGTCTCGCGTCACAGGCCATCCGTCGATGTGTTGTTCCGCTCGGCGGCGCGTTCGGCAGGCTCCAACGCCATGGGCATCATCATGACCGGCATGGGCGACGATGGCGCCAAGGGCATGCTCGAGATGCACCAGGCCGGCGCCTACACGGTGGCGCAGGACGAGGCGACCTCCGTTGTCTTCGGCATGCCGAAGGAAGCGATCGCCAAGGGCGGGGTGGACCGCATCCTGCCATTGGAGCAGATCGCCCGCGAGGTTCTGATCACGCAGCAGAAGTTCTGAGGCGCGACAATAAACAGATAAAGGCCGGCGGCGTGCGAGCACCGCCGGCTTTTTGCGTTCAGGCGAGGTAGCCGCCATCGATGGTGAGCGCCGAGCCGGTGACGAAGGATGCCTCGGGGCTGGCGAGATAGGCCACGAGGCTGGCGATTTCGCTGTCCTCGCCCATGCGGCCCAGCGCCATCAGCGGCGACAGGTGCTCCTCTGTGCCCGGCGCGCCGTTCATGTCGGTTGCGGTCGGGCCCGGCTGGATGGTGTTGACGGTGATCCCTCGCGGACCGAGATCGCGCGCCAGGCCTCGGGTCATGGAGGCGATGGCGCCCTTGGTCATGCTGTAGACCGAGGATGTCGGAAAGCCGCTGCGGTCGGCAACGACGCTGCCGATATTGATGATACGACCGCCTGCCTGCATGTGCTTGGCCGCTGCCTGGGTGCCGACGAAGACGGCGCGGACGTTGACGGCGAACATGCGGTCAAAATCTTCCAGCGCGAATTCATCGAGTGGGGCGAGCATCAGGATGCCGGCATTGTTGACGAGGATGTCGAGCGCGCCGAAGTGGTTGATTGTCGTGGCGACGGCATTGCGCACAGCCTCGGGATCGGCGCTGTCCGCCTTGATCGCCAGCGCCTTGCCACCCTTGGCTTCGATCTCCGTGGTCAGCGCCTTCGCCCGGTCATCGCTGCTGGCATAGGTGAAGGCCACGGCCGTGTCGTCTTGCGCCAGCCTGCGGACGATCGCCGCGCCGATGCCGCGCGAGCCGCCGGTTATCAGTGCGACCTTATTGGTGAGAGAGTGAGACATTTCAAATTTCCTTTCTGGTTTCTGGATCATTCAGTCTAGAATTGGGCGCGAAAAGACGGTGCGGCCTTGTGGTGCGCTTAGCGCAGGCTGCGGATGGCCATGCGGGCGATGCCGCGAAGGGTTTCGGGGGAGGCGCCGTTTCGGGCGCTGACTTTCATGCCTGACAGGGTCGCGCCGAGGAAATGGACGGCCTCGTCGGGGTCGATGTCGGATGCGATACCGCCGCTCTTGCTGCCGTCTTCGACGATCGTCTTCAGCGCCGTGGATAGGGTGCGGGACGCGCTATCGGTCAGTGTAGCGATCTCAAAGTCGGTGCGCCCGAACTCGCAGACGGCGCTGACGCCGAGGCAGCCGCGGCTGGCTTCCGACGCCGGCCGCGAGGCGAAGGCGACGAGCGCGCCTTCGAGGGCTTCGACGGGCGATGCCTGACGCTTCAGGTCGTCGATCAATCGCGCGGTACTGTCGGTGTTGTAGCGCTGCAAGGCTTCCAGGTAGAGGCCGCGCTTGTCGCCGAAGGTATCGTACATGCTCTGGCGGCTGATCTTCATTGCCGTCAGCAACTGATCCGTCGACGTGCCTTCATAGCCGTGCTCGGAGAACACATTGATGGCGGCGCCAAGCGCCAGGTCGCGATCGAATTCCTTGTGTCTTGCCATGGGGGAGATATAGGAATTGCAGACTGATCTGTCCAGAATTAATTTGCGGCCTTCCGGCGATTCAATGCAGCCATGCGGCGCCGCTCTTGAAATTTCCCCGATTTTGTGGTCTTGAAGCCGCCAATCTTATAAAGCGCAGCTTCTACCGGCGATCAGGGACCATCCCCGCCCTGACAACGCGCACCTATTTAGCCCAAGGAAAACCGCCCACATGGCCCGTTCAGCTCTTCTCAATGTCATGGTTCAGGCTGCCCTCAAGGCAGGAAAATCGCTGGGGCGTGATTTCGGCGAAGTGCAGAACCTGCAGGTCTCGGTCAAGGGACCGGGCGATTTCGTCTCGTCCGCCGACCGCAAGGCCGAGAAGATCGTGCGCGAAGAGCTTCTGAAGGCACGCCCGACCTATGGCTTCCTCGGCGAGGAAGGCGACGAGATCAAGGGTACGGACGGCGCGCATCGCTGGATCGTCGATCCGCTCGACGGCACCACCAACTTCCTGCACGGCATTCCGATGTTCGCGGTCTCGATCGCGCTCGAGCGCAACAACGAGATCGTCGCCGGCGTCATCTTCAACCCGGCGACCGATGAGCTCTACACCACCGAGCGTGGTGGCGGCGCATTCCTCAACGATCGTCGCCTGCGCGTCGGCGCGCGTCGCGTGCTCTCTGACTCGGTCGTCGCCTGCGGCGTTCCGCATCTTGGCCGTGGCAACCACGGCAAATTCCTCGTCGAACTCCGACACGTCATGGGCGAAGTCGCCGGTGTCCGCCGCATGGGCTCGGCCTCGCTCGATCTCGCTTATGTCGCGGCTGGTCGTTTCGACGGCTTCTGGGAAACCGGCCTTTCGGTTTGGGATATCGCGGCCGGTATCCTGCTCATCCGCGAAGCCGGCGGCTATGTCAGCGATTGGGATGGCGGCAACTCGATTCTCGAGACCGGCAGCGTCGTGGCCGGCAACGAATACATCCAGAAGGCGCTGATGGAAGTTGCCAAGCGCCCGGTGCCCAGCCGGTAAGTCTTTGTTATAAAGACAGGCTTTTTCGTTCCGCATACTTCAATTCGGCACAATGATGATCTAGTCTCCGGCTGTGATGAGGCCGGAGGCTGCGGAATCTATGGAAAATGTGAATGTGGCGGAGTTCGGCTCGACCGAAAAAACCACGGGAAATTACAGCTATAAGCTATCCAGTCCAATGCCCTTTCTGTGGACGATGGTGCTGTTCCTCGTCATCGTCGGGTTCATAGCATCCATCCTGTTCCGCCAGGCGCAGACGGCCTTCATGCACAATCCGGGGCTGAACGGCCTCATTCTCGGCGTTCTCGGCATCGGCATCATCCTTGTCTTCAGCCATGTGCTGTCGCTTCGGCCCGAGGTGCGCTGGTTCAATTCGTTCCGCGCCGCCGGCAGCGCCGACAAGGTGAACCGCAACCCGAAGCTCTTGGCGCCCATGCGCACGCTGATCGGCAGTCGCAATGCCTCGGCAAGCGGCATCTCGACCACGGCCTTCCGCTCCATTCTCGATTCCATCGCCAACCGGCTCGACGAATCCCGCGACGTCTCGCGCTATCTGATCGGTCTCCTGGTCTTCCTTGGCCTGCTCGGCACCTTCTGGGGCCTGATCGGCACGATTGGCTCGATCAGCAACGTCATCCAGTCGCTCGACGCCGGAACCAACGGCTCCTCGGATGTGCTGTCGGCGCTGAAGGAGGGGCTGTCGCAGCCGCTTTCGGGCATGGGGCAGGCGTTCTCCTCGTCGCTGCTCGGTCTCTCGGGCTCGCTCATCCTCGGCTTCCTCGACCTGCAGGCAGGCCGCGCGCAGAACCGTTTCTATACGGAGCTGGAAAACTGGCTGTCGTCGGTGACCGATGTCGGCTCCGACCTCGCGGCACCCGTCATCGACACCAAGGGCGGCGTTTCGCCGGAAGAGATCCGGGCGCTGTCTGATTACATGCAGAAGGTTTCGGAAGAGGGCGGCGGCAGCCAGCGCTCTGTCGCGGCCATGGCCAATCTCGCCGAGGGCATCCAGGGACTGGTCAAGAACATGCGCAATGAGCAGCAGATGCTGCGCGACTGGATCGAGGCGCAGCAGGACGAGGCCAAGGCCATGCGCCGCACGCTCGACCGGCTGGCCGAACGGATCGGCGCGCAGGAAAAGCATGCTTCTTCCGAGCGCCCGCGTGTGCCGCAGACCGAAAAGAGCGAGGGCAAGTAAGCCATGGCTCTTGCCCGCAACCGTCGCCGCGAACGCACGGTCGACTACTGGCCCGGCTTCGTCGATGCGCTGTCGACGCTTCTGATCGCGGTGATGTTCCTGCTCACGGTGTTCGTCGTCGGGCAGTTTATTCTCAGCCGCGAAATATCCGGCCGCGACGAGGTGATGAACCGGCTGAACAGCCAGATCAACGAGCTGACGCAGCTGCTCGCGCTCGAAAAGGGCAGCAAGCAGGATCTCGAGGACAGCGTCGCCAACCTGCAGGCCTCGCTTGCGACCGCGGAGGGCGAACGCTCGCGGCTGCAATCGCTGCTGTCGGCCGGCTCCGGTGGCCAGGACGCGGCGCAGCAGCGGATCGGCTCGCTCACCAAGGAGCTAGACGAGCAGAAGCAGATGAGCGACCGGGCGATGAGCCAGGTCGAGTTGCTCAACCAGCAGATCGCGGCGTTGCGCAACCAGATCGCCGCCGTCGAGGTGGCGCTGCAGGCCTCCGAGCAGAAGGACCAGCAGTCGCAGACGAAGATCGCCGATCTCGGCCGCCGCCTCAACGTGGCGCTTGCCGCGCGCGTGCAGGAGCTCAACCGATATCGCTCGGACTTTTTCGGACGGCTGCGCGAGATCCTGTCCGACCGCGAGAACATCCGCATCGTCGGCGACCGCTTCGTGTTCCAGTCGGAAGTGCTCTTCCCTTCCGGCGGCGCCGATCTCAATCCCGACGGACAGACGGAGATGGCCAAGCTTGCGGCAGCGCTGCTCGACGTCGCCAAGGAAATTCCGCCGGAGATCAACTGGGTACTGCGCGTCGACGGCCATACCGACAACGTGCCGCTCGCCGGCACGGGCCGCTTCGCCGATAACTGGCAGCTGTCTTCGGCGCGCGCGATCTCGGTGGTCAAGTTCCTGATCGCGCAAGGCGTTCCTGCCGACCGGCTGGTTGCGGCCGGCTTCGGCGAGTATCAGCCGATCGCGCCTGGCGATACGCCCGAGGCGCGGGCGACCAACCGACGGATCGAGTTGAAGCTGACGGAGAAGTGACGGGTGTGGGGGTGCAAATGACGGCGCAACATCCCGCAACCATTCATGGCCCAACAGCACAAAAGAAAAAGGCGGCGCCCTGAGGTGCCGCCTTTGATGTATCAGGCGTCAGCCGCCTTGGTGGTGTCGTCGACGACGGCTCCGGGAGCGTTTTTCTTGATGGATTCGATCGCGCTCAGCGCCGACGCCTTGGCCTTGTAGCCCTCGGAGCCGAACATCGCTTCGCCGTTCGATGCCTTGAAACGGAAACGGAATTCGCCTGCCTTGTCCTTATAAACTTCGAACTTATACATCGATTGTCTCCCGGAATCAGGATGTTGTTTAAATCTGCAAGCGCAGCCTAAAACAAAAAATCCAATTATTCCATCGGGATGTTTGGGCGGGTGCGCTCAGGCGGCGGCGTCCGAGGCGTCTTTGGTCGCAGCTGCGGATATGCCGGCCTTGAACGCATCGATTGCCTTTAGCGCCGCGTCTCTTGAGTTCAGGGGCGCGGACGAGAACAAGATTTCGCCGCTCGATTGCTTAACGTCAAAATGAAAGCGGCTTTGTGCGTCCTTCGTGACTACGAAGACGTAATCGCCCGCCGCCATGTGTTCTGGCGAGATCTTCTCAAACAACATGTCACGACCGCTGGAGAGATCGAATTCGCTCAGGTCGGCATCGGCGACGAAATCCTCGGCCTGCTGGTCGGAGGAGAAGCGCGGAAGCGGCTTAAGACTTTTGCTGTTCATAGTGCCTCACTTCCTTTGCGTGCATGTAGCGCGCGCTGATGGGACGCAGCAAAGTTACACCGTTTTTGACGCGCAGGCAAAAGACGATGAAGACGTAACGGTCTTGCTCATCCTTGCCGATCGCGCGCATCCTCGTCTCCAATCCCGGGTCGAAGGGATCGTCGAAGATGCTCACCGGGCGCTCGAACACGGATTCGATCGTCCGAATGGACAGACCATGCCTGCCGCATTTCGGCCAGTTGCCATCATCCCAATCGAAACCGTTGAACCGCATCGCCCGCGCCCTGGATACGGTTCAACGCTATTGCAGCACCTTTGCGATTGCAATCCTCAGTGGAAACATCACTCCGCCGTCACTTCACCGCAGTCAGCAGCTCCTCCGCGCCCGCATCGAACTGCAGCCGCGCCAGCTTGGCGTAGATGCCGCCGTGGCGCACCAGGCTCTGGTGGGTGCCTTCCTCCACGACGCGGCCCTGGTCGAGGACCAGGATGCGGTCGGCCTTGAGGACTGTTGCGAGGCGGTGGGCGATGATCAGGGTGGTGCGGCCTTCCATCAGGCCGTCCAATGCCCGCTGCACCAGCGTTTCGCTTTCGGCATCCAGCGCCGAGGTGGCTTCGTCGAGCAGCAGGATCGGGGCGTTCTTCAGGATGGCGCGGGCAATGGCGATGCGCTGGCGCTGGCCGCCCGACAGCATGATGCCGCGTTCGCCGACCGTTGTGTCATAGCCCTGATCCAACCTCGCGATGAACTCGTCGGCCTGGGCGGCGATGGCGGCGGCGCGGACTTCCTCGCGCGTGGCGCTCGGGCGGCCGAAGGCGATGTTGTCATGGATAGAGGCGGCGAAGATGGTGACGTCCTGGGGGACGATGGCGATGCGCTTGCGCAGGCCGTCGGTGTCGGTCTGGCGGGCATCGACGCCATCGATCATGACGGCGCCTTGCTGCGGATCGTAGAAGCGCAGCAGCAGCGAGAAGATGGTGGTCTTGCCGGCGCCTGAGGGGCCGACGATGGCGACGGTCTCGCCCGGCTTGACCGCGAAGCTCAGCCCATGCAGCGCAGATGTGTCGGGGCGCGAGGGGTAGGCGAAGTGCACGTCGGCGAACTCGACGCGGCCGAGGCTCGGGTCGGGCAGGGAGGTCGGGTTGGCCGGCGTTACGATCGGGGAGACTTCGTCGAGCAGTTCCGTCAGGCGGTCGGCCGCGCCGGCTGCCTGCGACAGCTCGCCCCAGACTTCCGAGAGCGCGCCGAGCGAGCCGGCGGCGATGACGGAATAGAGCAGGAACTGGCCGAGCGTGCCGGCAGACAGCGTACCCTCAAGCACATTGTGCGCGCCGACCCAGAGGACGGCGACGACGCTGCCGAAGATCAGCGTGATGGCGATGCCCGTCAGCAGCGAGCGCGAGCGAATGGCGGCGCGGGCAGCGGCGAAGGCGGCTTCAACGGCTGCGCCATAGCGGTTTGCCGCGGTGGTCTCGCCACCGAAGGCCTGGACCGTGCGGGTGGCGGCGATGGTTTCGTTGGCGAAGGCCGAGGCTTCGGCCAGCGTGTCCTGTGCCGCGCGCGAACGCTTGCGCACCGAGCGGCCGAAGGCGACCAGCGGGAAGACGATGAGGGGTATCGCCAAGAGTACGAGGCTGGCGAGCTTCGGCGAGGTGACGACCATCATCACGATGGCGCCGAGACACAGGATCATGTTGCGTAGCGCGACCGAGGCGGTGGCGCCGACGGCGGACTTGATCTGCGTTGTATCCGCCGTCAACCGCGACACGATCTCGCCGGACTGGTTGACGTCGAAGAAGGAGGCGGACAGCCGCGTCACATGCGCGAAGACGTCGCGGCGGAGATCCGAGACGATGCGCTCGCCGAGCGTGATGACGAAGAAGTAGCGCAGCGCGCTCGATATGGCGAGAACGACCGCCATGACCATGAGCATGATGAAGTAGCTGTTGATGAAGCGGCCGTCGGAATGGCTGAAGCCATGGTCGATCATGCGGCGCACGGCAAGAGGAAGCGCCAGCGAGGTGACGGCGGCGAGCGCCAGTGAGAAGAGCGCGCCGGTGACGAGGCCGCGATAACGCATGACGTAAGGCGTCAGCCTGCCGAGAGGTTTCAGCGAGCGGGACTTTTTCTTCTCGGTCTGCATTGCGTCTGTCAATTCAATCTCCAGCAGCCTTCAACACCGTGCAACACGGTCGATGGCTCTTGTTATCCTAATGGCCTTCATGTATAGGCACCGCATCCTAATGGGAAGCCGTAGCCAGTAGCGACTGCGGCTTCATTTATTCAATCGGTCCTCTTGTCGCAACGTGGTGCGTCAAATGGACGTGACATCGCAGGAAGATTGTTATGAAGGCTGAAATCCATCCCGACTACCACACCATCAAGGTAGTCATGACCGACGGCACCGAATACGAAACCCGCTCGACCTGGGGTTCGGAAGGCGCCGTGATGAACCTCGAAATCGATTCCAAGTCGCACCCGGCCTGGACGGGCGGCAACCAGCAGCTCATGGACCGCGGTGGCCGCGTTTCCAAGTTCAACAAGCGTTTCGGCGGCCTCGGCCTCTAATCGTTGCTGTTGCACTGATTTCGAAGGAGCCCTGCGAAAGCGGGGCTTTTTTGCGTTTGGGCCATGCTTGAGCTGAAAGCTTGTCATCGGCCGCGGTCCAGACAACAAAAAACCGGCCGCGCAGGGAACGCAGCCGGTTTATGCAGTCTACTTTGAATGGATCAGTTGTTGCCGAAGGCCGTCTGCAGCAGGCTGAGCTGGGCCTGTACGCTGTTCTGGTTGTCGGGAACGATCGCTGCTTCGTTCGGGCGATAGATTTCGCGGTCGAGCAGGGCCACACGGTTCTGCAGGCGCAGCGAGCGTTCGATCAGGTCGCGGAAGGCTTCCGGCAGGTCGCCCCAGCCCGGTGCGTTGCGGTCGACGTTGAAGCCGTCGAGGCGAACCTTGTTCTTTTCAGCCAGAACCTGATCGCGCGACATTTCGCCATTGTTGACGGCGCGCTGCAGGAGGAGCCAGGAGGCCATCTGCATCAGGCGGGTGGTGAGGCGCATGGATTCCGCTGCGTAGAGAACCGATGCCATGCGCGGCAGAACCTTGGATGCGGTGCGGCCATTGCCATCCAGATAGGCGGCGGTCTCTTCGACCAGCGACATGCCCTCGGAGTACAATGTCTTAAACTGCGACGATGCGGCAGCGCGTCCTGCAAAACTGATCGTGTTCAATCCAAGCTCTGACATTTAAAGGGTCCCTGTTGCACGCATCTACTTATTGATCAGGTAACGCAGGCCGGTCCCAAAAGGTTTCACCGGTCGGCCTTAATGACTTTAAAGATGGTAGTTTTAGCCTAATAGCGCAAGGCGTTTCTTAATAAAGGGTTAACTTCCACAGTTTCGTGGTTTTCGTCCCCAGCCAATGCGAAAAAGGAGAGCCGCAAAAGCGGCTCTCAAGGTAAAACAGGGAGAAAAATCAGACCAATTCACCGCATGGGAAACTGTCTGAGATCCAGAGCAAGTCCGGATGAGCACATCAATACATTAGAAAGCTTAACGCCTCATTAAGTGTGTGCCGAATTAACACTTGCGCGGCGGCTATAAATCAAATCCGGGGTTTTGCCGGCTCACGATTTGAAGAGGTTTTCTGCGGCCAATCTTCCCGATGCCTTGCGCGCCGCTTCCTGCTCGATGCGCGAAATCTCGGCCTTGAGCATGTCGATACGCGCGTTCAGCTCGTCCACCGACATCATCGAGAGGTCCATGCCGATCTCGTGATTCGGTTTCTTCTGCGGCCGGTCGTCATCCACGCTCATGTTCGGTCCTCCGTCCTCGTGTCGGCGGGCAAGCGCCCGGCCGTCTCCGCATTCCAAGTCTATCGGGTTGCCGGATCCATCGGCGGCTCCGGCGTTTTGTTCTGCCCGCGATCGGCAAGCGTCATGCCCTCGGGCGTCATCATCTGCGAGGTGGCCGTCGGAATGGTGGTGAAGGCGTCGCGGTCGCTTGCCGGGATGGCGGCGCGCGCGCGGCTGCGGATGATCGCGTAAGCGGTGATCAGCACATGGGCGAGTGCGGTCACCAGGAACAGCGCGTGCGGGCTTGCCATCGACATGACCGGGCCGCCGATCGTCGGGCCGATGATGGTGCCGATACCGTAAAGCAGCAGCAGGCCGCCGGAGACCTTCACGAAGTCTTCCGAGGAGGCGTAGTCGTTGGCGTGGGCGACGGCGATCGGATAGAGCGTGTTGGCGACCGCGCCATAGAGCACCACGAGCGTGATGATGAAGGCGGGCGAAGAGGGGTGGAGGACGACGAGCATCAGACCGGCAAGGGCCGCGATCGCCGACATGGCGGCCAGCACGTAGCGGCGGTCGATGCGGTCGGACAAGCGGCCGGCCGGGAGCTGCATGACGGCGCCGGCAAAGATGGTCGAGCTCATCATGATGGCGATCGAGGTATCCGAGAGACCGGCGCCGGCGCCGAAGACGGCGCCAAGCGTGCCATAGGCGCCATTGGCGATGCCGACCAGGAGAATGCCGAGGCAGGAGACCGGCGAATTGCGATAGAGCGCCTTGAGATCGAGCTTCACGGCCTTCAGCGGCTGCGGAGAGGCGGCGGTCGACAGCAGCGTCGGCAGCATGGCGATGCAATAGAAGATGCCGCAGATCATGAAGAGGATGGGTGTGCGGACGTCCTCGAGCGGGATCATCATCTGGCCGGCAACGACGCCGATCAGGGTGATGGCGATATAGAGCGAGAAGATCGCGCCGCGGCTTTCATTGGTGGCGCGCTCGTTCAGCCAGCTCTCGATAATCATCGAGGTGCCGGCCGTCGCAAAGCCGGTGACGGCGCGCAGCAGCACCCACCAGACCGGATGAACGGCGATGCCGCTTACCAGCGCGATGATGGCGATGATCGAGATGAAGCCGGAGAAGGCGCGCACATGGCCGACGCGGCTGACCATCTTCGGCGCAACCAGGCAGCCGATGACGAAGCCGGCGGCCCAGGATGTGCCGAGCAGGCCGAGCGTGGTGGTCGCATAACCTTCGAGATTGCCGCGGACGGGGAGGAGGATGCCCTGCAGGCCATTGCCCATGAACAGAAAGAGCGTGCCGAACAGAAGTGCGGCGACGGATAGAAGATTTCGTTTCATTGGCCCCCCATGCAACTCAGCTTACATGCACAAAGACATATGGCAGCACACGATGCTGCCCAGTCTTTGCAATGTTGATTGTCTCCCCGAATGCCTTTACGGCATGTTTAGAAGCAGTGGTTGCGCGAAATAATGTCCGTCCTGTGACATCAAGAACATATGGAAAAATAAAGACATGACGAAGCTGATCGCGCTTCTCCTGATGCTTGCGATGGTGGTGCACCTGATCAAGCCGCTCGGTCTGCCGGGCCTCAGAAAGCGTGCGGATTTCTGGAAGATCGCGCTATTTGCCTTCGCGATATGGGCGGTTGCACTGCTTGGGCGGGATCTGTTTGTTTAAGCGCAATTGGTTGTAGAGACGCCGGTCGCGGGAAGAGGGTGACCCTCAGATGGTGTCAGGCTGCTGTTTCGGCTATTGTGATGGTTGCTTGGACGCTTCTTGGGGGGAGAGGACATGCTTGCCCTGCATCACGTGTCGATCATCACTGATGACCTGGATAAATCTCTTCCGTTTTACCGCGATGTCTTTGGCCTTTCCGAAATCCCTCGGCCGGACTTTCCAGTGGGCGGGGCGTGGCTCGCCTGCGGCAGTCTGCAGGTCCATCTCGTCGTGCATCCCGAGGGCACCTTCCGGCAACGGCCGGTCATCGACCGCAACGACTGGCACTTCGCGTTTCGGACCGATGACTTCGAGGGCGTTCTCGAACGCCTCGCCGCGCTCGGCTTCAGCGGGGATTTGCCCGAAGGCGATCCCAAGCACATGCTGGTTTTCCGCACCGGTCTGGCCGGGTTCCCGCAGCTTTATCTTCGTGACCCTGATCTCAATATCGTTGAGATCAACGGAGCGCCCTGAGGGGCCGTCCGCAGCCTCGTGGATATCTTATGCCGACCACGGATCATCCGGCAGTGGCGTTTCCTGCTGGATGCTCTGGAGGATAGCGATCAGGCGCGGCGCCATTTCGCGGATTTCCTTGAGGTGGATGGTCGTCAGCTGTTTCAGGACGGCCTCGGCCTGGTCCGTCAGGATGAGCGTCTGGCGGCGGCGGTCGTTGGGGTCGGGGCGGCGGCTGACGTAGCCGGCTGCCTCGAGACGGCCCACCAATTCGGTCGCGGTATGCGGCGCAATGATCAGCCGTTCGGCGAGCAGGCCGACGGTCATCGGATCGGGGGCGCGGTGCCCCTTGATGGCGAGCAGCGCCTGGTGCTGCTGCGCGGGCAGGCCGGCTTCAAGCGCGGCTGACGCGCTGAAATCCATGAAACGACGCAGCGTATGGCGAAGGTTCGCGAGCGCTTCGTAATCCTCGTCCGACAGATCGTCCCGCATCGCCACATCCTTCCGTCAACGCCCATGAAAGTCACGGCGATCTCTAGCCGTTATCGCCGCCATCCGCAAAGCCCGCGGTGCAAGAGGCAGATCTCTTGATTTATATCGTAATACGATATATTTGAGCGCGCAGATAAACACCAGACAGGATCGACCATGCCCCCAAAATCTCTTCCTCCCGATACATCCCCCAATGCCGCTTCCCTGCTGCCGCGCCGCGCGGCGGGCGATTTCACCACCGATAGGCGCGTTCTGGCGCTGATCGCGATGGCCGTCGTCGTCGGCACCGGCGGCGCGTTTGCGGCGTGGCTGCTGGTCAGCCTGATCTCGCTCGTCTCGAATGTCGTCTGGTTCGGAAAGTTCAGCCTCGTTGCCGAAAGCCTGGCGCATGCGCATCCGTCGCTATGGATGCTTGTCGTGCCTGTCATCGGCGGACTGATCATCGGGTTGATGGCGCGCTTCGGCTCGGAGAAGATCAGGGGACACGGCATCCCTGAGGCCATCGAGGCCATCCTGATAGGCGGCAGCCGGATGTCGCCGAAGGTGGCTGTGCTCAAGCCGCTGTCGTCGGCGATCTCGATCGGCACCGGTGGGCCGTTCGGGGCTGAAGGGCCGATCATCATGACCGGTGGCGCGATCGGTTCGCTCTTCGCGCAGTGCTTCGAGATGAGCTCGGCGGAGCGCAAGTCTCTGCTGGTCGCGGGCGCTGCCGCCGGGATGACGGCGATCTTCGGCACGCCGATTGCCGCACTTCTCCTGGCGGTCGAATTGCTGCTGTTCGAATGGAAACCGAGGAGCTTTATTCCGGTTGCCGTGGCTGCCTGCGTGTCGGCTTGCTGGAGGCCGTTTCTGTTCGGCGCCGGTCCGCTGTTCCCCGCGCATTTCGACATGAGCCTGCCTTGGTGGGGGATCGCGCTGTGCGCCGGGCTCGGCATTCTCACAGGCTTCGCGTCCGGTCTTCTGACCGTGCTTCTTTACAAGGTCGAGGACCTGTTCGAGGCCTTGCCTGTTCACTGGATGTGGTGCCCGGCGATCGGTGGTCTGTTTATCGGGCTCGGTGGGCTGATCGAGCCGCGCGCGCTCGGCGTCGGCTACGATATCATCGAGGATCTGCTGCACAGTAACGTGCTTCCGGCCGCCGTCCTCACCATCCTTACCGTGAAGGTGGCGATCTGGCTGATCGCGCTTTCCTCCGGAACGTCGGGTGGCGTCCTGGCGCCGCTGCTTATCTTCGGTGGGGCGATCGGCTGGCTGGCCGGGCTGTTTCTGCCTGGCGACCAGGGCTTTTGGGCGCTGATCGGCATGGCCGCGATGATGGGCGGCACGATGCGCGCGCCGTTGACCGGTACCTTCTTCGCGGTGGAGCTGACGGGAGACCTGTCGGCGCTTCTGCCGCTGCTCGCCGCCACGGTGTCCGCTTATGCGGTGACGGTGCTCGTGCTTCGGCGCTCGATCCTCACCGAAAAGATCGCCCGGCGCGGCCAGCACATCACGCGCGAATACGGTATCGACCCGTTCGAGCTGACACGCGCCCGCGACATCATGATCGTCGATGTCGACGTGCTCTCTGCCCGGCAGACGGTGGGGGAGGTGAAGACCTTCTTCGAGACGGCCGAGAAGACGCATCGCGTCTATCCCGTCGTCGATGACCAGCGCGTGTTGCTTGGCCTGGTCTCCCGCGCCGATGTGCTGCGGTGGCATCAGGAGGGCGTGGCAGATGATGTCAGCATTGTCGACGCGACGTCGAACGCTGAGATCGCCTATGCGCTTGCGGATGACACGGTCGGGCATGTCACCGATATCATGCTGAATTCGGGAGAAGGACGCATCCCCGTGATCGATCCGCAAACGAAGCGGCTGGTCGGGCTGATCGCGCGCAAGGATCTGCTGCATCTGCGGCATTCCTTCAAGACAAGCGAGACGGAACGCCGGCCTTATCTGTTTTCGAGCGCTGCTTAGGCCGATGCCGAACAAGTCGCCCACCGCGTGTCTCGTGGCGGGCGCTTTCATTTTGTCACTTCTCGACACCCTCGACAGCCGGCACCTTCCGCTCCCTGATGTGGCGGAGTGAGACGCCTGAGGGGATGGTGCCCATGGAGCGGCGTTTCGGCACGCCGAGGCGCTGGGCGAGATAGATGCTCGAATGGCCGCTGCAGAGATAGGCGAGGAAGCAGGCGACGGCGAGGTAGACGGCGTGAGTGGCGCCGAAGAGCTCGATGCCCATGATCATGCATGCGAGCGGCGTGTTGGTGGCGCCGGCGAAGATCGCCACGAAGCCGAGCCCGGCGAAGAGATCGGACGGCGCGCCGAGGAGGCCTGCCAGCGCATTGCCGAGTGCGGCGCCGATGAAGAAGAGCGGCGTGACCTCGCCGCCCTTGAAGCCGGCGCTGAGCGTGACGATGGTAAAGATCGCCTTCCACAGCCAGCTCCAGTAATCGACGGCGCCGGGTGCGAAGAAGCCCGCGATCGTCGGGTCAGCGGCGTCGGGCGACCAGACGCCGAGGCCGAGATAGGCGCGGGTGCCGAGCAGATGGACTAGGCCGATGACGATCAGCCCGGCCAGAACGGGGCGCAGCGGCGCGTAGGGCAGGAGCTTCTTGAACAGGGCTGAAGCCGTGTGGGAGAGTTCGGCAAAGGATTTCGCCGCAAGCCCGAAGACGACGCCGGCGATGGCGACTTTCGACAGCAGCAACGCATCGAGATGGAAGACATTGGCGGGCGCGTCGGCGAGATAAGCGATGTGGTAGTGCGTGTGCTCGATGCCCCAGGCGTGGCAGGCCCAGTCACCGGTGACTGCGGCCATCAGGCAGGGGATCAGGGCTTCATATTGCATGCGGCCGATGGTCAGCACTTCGAGCGCGAAGATGGCGCCAGCGATCGGCGTGCCGAACACCGCGCCGAAGCCGGCCGCGACGCCGCCCATGAGGAGGATTTTCACGTCGGCGGGCGACAGGCGGAAGAGTTTCGCCACGGCGCTGGCGATGCTGCCGCCGAGCTGCACCGCCGTGCCCTCGCGGCCGGCCGAGCCGCCGAAGAGATGGGTGGCGATGGTGGAGACGAGGATGAGCGGTGCCATGCGCAGGGGAACGCCGGCGCCGGGTTCGTGGATCTGCTCGACGATGAGGTTGTTGCCGCCCTCGGCCGATTTTCCGAATGTCTGGTAGACCAGCACCATGAGGAAGCCGGCGGCAGGCAGGCCGTAGAGCAGCCAGGGATGGTCAAAGCGGCTCCTGGTCGCAAGATCGAGCGCCCAGAGGAAGAATGCGCAGAGCGAGCCGACGACAACTGCCATCGGAACGATGACCGCGATCCACTTGCCGATGTCGCGAAGCTGGCGCAGGCGAATGCCGAAAACGTCGGAGAAGGCGATCATAGTGCTGCCCCTTGATGATGGGCGGTATCGCCGGCGATGTGTGATGAAAAGAAGACTTCGAACATGACTCTACCCTTTCGCGCGATGGCAAATGAAGTAGGAGTCATCGGCTTCGTCGGGGAAGCGGTTCAGCCTTTTCTGGCCTCGGCAGAATCCATTGCCGATGCCCAGTTTGATATCGCTTGCGCCGGATTGCTGTCAAGCGCGCGGGGGCGGGGATCCGTCGTGTTCAAGCGACATGATCAGCAGTCGATCACGCCGCGCATGACCTCGACGCAGGCGCCCGAGATCGCAACGTCGGTGACCACGCCGCCGGTCTTCGTCACCTCGATGCCGATGAGGCTGCGGCGGCCCATTTCGACGCCCTGCTCTATGGTCAGCGATGCCGTCATATTCGGTTCTGGCTCGAGCGAGACGAGGTAGGCGCCGAGTGCGGCCGAGGCGCTGCCGGTGGCGGGGTCTTCCGGGACGTTGTCGAGCGGGGCGAACATGCGGGCGCGGATGTGCCAGGGCTTGTCGGCCGAACGGACATAGACGAAGAGCGAGAAGTCGTGGTTTCCCTCAAGCGTCGGGCCGGCGGCATCCTGGAAGTAAGCGAGGTTGGGGCGGGCGCGGGCGAGCGTGTCGAGATCGGCGAGTTCGGCGACGACGAAGCTCAGGCCGACGGACGCAGTCAGCGGCTGGTGGATGCGGGTGCTGACTTTCGTGCTGTCGATCGCGATGCAGTGGGCGATGGTGTCTGCAGGGACAGTGTTGCCAGTCGACAGCGGCTTCGGCGCGCGGATCGCGGTCGAGGTCACGCGGCCTCGTTCGCGGCGCACGTCGACGGTCACCACGCCGGCCTTTTCCTCGAAGCGCATGACGTCGCCGACCGGTTGGCCGAAAATGTCGTCGAGATTACCGAGCACATAGGCGGTGCCGACATTGGGGTGTCCGGCGAAGGGCACTTCCGTCGTCGGCGTGAAGATGCGCACGCGGGCGGTGTTCTCTGGGTTTTCGGGCGGCAGCACGAAGGTCACTTCCGAATAGCCGAACTCGGCGGCGATCTTCTGCATTTGATCATCGGAGAGGCCGCGGGCATCCGTCATCACAGCCAGCGGATTGCCTTCGAAGCGGGTGGAAGTGAAGACATCGACGGTGGTGAAGGAAACGGCGGTCATTGCGTGCTCCGATGGTTCAGGAGCGCAATCAGTAGCTATCGCCGCCAGCTGGCAGAAGAGCAATTCTTGTCGCCGTGACAATCGATCGATGACAATCAACGGCAACAAAAAACCGGCCGCCAGAGGCAGCCGGTTTGTAGAGGTAGGCGGCCGGATCAGGCCTTGTTGACGCTGGCCGCGTAAATCTCGTTGATTGTTTCGGCAAGGCTCGCGTCGAACTCCGCATCGCTCATCGAAACGCGCAGGTTTTCCGTCAGCGCGCGCGAGAAGCTGGCGATCATGCCGTGGTTGTGGCTGAGCTTTTCGCAGGCGTCGGTGCGGCTGTAGCCGCCGGAGAGTGCTACGACGCGCACGACCTGCTTGTGGGCGACCAGAGGTGCGTAGAAATCGGCGACCGTCGGGATCGTCAGCTTCAGCACCACCTTTTCACTCGCAGGCAGCAGGTCGAGCTGCTTGGCGATCTCGTCGCGAAGGATGGCCTCGGCCTCCTGCTTCGTCGGGCTCTTGATGGAAACTTCAGGCTCGACGATCGGAACGAGGCCGCTGCCGATGATCTGGCGTGCCACTTCGAACTGCTGCTTGACGACAGCCGCAATGCCGGTCCTGTCGGCGCTTGCGATCACGGAGCGCATCTTGGTGCCGAAAATTCCCTTGTCGCGGCCGCGCGCGAGGAGCGTCTCCAGTTCGGGCATCGGCTTCATGACCTGGACACCGTTCTCTTCAGCCGCCAGGCCCTTGTCGATCTTGAGCAGGGGCACGACGCCGCGCTTCTCCCAGAGATAGGAAGGAACCGGCTGGCCATCGACGTCGCCGTCCATGGTCCGCTCGAAGAGGATCGCGGCGATGATCTTGTCGCCGGTGAAGGCGGGGGCGCTCATGATGCGAACGCGCATGGCGTGCATCAGGCGGAACATCTCCTCGTCGCCCTGGTAATCGCTGTCGGCAATGCCGTAGAGGCGCAACGCTGCGGGTGTCGAACCACCGCTCTGGTCCAGCGCTGCAATGAATCCCGGCGCCGAGCTGATCTTGTCCAACATCTTCGCGTCCACCATACTTCACTCCTTCCGTAAAACCGGCGCGTCGCGTCCGGATTTTGCTCTATGTCAAAGCCGATAGGCACTCGAATCTGCGATATCAGAAGAATTTTAAAAGGAAAATCCTGGTGTAAGCTATTGAAACGATTGAAATCATTTCAAACGTTTGAAAGTTAAGTGTTATTTTAGCGTCAACGAAAAGACCGCGAAGGCGCTGGCTCCCGCGGTCTTGGATTAGATGACCGAAACAGGCCGATAGCCCGGTTTGATTTACTTGGCCTTGGTCAGGACCTCGACGCCGGGCAGGACCTTGCCTTCCATCCATTCCAGGAACGCGCCGCCCGCGGTCGAGACGTAGGTGAAGTCATCGGCAACGCCGGCGTGGTTCAGCGCCGAGACGGTATCGCCGCCACCGGCGACCGAGGTGAGCTTGCCGGCCTTGGTGCGCTCTGCCGCATATTGCGCGGCGGCAACGGTTGCCTTGTCGAAGGGCTCGATCTCGAAGGCGCCGAGCGGGCCGTTCCAGACCAGCGTGTTGGCGCGCTCGATCCAGGCCTTGACGGCTTCGACCGACTTCGGGCCGACGTCGAGCATCATGGCATCATCGGGGATAGCGTCGATGGCGACGATCTCGTTGGCGGCACCGGCCTTGAACTCGCGGGCGACGACGCCGTCCTCGGGCAGAACGATCGCGCAGCCAGCGGTGGCCGCTTCGATCATGATCTGGCGGGCGGTGTCGGCGAGGTCATGCTCGCAGAGCGACTTGCCGACGCTGGTGCCGCGCGCGGCGATAAAGGTGTTGGCCATGCCGCCGCCAATGACGAGGGCGTCGACCTTCTTCACGAGGTTCATGAGGAGATCGATCTTGGTCGAGACCTTGGCGCCGCCGACGATGGCAACGACGGGACGGACCGGTTGGCCGAGGCCCTTTTCCAGCGCTTCCAGTTCAGCCTGCATGGTGCGGCCGGCGTAGGCGGGGAGATGACGGGCGAGGCCTTCGGTCGAGGCATGGGCGCGGTGCGCGGCCGAGAAGGCGTCGTTGACGTAGATGTCGCCGTTGGCGACCAGCGCCTTGACGAAATCGGGGTCGTTCTTTTCCTCGCCCTTGTGGAAGCGGGTGTTTTCAAGAAGCAGGATGTCGCCATCCTTCATGGCGGCCACGGCGCCGGCGGCTGCTTCGCCGATGACGTCGGTTGCCGTCTGCACGGGGTGATCGAGCACGGCTTCAACCGAGGGGGCGATCAGGGTCAGCGACAGGTCCGGCGAGGGGCCATCCTTGGGGCGGCCGAAGTGCGCGAGCAGGATAACCTTGGCGCCCTTCTCGGACAGTTCCTTGATGGTCGGGGCGACGCGCTCGATGCGGGTCACGTCCGTGACCTTGCCGTCCTTTACCGGGACGTTGAGGTCGACGCGGACGAGAACGCGCTTTCCGGCAATGTCGTTAAGATCGTCGAGTGTCTTGAAGGAAGGCATTGGGAAATCCGTTCGTTTATTGCCTGAAAAGATGCGGGGACCATAGCAAGGATCATCGCGGACGCAAGGCGTTCAGCGCGGGTTTTCGTCGGCTTTTCCACCCGCCGCGGCGGCCGCCGCCTCCTTGTTCTTGCGGCTTTTGAAGCGGTCATGCACGCGGTCGATGATATCGCGCAGATTGATGAAGATCGGCAGCGTCACGGCCGGCTCGACGGCCTCCAGAGACATGCCGATCGCGCTGATATGATCGTGGTCGTCGAGGTCGCGGACGATGAGGATGATGGAGCCCAGGCGCACGCGGTCGGCATATTCCGCCTTGCCGCCGAGACGCTGCTTCATCAGCTCCGCGATGGTCAGGCCCTTCTCGTTTTCGTTCAGAAGGCCGGGGCCGTAGGCGGCGTCGAGATCGGTCGCCGGGCGGCTGGGGGAGAGGGCGAAGGCGCCGAAGAAATCAGTGTCGTCTTCCTCCACCGGCACGCGGCTTGCGAAGAGCTTGTCGAGCAGGCGCGAGTAGGAGGGGACGATGAAGAGATAGACGAGATCGTTCTCGCGCAGGCGGCCGGCATATTGATAGCGCATCGATTTGCCGTCGCGGATGACGAGCGAGGGCGTGGCCCAGCGCGGAATGCGCTCGCCGCGCAGCACCGGGCTGTCCTTGACGACGCGGTAGGAGAGGAGCTCGTGGTTGGCCGCGCCCGGCAGGTCGACCTCCACCTTGTCGACGGCGCCGATGCGCGGTGGGATGATCAGGCCGAGCTTCTTGGCGACCGGCTTGATGGTCCAGCCCTGCACGAGCAGCGAGACGAGCACGATAATGAAGGCGGTGTTGAAGTAGACCTGACCGTTTTCCAGCCCGCCGAGGATCGGCATGATGGCAAGCAGGATGGAGACGGCGCCGCGCAGGCCGACCCAGGCGACGAAGCCGATCTCCTGCTGCGTGTAGTCGAAGGGCAGCAGCGACAGCCAGATCGCCAGCGGGCGGGCGATGAAGATCAGGAAGAGCGCGAGCAGGACCGCCGGGATGGCGATCGCGCCGAACTGCGACGGCGTCGCGAGCAGGCCGAGCACCAGGAACATGATGATCTGCGCCAGCCAGGTCATGCCGTCCTGGAAGCGCTTGATCGAGGCATAGCCGGGCAGCTTGCGGTTTCCGGCATAGATGCCGGCGACGTAGACCGCCAGGAAGCCGCTGCCGCCGACGGCGCCGGTGAATGAGAAGACCAGGAGCGCCAGCGCCAGAACGAAGATCGGTGTCAGGCCGCGATCGGTCTCCAGCCTACCGACGATCAGCACGATCATCATGCCGCCGAGCAGGCCTAAAATGACGCCGAGGCCCATCTGCTGCACGAACATGGCGAGCATGCCGATGTTGATGCCGTGATAGCGCTCGCCCGATGCCAGGACTTCGACGAGTGCGATGGTGAGAAAGATCGCCATCGGGTCGTTGGTGCCGGATTCGACTTCGAGCGTCGAGCGCACCTTGTCGCGAATGTTGATGCCGCCGATGCGCAGCAGGAAGAAGACGGCGGCCGCGTCGGTGGAGGCGACGATGGAGCCGAGCAGCATGCCCTCAAGCCAGGTGAAGTTCAAAAGCCACATGGCGGCGACGGCAAACAGGGACGCCGTCATCAGGACGCCGACCGATGCCAGCGTTATCGAGGGGACGGCCGCGAGTTTGAAGGCCTGCACCGGCGTGCCGAAACCGGAATCGAACAGGATGATGGCAAGCGCGATCGAGCCGAGGATATAGGCGAGGTAATTGTTGGTGAATTCGATACCGAGGCCGTCGCTGCCGGCAAGTAGGCCGATGCCGAGAAACAAGAGCAGGAGGGGTGCGCCAAAGCGGAAGGCAAGCAGGCTGGAGAAGGCCGCAAGAAGCACGAGCGCCGTCGATACCAGTACGACGATGTAGAATGCTTCCATGCCCGAACCCCTTTATGCAAATATCAATCGCCGCAGTGTCGCCCCCCGTCGCATGCGGCTGTCTAAAACTATGGTATCGCGTCTCCAGTTCCGGTCCGATGCCTGCCAGTAAACGGCAAAATCCAAACGAAGGGTAGACCTAAAGGGCTATCCTTGCGCTTTGCTGCATCATGCTGCTGAGCGATCCGCCTAACGGCAAATCAAATGAACGGTTGGAGAGTGATCCTGAGTAAAGTGTAGGATCAAATCAGGCGAGAGCAGGGCAGAAATCGCTGCCCTGTCCTTTTCTTGGACAATCGTCGTGTATTTCTTTTTGGCCTTACGCTTCTTCGTCGCTGTCGTCTCCATCCGCGTCCGAAATCGGGATGAGGAAGACGACGAATTCGTCGTCGATTGTGCGCGAGGGGTCGTCGTCGAACTCGTAGGCATGCTCGACTTCGCTCGCCTCATCAGGCGTCGCCTTGCGCAGGGTGAGCGGCGCCTTGCCATCCCATACCGGCTTGCCTTCGGTCTCGAGCACCGTCAGATCCTCGCGGAAATCCTCGGCCTCGATGAAGTGCTTGGCGTCTTCGGCGTTTTCCGAGCGGAAGCTCGCGATGGCTTTGCCAGATATCTCGATGGTGAAGTAGTCCATTGAATTCTCTTTCGTTTCGCTGATGTCTAACATTATGGTGTTCGTTCGCGCCACGCCAGCCCCGCAGCCGTCGTGCGTGCAATTATCGCGGTCCCATCAGCCGCGAGGAGGAGGCGAGCAGCGGTTGGCCCTTGGCAAGCTGCTTGGAGCCGCCGCCGACTACGGTCAGGCTGAGCACACCGGCGATCATGACAAGTAGGATTGCCAACATCAGGATTTTCATGGGTGGTTCGCTCGTTGTCGGTTCGGCGTCTCGTTGCGCGACCGCGTTGCAGCTTCGATCGAATTTACCGCATCCTGCCGGATGACGGCAAGCGCGTTTGGCCGTCGCGGCGCATCTTGGCAAACGAAAAGCGGCCCGGTTTCCCGAGCCGCTTTCAGAAATCGTTATCGCGGACCTTAGATGGTCTTGGCGAAGGCGACTGCCGTGTCCGACATGCGGCTGGAGAAGCCCCACTCGTTGTCGTACCAGGACAGAACGCGCACGAAGTTGCCTTCCATGACCTTGGTCTGGTCGGAGGCGAAGATCGAAGAGTGGCTGTCGTGGTTGAAGTCGCGCGAAACCAGCGGCTCGTCGGTGTAGCCGAGGATGCCCTTCAGCTTGCCGTTCGAAGCAGCCTTGATGGCTTCGTTGATTTCGGCAACCGAGGTGGCCTTCTTGGCAACGAACTTGAAGTCGACGACCGAAACGTTCGGGGTCGGAACGCGGATCGAGGTGCCGTCGAGCTTGCCCTTGAGGTGCGGCATGACGAGGCCAACGGCCTTTGCTGCACCCGTCGAGGTCGGGATCATGGACAGAGCTGCGGCGCGGGCGCGGTACAGGTCCTTGTGCATGGTGTCGAGCGTCGGCTGGTCACCCGTGTAGGAGTGGATCGTGGTCATGAAGCCATGATCGATGCCGACGAGATCGTCGAGAACCTTGACGACCGGCACGAGGCAGTTCGTCGTGCAGGAAGCGTTGGAGATGACCAGGTGTTCCTTGGTCAGCTGGTCGTGGTTGACGCCGAAGACGACGGTCAGGTCGGCACCGTCGGCAGGAGCCGAAACGATGACGCGCTTGGCGCCAGCCGTCAGGTGAGCGGCAGCCTTGTCGCGCGAGGTGAAGATACCCGTGCATTCCATGGCGATGTCGATGCCGAGTTCGGCGTGCGGCAGCTGTGCCGGGTCGCGAACAGCGGTGACCTTGATCGGCTTGCCGCCGCCGACGGTGATCGTGTCACCTTCGACCTTCACTTCGGCCGGGAACTTGCCGTGGATCGAGTCGTAACGCAGCAGGTGCGCGTTGGTCTCGACCGGGCCGAGGTCGTTGATGGCAACGACTTCGATGTCCGTGCGGCCGGATTCAACGATGGCGCGGAGAACATTGCGGCCGATACGACCGAAGCCGTTAATGGCAACCTTTACAGTCATGTGTGTCTCTCCCGAGAGTAGGGCTTGGTTTATAAGCAAAGAGGAGCGCCCTGAGGCGCTCCTTGTATCAGATCAAAGCTTGGCTTCAACTGCGGCGACGACGGCTTCCGTCGTGATGCCGAACTTCTTGAAGACATCCTTGGCAGGACCCGAAGCACCGAAGCCCTTCATGCCGATGAAGGTGCCTTCCGGTCCGATGAACGCATCCCAGCCTTCGCGAACGGCGGCTTCGACGGCGATCTTGATCGGCGACTTGCCGAGGATCTCGGCGCGGTAGGCATCCGGCTGCTCGAAGAACAGTTCGGTCGAGGGGACCGAGACGACGCGGACGGTAACGCCCTTTTCTTCAAGCGTCTGGCGGGCGGCGACGGCCAGCTCGACTTCGGAGCCCGAAGCGAAGATCGTCACCTTGGCGTCGGCATTGCCTGCCAGCGTGTAGGCGCCGAGTTCGCAGAGGTTCTTCTCGCTGTACTCGGTACGAACCGTGGTGAGGTTCTGGCGGGTGAGCGCCAGGCCCGACGGACGGTCCTTGGTGTTCAGCGCGATCTGCCAGCACTCGGCGGTTTCGACGGCGTCGGCCGGGCGGAACATCATCAGGTTCGGGATGGCGCGCAGCGAGGCCATCTGCTCGACCGGCTGGTGGGTCGGGCCGTCTTCGCCAACGCCGATCGAATCGTGCGTCAGAACGTGGACGACGCGGATGCCCATCAGCGAAGCGAGGCGGATCGGAGGACGGCAATAATCCGAGAAGATCATGAAGCCGCCGCCGTAGGGGATCAGACCGCCGTGCAGCGCGATACCGTTCATGGCCGACGCCATGCCGTGCTCGCGGATACCCCAGTGCATGTAACGACCGGCGAAGTCCGTCGGCGTGATCGAATGCATCTGGCTGGTCTTGGTGTTGTTCGACGGCGTCAGGTCGGCGGAGCCGCCGATCGTCTCGGGCAGGAAGCCGTTGATGACTTCAAGCGCGTCTTCGGAAGCCTTACGCGTAGCAACGGTCGGCTTGGTCTCGGCGAGCTTCTTCTTGTAGTCGCTGATGGCGGCGTCGAAGCCCTGGGGCAGGTCGCCCGCGAAGCGGCGGGTGAATTCGGCCTTGGTCGCTGCCTTTTCGAGGCGGCCTTCCCATGCCTTGACGGCGTCAGCCGAACGCGTGCCGGCGGCGCGCCAATCGGAGAGAACGTCGTTCGGGATGACGAAGGGTGCGTATTCCCAGTTCAGCGCCTTGCGGGTCGCTGCGATTTCCTCGGCGCCGAGCGGCGAACCGTGAACCTTGTGGCTGCCCTGCTTGTTCGGAGCGCCGAAGCCGATCACCGTCTTGCAAGCGATGAAGGTCGGCTTGTCGGACTTGTGGGCTTCTTCGATGGCAGCGGCAATCGCAGCCTGGTCGTGGCCGTCGACTTCGATCGTGTGCCAGTGAACGGCCTTGAAGCGCATGATCTGGTCGGTCGAATCCGACAGGGAGACAGCGCCGTCGATGGTGATCGAGTTGTTGTCCCAGAAGAGGATGAGCTTGTTGAGCTTCAGGTGGCCGGCGAGCGCGATGGCTTCATGGCTGATGCCTTCCATCAGGCAGCCGTCGCCGTTGATCACGTAGGTGTAGTGATCCTGCAGGTCGGCGCCGAATTCCTCGCGCAGCTTGCGTTCGGCGATCGCCATGCCGACGGCATTGGCAATGCCCTGGCCGAGCGGGCCGGTGGTGGTTTCGATGCCCGTTGCGTGGCCATATTCCGGGTGGCCGGCGGTCTTGGAGCCGAGCTGGCGGAACTGCTGGAGGTCGTCAACCGACATATCAGGGTAGCCGGTTAGATAGAGCAGCGAGTAGAGCAGCATCGAGCCGTGGCCGGCCGACAGCACGAAACGGTCGCGGTCTGGCCAATGCGGCTTCAACGGGTCGAACTTCAGATACTTCGAGAACAGGACGGTGGCGACATCGGCCATACCCATCGGCATGCCCGGATGGCCGGAATTCGCCTTCTCGACTGCATCCATTGAGAGGAAACGGATCGCGTTTGCCATCCGGTCGTGTTGTTCAGGAGAAATCATCGCTATTCCGCTTGTTCCGGGGTGTCGGGGGATGGCCTCAAGCCTGCGGAGACCATCAATGAGAGCGGGTGCACAAATAGCAGTTGGAGCAGGCAAGTCAATAAATCGAAGCCCTAATAGAGGGGTCGGAATGACGATTTTTGACATTTGACCAACGATTTTAACAAAAGTTGACAGGCGTGTGACAGAGGTGTCGGCAGAGGCGCCAACGGGGCCGCTGACGGAGCCACGGGCAGAGCCGCCGATTTCAGTCATCCACAACTAGCTCGCCTGCCGCCCTTAGGCCTTTATTGACGGGCAGTTGGCGAGCTGCATATCCTTTTGAAAACATCGCGTCGGGCCTCATTACCGATTCGCGGGTCTTGCGCGGGGAACCGGAAAGACATGACATCCACAGGCAACAGCATCGATGCAGCGCTCCTTGAGCTCCGGCAGTCGATTTCGGCGCTCGACAGCGCCGTCGACGCCCGGATCGAGCGGCAGCGCGAGACCGGCGAGATCGAGGGCGAGGTGCGCCGCGTGCATGCCGATCGCTCCAAGCTGGCGCAGGAGCTCGATCAGGCGGAATTCCGCGCGAACCGCCTGGAAGAGGTCAATCGCGAGGTGTCGCGTCGTCTGGTGACGGCGATGGAGACGATCCGCGCGGTTCTCGACCGCTAATAAAGGGCTTAGGATATGGCGCAGGTAACGGTAACGATCGACGGCAAGGCCTACCGCATGGCCTGCGAAGAGGGGCAGGAAGATCACCTGACCGATCTCGCCACCCGTTTCGACCGCTATGTCGGCCATCTCAAGAGCCAGTTCGGCGAAATCGGCGATCTCAGGATCACCGTCATGGCCGGCATCATGATCATGGACGAGATCTCGGAACTGACGCGGCGCGTCGCGACGCTCGAAACCGAGCTGGAAAGCCTGCGCAGCAACCGCGACACGGTGCAGGCGGCAACGACGCGCACCGAAGAGAGCATCGCGGCCGCCATCGTCGAGGTCAGCAGCCAGCTGCGCGGGATCACCGACAAGCTGAACGGCCGGGCGCCGGCTGCTCTGAACTGAAGCGCTTGAATTAAATCCGGGACGCCCGCGTCAGCCTCTGGCGCACGTCATGGATCGGTCTTATATAGCAGTTGCGATCTGCGCCTCTCGACAGGAACCACAATCCCTGGGGCCATACTCGATCCAAAGGGAGCTGTCCCTGGCCAGGCCCGTGGGCTTGGACATATGGCGCCCACCTACGTTTGTAGGCACCCAGGATCGTAAACCTCCATCGGTTGCCGCGGATCGCACTCCTCTTTCTCATCGTCAGCGACCGTATCGCGCTTCGAGCGCCCTGGTATCAGGCGCTATTCAGCGCCGTTTTCCTTCATGCAGGTCGTCAGCGCGGCGAATGCCTCCTCCGTGCCCGTCAGCGGCAGGATGACGTCGATGCCGTTGGCAGTGACGGTCAGTTCCTTGCCCGAGGTCAAGGCGGTTACAGCCGCGGCATCGTTCGGAACGTCGATCGTCACTGTCTTGTCGCTGTCGGCCGTCGAGGAAAACTCCGCGGCGGCAGCCCCATCCACCGACCATGTCCCGTTGACGCGCTCACCCTTGGTGATCGCGAAGGCGTCGGCATTGGCAAACAGCGCCAGCTTGTCGCCGACGGCGAGGTAGCCGATGCCGGTGTGGTTGTTCTGCGCAAGGCAACCGATGAACGTGTCGCCATCCGTCATCGGGGTGACGCCGAAATCGGCGGCGCGGGTGGCTGTGATCGAGAGCAGGGTGGTGGTTACGAGCGTGGCCGCGGCGAGGATATGCTTCATGTGACGTCCTTGTTGCGCGGGTGCTGGCACGGCCACCGGCTGTCGCGCACGATCACGCCGGCGCGCTTCTACTGCCGTATGCCGGGTTTGCTGGCAATGGGGTGGCGGGCTGTCGGCGGCGAAAAACGGGCGTGTGACTAGGGCTTCGGTGGCTATCTGGCACGGTGTCGCAGTGCGGCCAACAATACATGCGCTCAGTGCAGGGGAGGCGTTCCGAGTTTTTCTCACGCAGGAATTGCTCATTTTTCGAAGCCTGAAGCCGATATCCGGCGATTAAAACGGTTAAAACACTTTAACGATTGTGGTCGAGCCAAATGCCATTCCGCGAATTCGGGCGAAATCGCCGCAAAATGGCGTTTTCCAAAAACGTTTACGGCTTTTCTGAGGGCAAAAATATTAAGCAGCACGGTTTTAGTTATGCATTCGGTGCATGGGTGTTCTGATGCTTTAGCGCTGTTCGTTGTCGGCCTTCATGCATATATTCGCATCAACAGAGAGACACGGGCAGCAAACACGCTGCCAAGCGCTGAAAGCCCTAGGAAAGGGGATCATCATGAACGTAGCACGCTCCTTCAATAACTGGCGCAAGTATCGTCAGACCGTTAGCGAACTCGGCCGCATGTCCAACCGTGCGCTGAACGACCTCGGTATCGACCGCTCCGAGATCCAGCGCGTTGCTCGCGACGCCACTCGCTAACATGCGATTGCTGCTCTTCACGAGCAGATAGATTTCAAACGCCCGTTGCTTCCAGCTGCGGGCGTTTTGCTTTTGTGGCCTTTGATTTGCGAGCGGGGCTTGGGCTTCAAGCCGGTTTTGCTTGCGAAGCGCGCGGTGCTGGCGATATGGCAATGGCCATGTTTTCACTCACCCGCATCGAAACCCTGGAGCAGATCGTCAAGAAAAGCCGATTTCTGGCTGTCGCGGCGCCGATCGGCTCGGAAGAGGATGCTCGGGCGTTTCTGGCCGCGCACGGTGATCCAGCCGCCAATCACAATTGCTGGGCGTGGCGGATCGGCCAGAACTATCGCTTCAACGATGATGGCGAGCCGAGCGGCACCGCAGGCAAGCCGATCCTGCAGGCGATCGACGGGCAGGCGCTCGACCGGGTGGCGGTCGTCGTCACGCGCTGGTTCGGCGGCGTGCTGCTTGGCACCGGCGGCTTGATCCGCGCTTATGGCGGCACCGCCGCCGCGTGTCTGAGGGCTGCGGCGACGGTTGAGCTGGTCGCGACGGTCGAGGCGGAGATCTCGGTGAATTTTTCCGATCTGGCTCTGGTGAAAGCGCGGCTTGCGGGCTTCGCCGGCGTGCGCGTGGTGGCTGAGGTGTTCGTCGATGCGGGTGCGCTGCTGACGCTTTCCGTGCCGGAAGCGGTGTTTTCCGAGGCCGCACGGATGCTCAGCGATGCCACCAGTGGCCGCGTAATTCTTGCGGTGCAGCAATGAGCCGCAGCCTTATTGGCGGTTTGCGGTTGACATTCGAAATATTTTTTTAGTTTCCAGATTCGGCGGAAGGCCTTGCGGGCTCGCGGTTCTCGCGTTTATCGGCGCGCGAAGCGTCGGCGTTCCCGCTATTGTGACGGAGACTTCGCTTGCGTGCTGCAGTGCGAGTGATAGGTATTCGCGCATAATATCGATTAGATTCTCAATTCTCAGGAGATTATGAGATGCAGCTTGGCATGGTTGGCTTGGGCCGTATGGGCAGCTTCATGGTCCAGCGCTTGATGCGTGATGGCCATGAATGCGTGGTCTATGATGCGAAGACGGAAAGCGTGAACGATCTGGTCGGCAAGGGCGCCATCGGCAGCGCCTCGCTGGAAGAGTTCGTCTCGAAGCTTTCGCGTCCGCGCGCCGTGTGGCTGATGCTGCCGGCGGCCATCACCGACAAGGTGATCGCGCAGATCACGCCGCTGCTCGACAGCGACGATATCATCATCGACGGCGGCAACTCCTACTACCACGACGACATTCGCCGCGGTGGCGAGCTGATCACCAAGGGCCTGCACTATGTCGACGTCGGCACCAGCGGTGGCGTCTTCGGTCTCGAGCGTGGCTATTGCCTGATGATCGGCGGCGAAAAGGCCGTGGTTGAATCGCTTTCGCCGATCTTCAAGTCGCTGGCGCCTGGCGTCGGCAATGTGGTTCCCTCGGCGCATCGCCCCGATCAGGCCGGCAGCACGGCCGAGCAGGGCTATCTGCATTGCGGCCCGCACGGCGCCGGCCACTTCGTCAAGATGGTGCACAACGGCATCGAGTACGGCCTGATGGCGGCTTATGCCGAAGGCTTCAACATCCTGAAGCGCGCCAATATCGGCGCCGATAATCATGAAGTCGATGCCGAGACGGCGCCGATCGCGCATCCTGAGCACTACCAGTACGACTTCAATCTGCAGGACGTCGCCGAAGTGTGGCGTCGCGGCAGCGTCATCACCTCCTGGCTGCTCGACCTGACCTCGGATGCGCTGCATGCCGATCCCGCGCTCGGCGCCTATGCCGGCCGCGTTTCCGACTCTGGCGAAGGCCGCTGGACGATCATGGCCGCCATCGACGAAAGCGTTCCGACGCCGGTTCTGAGTGCCGCGCTCTACAGCCGCTTCTCCTCGCGCGACAATGACGAGTTCGCCAACAAGGTGCTCTCGGCCATGCGCGCCGGCTTCGGCGGCCACGTCGAAAAGCCGAAGGCGTAAACCATTCAGCAATAATGGTTATCCAAGCCCGCGCAGCCACAAGCTGCGCGGGCTTTTCTTTCCCGCGCTTCAATATAAGCTACGCTATATATATTGGAGGGGCTGGTATGGGTCTGGGGTTTGGTGCGCGCATCACGAGGCGGCTTCTGCCGCTCCTTGCATTTGGCATGATCGTTTCGAGTGCCGCGGCGCAAACGCCCGCGGCAACACCCAGCCCGACACCGGCAGCGCCGCCGCCCGCCGAGGTGCGGCAGATGCTGCAGCTCATGGAAACGCCCGCCGTCAAGCAATGGATGGCGACGCAGGCGCAGACGCAAAGCCCGGCGGCTCTGGCTCCGGCAGGGCAGGCCCCGGCGGCAACGCAGCCGGCGAGCACCCCGGCACAACCGGCAGCACCCGGCGGCGAGATGTCCGGCGAGCAGATGTCGGTGCTTTCCGATTTTCTCGGCCATGCGCGCCGTCATTTCGATCTCGTCTCCGGTGCCGCGATGACGCTGCCGGATGAAGTCGAGAACGCATCGGAGATCGTCGAGCGCGAGGTGCAGCCGAGTGGTTGGGCATTCGTGACCATCGAGCTGCTGGCGCTGTTCCTGGCCGGGGTGGTGGCGGAATTCCTGTTCCGGATGATCGTGCCGCGCCCGCGTGTCAAACTCGAAGATGGCGCGGTCGTCACGGTCGCGCACCATGCGGCAAACAATCTGAGCTACCGCATCGTGCCGGCGCTGGTGTTCTGTGTCGCCACGCTCGTGCCACTCGTGCTCTTCAACTGGCCGCCGATCACGCAATCGCTGGCGATCGCGGTCGCCATCGCGCTGATCGTCTCGCGCGTCACCATCTCGGTCGGCCGCCTCATCGTGGCGCTGGTGACGCTGCCGCATGTCGGTGGTGAAAGGGACGTCTCGCGCGCAACCGCGATGTTCTGGTTCAAGCGCAGCTGCACCTTCATCATCTATTTCGTGTTCGGCTGGGTGCTGATCCAGCTGATGGCGCCGCTGGGCTTCTCTCCCGGCTCGCGCTATCTCGTGGCCTACGCGCTCGGGCTCGGGCTGCTTGCCATTGCGACCGAAGCGGTCTGGTCGCGTCCTGTAGACGAGGGGCAGAAAAGCACGACGGCCTCCTGGATGCTGACCATCTATTTCGCAGCACTCTGGCTGCTGTGGGTGGCAGGCTTCAATCTGATCTTGTGGATCGGCATCTATCTTGTGGCGTTGCCGCGTGTTCTGCGTGTCTCGACGCTTGCCGTGCGGGCGCTGCACAAGGCGGAAGCCGGGTTCCTCGCCAAGAAGCGGATCGCGGCTGTGCTGCTCGATCGCGGCGTGCGCGCCATCATCATCACCATCGCGGCCCTCTGGCTCGGCCGCATTCTCGGCTTCGCGGCCGATAGGATGGCGGCGGGCGAGACGATGATCGACCGGATCGTGCGCGGCTCGGTCGGCGGCATTGTCATTCTGCTTGCGGCCGATCTGCTCTGGCATCTGGCGCGCGCCTATATCAACGGCAGGCTGGAGGACTCACCTCTGGAAGGCTCGATCAACGATGACGAGAAGGCAAGGCGGGCGCGGCTGCAGACGCTGCTGCCGATCTTCCGCAATATCCTCGCCGTCGTGATCGCCGTCATCGCCGTGCTGATGGTGCTCTCGGGGCTGGGCGTCGAGATCGGGCCGCTGATCGCAGGCGCCGGTGTTGTCGGCGTCGCGGTGGGCTTCGGGGCGCAGACGATCGTCAAGGATGTGATCAGCGGCATGTTCTATCTCTGGGACGATGCCTTCCGGGTTGGCGAGTATATCGAGAGCGGCAGCCACAAGGGCGTGGTCGAGGCCTTCAGCCTGCGCTCCGTCAGGCTGCGCCACCATCGCGGACCGCTGACGACGGTGCCGTTCGGCGAGCTCGGCGCGGTCAAGAACCTCAACCGCGACTGGACCATCGACAAGATCACCCTCAACGTCACCTACGACACCGATCTCGTGCTGGCGAAGAAGGTGATCAAGCAGATCGGCCAGAAGCTGCTCGACAATCCCGATTACGCGCCTCACATCATCGAGACGCTGAAGATGAAGGGCGTCGAGCAGTTCGGCGAGTTCGCGATCGTCATCCGCCTGGCGATGATGACGAAGCCCGGCGAGCAGTTCGTTATCCGCCGCAACGCGCTGGCGATGATCCGCACGGCCTTCAAGGAAAACGGCATCGAATTCGCCGTGCCGACGTTGCAGGTGTCGAGCGAGACGCATGATGCCGACGCCAATGCCGCGGCTGCGCGCTACGCCGCGCAGAAGAGCGGTCAGGGCGCCGAGCCGGCCGCCTAGCCTGAGTGCCGGCATCCACGGATGCCGGCATCAGCCACCGAGGGCTTTAACCTTACGAAAATACAATATTCAAACCCCTGTCCCCGCGCCAAAAATGCCCCAATTGGGGATGAAGCAGGCGTCGTTAAGCGGCATTGGGATAGTGTTGGCATGTATTCGCGGGCTTGCGTCCAAGAACTTACATGCAGGTTATGTTAGATGTCCAAGACATGATTCCCGCTAATATGTAGGTTTACGACGGTTCGTAATGTCGAAGCACGCCAATTTGGAAGAGATTGAAGTCATAGAAGAATCCGCCATTTCGCGGTTTTTCAGCCGGTATCGGACGCATCTGACGGCGCTCGCCACGCTGGCCGTGTTCTGCATGGTCGGTTTCGCGATCGAGCAGCTGACGACCGAGGTGCGCTATGACGACGTGGTGCAGGCGCTGGCCGACACCAAGATCAGCTCGATGGTGCTTGCGTTGTTCTTCACGGCGCTGAGCTTCCTCGCGCTGGTGTTCTATGACGTCAACGCCATCGATTACGTCGGCAAGAAGCTGCCGTTTCCGCAGGTCGCGCTGACCGCGTTTGCCGCCTATGCCGTCGGCAACACGGCGGGCTTCGGCGCGCTCAGCGGCGGGGCCATTCGCTACCGCGCCTATTCAAGGCTCGGCCTGACGCCGGAGGATATCGGCCGCGTCATCGCTTTCGTCACCATCGCCTTCGGCCTCGGCCTGGCTGGCGTCGGCTCCATCGCGCTTCTCGCCATCGCGGACGAGATCGCGCCGCTGATCGATGTCAGCAGCTGGGTTCTGCGCCTTGTCGGCGGGTCGATCGTGCTGGTGCTGGCGGCGGGTGTCGTGCTTGGCCGTGGCGGTCGTGCGGTCAGTATCGGGCGTTTCTCGCTGCGGCTGCCTGATTCCGCCACCTGGTCGCGGCAATTCCTGGTCGCCGCCTTCGATATCGCGGCGTCCGCCACCGTTCTCTACGTTCTCCTGCCGCAGACGGCGATCAGCTGGCCGGTGTTTCTCGCCGTCTACGCGATTGCCGTCGGCCTCGGCGTGCTCAGCCATGTGCCGGCCGGTCTCGGCGTGTTCGAAACGGTCATTATCGCGGCACTTGGCAGTGCTGTTAATATCGACGCCGTGCTCGGCTCGCTGGTGCTCTACCGCCTGATCTACCACGTCGTGCCGCTGCTGCTGGCGGTCCTGGCGGTCTCGGCGACCGAGCTTCGCCGCTTCGCCGACCATCCCGTCGCCTCCGGATTCCGCCGGATCGGCATCCGGCTGATGCCGCAGCTTCTTTCGGCGCTGTCGCTGCTGCTTGGCGTCATGCTGATCTTTTCGAGCGTCACGCCGACGCCGGATTCGAACCTCGAATTCCTCTCCAACTATCTGCCGCTGCCGATCGTGGAAGGCGCGCACTTCCTGGCGAGCCTTGCCGGGCTGGCGCTGGTCGTCGCCGCGCGCGGTCTTGGCCAGAAGCTCGACGGCGCATGGTGGATCACCATTTTCTCGGCCGCGGCAGCGCTGATGCTGTCGCTGCTGAAGGCCGTGGCGCTGGTCGAGGCCGCTTTCCTCGCTTTCCTGATTTTCGGCCTGTTCGTCAGCCGTCGCCTGTTCCGTCGCCGCGCCTCGCTGCTCAACCAGACGCTGACGGCGTCGTGGCTGACGGCGATTGCCGTTGTCTGCGTCGGCGCCGTGGTCATCCTGCTCTTCGTCTATCGCGACGTCGATTACAGCAACGAATTGTGGTGGCAGTTCGAATTCGCCGACGAGGCGCCGCGCGGTCTGCGCGCCGTGCTTGGCATCACCATCATCTCGACCGCCATCGCGGTCTTCAGCCTGCTGCGGCCGGCAACGACCCGGCTCGAGCCGGCAACGGACGAGGCGCTGGAGCGCGCCGTCGATATCGTCGAGAAGCAGCGCTACGCCGACGCCAATCTGGTGCGCATGGGCGACAAGAGCGTGATGTTCTCCGACAAGGGCGATGCCTTCATCATGTATGGCCGCCAGGGGCGCTCGTGGATCGCGCTGTTCGATCCCGTCGGCGACCGCAGCGCGATGCCGGAGCTTGTGTGGCGCTTCGTCGAGACCGCACGCGCCGCCGGTTGCCGTGCGGTGTTCTACCAGATCTCCCCGGCACTGCTTTCGCATTGCGCCGATGCGGGCCTGCGGGCCTTCAAGCTCGGCGAGCTCGCAGTCTCCGACCTTTCGACCTTCGAGATGAAGGGCGGCAAGTGGGCGAACCTGCGCCAGACCGCAAGCCGCGCCCAGCGCGACGGGTTGAGCTTCGAGGTGATCGCGGCGGAAGACGTGCCTGGCGTGATGGACGAGCTGGCAGCGGTTTCCGATGCCTGGCTTGCCGACCACAACGCCAAGGAGAAGGGCTTTTCGCTCGGCGCGTTCACGCCCGACTACATTCTGGCTCAGCCGGTCGGCATCCTGAAGCTTGAAGGCAAGATTGTCGCCTTCGCAAACATCCTGATCACCGGCGCCAAGGACGAGGGGACGATCGACCTGATGCGCTTCTCGCCGGATGCGCCGAAGGGCTCCATGGACTTCCTGTTCGTGCAGATCATGGAATATCTGCGCGCCGAGGGCTTCTCGCACTTCAACCTCGGCATGGCCCCGCTTTCCGGCATGTCGAAGCGCGAGACGGCGCCCGTTTGGGACCGCATCGGCAGCACCGTGTTCGAGCACGGCGAGCGCTTCTACAACTTCAAGGGCCTGAGGGCCTTCAAATCCAAGTTTCACCCTCAATGGCATCCGCGCTATCTTGCGGTGTCCGGAGGAGGCAATCCGATGATCGCTTTGATGGACGCGACGCTCCTGATCGGCGGCGGATTGAAAGGGGTCGTGAGGAAATGATGAAAAGACACATTCTGGCCGCCGCCTGTGCGCTGGCGCTCTCCATTCCCGCCGCACATGCGGCCGACGAGACGACGCAGGAGTTCGAGACCGGGCTCATCCCGTCGCCGCACATCTTCCTGCCTGACGGTGACGTCAAGGGCGCCGTAATGCTGATCTCGGACGCCGCGGGCTGGGGCGACAAGGAGAAGACGGAAGCCGACCGGCTGGTGGGCGAGGGCGCCGTTGTCATCGGCGTCGATTTCCCATCCTACATCGATGCTCTGCGCAAATACGACGTCAGCGACAATGACGGCTGCATCTATCTGGTCTCCGATATCGAGTCGCTCAGCCAGCAGGTGCAGCGCGCCGCCGGCAATAGCCCTTATCACCTGCCGATCGTCGCCGGCATCGGCGAGGGCGGGGCGCTGGCGCTGGCAATCGCCGCGCAGACGCCGGATGCAACCATCGGCCAGACGTTGGCGATCGATCCGCTCGCGGGTATTCCGCTGACGCAGCAGCTTTGCACGCCGGCCAAGAAGAAGACGGTCGGTGACCGGATGATCTACGGCCTCAGCGACATCGCGCTGCCCGACCCCATCATCGCCGCCTTCACGCCCAATGCCGACAAGGACGGCCGCGCGCATGCGGATGAGCTGAAGAAGGCGCATTCCGACATCGACATTCGCGAGTCCCAGGACGACGCGCAGACGACGCTGAGCAGCACGCTCGACGATCTGATCGCCGCATCCGGCAATGCCGACAATCCGCTCGGGCTGCCGCTGACGATCCTCGACGCCAAGCCTGCCTTCGACACGATGGCGATCATCTACTCCGGCGATGGCGGCTGGCGCGATATCGACAAGGAAGTGGGTGCCGCGCTGCAGAAACAGGGTATTCCCGTGGTCGGCGTGGATTCGCTGCATTACTTCTGGTCGGAGCGTAAGCCGCAGGAAACCGCCGACGATCTCGGCAAGATCATCGAGCTCTACCGCAAGCAGTGGAAGGTCAAGCATGTTCTCTTGGTCGGCTATTCTTTCGGCGCCGACGTCGTGCCGGCCGCCTTCTCACGGCTGAAGCCGGCGGCAAAGAGCGCCGTGGCGCAGATCTCGCTGCTGTCGCTGTCGCACGAGGTGGATTACCAGATCTCCGTCATGGGCTGGCTCGGCGCCAAGACCGAAGGCGCCGGCGGCGATCCGGTGGCGGATCTGAAGGCCGTTGATCCGAAGATCGTCCAGTGCGTCTACGGCAAGGAAGACGACGACGAGGTTGCCTGCCCGGATCTGAAGGATAGCGGCGTCGATGTCATCGCACTCGCCGGCGACCATCACTTCGACGAAAACTACGCGCTGCTCAGCAAGACGATCATCGACGGGCTGAAGGCGCGGCTGCAGGATTAGCGCATCAGCTTCTCTTCGCTCCATCCGAGGGCGGCGATCTCGTCGCCCCGGAACCTTGCATCGTCTGAGACAATGAATTCATCGAGCTGAGGCGGCTTCACGCTGGTGCCCGCCAGCATGGCATGCACCTGGCCGCGATGATGCGTCTGGTGCTGGAAGAGATGACCGAGCACATCCTCCATCCGCTCCCGCTGGATACGTTCGCCGCGATGGATCTCGACGGTTGAGACCAGCTTCTGCTGCGATAGCGCTTCTACGAGCGTCACCAATCTTGCATCGACGGCCTTCTGTTCGGCGGCAAGGCTTGCGATATCGGAGCAGGGCTCCTCGACCACCCAGGCCTGCGGCCCCAGCGTGCCCCCCTCCAGCGCATCGACATAGAACCAGTCCACCGTCAGGATATGGTTCAGCGTCGCCTTGATCGACGGGAAGAAGCTGACGCGCGGCGCCTCGAACTCGCCGGGCTGCAACAGCGCGCAGGCCATGTGCAGGCGATGATTGGCGAGCGCGTTGTTATAGGCGAGCTTGCGGAAGGATCGGATGGGGTCGAAGTCAGGCATGGCTCTCCCTCTGCGGCGGATCCGTAAGTTCCGCGTAATTTTAGCAGCCGCGTTATTAGCAATCCAGGCGCAAGGCCTGCGCGATAGGTTCCCGGCGAAGGTTAGCCGATTCTGGCTATCTGATCCAAAGGGCCGCCGATGAATACCGACAAAAGCATACAGACCATCCACGCGATGACGAATTTCATAGTCGAGCAACACCCGGAAATCTTGCTGACTATGGTACAGAGATTGCGGCTCCAGCTGTCGAACTCCGTGGGCGAGTTTCATAAAAACAAGGTTGCGCGCGGGCCGTTCAAGGGTCTGTCGCTCAGCACGGATCTGCAGTGGGGCGGTGGGCTCGATAAAGGCTCCATGATCCTTGGCCTCTACGAGCAGGAAATCCTGAACCTGCTGGCCGAGATTCCGCCTAAGTATCGGACATTCATCGATCTCGGCGCCGCCGATGGCTATTACGGCGTCGGTGTGCTGGTGAGCAAGCAGTTCGACACGTCCTACTGCTACGAAATGACGGAACGTGGCCGCGATGTCATCGCTGCCAACGCCGCGCTGAACGGTGTGACCGACAAGGTGATCATTCGTGGCGAAGCAACCCGTGAATTCTACAATGACATCCCCGCCGAGGTCCGCGACCAGTCACTGGTCTTGATCGACATCGAGGGTGCGGAATTCGATCTTGTCGACGCCGATACTTTCGCGGCTTTTTCCAAGGCGATGATCGTCATCGAGATCCATGATTGGCTCGTCCAGGACGGCGCAGGCAAAATGGCCAAGCTGCGCGCCGACGCTGCAAGCACACACCGCATTACCGAGATCAAGATGGGTGCTCGCGACCTGTCGGAGATCTCCGAGGTTTATAGCATGCCCGACACGCAGCGCTGGCTGCTTTGCTCGGAAGGTCGGCAACGGCTTATGACCTGGCTGCGGTTCGATCCGATCGAAGCTTAGTCACCTGCGCCTCACGAGCCGTCGCCTCGCATTGTCGTTGCGAGGCGTCGGCACGACAGGCAAAGTCTCCGTCAGCCGGATTTCTTCAGCTCGGAATGGCTCTTCAGCACCTTGCCGCCGTCTTCCTGCTCGATCAGATAGGCCGGCTCCTCGGTGCTCGCCTTGCGCTTGATGACCGCACCTTCGATCGTGCGCTCGACCTCGTCGGTGAAGCTCTCCTTGATCTTGCCGGTCCCGGTTCCCTTGCCCCATTTCCATTCGACATCAGTGCCGATGCGGTACTTCTGCATGACGATCTCCTTTCGGGATGCCAATGCGCCAGGCGGGGTGGGGTTCCTCAATCGTCCTGCTGGAACAGGCGGAACTGGGCGGCTTCGAGATCCTTCGGCGGCTGCATGCCGAGGTGCTTCCAGGCGGTGGCGGTCAGTACACGGCCGCGCGGGGTGCGCTGGATGAAGCCCTGCTGGATCATGTAGGGTTCGATGATATCCTCGATCGCGTCGCGCGGCTCGGAAAGCCCGGCTGCGATCGTCTCGATGCCGACGGGGCCGCCGCCGAAATTCACGGCGATCATGTTCAGATAGCGCTTGTCGAGCTGGTCGAGGCCGAGATTGTCGACCAGCAGCCGGGTCAGCGCCTCGTCGGCGATCTCGCGGGTGACGGCTTCGGCTTTCGCGACCTCGGCGAAATCGCGCACACGGCGCAGCAGGCGGCCGGCGATACGAGGCGTGCCACGGGCGCGGCGCGCGATCTCGCGGGCGCCTTCGTCCGTCATCGGCAGGTTCATCAGCCGCGCGCCGCGGCGCACGATCAGCTCCAGTTCGTCGACTGTGTAGAAGGACAGGCGCACCGGGATGCCGAAGCGGTCGCGCAGCGGCGTCGTCAAAAGGCCGAGGCGGGTGGTGGCGGCGACCAGCGTGAATTTCGACAGGTCGATCTTCACCGAGCGCGCGGCCGGACCTTCGCCGATGATGAGGTCGAGCTGGAAGTCCTCCATCGCAGGATAGAGAATTTCCTCGACGGCGGGGCTGAGGCGATGGATTTCGTCGATGAAGAGCACGTCGCGCTCTTCGAGATTGGTGAGCAGCGCCGCCAGATCACCGGCCTTGGCGATAACCGGGCCGGATGTCGAGCGGAAGTTGACGCCGAGTTCCTTGGCCATGATCTGCGCCAGCGTCGTCTTGCCGAGACCGGGTGGGCCGACGAAGAGCACGTGATCGAGCGCCTCGCCACGGTTCTTCGCGGCCTCGATGAAGATTTTCAGATTGGCGCGGGCCTCGGCCTGGCCGGTGAACTCGTCCAGCGACTGCGGCCGCAACGTCGCGTCGAAATCCTCGCCGCGTTTTTCCGGGGTGATGAGGCGGGCGGTGTCGGTCATGCGAGAAGTTCCATTCCGGGAATTTTGCGGGCGGCCTTGCGGTCGAAGGTAAAGGTTTTGGTGCAGCCGTCGAGCCGGTTCATTTCACTGAGTAGCACATCGGCGAAATCGACATTGGCCGTTCGGCAGAGATAGACGGCATTGCCCACGGCTTCATAGGCGGCAACCTCGAATTCCCGTCGCTCGAGAACCGCCTGGATGAAATCGAGAATACGCTCTTTCGGATAGCGATACATGCGGTTCAACACCCAATAGGCTTCGAGAACGACGGAGACATTGACGAAGAGGACATCGTCCTGCTCCAGTCGGCGCAGGAGAGCCGCCACGGCATCGGCTTGCTTGGCGTCATCAGCCATGGCGACGCGCAAGAGCACGTTCGTGTCGATGCCGAAGCGTGCGGTCATTCGCGCTCACTCTTGCCAATCGCATGTTCGTAGCGCTCGACGGCGGCGTCCATGATCGCCTCATCGATGCCTTCCTGGGACAGCGGCGCATCAACCGGCGGCTTGCCGAGGATGCCTGCAAGTTCGCTGAGCGACTTGTTGCGGGGGACCATGATGAGTTCGCCGTTTCGGACCCAGGCATAGCATTTGTCGCCTGCCTTGACGTTCAGCTGATCGCGCAGGTCCTTGGGGATCGTCATCTGCCCCTTTGATGTGATCGTGATGTTGAAGCCCATGATCTCGCTCCGTTGTTCCGCCTTACGTCTGTATGATAGTAAGGCGGGATCGCCCTGGCAATTGCGCTTACCGCGACAACTCCTTCAGCCCCAGCCGGATCAGCTTGGCGCTGTCAGCGCCGTCTCCCGCGGTCTTCATCGCGGCGGCAACCGCGTTGGCGGCCTGGTCTCTGCTGTAGCCGAGGTTGGTGAGCGCCGATACGGCGTCGGCGACAGGGCCGGAGGCGACGCCTTCGCCGAGTTCCTGTTTCAGGCCGATATTGGCGGATGCCTCGCCGGCGAAGGCGGGGGCCTTGTTCTTCAACTCGGTGACGATGCGGACCGCGACCTTGGGGCCGACGCCGTTGGCGCGGGAGATGGATGTCTTGTCCTGCAGGGCGATGGCGTTGGCGAGTTCGCCGGGCGTCAGCGTCGAAAGCACCGCAAGAGCCACCTTGGAGCCGACGCCCTGGACGCTCTGCAACAGGTTGAACCATTCGCGCTCGAGCGCGGTCATGAAGCCGAAGAGCTTCAATTGGTCCTCGCGCACATAGGTCTCGATGAAGAGAATGCAGGCCTCGCCCACAGAGCCGATGCGTGACAGGGTGCGCGCCGAGCAATGGGCCACGTAGCAGACGCCGTGCACGTCGACGAGCACATAGTCGTCGCCGATTTCGTCGATGGTGCCTTTGAGCTTGCCGATCATGTTTGGTGGTCCGCCGGTTAAGAGTTCAGATGGGATGGGTTTCGGGCGTGATGAGGTCGAGCGCCGGGAAGTAGGCCCGGTAGCGCCCGGGATCGCGAGTAAGCAGACGATGGGAGCGAACGAGCGCATGCGCGCCGATCAGGAAATCGGGCAGGGTGCGTTCGCGTGCGCCGCCGGCGCGGCGGTAGGCGATGTGGGCCAGTCCGGCCTGATAGGCCGCAGGAAAGGGCACGGCTTCGCGCACCAGATTAAGACGCGCCAGCATGAACATGAGTTGGTCTTCACTCGGCGCCATGCTCGCCAATTCGGCCCAGACAATCGGCGTGAGAACGAACTGCGCTTGCGGGCGCAGCCTCAAAATCATCTCCGACGACCATTCCTTGAATTGCGTTTCCGGCCCAAAAACGTCGATGAAAACATTAGTATCAACGAGGACCGAGGTCATCGCGCGGCCCCCTCAGCCATTCCATATACTCGTCGGTGGTCATGCCGAGCGTGTCGAACGTACCCGACACGCTTTTCAGCCACGTTGCGAATTCTTCGTCCGATGCGGATTTGCCTTCGGCGACGACCACGAGTCGAGCGCCTTTCTCGTCCGCGACAAAATCCACCTCCGATCCCGGGCCGATGTTCAATCGGTCGCGGATCTCCTTGGGGATCGTCACCTGGCCTTTTTCGGTTACACGCATGGTAATACCTCTCAGGTATTACTTATCATGAAATGAGAACAAGTCAAGAACAAGCTAGCCGGCAAGTGCTGCCATGCGCATGCGGGCGCCGCCGCGGTTGTGGGCGTGGCAGATGGCGATGGCGAGTGCGTCGGCGGCGTCGTCGCCCTTGAACTCGGCCTTCGGCATCAGGATCTTCAGCATCATGTGGATCTGCTTCTTTTCGGCGTGGCCGACGCCGATGACGGCTTTCTTCACCGCGTTCGGCGCATACTCAGAGACCTGCAGGCCAGCGCGGGCGGGGACCAGCATGGCGATGCCGCGGGCCTGGCCGAGCTTCAGCGTCGCGACCGCGTCCTTGTTGACGAAGGTCTGCTCGACGGCGGCTTCGTCCGGTTGGTGGCTGTGGACGACGTCGGCAAGGCCATCATGCAGCTGGCAGAGGCGAGAGGCGAGGTCCATGTCGCCGTCCGACGTGACCGTGCCGGAGGCGACGAAGCGCAGCGAATTGCCCAGCGTCTCGATGACGCCCCAGCCGGTGCGGCGCAGGCCGGGGTCGATGCCGATGATACGAATCGCGCTTTGCATGCGGTAATCCTATTGCAGATCAGCGATAACTGCCATCGATATGTGAACAAAACAAAAACATCCCGGTGTTTTTGTCAGGGCTCATTTACGTGAATTTAAATTCCCTCGGTAACTTATGATCCACAAGAGATGAGAGGAGCCAGCTTTCTTGAGTGAAGGCTCCCCGTGTTCTGTTTTCAGGCCTGCCTGCGGGGCGCCAGCCCCGTCGGTATCAGCCGTTCCGGAAGGGGTTCGAGTTTTCCATGGTTCAGAGATTCCAGTCGCTGTCCTTCAAGGTCATTGCTACTTTCATTCTGCTGACGGCGCTGTCGATCGCCGCCATCAACTGTCTCGCCTATTTCGCCAGCAGCCGCATTTCCGGCGAGCAGGCGCTGAAGGCCAAGGAGAGCGTGCTGATTTTTCGCGGCGACATGCTGCATGATCAGCTGGTGCAGCTGGAAAACCAGGCCAATTCGATCGCCCGCATTGAGGCGCTGCAGATGTCGATCACCAGCCTGAAGAGCGGCTGGAAGACGATCGAGAAGACCTCGGGCGATGTGCGCGCCGAGCTCAAGAAGGTGTTCATCACCGACAATCCGAACCCGGCCGGCGAGCGCGAGAAGCTGGTGAAGCCGGATGCGCCGAGCGGGTTCTATTATTCCAACCATGAGAAGACCCAGGGCGAAGTCGCGCGCGATCTGCAGAATACGCCTTTCAGCGATCTCCTGATCGCCGATCTCGATGGTTTCGTGCTCTATTCCTACAAGAAGAACGACGATTTCGCCGAAAACCTGAAATCGGATGCGTGGAAATCGACCGGCGCCGGCCTTGCCTTTGCCAAGGCGATCGAAAACACCGCCAAGGCCACCGACGATGGCGCGCCCGCCGGCTTTTCCGGCCTGCGGGTGGATGCGAACGGTGCATCGGCGATTTTCTATGCCGTGCCTGTCGTCAAGCTCGGCCAGCCGAAGGGCGTGATGCTGTTCAGGGTGCGCGACGATGTCGTCGCCAGCATTCTCTCCAAGGGCATCGTTGCCGGAAGCACGGCGCAGGCGGCGATCGTTTCCGAGGATGGGTCGGCGGTCACGGTCAACGAAGCCGGCCGGCTGGCGACGCTCGATACCGCGCCCTTCACCTTCCTGAAGGATGCGTTTGCCAATCCCGCGATGTCGGTCAACGATTTCGACCGCGCCGATGGCGCCGCGCGCGCCTATGTGAAGCCCGTCGATTATCAGGGTGCGCGCTATCTGGTGGTCGAGAGCATGCGTCTCAGCGAGATCAATGCCGGCTCGCTTGAAATCGCGATGCTGTTGACGATGATCGGGTGCGGCGTGCTCGTGGTCATGGCCATCGCGACCGGGATCATCACCAAGATGCTGTTTTCGCCGCTGGCCAAGCTTGCCGGCGTGACCCGCGCGGTGGCAGATGGCGATCTCGAGGTCGAGATCGGCAGCCAGAACCGCGACGACGAGATCGGCACAATGGCTAAGGCGCTCGCCCGCTTCAAGCAGTCGCTCATCGACAGCCGCACGCTGGAAGCGGCCAGCGCCGAAACGCGCGAACGCGCCGACCGCGACCGCCAGCAGCATATGGCCGAGCGCGAGGCGGAGGCGAAGACGCTGCAGGAGGTGGTCGAGGCCATCGACGAGGGGCTTCTGCATCTGGCGAACGGCGATCTCGCCTACCAGATCGACCGCCGTTTCCCCAACGAGCTCGAGGGATTGCGCCACAATTTCAACCAGGCGCTGGCCACGCTCAGCGATACGATGACGGCAATCGGCGGAAATTCGGCGGCGGTGCGTTCGGGCTCGGAAGAGATGCGCGCCGGTTCGGACGATCTTGCCGGCCGCACCGAGCGGCAGGCGGCTTCGATCACCGAGACGGCGAGTGCCATCGACGCGATCACCCAGTCGGTCCGCTCGCAGCTTGCGCGCGCCGAAGAGGCCGAGCGGATCGCCCGCGACGCCAAGCGCGAGACATCGGGCTCCGGCCAGATCATGCGCGACACGATCGCGGCGATGGAGGCGATCCAGGCCTCGTCGCGGCAGATCAACTCGATCATCTCGGTCATCGATTCCATCGCCTTCCAGACCAATCTGCTGGCGCTGAATGCCGGTGTCGAGGCGGCGCGCGCCGGTGAGGCCGGCAAGGGCTTCGCGGTCGTGGCACAGGAAGTGCGCGAGCTTGCGCAGCGTTCGTCGGGCGCCGCCAAGGAGATCTCGCATCTGCTGCAGAAATCCACCCATGAGGTGGAGGCCGGCGTGTCGCTGGTCGAGCGGGCCGGCGTGGCGCTGACAGGCATCGGCGGTCACGTGGAGGCGATCAACGGCCAGATCAGCGAGATCATGGATGCCACCCGCGAGGAAGCCGAAACGCTGCGCCAGATCAACGCGGCGGTTGCCGAGCTCGATCAGATGACACAGCAGAACGCGGCGATGGTTGAGGAAAGCACGGCCGCCATCCATCTGCTCGCCACCGAAGCGGTCGAGATGGATCGCCAGCTCGCCAATTTCACGCTGGCGCAGGGTGAGCATCAGCACAGCGCCGAGGTGCATGTGCTCAGGCGGCGTGGATAGGATATGCATCGAATCCGCCGCTTCTCAACATTGAAGCGGCGGTGCCGGACCTGCGATTATAGCGTCCAGCTTCCGGAGATATCTGTCCCGTCGTGAATGTTCAGCCAGCCGTCCGGCTGAAGCCGCCAGCACGCCACTTGCCGCAAGCCCGTGATTGGCGTACATAAGCGCATCGCGAAAAGCGACCGCTTTCCTTGATCCGCTCAGTGGCGGAGTAAAACAGGTGGACGAATTGTCGTCCATGCGGTCAAGCACACGCCATCCATGCCGCCTCAGGCATCGATCGGCCAGCGTTCCCAAACATCATCGCCTGCCTCGTCAGGCCCTATCGTGAGCCATCGGCGCCGCGTGCGCTCGTGCGCTTGCGTTCGATCGGAACATGCCATGACCACACCATCTGTGACCAGACCACTTCTCGTCATCTTCACTGCCATCGTCCTCGATGCCGTCGGCATCGGGCTTATCTTTCCCATTCTTCCAGCCCTGCTCAAGGACGTCACCCACACCGAAAACGTCGCCTCCACCATCGGCATCATGACCGCGCTCTATGCGACGATGCAGTTCATCTTCGCGCCTGTGCTCGGCTCGCTGAGCGACCGGCTCGGCCGGCGCCCGGTGCTTTTGATCTCGCTTGCCGGTGCGGCCATCAACTATCTGTTCCTCGCCTTCGCACCCAGCCTGTGGATGCTGCTTCTCGGCCGCGCCATTGCCGGGCTCACCAGCGCCAATGTCTCCGTCGCATCGGCCTATATCACCGACATATCGCCCGAGGACAAACGCGCCCGCCGGTTCGGCCTCATCAATGCGATGTTCGGGGCCGGATTCATCGTTGGTCCGGTGCTCGGCGGCGCGCTGGGCGACTATTGGCTGCGGCTGCCCTTCATCGCGGCGGCGGTGTTGAATGGCTGCAACTTGCTTCTCGCCTTCCTCATGCTGCCGGAATCGCGCAAGCCCAGTCGGGAGAAGATCGATCTTGCGGCACTGAACCCGTTGCGGCCGCTCCATTGGCTCTTTTCCATGAAGAGCCTGCTGCCCATCGTCCTCATCTTCTTCGTCTTCAGCGCCACGGGCGAGGTTTACGGCACCTGCTGGGCGCTTTGGGGTGCGGACAGCTTTCAGTGGAACGGTCTGTGGGTCGGCCTCTCGCTCGGCGCCTTCGGCGTCTGCCAGACGCTGGCCCAGGCCTTCCTTCCGGGGCCTGCCGTCAAGCTTCTCGGCGAACGTGGCGCCATCCTGACCGGTGTCGCCAGCGCCTGCATGTCGCTCGTCGTCATGGCGTTTGCCACGCAGGGATGGATGATCTTCGCGATCATGCCGCTCTTCGCGCTCGGCGGCATCGGCGTTCCGGCGCTGCAATCGCTGGCGACGCGCCAGGTCGACGAGAGCCAGCAGGGACGGTTTCAGGGTGTGTTGTCGTCGGCGGTGAGCCTTGCCTCGATCGTCACGCCGCTCGGCTTCTCCAGCATCTACTTTCTCGTCAGGGCCCAATGGCCGGGCGCGATCTGGCTATCTGTTATCGTCGTCTACGCGGTCAGCGTGCCGCTCGTCTGCGGATTGCGGTTCGGCAAGCCCGAGGCGGTTCCCGTTCCGTCTTCACCGTGAGCGGATACCAATGCACTTTCCGAGATTCCGAACAGCCCGTGCGGATTGTCCTGGCTTATCGATGGAACCAGACTGACCTATTTCTCGTCTTGATCGAAACGGAGAAAGATCATGTCCAACCTTGAGAAGTCCGGAACATTCAAACTCGGCAACCGCACCGTCAAACGGCTCGGCTACGGTGCCATGCAGCTCGCCGGCAAGGGCGTCTTCGGGCCGCCGAGAGATCGCGCGGAAGCGGTGGCGGTGCTGCGCCAGGCGGTCGAGAGTGGGGTCGATCATATCGATACCAGCGATTTCTACGGCCCGCACGTCACCAACCAGATCATCAAGGAAGCGCTGCATCCCTATAAGGACGACCTCGTGATCGTCACCAAGATCGGGGCGGTGCGCGGGGCGGATGCGTCGTGGAACCCGGCCTTCTCGAAGGAGGCGCTGACGCAGGCGGTGCACGACAACCTCAAAAACCTCGGTCTCGATGCGATCGAGGTCGTCAATCTGCGCGCCATGTTCGATGTGCATGGCCCGGCCGAGGGCTCGCTGGAAGAGCCGCTGACGGTGCTGGCGGATCTGCAGCGCCAGGGTCTCGTCAAGCATATCGGCCTCTCCAACGTTACCGCCAAGCAGATCGCCGACGGGCGCAAGATCACCGAGATCGTCTGCGTGCAGAACCAGTACAATCTCGCCCATCGCGGCGACGATGCGCTGATCGAAAAGCTTGCGGGCGAGGGGACGGCCTATGTGCCCTTCTTCCCGCTCGGCGGCTTCTCGCCGCTGCAGTCCTCGACGCTGTCGGATGTCGCGGCCGAGTTGGGTGCCTCGCCGTTGCAGGTGGCGCTGGCATGGCTGCTGCAGCGCGCGCCGAACATCCTGCTCATCCCCGGCACCTCGTCGCGCGGACACCTGCGGGAGAACCTCGCCGTTGCCGATCTCGTGCTGCCCGCCGATGCCGTCGCCAAGCTTGACGGTATCGCATCGGCAAAGGCTGGTTGATCCCTCGACCATAACAGGCTCATGCCGGCATTGGCGCCGGCATGAGCGGGATCGTTCAGGTCATTGCCCCTCGGGGAGTGCCGCACGGGCCGTTCTGCGGCGCAGGGCGGTGGCGATCAGCAGGCCGAAGGTGGCGGTGATGCCGCCGACAAGGAAGATGCCGTCATATCCCGCCCGATCGGCGAGGAGACCGGCAAGCGGTCCCGTCAGCCCGTAGGATGCATCCTGGAATGCCGAGAAGCCGCCGAGCGCCGTTCCGCGCAGATGCGGCGCAACGAGGTGGACGACCTCGCGGCCCATGGCCGGAAAGATCATCGAGCAGCCGAGGCCGGTCATGAAGGCGCCGATCAGCGCGACGCTGGGGTCGCCGGCGCTCCAGATCAGCGCCTGGCCGACCGCCTCGACGGCAAGCGACACCATGGCCACGGCAAGCCCGCCGAACCGATCCGGCAGGTGGCCGAAGAGAATGCGCACCATGACGAAGCCGACGCCAAAGGCCGTCAGCCCGAGGCCGGCGAACGCCCAACCTTTGCTCTGGAAGTAAAGCGTGAAGAATGCGCCGATCGCGGCGAAGCCTATGCCTTGCAGGCAGATGACCGCGCCATGCAGCCAAATGCGCCCGATCACGCTCAGAAGCGCAGGGCGCTGCTGTGCGGTGTGCACAGGAACTGCTGGAACCCTGCTGATGGCGATAAGCCCCAGCAAGGGCAGGATCGCGCCGACCGCCATGGTTCCCGCGAAGCCGAGATGGGCGAGCAGCAACAGGCCGATGGGGCCGCCGACGGCCAGCGCGCCATAGATGGCGGCGCCGACGAGGGCGAGCACCTTGCCGGAGCGCTGCGGCCCGACGATGCCGATACCCCATGAGATGATACCGACCGCGACAAGGCTTTCGCCAAGCCCGAGCAGCAGCCGTCCGGCAATGAGCACGACGTAGGCGGCGGCCGGCATCTGCGACAGCAGGCCCGAGATCAGCGACACCAGCGCGCCCAGCACATAGAGCGCAAGTCCGCGCTGCACGGCAACCTTGGTGCCGCGTTGGTCGCTCATTCCGCCGGCATAACCGCGACTGACGATGGTCGAGAGGAATGCAATGCCGACGCCGAGACCGGCCCACATGTTTCCGAGCTTGAGTGTGCCGGTGACGTAAACGGGGATGACGGGAAGCGCGATCGCGATGCAGAGATAGGAGATGAAGAGGATCGCTGCTAGCAGATACAGCCGGCGCTGCTGCGGATCACGAAAAGTCTGGAAAGCCACGGTAACCTCCTGGCTATTCCTCGTCCAACGGGCACAAAAAAACGCACTCCGACCGACGAGGATCGATAAGTGCGTTGCTTGACGTTAGACGCTTACGACCGGTCAGCCGGTATGAGGCATGCTTAGACAACCGCCGGCGGGCTGTCAATGCGCGCGCTACCTTTCCGTGTTGCGGCCGGTGTTTTTCGCGCGCTGCCCTTTGGGGCTTCCGTTTGAGCACCTACATAGGGTGTCCCAATCCAACCACCGACAGGCCGCGCCATGGTTCCCTTCTCCATTCTCGATCTCTCACCCGTTGCCGAAGGCAGCACAATCAGGCAGTCGCTGGAGAGCTCGGCGCGGATGGCGCAGCGGGCCGAGGCGTTCGGCTATAACCGCTTCTGGCTGGCCGAACACCACGGCATGCCGGGGATCGCCAGTGCCGCCACCGCCGTGGTCATCGGCCATGTTGGCGCGGCCACGAAAAAGATCAGGATCGGCTCTGGCGGCATTATGCTGCCGAACCACTCGCCGCTCGTCATTGCCGAGCAGTTCGGTACGCTGGAGGCGCTGTTTCCGGGGCGCGTCGATCTCGGGCTCGGGCGGGCGCCAGGGACCGACATGCGCACGGCGCAGGCGCTGCGCCGCAATCTCGATGCCAGCAGCTTCCCCAACGATGTCGTCGAATTGCAGCAGCTGCTCGGCGCGCCGGTCGAGAACCAGGCGATCCTCTCCGTGCCCGGGATGAACAGCAACGTGCCGATCTGGCTGCTCGGCTCCAGCCTCTACAGCGCGCAGCTCGCCGGCATGCTCGGGCTTCCCTACGCATTCGCCTCGCACTTCGCGCCGGATTCGCTGATGGAGGCGCTCGATATCTATCGCGACCGGTTCCAGCCGTCGGCCGTGCTCGACAAGCCCTATGCGATGGTCGGCGTCATGGGATCGGTGGCGGAGACCGACGAGGAGGCCGCGTATCATTTCACCTCGGCGCAGCAGCAATTCGTCAATCTGCGCCGCAACGTGCGCGGCCAGTTCCCGAGGCCGCTCCAGGATATGGAGAGCTTCTGGTCGCCGATGGAGAAGATGACGGTCGAGCATACGCTGCGCTACGCCGTGGTCGGGTCACCGAAGACGGCGGAGGCGAAGCTCGCGGAATTCCTGCGCGATACACAGGCCGACGAGTTGATCATCTCGATGCCGATCCACGATATCGAGGCGCGGCTGAAGTCCGTCGAGCTGTTCGCGGGGCTCAACACGTTGATGCAAGCCGCCGCCTGACGGCAGCGAGGGGGATGCAGGCTGCTGCCTGACGGCAGCAACCGGGATGCAGGCCGCCGCCTGAGGGCGGTGGTCTGAGCGTCTACTTGATCGTCTCATTGGGATAGACGCCCCAGAGCGCGGATTGCCTTACGAAGCCGTCCAGATCATGGCCGGTCACATCCACCTTGCACCAGCTGCCGTCGCAATCGCTGATCGCGACCCGAACGCGAGGGGTCAGTGAGGCCAACTTGCGGGCCGAACTGCTCGGTCCGTCGCGCAAGGGAACGTGCGCCAATAGCCACGGCCCGACGATGGCGGTGCGGTTGCTCGACAGCAGCGCGCGGTGCATCCAGCCGGAAACGCCGTCGCTGTCGCGCACTTGGCGCCAGTTGCCGTATTCGGCGGTGATCTCCAGCGGCAGGCCCGGAACGCGGTAGATCCAGGCGATGCCGTAATCGAGCGAGGGGCCGACGCGCATGCGGGCCTCGCGCGACCGGAGCGACACGAAGCGGGGAACCTTCAGCCCGGTCTCGCGGCCTTTGGGGCCGCTGTCTGCTTTGGCCGCGACGGGTGCGGGCTGCGACAGCAGCGGATTGGCGGCGATCGAGGTGCAGGCCAGCGCCATGCCGGCAAGGCAGATCGCCGCCGTGCGCTTCCAGCCGCGAGCAAGGCGGGCATGGGACGGCACGCGGGTGCCGTCCTTTCGGGCGCACCTCATGCCGAGATGCGCTTCGTCAGTTTTGTCTTACACATTGCGATCGGCTCAGTTGCACTGGGCCATGCGCTTCAGCGCGGCGGTGACGCCGTTCAGCGAGTAGGTGTAGCTGGTGGCGGTGCCGCGGCGCGAGACGGCGTCGACGGTCATGTCGCTGCCGCCGCGCATGGAGTCGATCAGATCCGGCTCCTTGGTCTCTTCCAGCACCCAGGCGGACGAGCCCTTGGTGAACATGGTGAATTCCTTGCCGCCGATCTCGACCTTGGCGCGCGAGCCGGGCTTCAGATCATAGCCCATGATCGCCTGCGGCTCGTAATTGGTGCCACGGCCCGGCGCGCGGCCGACCACGAAATAGTTGCGCCCGTGATCGACGGCGGCGGGCTGCATGGTCTTCGGCACTGTCAGAATATAGCACACCGTCTTGCCCGAGCGGTCGTAGGAATAGACACCCCAATCGTCGAACTGCTTGACCATGGATGGCTGCGCATGAGCCGTGACCGCGCCTGCGAGCGTGCCTGCAAGTGCGATGGAGAGCGAAAGGGATAGTCTTTTCATGGGTCGTTTTCCCGCCGAGAGTATGAAGTGAGGCTGGCCTTGAGGCAGACCGGCTGGAGCGAATGGGCGGCATTCAAAGCGGCCAGGGTTACTGAGGCCTTAACAAACACCCCGTGTTCACGGACGTGTTACCGCCAGAGGTCAGTATGTGAGGGTTCACGCGGATAGACCTGTGGACAACAAAAAACCGGCCGCGTTTCCGGGGCCGGTTTTTGGGATTGAGATCGGAAGTGATCAGGCCGAGAGCTTGGCCAGCACTTCTTCCGAAACTTCGAAGTTCGAATAGACGTTCTGCACGTCGTCGTCGTCCTCGAGGCTGTCGATCAGCTTCAGCAGCGACTGGGCGCGCTCTTCGTCGACAGGCACGTTGTTCTGGGCGCGCCAGACGGCCTTGACGGTTTCCGCTTCGCCGAGCGAGGCTTCGAGCGCCTTGGCGACTTCGCCGAGGGCTTCGAAACCGCAGGTGATGTAGTGGCCATCTTCGTCGGTCTCGACGTCGTCGGCACCGGCTTCGATCGCCGCTTCCATCATCTTGTCGGCATCGCCGGCAGAGAGCTTGTAGGTGATCTCACCGACATGGTCGAAGGAGAAGGATACCGAGCCGGTTTCGCCCAGGGCGCCGCCAGCCTTGGTGAAGATCGAGCGGACGTTGGAGGCGGTGCGGTTGCGGTTGTCGGTCAGCGCTTCGACGATGATCGCGGTGCCGCCCGGGCCGTAGCCTTCGTAGCGCACTTCATCGTAGTTCTCGCCATCGGCGCCGGCAGCCTTCTTGATGGCGCGGTCGATGTTGTCCTTCGGCATCGACTGGGCCTTGGCATTCTGGATCGCCAGGCGCAGGCGGGCGTTCATCGTCGGGTCGGGCAGACCGGCCTTGGCGGCAACGGTGATTTCGCGCGCGAGCTTGGAGAACATTTTCGACCGCACGGCATCCTGACGGCCCTTGCGATGCATGATGTTTTTAAACTGTGAATGGCCAGCCATGGCACCCCTGTTCACGTCTTATTGTTGGGAATGGGCCGCCTTATAAGAGTGAAACGGGGCGCGTTCAAGGGAAAACAGGCGTGCCGGATGGCCGCGACGCCGGGGCGCTGCGTCAATCGGCGGTGTATTTGTTGCGGCTCGCGAAGAAGCCGTGTCCGTCCTTGCGGCGGCAGGTGAGGCCGCTTTCATCGGACATGCAGGTAAACGGTCCCGCCTTCCAGCGATCGCCGTAGTTGAGCACGTTGACATCGTTGCAGCAGGCGGTGTCGCCTTCCATCTCGAAGATGAAGGCCTTGCCGGAAGCCGACAGGATCAGCCGGATGTATTTCGGCTCGATGCGGTCGCAGCCGAGCTCGGGGCCGCCGTCATCGGGCTTGTACATCTCCGTGCCGCCCTTTGGGATATAGGTGCAGCCGATGTTTCTCGATGGTGTGACGAAGACGATCTGGCCGTTCTCGTCGGGCATGAAGCTGCGGTCAGCGGCGCGTGCGGGCGAGACCGATGCCAGAGACAATGCCGAGGCGAAGCCCAGCGTGACCAATGCCGCTATGCGCATGACGATCCCCCATATCCCCACGATACCAGGAGCGTAGCATCTGTTTTCACTTTGGGGAACAAAGCCCGCGAGATGACGTTTCAAACACGGACCATTCGAAACGGAAGGAAGCGCTATGGCTAGTTTCAACGAGGCTCGGGAACACCCGGCACGCCAGCTCTGGGATCAGGTCAACGACATTCATGCCGGCATGCTCGGCGTCGATGGCGCCGACATGCACATGCAGCCCATGGCGCCGAACGCCGATCCCAAGACCAACACCATCTGGTTCTACACCAAGTCGGACGCGGAGATCGTGCGGGCGATCAAGCCCGGAACGCGCGCGCATTTCTGCGTGGTCGGCAAGGACCACGACTACCACGCCTGCCTCGCCGGCAAGATCGAGGTTCGCCAGGATGCCTCCAAGATCGAGGAATACTGGAACTCGGTCGTGGCCGCCTGGTACGAAGATGGCAAGAAGGACCCGAAACTGACGATGCTCGCCATGCATGTCGACGACGCCGAAATCTGGGTGTCGACCGGCAGCAAGCTGAAATTCGGCTGGGAAATCGCCAAGGCCAATCTCGACGAGGACAAGATGCCGGATGTCGGCGTGCGACAGCATCTGCAGTTCGCTTGACGCAGGCTTGCGGCGAGGTCGATCGAGGCCCGGGAGCTTTGGCTCCTGGGCTTTTTTGTTGCGTCGGTTGCATGGGGGGGAGGTTTGACGCGTCTGTTGGTATAGCTTACCCTGTATTACAAACGGAGGTAAAAACGATGAGCAATCGTGAGCTTTCAGACCCGATTACCATGCGTCTGCCTGTCGATGTGCTGGCGGAGATCGAGCAGATCGCTGGTATCTGCGACAGAAGCAGAAGCTGGGTGTTCGTGCGCGCTCTGAAATCCTATCTTGCTTCGGAAGGCCGCGAAATCATCGAGCTGGATCAAGCACGCAAGGATATCGACGCAGGCCTAGGACATGACCTGGACGACGTGATCGACGAGGTCGACGCCATTGTGAAGGGTGCCGTTGCGTGAAGGTCATTCTCTCGCCGAAAGCAAGAGAATACGTCGCTTCCGAAGCACGCTACCTGAAGTCCAAAAGCACACGGGCTGGCCAGCAATTTGCCGATGATCTGAAGCGCCTGCGGCATGAGCTTGGCCTGTTTCCGCACATGGGGAAAACGACCCCGGAATTGCCGTTCCCGAGTGCATTTCGGTTTGTTCTTGGCGCCTATCTTGTCGATTACGAAATAAGGACAGAGGAGATCTTCATCCTTGCTATTCGCCATGGCAGAGAGCGACCGCCGGGTGTGGAGATCGAAGATGATTTTGATCTTGAGGAAGCGGACGATAAGTCTTCTCTCTAGAAGCGTGCCTCCGCCCTCTTACTGCATCCCCTTCGCCACAAAAATCTGCGGCTTCTTCGGCAGCGTGCGCATCGAGACGTCGATGCTGTTGCCCGAGGCGTAGACGACGTCGAAGTCGGGGCCGAACATGGAGAGGAAGTTGGCGAGCGGGCGTTGCTGGTGCATCGGCAGCACCAGCGAGGAGCGCAGGCGCTTGATGATGCGGCTCATGCTGTCGGCGCCCATGGTCAGCCCGCCATCGACGGGAACCATGACGATGTCGAGCCGACCGATCTCGGTGTAATGCGCGTCGGTCAGTTCGTAGTGCAGGTGGCCGAGATGGCCGATGCAGAGGCCCGCAACCTCGAAGATGAAGATCGAGTTTCCATCCGCCTGCGGCCCGCCGTAGCCGCCCCTGATATCGGTGGTGACGTTGCGGATGTAGGTGTCGCCGACCGTGAGGTCGATCTTCGCTTTTTCTCCCGGCACGTCGCTCCAGCCGTGCAGCACATATTTGATCGCCGGATCAGGCGTCAGCGTGTAGTGCGAGGAGTGGGCGCGGTTCATCGTCGCCACCATTGGCATGCGCGGCGGCGTGTACCAGCCGCTGTAATCGGTGGCGATGCTGACGCCGCCGGGCGTCTCGATCAGGAAGGTCGAGTGGCCGATATAGGTGAGCGTCACCGTCTCATTGTCCGCCGCGCCTGCGATCGGGACGGCGCCGGAGAAGCTCGCGAATGTCGCCTTGGGAATGGATTGCGCGATCGCCTGGCATTGGCTGACGTTGCGGCGCGCCTCTTGCGCTTGCGCGGCGTCAGAACCCAGCCAACCGGGCAGCAGGCCGGAGAGGGTGGTCATTGCGAAGACAAGAAAATGCAGCTTCATGCCACGTCCCCAGCGCTTTCACTGGCAAAAGGATGCGGCAAGGGTCGGCAGCGGTCCAGATCAAATCCGGCAACCGCTGCTCACTTTTCCGTCACTGGGACATGGTGCCCGGTTTAGCGCCAGAATTCGGGGATGGTTTCCGACAGTCTCGGGCCGAGGCGTAGCGGCGCGATCTTTTCCGCAAGACCCGTCGCATCCGAGATTTCGACGCCGACGCCGCAGATGGTGGCGGGGCCGGTGGCTGCCTCCATGCGGCCTTTCGGCATCTTCGAGATGAAGCGGTTGAGCGGCTCTTCCTTGTCCATGCCGAGCGAACTGTCATAGTCGCCGCACATGCCGGCATCGGAGAGATAGGCGGTGCCGCCGTTCAGGATCTGGTGGTCGGCGGTGGGCACATGGGTGTGGGTGCCGACGACGAAGGAGGCACGGCCATCGACGAAGTGGCCGAAGCACTGCTTCTCGCTGGTGGCTTCCGCATGGAAATCGAAGATGATCGCATCGGCCTGTTCCTTCAGCGGGCAGGCATCGAGAATGGTCTCCGCCGCCTTGAAGGGGTCGTCGAGCTCGGGATGCATGAAGACGCGGCCCATGACATTGGCAACCAGCACGCGGGCGCCGTTGCGGGCGTAGAACAGGCCGGAGCCGCGACCGGGCGTGCCCTGCGGATAGTTGGCCGGGCGCAGGAACTGGTCGTTTCGACCCGCGAAAGCGACCGCTTCCTTCTGGTCCCAGACGTGGTTGCCCGTCGTCACCACGTCGGCGCCGGCATTGATGGTCTCGAGAAAGATGTCCTCGGTGATGCCGAAGCCGCCGGCGGCGTTTTCGCCGTTGACGACGACGAAGTCGAGCTTCAGGTCCGATATCAGGCCGGGGAGGCGATCCCACACCGCCGTGCGTCCCGTCTTGCCGACCATGTCACCCAAAAAAAGCAGTCGCATTGCTATCCAATCCAAGAGGCAAAAAAGCGCAGGCCGCTTTCTGTCAGGATGGCATCCAGGCTTACATCGTGCGGCTCGTCGGGCACATGTGCCACTTCCTGGCAGTCGAATGCAATGCCGATGAGTTTCGGATGCATGCCTTTTTGCCTCAAACGGTCGATCGCGCGGTCATAATGACCGGCGCCGTAGCCGATCCGGTGGCCGCGCTGGTCGAAGGCGGACAGCGGTACCAGCAGGATCTCGGGGTCGAGAACCGGCGCGTCTGGGCCGGGGCCGGATGTGCCGAAGCCGGTGGAGACCAGCGGTGCGCCATCGACGAGTTCGCGAAAGACAATGGTCTGGCGGTCGAGAATGGCGGGGACGCAGAGCCTGGCGCCGCGTGCGCGAAACCGCGCCATCAGCGGCCGAAGGTCTGCTTCCGAGCGGATCGGCAGGAAGCCGGAGATGATGGTGCCGGGATCAAACGCAATCGCCTCGCCGGCGTGTTCGGCCATGGCAAGGCTCATCGCGGCCCTGGTCTCCACGGGAATGGCATCTCTCAGCGCCAGCCTTTCGGCGCGCATGCCGGCCTTGATGTCTTTTGCGTTCATTGGTGTCCGCCTTGCTCGTTCGGCGGCGACAATAAAACGCGCGTATGCAAAAGCAACGCGCGAATGCGACGTCCGGGTGTCAGGCCGCCGGCTGTGTCGCGAGCGCGTGAATGGTTTCCTCGAAGAGCGGCAGTCCGCCCGGCTGCCAGCCCAGCGCCTGCAGCTTTGTCGTGTCCATCGGTGTCAGCAGCGATTTGTCTGCGGCGACAGGCAGGCGGTTGGCGCAATCATGTTCCCAGCGGATCGGCTCGAGGATATCCCAGGTGTCGAGTGCGAGATCGGAGACGTTGAAGGTCTCGCCCGAGATGCGACCGGCATCGGCCTCGAGCATGACGCGCACGGCCTTGCCGACATCCTGGCCGTGCACTTCGGTTCCGGCCCGCGCGGGGATCGGCCGGCCGCTCAGGTAATCGCCGAACAGCTTGTCCCATTTGTTGGGGCGCAGATTGCCGTAGACGCCGGTGAGGCGCAGGCTGGCGGTGGCGAAGCCGGGCGCGGCCAGATGCGCCAGGCTGCGTTCGGCGTCGAGCTTGGTCTGGCCGTAGAGCGTTTCCGGCTTTTCCTGCGTGGCTTCCGTCAGCGTGGTTCCCGGCGGATGCTCGCCATAGGCCGCGCGGCTGGAGATGAAGATGCAGCGGCGCGTGCCGGCGCGCTTGGCCGCCTCGAACAGGCGCACGGTGCCGTCGAGATTGAAGCGCTTGAAGGTCTCGGGATCGTCGCCTTCGCCGCCGCGATATTTGCCGGGCGCGTGGTGGAAGGCGGCATGCACGAAGAAATAGGCGTCGTCGAAGGCTTCGATGTGGTCCTTCTCGGGATCGAGCGACAGCGGCGCGAAATCGACGGGGCGGGAGAAGGCGCGCGGCAGCGGGGCATGGCGGCCACCGATGATGACCGAATATCCGGCTGCAAGCAGTTCCTCGACGATATAGCGACCGACAAGTCCTGTTCCACCCGATACCAGTACCTTCATGCTGCCCCTTTCGGATTGGCCATGGCCGATATGTCCGGCACGTCCTTGCCCGTGTAGAATGCCCGCCAAAGATCGATCAGCGGCCGCAGGCTCTCGGCCTTTGGATGATCTGTTTCCCATGGCTTTTCATACTGGTAGTGCAGGACGGAAATACTGTTCCAGTCCCAAAGCGCAGGCATGGTAAACCAGACATATTGTAGCATGTTGAAATAAACAGGTAGACCATGCCATTCCGGGAAAAACGCCTGCAGGAAGGTCTGGTCGGTGCGTTTCCACAGGATTTCCGGCTGGTCGAGCCGCTCCAGCATGGCGCTGAATGTTTCCTTCGAAGGCTTTGCGACGAAGACGCCGGAGTTCATGCGGTGAAAATCGGCGAGCGATTCGTAGACATTCGGGGCGGCTGAGAATTCGGGGTAGGCGAAGAGCCGGTCGATATTGCGCAGCACGATGGCATCGGCGTCGATGAAGACGCAGCTTGTGTATTCGGTCATTTCCCAGAGGCGGAGCTTGCAGAAATTGTCGAGCGGCGAATGGAACAGCGGCTTGCGGCCCTTGGTGAAGGGGGCGGCGGCGTGGAGTTTTCCGCGCGCGTGGCGCTCGTTGAAGGCGTCCGATAGCGGTAGATGCTCGACTGAGAGGAGGCGGCAGCCGAGGGTGCGCAAGGGGTCGAGGTCAGCTTCGGTGACGCCGCCTGTGTGGAGGACGACGATATCGGCGGTGGTGTGGGTCATGCGCAGCGAGCGGGCGAGCGCCGTGGCGCCCATGGCGTAGTCGGCGTTGGTGACCAGGGTGACGTAGGCGTTGGGGGAGGTCATTGCTGGTAGGTCTCGGGGTGCGCTGTAATGTTGACCTTCGCTTGTCGCTCAGGCCGCTCGGCGAGCCTCGCCCCCCTCATCGCCTCGCTGGCGCTCCGGCACTTCTCCCCGGTGGGGCGAAGAGGCAGGTGGCGAGCATCGCCGCCTATCGCAGGAACTGAACGGGTGATTTGTGCCAAGTGGCTGCAATGAGTCTCTTCTCCCCAACGGGGAGAAGGTGCCGGTAGGCGGATGAGGGGGCTCAGTGCTCTAGGCTTCCCGTGTATCGCCACTTCTCACGACACCGACTTCAATCGTTTCCCCTCGGGATCGTGGTTGATCGTCGGCGCGATATCCCTGGTCCATGCCGACACCGCCGGTACGCGGCTGCGATCCACGCGATAGGCGAATTTCTTCGCGACGTCGACGATCTCGCCCATCAGACCCGTCTTCAACGTGATCGGATCGAGGCCGAGGTTGCGGAACTTGTCGTTCTTCACGATCAGCTCGTTTTCCGGCGCTTCCTTGCGCGGATTGGGCAGCCAGGCGATCTCGGCGCCGGTCAGCTTGGCAATCATCTCGGCGAGGTCGCGGACGCGGTGGGTTTCGGTCATCTGGTTGAAGATCTCGACGCGGGCGCCGCGGGTCGGCGGGTTCTTCAAGGCCAGCTCGATGCAGCGCACGGAATCCTGGATGTGGATGAAGGCGCGGGTCTGGCCGCCGGTGCCGTGGACGGTGAGCGGATAGCCGATCGCGGCCTGGATCAGGAAGCGGTTCAGAACGGTGCCGTAGTCGCCGTCATAGTCGAAGCGGTTGACCAGCTGCTCGTGGCGGCGGGTCTGTTCCGTGTGGGTGCCCCAGACGATGCCCTGGTGCAGATCGGTGATCCTGAGGCCGTCATTCTTGGCGTAGAAGTGAAAGAGCGTCTGATCCAGGCACTTGGTCATGTGGTAGATCGAGCCGGGGTTGGCGGGGTAGAGGATTTCCTGGCTCACCGTCTCGCCGCTCGTCGTTTCGATGCCTACGGGGAGATACCCTTCGGGGATGGCGGCGCCGACCGTCGAATAGCCGTAGACGCCCATGGTGCCCAGATGGATCAGATGCGCGTCGAGCTGCAGCTCGACCAGCGCGTTCAAGAGATTGTGCGTGGCGTTGATGTTGTTGTTGACCGTGTAGTTCTTGTGGCGATCGCTCTTCATCGAATAGGGCGCGGCGCGCTGCTCGGCGAAGTGGATGATGGCGTCGGGCCGGTTTTCGGCGAGCCATTTCTTCAGGAGTTCGTAATCCCTCGCGAGATCGATCAGGTTGAAATGGATGCGGCGGCCGGTCTCGGCGTGCCAGATGCGGGTGCGCTCCTGGATCGAGTCCATCGGCGTCAGCGACTGGACGCCGAGTTCTGTGTCGATCCAGCGTCGCGAGAGGTTGTCGAGAATGTGAATATCGTGGCCGGCGTCCGACAGATGCAATGATGTTGGCCAGCCGATAAATCCATCTCCGCCCATCACCGCAATCTTCATGGTGTCGTCTCCTTGTTGGCTTTCGCTATCGAGGATTACTTAGAAAGCGTGACAATTGTTCAATGCTTGCAAGGCGGAATGTCTTCAGCCAAAGAGGGCGCGCGACTTTGGAGAAAATTATGGCGGACGGTGTGCATTCGATCTCTCATTCGATCTCTGGTGAACTGACGGAAGCGGGCCATCGCCTGCTGCAGCGGGTCTATTACGAGGACACCGATTTCTCCGGCTTGGTCTACCATGCCCGCTATCTGCACTTCCTCGAGCGCGGCCGCACCGACTATCTGCGCTGCCTCGGCGTCGAGCAGCGCGAGCTGATTACCGCGGACGAAGAAGGGCTGGTCTTCGTCGTCCATCGCATGGAGATCGACTTCAAGTCGCCGGCGCGCATGGACGACATCCTGACGGTGACGACGCGCACCGAAAAGGCCGGCGGCGCCAAGATGGTGCTCGCCCAGGAGATCCGCCGCGACGACACGCTCCTGATCGCCGCCAAGGTCATCATCGCCGTCATCAACGCCAGCGGCCGCCCCCGGCGACTGCCTGAGGGGTTGGCGAAGCAGATGATGATCGAGGTCTGACCTCGGCGGTTCGTTGAAACTTCGCGAGCGAACTGCTATGTAGTCACCTGTGGTCACGCTGAGGTCCCGATGACGACAGTTACACTTCGCGATGCAAAGGCAACATTCTCCAGTCTCGTCGATGAAGCGATGAGCGGCGAGTTCGTCACGATTACTCGTCACGGAAAGCCGGTCGCCGCTATCGTTTCGCTTGAGGCGGCGGAGGAGGCGAAGAAGGCGCTTGCCAAGACGAAGCTCAATCTCGGCGAATATCTGATGTCATTTCCCGGCGGTCTCGACGATGACCTCGATCTGGATCGGAACATGTCCGGCATGCGTGACGCCGAGCTGTGACCGGTTACCTGCTCGACACCAACGTCATCTCGCTGTTTGCGCCGGATCGGCCGGCGATTTCACCTGATATTCGGGATTGGATGTCTGAGCGAGGCGACGAAGGCTCGCTCTATCTCTCAGCCATCACCATCGCGGAAATCCAGCGCGGGATTAAAAAGCTCGAACGCAAGGGTGCTGATGCGAGGGCTGCCAAGCTCGCGGAATGGCTTTCCGGATTGATCGGTCAGTTCGGCGATCACGTTCTGCCTGTCGACGCGGATATCGCGATGGCGGCTGGTACGATCGAGGAACAGGTAGAGGCAAGCGGGCACAGGCCGGGCTTGGCTGACGTACTGATCGCGGCAACCGCTTCGGTTCGTAATCTGACTGTGGTCACGGCGAATGTCCGTCATTTCACGCCGTTGGGCGTGATTTTGCTCAGCCCTGACGACATGGCTGCTTCCTGAAAACGCTGCTTGCAAAAACATGACTTTCATGTGAAGGAATTGCCGCGCGCAAGGTTTGTGCGGTTTTGGTCATCGATCGGAGATCTGGCCAAGTATTCCAAGGGATCATCCTAACGCCAATAGTCAGCCATTATGATCCGGCGCTAACGAACTATTAACGATAATAGTGTCTTACTCGGATTGTCAGAGTTTGTGCGGTGCACGCCTTCCTTTGACCAAATTTGACGGCAAGGAAGGCGGATAAGAGCTTGGAAGCTTGACCAGGGCTTTGGGCGGCGGCAGCCAGACATATCTTGCGAGATCACTTTGTGCCGCCCGGTCAAGTGCCGGGCGTTTGGATTCGGGGATTTTGGATCAATGGAACAAGTAGGATTGGCAGCGGCTCACACGGACGTCAGTCTCTGGTCGCTCTTCATGCAGGCTGGCCTCGTCGTCAAGCTCGTTATGCTCGGTCTTATCGCAGCGTCCGTCTGGACCTGGGCGATCGTCATCGACAAGTATCTGGCCTTCGGCCGCGCGCGCCGGCAGTTCGACAAGTTCGAGCAGGTATTCTGGTCGGGCCAGTCGCTGGAAGAACTCTACCGCTCGCTGTCGGAGCGTAACAACACGGGCCTCGCCTCGATCTTCGTTGCCGCCATGCGCGAGTGGAAGAAGTCGTTCGAGCGCGGCGCACGTTCGCCGATCGGCCTGCAGATGCGTATCGACCGCGCCATGGACGTGACGCTTGCTCGCGAATCCGAAGGGCTCTCGGCCCGTCTCGGCTCGCTGGCGACCATCGGTTCTGCCGGCCCGTTCATCGGTCTGTTCGGTACCGTCGTCGGTATCATGACCTCGTTCCAGGCGATCGCCGGTTCGAAGTCGACCAACCTCGCCGTCGTTGCGCCGGGTATCGCCGAAGCGCTGCTCGCAACCGCGATCGGTCTTGTCGCCGCTATCCCGGCGGTTATCGCCTACAACAAGTTCTCCGCCGATGCGGGCAAGCTCTCGGCACGCATGGAAGGCTTCGCGGATGAATTCTCCGCCATTCTTTCGCGCCAAATCGACGAGAAGCTGCAGCCGCGTCAGGCCGCGCAGTAATCCGACGGAAACGGAGAGAACGACATGGGTATGGGTGCTCCAAGCGGTGGCGGAGGCGGTGGAAACCGTCGGCGTCGTCGTGGTGGCCACAGAGGTGGCGCCATTTCCGAAATCAACGTGACGCCGCTGGTCGACGTCATGCTCGTGCTTTTGATCATCTTCATGGTCGCCGCTCCGATGATGACGGTCGGAGTGCCGATCGACCTGCCGGAAACGCAGGCCAAGGCGCTGAATTCCGAAACGCAGCCGATCACGATCTCCGTCAAGAACGACGGTACCGCGTTCCTGCAGGAAACGCCGATCCCGGTCGAGGAAATCGCCGCCAAGCTCGAGGCGATCGCCACCACCGGCTACAATGAGCGCATCTTCGTTCGTGGCGACTCGGCCGCGCCTTACGGCGTGATCGCCGATGTCATGGCACGCATCCAGGGTGCGGGCTTCAAGAACATCGGTCTCGTCACCCAAGAGAAGAAGGGCCCGTAGTAGAGCTATGAAGGCCAGTATTGTCTCATCTGCTGTACTGCACTGTGCTCTGCTCGCCTGGGCGCTGATTTCGATCGGCTCCCCGTCGGAGTTCAAGGTCGAGGATTTCGAGGCCATGCCCGTCAACCTCGTGCCTGTCGAGGACCTGACGCAGTTGCAGCAGGGAGACAAGACGGCCAAGCCGAGCGACAAGCCGGCGCCGAAGCCGACCTCCAAGCCGACCAATGTGGCCAACGCCGAGAACATGGGCGAGAACAAGGTCGACCTGAAGACGCCGCCGATCCCGAACGCCAAGCCAAACAACAACGAGTCGGCCGCAGCACCGAAGGCCTCCGAAAAGCCGCTTCCGGAAAATGATCCCGTGCCCAACGAGGTGAAGGACATCATGAAGGAAGATACGGCGGTGGAGCCGAGCCAGGTCGCGTCGATCACGCCGCCGAAGCCGGAAATCGCGCCGACGCCTCCGAAGGCTGAAGAGAAGCCGCAGGACATGCCCGAGCCGCCGAAGCCGGATGCGGAAGCATTGCCGGACAAGGTGCCGACACCCGTAATCAAGCCGCAGCCGAAGCCGCCGGAACAGAAGCCGGCTGAAAAGCCCGCGGAAAAGAAGACGGAAGACAAGGCGCAGACCGACGAGAAGCCGTCTGACAAGAAGAAGTCCGACAAGAAGCAGGAAAAGGCCAAGGCCTCTTCCGCGCAGAAGAGCGACTTCAACGCCGATGACATCGCCGCACTCTTGAACAAGCAGGATCCGTCGAACGGCGGCGCCAAGAGCTCGACCGAAGTTGCCTCGCTCGGCGCCAAGAAGGCGACCGGCGGCTCCAAGCTGTCGATGAGCGAAATGGATGCGCTGCGCAGCGCGATCGCCGGCAACTGGTCGGTCATTCCCGGCATGGAAGGCGCCAGCGAAGTCCGCATCAGGGTCCACATGAAGCTCGACCCTGACGGCAACATCATTGGCGCGCCCGAAGTTGAAGCCATCGGCGGCACCAACGAATCGACCCGTATGGCGCTCGCCAGCGGTGCCAAGCGCGCCGTCATGAAGTCGTCGCCGTTCACCAATCTGCCGAAAGACAAATACGACGCCTGGGGCGAAGTCATCGTCAATTTCGACCCCAGCGATCTAGCCCTTTAAAATGCTGAAAGGCTTGTCCTCTATGTCCAAGTGTTCCCTTTTCCGCGCCCTGATGGTCGCCGTCGGCATGATGACCACCGCGGTCATCGCCACGCCGGCGCATGCGCTTGTCGAAATCAACATCAACAAGGGCAATGTCGAGCCCCTGCCGATCGCGATTACCGACTTCCTGCAGGGCGACATGGGCGCCCAGGTCTCGCAGGTTATCGCCGCGGATCTGCAGCGCTCGGGCCTGTTCAAGCCGATCGCCAAGAATGCCTTCATCGAGAAGATCTCCAACCCGGATGCCGCTCCGCGCTTCGAGGACTGGAAGGTCATCAACGCGCAGGCGCTGGTCACCGGCCGCGTCACGCAGGAGGCCGACGGCCGTCTTCGCGCCGAGTTCCGCCTCTGGGACACGTTCGCCGGCAGCCAGATGACCGGCCAGCAGTTTTACACGCAGCCTGAGAACTGGCGCCGCGTGGCCCACATTATCGCCGACGCGATCTACAAGCAGATCACCGGTGAAGAAGGCTACTTCGATACCCGCGTCGTCTTCGTGTCGGAATCCGGCAGCAAACAGGAGCGCAAGCGCCAGCTCGCCATCATGGACCAGGACGGCTTCAACGTGCGCATGCTCACCAATGGCAGCGACCTCGTTCTGACCCCGCGCTTCTCGCCGAACCGGCAGGAAGTCACCTACATGTCCTTCGCCAACCAGCAGCCGCGCGTCTACCTGCTACAGCTGGAAACCGGACAGCGCGAAGTGGTCGGCAACTTCCCAGGCATGACCTTCTCCCCGCGCTTCTCGCCTGATGGCCAGAAGGTGGTGATGAGCCTGCAGCAGGAAGGCAACGCCAACATCTACACGATGGATCTGCGTTCGCGCACCACGACGCGCCTGACGTCCACGGCCGCGATCGATACCTCGCCGTCCTATTCGCCCGACGGCAGCCAGATCGTGTTCGAAAGCGACCGCGGCGGCCGCCAGCAGCTCTACAAGATGAGCGCCGATGGTTCCGGCCAGACGCGTATCTCCTTCGGCGATGGTTCCTACTCCACGCCGGTCTGGTCTCCTCGCGGCGATCTGATCGCCTTTACCAAGCAGTCGGGCGGCAAGTTCTCGATCGGCGTGATGAAGCCTGATGGTTCGGGCGAGCGCATCCTGACCACGGGCTTCCACAATGAAGGCCCGACCTGGGCGCCGAACGGCCGCGTCATCATGTTCTTCCGCCAGGCGGCGGGTGCAGGTGGCCCGCAGCTCTATTCGATCGATCTGAGCGGTTACAACGAGCAGATGATCAAGACCCCCGCATACGCTTCCGACCCGGCCTGGTCGCCGCTTCTGGAGTAGGGAAGTCCGCATGCCTGCCTTCTTGTCGCCTCAAAAATCTACGAATGGGGCGACAGAGGGCCAAATCAACCATTCGTTAACCATAGTTCTTGAAAGCCGATTAACCGAGAACGGTTACAGTCCGGCAACCTTAATCAAGTCGCAAGGAGACCGGCCATGAGCCGAATTCATACCCCGGCAATGAGCCGCATGCAGAACTTCGCCCGCAACCCGGTCATGATCGCGCTCGTCGCCGGTCTGGCACTTGCCGGCTGCGCCAACAAGAAGAACATGGCCAACAGCGCCGGTGATCTCGGCCTCGGTGCCGGCGCCGCAACGCCGGGTTCGGCCCAGGACTTCACCGTCAACGTTGGCGACCGCATCTTCTTCGACACCGACTCGACCTCGGTTCGCGCCGACGCTGCCCAGACGCTCGATCGTCAGGCTCAGTGGCTCGGCCGTTATCCGAAGTACGCAATCACGATCGAAGGCCATGCCGACGAACGCGGCACGCGCGAATACAACCTCGCTCTCGGCGCTCGCCGTGCGGCTGCCACCAAGGACTACCTCGCTTCGCGCGGCGTTCCGGCTCAGCGCATGAAGACGATCTCCTACGGCAAGGAACGCCCGGTCGCCGTTTGCGACGACATCTCCTGCTGGTCGCAGAACCGCCGCGCCGTTACCGTTCTCGGCGGCGCTGGCATGTAATTGCTGATCCGGCGATAAAATGCCGGGTTTTATTACAAATTGGAAAGGCGGCTCCATCGCGGGCCGCCTTTTCTTTTTGAACACACTTTGGCCGAACTCCGTTGCTTTTTGAAAGCAATTGGAAAAATCTCCTGTTCGTGCCATCGAGGCGCGAAGAATCACTGGGACAGGACGAACCAAATGAAGAAATTTGTCGTGGCGGGCATGCTCTGCCTCGCAACGGTGGCCGGGGTTGGCCAGTCGGCGAACGCGTCGTCGCTATTCGGATTGCATTTCGGAAACAAGACGGCCAGCCAGGCACCGGCGCAGGCGCCCGTCGTGAATGTTCAGGCCGGCGGCGCGGAAGTGCGCATCCAGCAGCTCGAAGATCAGCTTCGCCAGCTGAATGGCCGCATCGAGGAAATGAGCTTCCAGCTGCTGCAGATGCAGGAAACCATCCGCAAGGCACAGGAAGACAATGAATTCCGCTTCCAGGAACTGGAAAAGAGCGGCGGCGGTGGCGGCAGCGCCGGTGGTGCATCCAAGCCGATGAAGAAGAGCGAAGCCGATATCCCGGCTTCCAACCAGACGGCGCAAGGTCAGGGAATGGGCCAGGGCCAGGGGATGGCACAGGGCGGTGGCGACGATGTCGCCCGCGCCATCCAGACCTCGAGGGCACCCGAAACGTCGCCCTCGACCGATGTCCCTGAGAACACCGGTCTCGGCCAGCCGCCGCAGCAGCTCGGCTCCATGCAGTTCGACCAGAACGGCAATCCGATCGGTGGCTCGGTCAATCCGGGCGCCGAAGTCGGCTCCAGCCCGCTGCCGCCGGTCGGTGCAGCCGGCTCGCAGACGGCGTCGCTCGGCAGCGAGGCCGATCAGTACAAGGCTGCTTACGGCCATGTGCTTTCCGGCGACTACTCCACGGCCGAGAAGGAATTCAACGCCTATATCGGCCAGTATCCGAACAGCGCGCGCGCGGCCGACGCCAATTTCTGGCTGGGCGAAGCGCTCTATTCGCAGGGCAAGTTCAACGAATCGGCCAAGACCTTCCTGAACGCGCACCAGAAGTACGGCACGTCGGAAAAGGCGCCGGAAATGCTTCTGAAGCTCGGCATGTCGCTCGCCGCGCTCGACAATACGGAAACCGCCTGCGCAACGCTGCGCGAAGTGCCGAAGCGTTATCCCAAGGCTTCCCGCGCCGTCATATCCAAGGTCGCGAGTGAGCAGAAGCGTCTCTCCTGCTAAGGCTTTCCGGTCTTGCGCCCGGACGGCATCCTATCCCCGGAGACGGCGACACGACGCTTTCTCTCCTCGCTTGACCAGCCCTCGCGCATTCTCGTCGCGATTTCGGGCGGCAGCGATTCCACCGGCCTGCTGATCGCGCTCTTCGATGCGCTGAAGGCCGAACCAAATCTCAGAATTTCACTCTGCGCCGCGACCGTCGACCACGCGCTGCGTCCGCAATCGGCTGATGAGGCGCGCGATGTCGCTGCTCTTTGCCGATCGCTTGATATTCCCCATGTCACCAAGGTCTGGCAGGGCGCCAAGCCGAAGGCCGGCATCATGGCGGCGGCGCGCGACGCCCGCTACGGGCTGCTCGCCGAGGCGGCGGTCGAACTCGGCGCTGACATTATTGTGACCGGCCACACGCTCGACGATCAGCGCGAGACATTTGCCATGCGCGGCCAACGCTCGGCCGCCACCATGACCGGGATCGCCGACGTCGTGCTGTTTGACCGCCGCATCTGGATCGCCCGACCGCTGCTGTCTTCGCTGCGGGCGGATATTCGCTCGATGCTTGAGCGCCGTGGTATCGGCTGGAGCGATGATCCGAGCAACGAGGACGTGAAATACGAGCGGGTGCGGACGCGCCAGGCGCTGGCGGGCGAGGGGATCTCGGTCCCCGAGATCGAGGCGATGACGGCTTCGCGGATGGCGCTCGACGCGGCTGCGGCCGGGTGGGTCGATGCGCATGTCGATGTGCATGAGGGAATGCTGGCCCGGGTTGGTGTTGCTGGTCTTGGTGTCGATCTGGCGGTGCCTGCGCATGGGCTTGCGCGGCTGGCGGCTGTTATCGGCGGGCAGGCGTTTGCGCTTGGGGCGGAGCAGATTGGCGCGGTGCTGGACTTTCTTGCAACGGGCCGGCCTGGTCGGATGACGGCGGGGCGGGTGGTGTTCGATCTGAGGCGCGACGGGCTGTATCTGGCGCGGGAGACGCGGGGGCTGGTGCCGCTTGCAATTGGCGCCGGCGAGCGTGGTGTTTGGGACGGGCGGTATGTGGTGGCGAATGGTTCCGGCGTTGAGGTGACGGTGATGGCTGCGAATGCCTCACACTCCCTCATTCCTGTGCTTGTCACAAGAATCCAGCAACGGCGCGTCGGCGCCGTAAGAGACTCTTTTGTGCCCAAGGACTTGGGCACGCTGGATTCCTGTGACAAGCACAGGAATGAGGGTGGAGAGGGGCGAGGCGCCGAGGCAGCGGGAGAGCAGGGGAGCGCCGGGTTACCCGACGAAGCTGGCTATAAGAAACGCGCTACTTTGCCGCTGGAAAACCTCCCCAAAAGCACGCTCGCCCGAGCCCGTGCGGCGCAACCGCGCATCCTCGCCGCCGGCCCGTCGCCCGATCTCGCCGAGCACATCGATCTCGTGCCATATTTCGCACCCTTCGACCGTTTTTTGACACGATTGGACGTCAAGTTCGCGACCAGCCTCGCGGCAGCCTTTGGAACACGCCCCTATCCAAAACCGCCTTTAGGTCTTATTGACGGAAAAACCATCTAACTGATGGGTTTGCCTTGGCAACCGCCTGACGCAATCCTATGTTAGAGACCGAATAAAGCGGTCGCCATGAGGCGGTCGTTCCAGTGCTGGGGAGTTCGATGAACCCTAACTTACGTAATTTCGCCTTGTGGGCAATCATAGCGCTTTTGCTGATTGCCCTCTTCAGTATGTTCCAGACGTCGCCGGCGCAGACCAGCTCCCGCGATATCCCTTATTCGCAGTTCCTGCGTGAAGTGGATGCGGGCCGCGTCAAGGAAGTCGTCGTCACGGGTAACCGCGTCTCCGGCAGCTATGTTGAAAATGGCACCACTTTCCAAACCTATACGCCTGTAGTCGACGACAATCTGCTCGATCGTCTGCAGACGAAGAATGTTCTCGTTTCGGCACGTCCCGAAACCGACGGTTCTTCCGGTTTCCTGAGCTATCTCGGCACCTTGCTGCCGATGCTTCTCATCCTCGGCGTCTGGCTGTTCTTCATGCGGCAGATGCAGGGTGGTTCGCGCGGCGCGATGGGCTTCGGCAAGTCGAAGGCAAAGCTGCTCACCGAAGCGCATGGCCGCGTCACGTTCGATGACGTCGCCGGCGTCGACGAAGCCAAGCAGGACCTCGAGGAAATCGTAGAATTCCTGCGCGATCCGCAGAAGTTCCAGCGTCTCGGCGGCAAGATTCCGCGCGGCGTGCTGCTGGTCGGCCCTCCCGGTACCGGTAAGACGCTGCTCGCACGCTCCGTCGCAGGCGAAGCAAACGTTCCGTTCTTCACGATCTCGGGTTCCGACTTCGTCGAAATGTTCGTCGGTGTCGGCGCAAGCCGCGTCCGCGACATGTTTGAGCAGGCCAAGAAGAACGCGCCTTGCATCATCTTCATCGACGAAATCGACGCCGTCGGCCGCCATCGTGGCGCCGGTCTCGGCGGCGGTAACGACGAACGCGAGCAGACGCTGAACCAGCTGCTGGTCGAGATGGACGGCTTCGAAGCAAACGAAGGCATCATCCTGATCGCGGCGACCAACCGTCCCGACGTTCTCGATCCGGCGCTGCTGCGTCCGGGCCGCTTCGACCGCCAGGTCGTCGTTCCGAACCCCGATATCGTCGGCCGCGAGCGTATCCTCAAGGTTCACGCCCGCAACGTGCCGCTGGCGCCGAATGTCGATCTCAAGGTTCTGGCTCGCGGTACGCCCGGCTTCTCCGGTGCCGATCTGATGAACCTCGTCAACGAAGCTGCCCTGATGGCTGCGCGTCGCAACAAGCGCGTCGTCACCATGCAGGAATTCGAAGACGCCAAGGACAAGATCATGATGGGCGCCGAACGCCGCTCGTCCGCCATGACCGAAGCCGAAAAGAAGCTGACCGCCTACCACGAAGCCGGCCACGCCATCACGGCGCTCAAGGTTCCGGTGGCCGATCCGCTGCACAAGGCGACGATCATTCCGCGCGGCCGTGCACTCGGCATGGTCATGCAGCTTCCCGAGGGCGACCGCTACTCGATGAGCTACAAGTGGATGGTCTCGCGCCTCGTCATCATGATGGGCGGCCGCGTTGCGGAAGAGCTCACCTTCGGCAAGGAGAACATCACATCGGGCGCATCGTCCGACATCGAGCAGGCCACCAAGCTTGCCCGTGCGATGGTCACCCAGTGGGGCTTCTCCGACAAGCTCGGCCAGGTTTCCTATGGTGAAAACCAGCAGGAAGTCTTCCTCGGCCACTCGGTTTCGCAGTCGAAGAACGTGTCCGAAGCGACGGCGATGACGATCGATTCGGAAGTTCGCAAGCTGATCGACGAAGCCTACGCCGAAGCGCGCCGCATCCTGACCGATGACCACGACGCGTTCGTGGCCATCGCCGAAGGGCTGCTCGAATACGAGACGCTGACCGGCGAAGAGATCAAGGCGTTGATTCGCGGTGAAAAGCCGTCGCGTGATCTCGGTGACGATACGCCTCCAAGCCGTGGCTCGGCCGTGCCGAAGACCGGCACGCGTCCTGCCAAGGGCGATGAGGCCGAAGGCGGCATGGAGCCGCAACCACACTGATTTTCTTTGGAAATCATGAGAGGGCCGGACACCCGAGATGGTGTCCGGCCTTTTTCGTTGGTAACGGGATATAATCGATTTTCTCGTTAATTGACGTGATGGTTGCCGCGTTTTGTGGCATTCCGCTGACATAAGGTGGCCTCAATGAAGGCCTCTCTGGCGAGGGAACACGCGCAGGCGTGCAATTTGCAGACACGACGATGCGCAGCGTAACGCGCGCTCAAGGCACAGGGGTGCATATGAAAAGACGCTATTTCGGCACTGATGGTATTCGCGGTCAGTCCAATGTGTTTCCGATGACGCCGGATCTCGCGATGCGGGTCGGTATCGCGGCAGGCACGATCTTCCGTCGCGGCAACCACCGCCACCGGGTCGTTATCGGCAAGGACACGCGCCTTTCCGGCTACATGCTCGAAAACGCCATGGTCGCGGGTTTCACCGCCGCCGGCCTCGACGCCTTCGTTCTCGGCCCGATTCCGACGCCTGCCGTTGCCATGCTGACGCGCTCGCTGCGCGCCGATATCGGCGTGATGATCTCCGCCTCGCACAACCCATATGAAGACAACGGCATCAAGCTCTTCGGCCCCGATGGCTACAAGCTGTCGGATGATCTGGAGATGCAGATCGAGGATCTGCTCGAGAAGGACATGAGCGCGCAGCTTGCCAAGTCCGACGATATCGGCCGCGCCAAGCGCGTCGATGGCGTCCATGACCGCTATATCGAGCATGCCAAGCGCACGCTGCCGCGCGACGTGACGCTGCAGGGGCTCAGGATCGCCATCGATTGCGCCAACGGCGCAGCCTACAAGGTGGCACCGGCCGTGCTCTGGGAACTGGGCGCCGACGTCGTTGTCATCGGCAACGAGCCGAATGGCACCAACATCAATCTCAACTGCGGCTCCACCAGCCCCGTGGCCTTGCAGAAGAAGGTAGACGAAGTGCGCGCCGATATCGGCATCGCGCTCGATGGCGACGCCGACCGTGTGATCATCGTCGATGAGAACGGCGCGATCGTCGACGGCGACCAGCTGATGGCCGTCATCGCCGAAAGCTATGCCGAGAGCCAGCAGCTGCGCGGCGATGGCATCGTCGCCACCGTCATGTCCAATCTCGGGCTGGAGCGCTTCCTGCAGGGCAAGGGTCTCGGTCTCGTGCGCACCGCTGTCGGCGACCGCTATGTGGTCGAGCACATGCGCAACAACAATTACAATGTCGGCGGCGAGCAGTCCGGCCATATCGTGCTGTCGGATTACGGCACGACCGGCGATGGTCTCGTGGCCGCGCTGCAGATCCTGGTCGCGGTCAAGCGCACCGGCAAGACGGTCAGCGAAATCTGCCGCCGTTTCGAGCCCGTGCCGCAGCTTCTGCGCAACGTGCGCTATTCCGGCGGCAAGCCGCTGGAGGATCTGCATGTGCAGCAGGCGATCGCCGATGCCGAAGCCGAGCTTGCCAAGAGCGGCCGTCTGGTCATCCGTCCGTCCGGCACCGAGCCTTTAATCCGCGTCATGGCCGAGGGCGACGATCGCAGCCAGATCGAGCGCATCGTCAACGACTTGATCGGCACGATCTCAAGCGTGCGCACGGCCGCCTGATTTTCGTCAGGCACCGTCCACAAGCTGCCAATGCCCAGCCTTTGGCTGGGCATTCTCATTTGTACATCGCGATTTTGTCAGATCACCTCTCGACGCATGAGGTCGAGAAGCGCTGGTGTCGTGATGGCACCGTCTTCGAAGAAGTCGAGCAGCCTCGATGCGGCTGCGCAGCCTTGCAGACTGTCGGCCCCGAATTTTTGCTCCCTGCACCAAAGCGACAAGGCATCAAAAACGGGCGATAGATCTTCTTCGAACGAAATAGCTCTATTGAGCTTCGACATGGGCGCACCTCCATAAAGGGGCGGAAGCGCTTAGTAACTCCCAAGCGGTCATTGCCTTAAAAGTGCTGACCGACAATGCACCCTACGCCCTATCTGCCAGAACCGCTATTAACTTTGTTAAGTCGGGCGCTTTTTATTAGCGTGGCAGCGACGCGATGAAGGGCGTGCGCCCGATCGTTTTGGATGCTCACCCCGGCAATAAAATCAGAACCAGATCAGCGGCTTGCTGACGCTTTTGAGTAAAAGGCGATGTTTGACAATTACAGTTAAGCAGCGCTTAACGTTTCCACTTCATTATCCTTACCGAAACGTATTCAACTGGCGGAGCTCGATCCTGCCAGGCGTCGAACCTTGGAGTGGGATCCATGAAGAGAAGCTTGTCTGGCGTCTTCGCCGCATTGCTCATTACCTCGAATGCTTATGCCGCGGACCTCATGCCCGCCGAACCGATCGCCGCTCCCGAGGTCACCGTGACCGAAGCGACCGGCTGGTATCTGCGCGGCGATGTCGGCTACGGCTTCAACGACCTGCGTGGCGCGAAATACTTCCAGGGCAGCAATGCCAGCGAAGTCGATTTCGACCGCTCCGATCTCGACGATGCCTGGACCATCGGCGGCGGTGTCGGTTACCAGATCAACAACTATCTCCGCACCGACGTGACGCTGGATTATCTCGGCAAGTCCGACTTCCATGGCTCGACCAGCGGCGGTGGCTCTGCCTTCGGCGCCTGCCAGGTTACCTGCTCCTCGACCGATCTTTCCTCGCTGACCGCATGGTCGCTGATGGCCAACGCCTATGTCGATCTCGGCACCTACGGCTACGTTACGCCTTACGTCGGCGCAGGCATCGGCGGCACCTACGTCAAGTGGAAGGACCTGAACAACACGTCTTGCGACACGAGCGGCAGCGGCAATGGTTGCGATGACACGGTCATTCACGGCGGCAAGGGCGGCTGGCGCTTCAGCTACGGCCTGATGGCCGGTGCATCGATCGACGTCACCTGCAACGTCAAGGCCGACGTCGGCTACCGCTTCCTGCACGTCAACGGCGGCGACATGTTCGGCTACAACGAAAACGGCGGCCCGGGCCGCGACAAGGGCTTCAACGTTCACGAAGCACGCGTCGGCGCCCGCTACCTGTTCGGCGGTTGCCAGACGGCGTCCTACGAGCCTGCTCCGGAAATTCCGCTGCAGCAGCCGGTCTACAAGTAAGGCCCTGTATTCAAACGAGACATTGTCTCCACATCTTGGAAAGCCGTCCCTTGGGGCGGCTTTTCTCGTTTCTCGTCGCGTCGCTCCTGCGTCAAAAAATCCTCAGGGCGCGACATTTGTAAGTTGACGATATCTGGCCACATCTGTATCTACGGCGGCGGGACACCTCTCCCCAACGAGAGGCTAATTACCTGGAAGGGTATACACATGGCCACTGCCACCGCGAAGCCGGACGTCCGTCCGAACAACACCCATTTTTCTTCTGGCCCTTGCTCGAAGCGCCCTGGTTGGTCGCTCGAAGCCCTTTCTGACGCGCCGCTCGGCCGTTCGCATCGCGCGAAGATCGGAAAGACGAAGCTCAAGCAAGCCATTGATCTCACACGCGAAGTTCTCGAAGTGCCTGCGGATTACCGCATCGGCATCGTGCCTGCTTCCGATACCGGCGCCGTCGAAATGGCGCTCTGGTCGCTGCTCGGCGAGCGCGGCGTCGACATGGTCGCCTGGGAAAGCTTTGGCGCCGGTTGGGTCACCGATGTCGTCAAGCAGCTGAAGCTGAAAGACGTTCGCAAGATCGAAGCCGGTTACGGCGAACTGCCCGATCTCTCGACCATCGATTTCGACCGCGACGTCGTCTTCACCTGGAACGGCACCACCTCGGGCGTTCGCGTCCCGAACGGCGATTTCATTCCCGCCGACCGCAAGGGTCTGACGATCTGCGACGCGACCTCTGCCGCCTTCGCGCAGAACCTCGATTTCGCCAAGCTCGATGTCGTCACCTTCTCCTGGCAGAAGGTTCTCGGCGGTGAGGGCGCTCATGGCGTCATCATCCTGTCGCCGCGCGCCGTCGAGCGTCTGACGACCTACGCACCGGCCTGGCCGCTGCCGAAGATTTTCCGCATGACCTCGGGCGGCAAGCTGATCGAGGGCATCTTCACCGGCGAAACCATCAACACGCCGTCGATGCTCTGCGTCGAGGACTATATCGATGCGCTGCTCTGGTCGAAGGATGTCGGCGGCCTGAAGAGCCTGATGGCTCGCGCCGACGCCAATGCCAAGGTCATCGCCGACTTCGTCGCTGCCAATGACTGGATCGCCAACCTTTCGGTCAAGGCCGAGACGGCTTCCAACACGTCCGTTTGCCTGAAGATCACCGACAAGGACGTTCTGGCGCTCGACGCCGACGGTCAGGCGAACTTCGCCAAGGGCATCGTCAGCCTGCTCGACAAGGAAGGTGTCGCCTACGACATCGGCCATTACCGCGACGCGCCGTCCGGCCTGCGCATCTGGGCCGGCGCCACGATCGAAACTGCAGACATGCAGAAGCTGATGCCGTGGCTTTCCTGGGCGTTTTCGACCCAGAAGGCAACGCTTTCCCAGGCTGCTGCCTGAGTTGATCGCATCCGGCTCCGCTGAAAAAGCGGAGCCTCGCAATCCCGATTACATTCCATCGTTGAACCTTTTGAAGGAAGCCCCCAATGGCACCTCGCGTTCTCGTATCCGACGAACTGTCGGAAACCGCCGTCCAGATCTTCCGTGATCGCGGCGTCGAAGTCGATTTCCAGCCGCAACTCGGCAAGGACAAGGACAAGCTCGCCGAAATCATCGGCAATTACGACGGTCTCGCCATCCGCTCCGCCACCAAGGCGACGGAAAAGCTGATCGCCGCTGCGACCAACCTCAAGGTCATCGGCCGCGCCGGCATCGGTGTCGACAACGTCGATATCCCGGCCGCCTCGCGCCGCGGTATCATCGTCATGAACACCCCGTTCGGCAACTCGATCACGACGGCTGAACACGCCATCGCTCTGATGTTCGCCGTTGCCCGCCAGCTGCCGCAGGCCGACGCCTCCACGCAGGCCGGCAAGTGGGAAAAGTCGAAGTTCATGGGTGTCGAAATCACCGGCAAGACGCTCGGCGTCATCGGCGCCGGCAATATCGGCGGCATCGTCTGCAAGAAGGCCATTGGCCTCGGCATGCATGTTCTCGCCTACGACCCCTTCCTCTCTGTCGAGCGCGCTCAGGAGATGGGCGTCACCAAGGTCGAGCTCGACGAGCTTCTCGCCAAGGCCGACTTCATCACGCTGCACGTGCCGATGACCGACAAGACCCGCGGCATTCTCGGCAAGGAAAACCTCGCGAAGACCAAGCCCGGCGTCCGCATCATCAACTGCGCCCGTGGCGGCCTGGTCGATGAAGCAGCGCTTGCCGAAGCCATCAAGTCCGGCCACGTCGCCGGCGCCGGCTTCGACGTCTTCGAAGTCGAGCCCGCCAAGGAAAGCCCGCTGTTCGGCCTGCCCAACGTCGTCTGCACGCCGCATCTCGGCGCATCGACCACGGAAGCGCAGGAAAACGTTGCCCTTCAGGTTGCCGAGCAGATGTCGGACTACCTCGTCAAGGGTGCCGTTTCCAACGCCATCAACATGCCCTCGATCACCGCTGAAGAAGCACCGATCCTGAAGCCGTTCATCAAGCTCGCCGACGTTCTCGGCGCCTTCGTCGGCCAGGTCTCGGAAGACCCGATCAAGGAAATCGAGATCCTGTTCGACGGCGCGACCGCGACGATGAACACCAAGGCTCTGACGTCTGCGTTGCTCGCCGGCCTCATCCGCAACCAGGTCGCCGACGTCAACATGGTTTCGGCACCGATCATGATCAAGGAAAAGGGCATCGTTCTTTCCGAGGTCAAGCGCGACAAGACCGGCGTTTACGACGGCTACATCAAGCTCACGGTCAAGACCGACAAGCAGACCCGCTCGGTCGCCGGCACTGTCTTCTCCGACGGCAAGCCGCGCTTCATCCAGATCAAGGGCATCAACCTCGACGGCGATGTCGGCGCGAACATGGTCTACATCTCCAACACCGACGTTCCCGGCATGATCGGCTTCATCGGTACGACGCTGGGTGCCGCCGGCGTCAACATCGCCAACTTCCAGCTCGGCCGTGGCGAGCAGGGCGGTGACGCGATCGCGCTGCTTTATGTCGATGGCCCTGTCAGCGACGACGTCCTTGGAAAATTGACCGCCAACCCAGCAATCCGACAGGCCAAGCCGCTCGTATTTGCTGTTGATTGAGGCTTTCCTCCCAGGGAAGATGTGAAGAGACCCGGCGCAGGCGACTGTGCCGGGTTTTCTGTTTTCAGGCTTTCGCGGCGGCGTTGATCGCAGGCCGGCGGGCGCTATCTACCTGATTGCGTGCCGCTCCGGCCGATCATTAGGGAGATTTTCATGACACGATTTGCCGCCGCCATCGCCATTGCGCTCACCTCGCTGCTGGCGCTGTCGTCCTGCGCCAACACCGCCAACGGCCTCGCCAAGGACGGCCGCCAGATGGGCAATGCCGTCGATGACAGCACGCACCGGGTGCTGAAGGCCGGCCAGAACTAAGCATCGGTCACGTATGCAAAAAAGCCCGCCTGGATTGGCGGGCTTTTCGTTATCTTCGATCGATCCGGCTTTTACTGCGGGTTCGCGGGAGCCGGTGCTGCGGGAGCAGGGGTCGCCGGTGCTGGCGTTGCCGGGGCCGGCGTCGCGGGCGCTGCGGCCGGTGGCGTTGCAGCCGGCGGAGTGGCCTGCGAGGCGGGCGGCGTTGCGGGTGCCGCGGGTTCGGTCACGGGTGCCGTTGCGCTCGGCGCGGTTGCCGTGGGAGCCGAAGCGCCCCTTGGCCAATAGGTTGCCGCCAGGGCGACGATGACGACCAGAAGTGCGATTGCAACCCACATGGTTTTCGACGAACTCTTCGCCGGTGGGGTGTTCGCGGCATTCGGACGATTGAAATCATTGGTCATGGTGCTTCTCCTCCTCGATCACAAACGCGCGAGGAAGAGATAGGTTCCAGAATGTGGCAGGCGCTGCCTTCCGGTTGCGGCGCACGAACCGCGAAAGCCGGCGCGGGAGGCTGCGCCGGGCTTTGTGATGTTGATCGCGGGCGTTCCGCGACACGCGCCGTCAAAACTGCTGGTAGAGAAGCGTGACGGCGTTGACGCGGCTTTCCTCGCTGCCGGCCTCGACGCCGAAGAGCGACAGGAACGGCGATGCCGCGCCGGTCGAACCGTTCGCGAACATCGACCGGAGCCGCTGGGATTCGCTCGTCTGCTGCGCCTGCTCGCGTACAAGATCAGTCAGGTCGATATCGTCGCGCTTGCTGACGGCGCTCGCCGATGTCGTCGATGCCTTCGAGGCAGAGGCGCCTGCGGCGTGCGTCGGAGCGGTCGGCAATGGTGTTGCAATGGGGGCCGTGCCGCTTGTCGCGCCGGTACTGGAAGCCGGCTGGCTTTCCGATGCCGGTTGTTCGGCTGGCTCGCTGGCCTCGCCTGACGTCACCGGATCGCTTGCCTGATGTGTTGGGGTTGCCTGTTGCGTATCATCGGCAGCCGGTGCCTGAGGTTCGGTTTGCGGCTCAGCGCTGTAGGTCTGATCGTCGGTTTCCTCCGGCGGATAGCTGGTGGGCTCTTCGCTTGCCGGGGAAGGGGAGGCCGATTGCTCGGGCGGTGCCGTTGTCTCCGATGCGCCTTGCGATGGGCTTGTGGTGGAGCTGGATCCACTTGATGGTTGATTGGGATAAAATATGCCGTCTAGGAACATATGCGAGCCTTGCAAATTGAATGACTCGCGCCGGATAGAGGCAACCTCTTGCGAAAATCTCTCAAACAGCCGTCGCTTTTTAAGAAATGTTTAATGATCTAATTTTGCATCTAGTTGAATAGATTGGAGAATACACGCCCTGGGGATCGTGGCGCGCTTCACCCCTCAAAATTCACGGGAAAATGCGCGCCACGCGTGCTGTTAACATAGTCTTAAGCCTTTGACGAAATCGGCCGTAGCAATCGCAATGCGTTGATCGTCACCAGCACCGTGGCGCCGGTGTCCGCGAGAATGGCGGGCCAGAGGCCGGTGATGCCGGCGATGGTCGTAACCAGGAAGACCGCCTTCAGGCCGAGCGCGATCGAGATGTTCTCGCCGATATTGCGCATGGTGCGCTTCGACAGCGCGATCATGGCGGCGACGTCGGAAACGCGGCCGTGCAGGATCGCGGCATCGGCCGTCTCCAGCGCGACATCCGTGCCGCCGCCCATGGCGATGCCGACATCGGCCGCAGCCAGCGCCGGCGCGTCGTTGATGCCGTCGCCGACCTTTGCGACCTTCAGGCCGCTCTTCTGCAACTCGCCGACAATGCGCTGCTTGTCCTCGGGCATCAGCTCGGCGCGAACCTCGATGCCGAGTTCCTTGCCGATGGCGTTGGCGGTGCGGGCGTTGTCGCCTGTCAGCATGACGATCCGGACACCGGCGTCGGTCAGCGCCTTCAAGCCCGATTTGGCGTCGTCACGCGGCTCGTCGCGCATGGCGATGGCGCCGGCCAGCTGGTTGCCGACGACAAGCACGGAGACGGTCTTGCCTTCGTCGTTCAGCCTGGTGATGCGCGCTTGCTCATCGTCCGAGAGTGCTGCTCGTTCGGCAGCCGCCTTGGGGGAGCCGAGGAAGACCTGAAGGCCGGCGACGGTCGCGGTCACGCCCTTGCCGCCCAGCGCCTTGGCGTCGGTTGCCTGCGGAATGGCGATGGCGTCGCGCGCGGCCCTGCCGAGGATGGCGAGCGCCAGCGGGTGACTGGAGCCGGTCTCGAGTGCGGCGGCATAGGTCAGCACCTCGGCTTCTGGCTTGCCGAAGCTCAATATGTCGGTGACGACAGGTTTGCCCTGCGTCAGCGTACCGGTCTTGTCGAGCGCCACGGCGTTGATCTTGCCCAGCGTCTCGAGAACCGCGCCGCCCTTGAGCAGCAGGCCGCGTCGCGCGCCTGAGGACAGCGAGGCGGCGATGGCGGCGGGCGTGGAGATGACAAGCGCGCAGGGGCAGCCGATCAAGAGGATCGCGAGGCCCTTGTAGATCCACTCGTCCCACGCGCCGCCTATAACCAGCGGCGGCAGGATGGCGACGAGGGCGGCAACGACGACGACACCCGGTGTGTAATAGCGTGAGAAGCGGTCGATGAAGCGCTCGGTCGGCGCCTTCTTCTCCTGCGCTTCCTCGACGAGGCGCACGACGCGGGCGATGGTGTTGTCGGCGGCAGCGGCCGTCACCTTGACGCGCAGGGCCGCGTCGCCATTGACCGTTCCCGCGAAGACGACGTCGCCTTCGCCCTTGCGCACCGGCGTGCTTTCGCCTGTCACCGGGGCCTCGTCGATCGCGCTCTCGCCGGACAAGATGATGCCGTCGGCGGAGATGCGGTCGCCGGGGCGCACGAGGATGGTCGAGCCGACGGCAAGCGTTTCGGCCGGCACCTCGCGGGTTGCGCCGCCCTCTTCTAGAAGGGCGCTTTTCGGCACCAGCGTCGTCAGCGACTGGATGCTGGCGCGCGCCTTGCCTGATGCCACACCTTCCAGCAGTTCACCGACCAGGAACAGGAAGACCACGGTTGCGGCTTCCTCGCCGGCATGGATGATGACGGCGCCGACGGCGGCGATGGTCATCAGCATCTCGATCGAGAAGGGCGTGCCCGACAGCGCGGCCATGATCGCGCGGCGGGCGATCGGGATGAGACCAACCAGCATCGCGGCGATAAAGGCATAGGGCGCGATCGAGGGGACGAGATGGCCGACGATATAGGCGATGACGAGGGCAGCGCCCGAGAGGATCGTCAGGCGGCCCTTGCGGCTCTGCCACCATGGGCCTGACATGGGCGTGTGGTCATGACCATGCAGGCCTTCGATTTCGGCGGGGACGCTTTGGCTGTCGTGAGCATGATCGTGTGCGTGGTCATGGTGGCCGTGATCATGATCATGATCATGATCGTGGTCGTCATGCGCATGGTCCCGCGTATGGCTGTGTCCGTGATCATGGCCGCAGTCCGGTCCGTGCACATGCTCGGCGCCGTGGCCGCTCGGGCGGGGTGCCTCGGTGGTCGCGAAGGGGCGCAGGCCGTAGCCGAGGCCGGTCACCTTCTTTTCGATCGCGGCAAGGTCGCTGCTGCCGTCGTGGCGCACGGTCATGGTGCCTGATGTTACCGACACCGAGACGTCCTCGACGCCGGAGACGCGGCGTACGGCGGTGTCGATCTTGGCCGCGCAGCTGGCGCAATCCATGCCGTCGACCCTGTAGCGCTTCTCGATCCTGTCGCTCATCATCGGCTTCCTTTTGGGCTTCCTTGTCATTGACGAGCATCCTTCCTACATCCTCTAGCGACTAGAGGTGCAAGGGGGAAATGATGAAAAAGATCACCATCGGCGAGGCATCGCGCCAAAGCGGCGTAAAGGTGCCGACGATCCGTTATTACGAGGGCATCGGGCTATTGAGCGCGCCAAGTCGCAGCGAGGGCAACCAGCGCTCCTACGAGCCCGCCGATATCAGCCGTCTCGTGTTCATCCGCCATGCCCGCGAACTTGGCTTCGAGGTCGATGCGATCCGCACGCTTCTCATCCTGCAGGACGATCCGAACCAATCCTGCGCCTCGGCCGATGCGATCGCCAAGGCGCGGCTTATTGATGTCGAGCAGCGCATCCGCAGCCTGATGGCGCTGAAGGTGGAACTGGAGGCCATGGTCGCCGGATGCGGCCACGGGCGGGTTGATCAGTGCCGGGTGATCGAGGTTCTGGCCGATCACGGGCAGTGCGCGCATAGTCATCATTGAGTTGGGCGATCTTTGTGCACACCTTTCCAGTGTGTGAAGAAAAGCCGCGAAACATCATAACAAGCGGTTAGCGCTGCACATGGCGAAGGCGGTTCGCCTAAAGTTTGTGCGAACTATGATTCTGATTTTATTTAGCTTTTTTCACTATAACTGGCAGGATCAGCCATCAAAATCATGTGATTGTGATATTGCCTATGACAGGTATTCAGAGAGCATTCGTTTCGACCGATACTCCCAATGATGATTTCCAGTCTCTCTTCGCAACCCATCCGTCGCCGATGTGGGTCTACGACCCCGATACGTTGCGTTTCCTGATCGTCAACAACGCCGCCGTCGATCTCTATGGTTATTCGCGGGAAGCCTATTCAGGCATGACCGTGCTCGACATTCGCCCCGTCCAGGAGCGCCAGCGAATGATCACCGCCGTGCACGCGCGCTCCGATATGGAACGGGCCGAGCGCTGGACGCATCTGAAGGCCGATGGCACCATGCTCGAGGTGATGACCTACGGGCGCGGCGTGCGTTTCAACGGCCGCGATGCGATCCTTGCCATCGTGCAGGACCGCACGGAGGTCAATGCCGCGCATCGCGAGGTGAGCGACACGCGCTCTCTGCTTGATAGCATCGTCGACAACCTGCCGGTCGGCGTGTTCGTCAAGGATATGGAAGCGGATGGTCTCTATATCCTCTTCAACGAAGCCTGCGGCGACATCATCGGCCGTCATTCTCTCGACGTGGTCGGCCGCAGCGACCATATCTTCTTCAACGACGAGCAGGCAGCGGCGTTTCGCGAGCAGGATGCCCGCGCCTTCGCGGCGCCCGCGGCGATCAGCTTCGAAGAGACGATGCAACGCAGCGACGGCCAGCAGCGGATTTTGAGAACCGTCAAGCGCGCCTTGCCGTCGCCCGATGGCAGCGCTCCGCGCTACCTGCTCGGCATCTCGCAGGATGTGACCGAGGAGCGCTCCGTCGAGGCGCGGCTGGCCTATATGGCCATGCACGACGTTCTGACCGGCCTGCCGAACCGCGCCTTCTTCGCCGAGCACATCAAGCGTGTCTCTTCGTGCGCTACCGCCGACAAGCCGGTGGCGCTGCTTTATCTCGACGTCGATCACTTCAAGCATATCAATGACAGCAAGGGCCATGCGGCGGGCGACGCGCTGCTCTGTCAGGTGGCCGCGCGGCTGACCGGTCTTGCCGACCACGGCGATCTGGTGGCGCGTCTTGGTGGCGACGAGTTCGCGCTGGTGGTGGGCTTCCGGGAGGCCGGCTGCATCGAGCGGTTCGCCGAGCAGCTGCTCGCATCGCTCTCTTCGCCCTTCGATCTAGATGGCGTCAACGAGCACGTGACCTGCAGCATCGGCATCGCGCTGGCGCCGGATCATGCCGAGGACGACGACGTGCTGATGCGGCATGCCGACCTTGCGCTCTACGCGGCCAAGGAGAGCGGCCGCTCGACCTATCGCTTCTACGAGCCCTCGATGCGGCTCGAGGCCGAGCGCCGGCACTTGCTGACGGTGGAGCTGCGCGAGGCGCTGCAGAAGAACCAGTTCGAGCTCTATTACCAGCCGATCGTGCAGCTGGAAAATGACGGTCTCGGCGGCTTCGAGGCCCTGATCCGCTGGAACCATCCGGAGCGCGGGCTGGTGCCGCCGATGGAGTTCATTCCCGTTGCGGAAGAGACCGGGCTGATTGTTGCGATCGGCGAGTGGGTGCTGCGCGAGGCCTGCGGGACCGCTGCACGCTGGCCCTCGAACCTGAAGGTGGCCGTCAATCTCTCGGTCAGCCAGTTCCGCCACAACAGCCTGCTTGCGAGCGTCGTCTCCGCGCTCGACGAGAGCGGCTTGCGGCCGGAGCGGCTGGAGATCGAGATCACGGAATCGGTCTTCCTCGCCGATGTCGGCCAGAGCCTGCCGCTCCTGAAGGCGCTGAAGGAACTCGGCATCCGCATCGCAATCGACGATTTCGGCACAGGCTATTCCTCCTTCAGCTACCTGCGCGCCTTTGCCTTCGACAAGATCAAGCTCGACCGCAGCTTCATCGCCGGCATCGACACCGATCCCGGCAATCTGGCGATTGTGCGCGCCGTTGTCGGCATCGGCTCCGGCTTCAACGCGACGACGCTGGCCGAGGGGATCGAGACCGACGCGCAGCTGCTGCGGTTGCGCCAGGAGGGGTTTCACGAGGTTCAGGGGTATCTGCTGGGCAAGCCGATGCCGCTTGCGGAAGCGGAGCGGTTGATTGCGGGCGGGGGCGTGGTGGCTTCGACGGCGGCTTGATGGGGGTGGGTGCGGTGCTTGTTTGGAGAGGGTGTGCCGTGGGATACCCCCCTCTGTCCTGCCGGACATCTCCCCCACAAGGGGAGAGATCGACCCGTGGTGATGCGGTCGCCAGGCAATTGAGGTTAGAGCGAGCGGCTGCCCCCAGCCAATCTCCCCACCTGTGGGGGAGATGCCCGGCAGGGCAGAGGGGGGTATCACACGGCATAACGGCCGTGAGACCAAGTGCCACACGCCAAAACGCCCACCCCACCCCAAAATCACCGCCCCTTGCACGCGCCCCCAATCCTTTCTATATCCACCGCTAGACAAGAACCGGCGGTCGATCCCGTTGGTCGCGATGCAAATCCGCCAAAATTCTGTAGGATAGGGCGGATAAAGATACCCTTTTGAACTGGCAGCACCCCCGTGAACACACTGGATTTTGACAAGAGGCCGGAAGATACGCGCGTTGTCGTGGCCATGTCTGGCGGCGTCGACAGCTCGGTCGTGGCCGGCATTTTGAAGCGGCAGGGCTATGATGTGCTCGGCATCACGCTGCAGCTCTACGATCACGGCGCGGCCGTGCACCGCGCCGGCTCGTGCTGCGCCGGCCAGGATATCGACGATGCGCGCCGGGTCTGCGAAACGCTCGGCATCCCGCATTATGTGCTGGATTACGAAAAGCGCTTCCGCGACACCGTCATCAATCCGTTCATGGAAAGCTATGTCGCCGGCGAGACGCCGATCCCCTGTGTGTCGTGCAACCAGACGGTCAAGTTCGCCGATCTGCTTGAGACCGCGCGCGAGCTCGGCGCCGATGCGCTGGCGACCGGTCATTATATCCGCTCCGGCGCCAACCCGGCCCCCGGCAATCCCGGCCGCCGCGCGCTCTATCGCCCGGCTGACGCCGATCGCGACCAGAGCTACTTCCTGTTCGCCACGACGCAGGAGCAGATCGACTATCTGCGCTTCCCGCTCGGCGGGCTGCCGAAGGCGGAAACCCGCAAGCTCGCCGAAGAGATGGGCCTTGTCGTCGCCAAGAAGGCCGACAGCCAGGACATCTGTTTCGTGCCGCAGGGCAAGTACACCGACATCATCAACAAGCTGAAGCCGAATGCGGCGCTGGCGGGCGAGATCGTTCATCTTGACGGCCGGGTGCTCGGCCAGCATGAGGGCATCCTGCACTACACGATCGGCCAGCGGCGCGGTATCGGCGTTGCCACCGGCGAACCGCTCTATGTCGTCTATCTCGACGCCCGCTCGCGGCGCGTCATCGTAGGCCCCAAGGAAGCGCTGGAGACGCACCGCGTCTATCTGCGCGACGTGAACTGGCTTGGAGACGAGGAGCTTGCGCAGGCGGCTGCGGGCGAGGGCTTTGCCTGCTTCGCCAAGGTGCGCTCGACGCGCATGCCGACGCCGGCCGTGCTGCATGCCGATAACACCGGCATCTATGTGGATCTCGCGGTGGGCGAGGCGGGTGTCGCGCCCGGTCAGGCCTGCGCGCTTTATTCGGCGCCGGGCGACAATGCACGCGTCTATGGCGGTGGTTTCATCGAGCGCTCGGAGCGCGAGCCGGCGGCGGAAGCATCGCTGAAGGCGCTTCTGGCGGGTGCCGTGGCGGCGTGACAAAAGCCCGGTGATTTTCTCGATCATGTGCTTGACATGACCGTGAAGGCCGCCTTATAAGCCGCTCATTCAACGAGCCGGGCGCATCGCAAACGGCATCGTTAGGTGGTTTGGCTGGGTAGCTCAGTTGGTGAGAGCGCAGGATTCATAACCCTGAGGTCGGCGGTTCAATTCCGCCCCCCGCTACCATTCTTCCGGCAATAACAACGTCTTAAGACAATGTGCCGGCCACCAGGAATACACCAGCCCAAAACAAAGCGGACATTTCCGCGGCGACCAGAAAGCCAAAAACGCTATCGTTCATGTTTTCCTCCTTCGGCAACCTCCATTGCCTAGGGGAAACGATAGGTCGGATCGCATTGTTCCGCCACCAAAAAAACACGTCTTCGCCTTTTCTCCTTCGTAAGCCGGCTATTGCGTGGCCACCATGCAACTTTCCGCACGGATTGGCAGGCCCATCACTCAAGACGAAGAAGAGCGAGCCGCGCCGAAGCGCGGCCCACCGTTTGGGTTTGCTTAGAAGGTGCGCTGGAAGCGCAGGAAGCCCTGGACCTGCTCGGGCGCGTTGTCAGGGTCGTAATACTGGACGCTGAGCTTGGTGAGCAGGTTCTTGGCGATCTTGTAGTCGACGGTCACGCCGGCGCGCCAGGCGTCACCGCCGGTGAATTCGCCGTTGGAATCCAGCGAGATCTTGCTGAAATACTGGTAGCCGGGGATGATCGTGAGCTTGTCGGTGGCCTTGTAGACGTATTGCGCGCCGAGCGCCCACTCGGATTCCTCGTAATAGTAGTTGGCGCCGCTGGCCCACAGGCCATAAAGGCCGAGCTGGCCCGGGCCGATGTCGGCAAAGAGGATGCCGCGCAGCGCCACTTCCTCGGTGTCGGTGTCGTAACCGGCAAGCAGGTAGCCGCTGACGGCGCCGGCCTTGCCGAAGAGCTGGCCGGTGACGCCGACATTGTTCGGGCCTTCGCCCGGCTTGGTGCGATAGCGTTCTTCCAGTTCGTCGACCGACACGCCGGCGCTGAAGTTCGGCGTCTCGTACATGTAGCGAACCGAGTTGTGGATCGTCTGGTTGCTCGAGATCACGTCGGTTTCACCGGTGCCGATGCTGCGGTCGTTATCCCACCAGGAATACTGCATGCCGACGCGGAAGCCGGCGAGGTCGATATAGCCTTCCTGCAGAAGGGCGGTCTGGTTGGTGGCGTTTTCGGCGTTGGTGCGCAGCGTGATGACGCCGGTCAGCGTGCCGTATTCGGTCTCGCTCTTGGAGCTCAGCGTGATCTGGCCACGGGTCCAGGAGTTCCAGTCGGACGTACCGGAGACGTTGCGGCCGAAGCGTTCTTCGACGCGGACATAGCCGCCGACCGAAAGACAGGTTTCGGTGCCGGGGATGTAGAAGTAGCCGGTGCCGTAAGCGTCGCAGACGCGGACGTATTCGACAGCTTCAGGTTCGGCCGCGACGATGGCGTCGGCGGCCTGCGCTGTCGACATGATGCTCATGGCGGCGGCCGTGCCTAGGAGGATGGTGCGGATAGTCATAGGGGGCGTTCCTATCGTGGTTGATAGGAATTTGCCTACTGGATGGCCAATGACAGTCCGATGACAACATTGCGGCGGTGAGGCCGCTCATGCTGCATTGCAAAACGTGTATCTCATTCGCCACATATTGAATTGTACCAGCGAGGCGAGAGATTCCAGCGTCGGTTGTGAAGGCCGAAATGCACGGCCTTCAATGGTCGCCTTCAATGGTCGATCGCGCCGATAAAACCCTTTCAGCCCTTGATGAACTGGCTGGCGCGAGGCCCTGCCAGGGTCACCTGCCAATTGGCCTTGCTGTTGAAGTTCTGGCTGGCGAGGAAGGTGTAGCCCGTTCGCTGCCATGGCTTGACGTTGTAGGCGAGATTGTCGAGCACGTAATCGCCGGACTTCAGACGGGCGATCAGCACGAGATGGTTTTCGCCGCTGCGATCGAGGACCACCGAAAGCGCCAGCTTGCTGGTCGGAAAGCCGATGTCCAGCAGGGTCTTCATTTTCAGGAGCGCGTAGTCCTCGCAGTCGCCCTTGTTGTTGACGGGCAGCGTCCAATTGTCCGAACGACGGCCCTTCGCGATGCGGTCCTCGGTGGGCTTCACCTTCGAGTTTACGAAGCGGTTGACCTCCTGAAGCGCTCGCAGTGCTTCCTTGTCGCCAATGTCGACGCCGCCCTTTCCATGGCATACCCATCCATATTTGGCACAGGCTGCACCGAAGCCTACAGGTGGAGAGATAGAACGGCTGGCGGGAATTTCAGATCCTGCAAAACTCTGACTAGAAATTAAAGGAATACTCATAACAAAACTTAGAATGGCCGCAATTCTCCGCATATAAAGCTCCTTGTGTTACTCGGTGGTTCCGCGATTATCTACTATTAGATGATGCTTTTATACTAAATAATGCAATTGCAGCCGAAATGAGTACGCTCCTCATTTTTATTTGTCCTTTCTAATTTATAGCTCACTCATATAAAAATTCCCTGTTAACGCCACGTTAACGATGGGAGTGAGCGAAATGAACAGAACACTATTGAAGCTCTCTGTCAGTGTAGGATTTCTGCTGGCAGGAACGAGCCTAGGGAGCGCCCAGGCGCTCAATCTCGATTGCAGAAGCGTGCAGCCGGGATCGATTGAGGAGCGACTGTGCTTCCCGGTGCAGTCGATTTTTGACGTAAACCCCTTCACGGATTCCAACCATGACCGTGGCCGGAACGGGAACAACGGGTCTTCCAGCAACGGTGGTGGCGGCGGTGGTAGCAGTAGCGCAAGCGCCGACCCGATCACCGTAATCAGTGATCCTGGCGGCGAGGATGACGGCAACGGTCGTGGCCGTCATCGTGGCCGCCATCATGGCGGCAACAACAATGGCGGTGGTTGGAACGACCCCGGCAATGGTAATGGCCATGGACATGGCCACGGCAATGGCGGTGGCGGCGGTGGTAGCGGCGGCAATGCCGGCAACGGCGGCAATGGCGGCGACAACTACGGCGGCAACGGCGGCAATGGCGGCAATGGCGGCGGCGGCGGAAACGGCGGCAACTACCATGGCGGCAAGGGCGGCAACGGCGGCAATGCCGGAAACGGCGGCAACGGCGGCAACAACCGAGGCGGCGACGGCGGCAACGGTGGTAACGGCGGCGGCGGCGGCAACGCCGGCAGCTGGTGGGGCGGTGACGGCGGTAACGGCGGTAAAGCCGGTAACGGCGGTCGCGGCGGCAACAACCGAGGCGGCGATGGCGGCAATGGCGGCAACGGCGGCGGCGGCGGCACTGGCGGCAGCTGGTGGGGCGGCGACGGCGGTAACGGTGGTGCTGCCGGCAACGGCGGCAACGGCGGCAACAACCGCGGTGGCAAAGGCGGCAAGGGCGGCAACGGCGGCAAAGGCGGCAATGGCGGCGACAACCACGGTGGCAACGGTGGTAACGGCGGCAAGGCCGGCAATGGCGGCAATGGCGGCAGCAACAACGGTGGCTTCGGCGGAAGCGGTGGCAACGGTGGTTCTGGCGGCAATGGCGGCAGCAACGGCGGCGGCAGCGGTGGTAACGGCGGTGCTGCAGGCAACGGCGGCAACGGCGGCAGCAACAACGGCGGTAACGGCGGTGCTGCTGGCAACGGTGGCAACGGCGGCAATGGCGGCAGCGGTAGTGGCGCTGGCGGCGGCGGCGGCGGTGGCTCCGGCGGCAACGGCGGTGCTGGCGGCAACAACGGCGGCGGTAACGGCGGTGCTGGCGGTAGCGGCGGCAACGGCGGCAACGGCTCCAGCAATGGCAGCAGCGGCGGCGGCGGCGGTAACGGCGGCAGCGGCGGCGGCGGCGGTAGCGGTCCCGGCGGCGGCAACGGCGGTGCTGGCGGCAACGGCGGCAACGGCGGCAGCGGCGGCGGCGGTTCCGGTGGCTCTGGCGGCCAGGGTGGCGCCGGCGGCAGCAGCGGCAACTAAGCGCTGCTCGCACATGCCTCGATGGGGAAATGGCGGGCTACAAGAGCCGCGCCATTTCACCGTCGCAAACATCAAGCCCGGGCGAGGTGCCCGGGCTTTTGGGGTTTAGGCATTCTGGCTTCGGCGCTCGGCAAAAAGCGCGGTTAGCGGCAACGTTTGGGCCGAAGGCTCTCAGGTGCCGGAGAACTGGGCCGCGCGCGGTCCGGCTAGCGTCACCTGCCATGCGCTCTTGTTGTTGAAGTTCTGGCTGGCGAGGAAGGTGTATCCGGTGCTCGACCAGGGCTTTACGCTGCCTGCGAGATTGTCGAGCACATAATCGCCCGACTTCAGGCGGGCAAGGAGCACGACGTGGTTGCCGCCATTGCGGTCGATGACCACTGAGATGGCGAGCTTGTTTGCGGGAAAGCCGGCATCGAGCAGGGATTTCATCTTCAGAAGCGCGTAATCTTCGCAATCGCCCTTGTTGTTGATCGGCAGCGACCAGTATTCGGCCTTACCCGTCGTGGCATAGTCCGTTGCCGGCCGGACGCTCGAATTGGCATCGCGGTTGATCTTCTTCAGAAGCGGCATCGCCTTTTCGTCGCTGATCTCGCCGCTGCTGGTGTTGTGGCAGAGCCAGGCATAGCGGGTGCAGGCCGAGGGGAAGCCGATGGGCGCGCCGATCGAGCGGGATGCGCGCAGCGTGGAGCCGGCCGTGCTGGTATTGGGGAAGGCCATCAGCATTGTCGCCAACACTGAAATCATGAATGATATCCGCATGATCACACCTTTCGGCTCGCCGCGTGGGTGCGCGGCGGCAGTCTATGCTGCTGAATTTGATTGAGATTTTATGCGTTAGAGGTTGAAGACGTACTAACGGTTCGGCCTGTCACGCGGCCGTCTATTAGCGTGTTCTTACCTTCTGATGGTGAGTCGGACAAGGAAATCGCGGGCGCTGTCAGGCAAATCCCACAGATCTTTGCGTTCGACGCCGGCCCGCTTATCCGACCGTCATCCGCCGCAGCCTGTCGCTCTTCCAATAGAACTGGTGGGCGAGCGCGCCGAGCACGTGCAGGCCGATCAAGGCCCACAGGATGACCTTCAATATTTCGGCATGAATGGAGCCCGCCGCGCTTGCTCCGAAGTAATAGGCGGCTATTCCGCTCAGCGGCATGGCGAGCAGCAGAAGATAGAGCAGGCCATGTGCGATGCTCGCTGCCGTGCGCAGCAGCGGTGGTTCCTCCGCCGAAGCTGCCGGCACGCCCTGCGTTGCCCGCAGAAGGAGGCGAAGCGCAACGGCAACAAGGATCGCGATGCCGGCCCAGGCGTGGATGTTGGCGCTGGCGATCTGGTCTGCCGTCGCAGTGCCGCTCACGCGCATGCTGCGGTTCCAGGCATTCATGCCGTCGGGGAGCAGGAGATTGAAGAAGACGAGCAGCGCGGTCAGCCAATGCAGGATGCGTTGCGCAAGCGAATAGGATCGCGGGGAGGAAGATGTCGCGGTGTGCGTTTCAAGCGGCATGCGGATCGCTTTCGGTTGTCAGCCCAGCCGCCGCATAGCGGTCGCAACTGACGCAAGCCTGAAACGCGCCCGGCGCGCCGCATGCTCCCGATACGAAAAAGCCCGGCGCAGGACCGGGCTCTTTCGACAGGCGGCTTGCCGCCTTTATGCATGCGAGGTCAGAACTTGAAGCCGACGCCGACGGTCACGACGTTCTGGTTGAAGTCGGTATCGACGCCCAGAAGATCCTTGCTGCCGTAATCGTTGTAGCGATATTCGAGGCGGCCGAAGATGTTGTCGGTGAAGGCGTAGTCGACACCGGCGCCGACTGTCCAGCCGGAGAAGGTGGCGCTGTCGCTGCCGAGAGGTGTGTCGACATGGCCGCGGGCACCGGTCCAGCCGGCCGCGCCGTAGAGCAGGGCGTGGTCAAGCGCGTAACCGACACGGGCGCGAACCGATCCCGTCGTGTCGAACTTGTAGCTGTTGACGCCGACGTCTTCGGAGTTCCAGTTGTAGGAAACGTCGCCTTCGACACCCAGCACGATGCTGTTGTCCAGCTGCCAGTTATAGCCGGCGAAACCGGTGATCAGGCCGCCATTCATGTTGGACGAGCCGATGCCGGAGAAATCACCATTGCCCCAGGCGCCGCCGCCCTGAAGACCAGTGTAGAAGCCCGTCCAGGTGAAGACAGGTGCTGCCTGCTCGACGGGTGCGGGTGGTGGTTCGGAGACAAGGTCGGCCGCCGAGGCTGACCCGGCAAGCATGAGTATCGCTGCTGACGCAGTAAGGATGCGAACATTCATGATAAGATCCCTCTCCTATGAATAAGGGTACACTCTTCACTTCAATCGGGAACCGCGGTGCCCAACCGTGGATCGCTGCGTTTCGCACGCCAACGGCATGCCGCAGACAATGGCGCCTATGCGACCCGACGTACCAACGTCGCCACATCTCGAATGGTTCCATCACAAATGGCTAATTTTGCGGCGAACGGCCGGAAGCGTGCCTATTCGGCCGCCAAAGTCGCGTTTCTTTGGCTCAGGAATGCGCTTATATCGGCGGCGGGCATCGGCCGGCCGAAGAAGTAGCCCTGGCCGATATCGCAGCCGAGCTCAAGCAGGTGGTTCAGCTGACGCGGCTCCTCGATGCCTTCGGCGGTGGTCTTGATATTCAGGCTGACGCCGAGCGCCAGCATTGCGCGCACGATCTTTTCCTGGCGCTCGTCGTCGCGATAGGTGGCGATGAAGCTCTTGTCGATCTTGATCTTGTCGAAGCGGTAGCTGGCGAGCTGCGACAGGCTGGAATAGCCGGTGCCGAAATCGTCGAGCGCGATCTGCACGCCGGCATCGTGGAGCTCATCGAGGACGGCCGCGGCGCTCGCCGGGTCCTGGATCAGGGCGTTTTCGGTGATCTCGATCTCGAGACGGTGGGCAGGAAGATCGTTGACCGTTAGCGCCTTGAAGATGCGCGCCGTCAACAGGCGGTCTTCCATCTGCACCGGCGACACGTTGAAGGAGAGCGTGATGTGATCGTCCCAGGCAAGCGCATCGTTGCAGGCCTGGCTCAGCAGATCCTCGAAGAGCACGGTGATCAGCCCGGTTTCCTCGGCGATGCCGATGAAGACTGCGGGCGGAACGCTGTTGCCTTCGTCGTCGGTCCAGCGGGCCAGCGCCTCGAAGCCGCAGACCTCGTCGGTCTTCAGATCGATCAGCGGCTGGTAGAACGGGCGGATCGCCTTGTTCTTGATCGCGACCCGCAGCTTTGCTTCGAGCGAGGCGCGCAGCGCCACCTTGTCGCGCATCGAGGCTTCGAAGGCGAGATAGTTGTTCGGCCCGCGCGACTTGGCCTCGTACATGGCGAGGTCGGCGCGGTGGGCGGTGTCTTCCAGCCTTTCGCCCTGCTGCCAGCGGTCATAGCCGACGCTGGCGCCGACTTCGACGGCAAAGCCGTTGATGTGGATCGGGCGCGTGACGGCCTGGATCAAAAGCCGCGACAGGCGCTCCTCATGCTGCGACGACAGTCCGGTCGCGACGATGATGAATTCGTCGCCGCCGAAGCGATAGACGGAATCGGCGCTGCCGATGGCGCAGATCCGCTTCGATACCTCGACCAGCAGCGCATCGCCGCCATTGTGGCCGATCAGGTCGTTGACCTTCTTGAAGCCGTCGAGATCGACGCAGAAAATGCTGACGTTGCGCTCCCATTCCTCGCTGTATGCATCGATCTGCGCGCGCCGATGCAGGAGAACGGCGCGCTCGAAGGCGTAGCGGTTGGGAAGCTTGGTCAGGTGGTCGTGCGTCGCGGTCCAGTCGGCCTTGGCTTCCGCCTTGGCGCGCAGGTCCATCTCCTTACGGAGATCGGTGATGCGCAGGACGGAATAGACGAAGCTCATCGTGCCGGCGACGGCGAGTGCGAGCACCAACTTGTCGGCGCCGTAGCTATCGAATTGCTGGACGAACAAGGCGAGCAGATCGCCGAATTGCAACACCGCGCCGACGACCCACAAGGCCGCGCCAAGCGCCATGAGGGACAGCCACTGCCGTCCGGCTCTGCTCCGGAAAAATACCGGCATGCTCCCCACTCCATCTCCACCTTGGCGGGATATAGCACGGAAGTCTAAAGTATCCGTTGAAACTAGGGGGTGACTTCTAGTTATCTCCGCCTACTCATAGGCGTATCTAGATTTGTTAAAATATAAAAAGGAAACGGGCGAACATCGTCGTTCGCCCGCTATTCGCATGCTAGAGGTGCATCAGCATGGATACGGTAACGGCCAGGCACAGAAAGATCGCGCCGCCCGTAAACCGCATGAGACGCGTGCGTTTCAGCCGCGCCCCGTTCCAGTCGTAAGACATGGTCAGGCCTCCTTTTACGAAGGATTATCACCTGGAAATGCCAGGCGATTTAGCTTTTGCGCAATTGGCTTGCGCAAGGCTTATCTAAATTTCTGGATGTGAAACTATAGAAATTACACGCGGTCGAAGCGCAGCGACCAGCGTGTGCCGTTGCTGGTCATCCTGACCGCTGAGAGCGGCTCGACATCGATATGCCAGAAGGACGACAACGGCGCCCCAAGCGCGATCAAGACCGCCAGGCGGATAGTGGGGGCATGGCTGATGGCGATGGCGTGGCCGCCGAGCGCGGACTGTGCCTGCATCCAGGGCGCGACGCGGTCGTGAAGGGCGCGGATGCTTTCGCCGCCGTGCGGGGCGGCGTCGGTGTCGGTCAGCCAGGCGGAGAGGGCGTCCGGTTCGCTCTGCTGCAGCGCCATGATCGACTGGCCGGCCCATCGGCCGTAATCGCAATCGGCCAGGGTGGGCACGACCTCGGCGCCAAGCCCGAGGGCATCGGCCGTCTGGCGGGCGCGCAGTGCCGGGCTGGTCATGATGCGGTCGGCGCGCGGGATGGCCGGCGCCAGCGCCCGGGCGTCAATCATCGCCTTGTCCTCCAGCGCCTCGTCGAGCGGGAAGCGGGCCTGCCTGATGGCGGCGGTGGCGCCGTGGCAGATGAAGGTGAGACGCGTCATCACGCTGGCTTTTTCCTTGTCACGCGAGAGATGCCCTTCTGTAGCAGTGCCCTTGTGTGACAGCGCGTTGACAGGTCGAGGGCGGCAGCTATAACGTTGATCTCGTAGGTTTGGAAGCCGGTGAAATTCCGGTGCGGTCGCGCCACTGTGATCAGGATGAGGATACCTCAAACTGGAAGTCAGACCCTACCCACGAACATTCTCGACTGAACGCGTTTTTCCAGGAGGAATTCATGTCTCATACCACGCTTGCGCCCACCTCGGTGGCTGCTCCCATTCCCGTCGGCGATATCCTGCCATGGGCCATTTTCGGCGGCCTGCTGATGCTGATCGCCATCTATTTCGTCGGCACCGAAGAAGGCGCGATGGCGCTGTTCAACGGCATGTATGTGCACGAGTTCGTGCATGACGGCCGACACCTGCTCGGCTTTCCCTGCCACTAAATCGTGGCGCGATCCTTCGGATTCGCTTTTCACGATTTAAGTCTTTGTTTTATCGAATGTCGTTGCCGCAAAACCGCTACGCGCTTTTGCGCGGCATGCTCTTGGGGAGTTTGAGACATGGTTGGAAAACTTTTGCTTCGCGGCATGCTGGCGGGCCTGATCGCTGGCGTCCTGGTGTTTGCCTTTGCGCATACGTTCGGCGAGCCGCTCGTCGATCAGGCGATCGGTTTCGAAGAGGCGGCCGCGCAGGCAGCCGGTGAAGCGGCCGAGCCGGAGCTGGTGAGCCGCGCCACACAGGCGGGCATCGGCCTGTTCACGGGCGTGATGGCCTATGCGATTGCCGTCGGCGGCATTTTCGCGCTGATCTTCGCCTTCGTGCAGGGCCGCGTCAGCAGCCTCAGCGCGCGGGGGACGTCGGCCGTCATCGCGGCCGCCGCCTTCGTTGCTGTCGTCATCGTGCCGAACATCAAGTATCCCGCCAATCCGCCCGCGGTCGGCAATCCGGATACGATCGGGGTCAGAACCGAGATGTTCTTCCTGATGATCGTGGTATCGATCGCCGCGCTGATTGCCGCGATCTCGCTGGCTCGGCGGCTGGCGCCGCGCTTCGGCGCTTGGAACGGCGCGATCATGGCCGGATTTGCCTATGTGCTCTTCATCGGCGTCGTGCAGTATCTGCTGCCTGTCATCAACGAGGTGCCGGAAAATTATTCGGCGATGGTACTCTGGCGGTTCCGCACCACCTCGATCGGCATGCATGCGATCCTGTGGACCGTGATCGGTCTCGCGTTCGGGGCGCTTGCCGAGCGCAAGCTGGCGGTTGCCTCGGCTGTTCGCCGGCCGACCGCGCCGGTTCTTCACTGACGAAAAGGAAAGCCCCGGTCCGGCCGGGGCTTTTGTCCGACATGATCGCCCGATCCGTCCGTCTTTTATTGTGCCTCATCCTGCCGCTGCTTGCCGCCGGCGGGGAAGCTGCCGCGCATCAGCGCAGCACCGACGGGCCGCACACCGGCCTTGCCATTCCCGAGATTTCGCATGGAGAGATGATCGTGATGGCCGAGCATCGGGCCGCCATCATCGACCTTGCGTCGCGCGCCACCGATACCGACGAGCCGTTCCGTCGCGTGCTGAACTACGCCGCGATCCAGTATGCCTATTGCTTCTGGGGCAAGATGCCCGGCGGCGTGACGGATGAGGCGAGCCCTTTCAACGAATGCTCGCACGCCTATCTGGCGGCCACCAAGGCGGTGCTGCTCAAGCTGCGCGACATGCCGCGCGAGACCAGGGCTGCTGACGCGATCGTCTCCGAGATCGACGTCGCCATGACCATGCGCGGGCTGTCGCTGATCACCTGCGCCTTCAGCGGCGAGGCCTTCAACACGGCCGATGTGATCCGTCCGCATTGGGCCGACATTCCCACCCATCTCGCCAGCATGGCATCGCTGACCGGCCTTGCGGCTCTCTGCTTCCTGATGGTGATTGCGTGCCGACGACTGCTTGGTGCCAAGGCGCCGGACCAGATCTAGTTCCGGTCGGTCTCGCGGTGCAGGTGCATGGCCACCAGCATGGCGGTGAGGTGCACCGTGTTCTTGGCGCCGTATCGCTCCTTCATCCGCTCCAGCCTGTGCTCGACCGTGCGATGCGAGATGCCGAGTTCGGTGGCGATCTGCTTGGCGGTCGCGCCCTCGGTCAAAAGCTGGACCACGGCCTCGTCGGTGCCGTCGAGCTTTGCCTGCCGCTCCGGTGCGTTGAACATGAAGCGGCCGTTGGTGACGGTCAGCAGCCAGGCCGGCTTGGCCTCGGTCGTCCGTTGCGGCAGAACCATGCGTTCATAGGCGATGTTGACGCCGAGCAGCTCGGTCTTGACCATTTCCATCGACGGTTTCTGCGAGGCGATCACTTCGCGATAGCGCGGAATGACTGCGGTCTCCATATAGCTCCGGTCCTTGAAATCGCCAATGCGCTGGTTTGCGAAGAGCTTGTTGATATTGAGGATGCGCGACGCAAAGCCGGAGGAGCGGACCACCTGCAACCGCCAGTCCAACGGATCCTCGCCATCGAGCACGACAACCGTCAGTCGCATCTTGATCGTCAAAAGGTCGACCGCATCACGATAGACAGCCTCGGGCGGCCCCGGCTGATGCGGAGATGTGCTCAGCCAGGCGTCGAGAAGCTTCTGCGTGACGGTGTGAAACGTGGTGTCCTTGGTCATCAACTCAGGCGTGAAATGTGCGACAGGTTAATCGAACAACCCAGGATGGGTTCATGCGGTGCACCATTCTGCGGTCAACTTACACCAAAGGATTCGTTTGAACAGAATATTCAATGTAGAGGCGAGTAAATCTTCGCGTCGAACGCGAAGGAATGCGCGTTAAACGCGTCTGGCCTCGGCAGGCCTGCGTGGGGTCGTGAACGCCGGCGATCAATCGTCGGCGTAGCGCTGTTCGCGCCAGGGATCGCCATACATGCTGTAGCCGTTGCGCTCCCAGAAACCGGCTGCATCCGCGGGCATGAGATCGATGCGGCGCAGCCACTTGGCGCTCTTCCACAGATAGAGATGCGGCACGATCAGCCGCATCGGCCCGCCATGCTCGCGGGTCAGCGGCAGGTCTTCCCAGGCAGTGGCGAGAATGGCGTCTTCGGCGGCGAAATCGGCAAGCGGCAGGTTGGTCGTGTAGCCGTCATAGCTGGTCAGCATGACGTGGCTCGCCTGCTGTTTCGGCATGGCGAGGTCGAGCAGATCGCGCGTTGCGACACCCCTCCACTTGTTGTCGTAGCGCGACCATGTCGTGACGCAGTGGATATCCGACACGCGCGTGCTCTGCTCCAGCGCCTGAAAGGCGGTCCAGCTGAGATCAAGCGGGGTCTCGACCAGCCCGCCGACTTCCAGTCGCCATGTGTCGGTGGACACGGCAGGCTGTTCGCCGAGATCGAGCACCGGCCAGTTCTTGACGAGATGCTGGCCGGGCGGCAGCCGGTCGGTCTCCGGCCTGCTCGTGCGGCCGGTCAGGAATTTGCCTTCGTCGGCCCAGCGGCGTTTCGAATTGGTGAGCTTGCTATCGGCGGGGATCTGGTCGTCGCTCATTATGCGGCCTTTCGCGTTGCGGGGATTACGTCACCCAAGCCCGGTTGCTGTCAAGCGCCGGTATTGCGCCGCAAATTCTCCGCCCGTTCACAAGTCCGAGAGATGGCCGACAACGGCGCCGCAAGACGCAATGCTGCAGTCGCGAAAGGTTGAATTCGCCGCCCGTTTGCCTGATAAACAAGGTCTATCACGGGCGCTGCTCCGGCGCCCGATCGCGTTTACAGGATCCTCAATCGCATGCCCATTTCCGCCGAGATCGAAGCCGATCTGCCGTTCCTCACCGCGCTGCGCCGCGATCTGCACGCGCATCCGGAACTCGGATTCGAGGAAGTGCGGACCAGCGACATCGTCGCCAAGCTCTTGGACGAGGCGGGCATCAAGGTTCATCGCGGGCTCGGCGGCACCGGCGTCGTCGGCACGCTGCAGCTGGGCAACGGCACACGGACGATCGGGCTTCGCGCCGACATGGATGCGCTTGCGATGCCCGAGATCGCCGATCGGCCCTACAAGTCGACAGTGCCAGGCAAGATGCATGCCTGCGGCCATGACGGGCATACGACGATGCTGTTAGGCGCTGCCCGGCATCTCGCGGCCACGCGCGGCTTTTCCGGCACCGTGCATTTCATCTTCCAGCCGGCCGAAGAGGGACGCGGCGGGGCGAAGCGGATGGTGGAAGAAGGGTTGTTCGAGCTCTTCCCCTGCGATTCCGTCTACGGGCTGCATAACATGCCGGGCCTTGCCGTCGATGAGATGGCTGTCGTCGCCGGTCCGCAGCTTGCCTCCTCCGACAGCTGGCGCGTCACCTTCCGGGGCACCGGTACACACGGCGCCAAGCCGCATCTCGGCCGCGATCCGATCACCGCCGCCGGCACATTCCTCTCATCGCTGCAGACCATCGTCGGCCGCGTCGTCGATCCGCTGCAGCCGGCCGTCGTCAGCGCCTGCTCGCTTCAGGCGGGCGACCCCAAGGCGCTCAACGTCATCCCCGATATCGTCGAGATCGGCGGCACAGCGCGCGCCTATTCCCCTGAGGTCCGCGACCAGCTGGAACACGAGATCGGCCGGTTGGCGGAGGGCACCGCATCGATGTTCGGGATTGCCGCCGACTACGGCTTCGAACGGCGCATTCCGCCCGTCGTCAACGATGCGGATGCGACGGAACGGGCATTGGCTGCGGCTTCCGACGTGTTCGGCGAAAAGGTCGTGACCCACTTCCCGCCCTCGACGGCCGGCGACGACTTTGCCTTCTTCGGGCAGCTGGCGCCGGGGTGCTACGTCTGGCTCGGCAACGGCCCGGCGGTGGATGGCGCGCTGCACCACAATACGGCTTACGATTTCAACGATGCGGCGATCGGGCCGGGCGTGGCGTTCTGGACGCGGCTGGTGGAGCGTGAGTTGGCTCCGGGGTGAGGGCGTTGTTTCTGGCGGGCGGGCAAGATTTGATGCCGCGCACGACAAATATCGCTTGGTAATCAGCGGCTTGGCCTAAATCGTCATTCTCATTCATCCCCGCCACCCGGTGCCGCTCCACAATGGCCATGTCATCGGACAGGGAGCCGGGTTCGCGAACCGGTAACGCCACGTTTGGTATCCGGCGTTCGGTGATGGTCGCCACCGGTGGATCAAGGGCTGTCAGGGCCTGATATCCATCCGGCAAGGAAAGGCCGAGAGACGCTCCTGTCGGCCCGGACGAACCGGAAACCTCGAAGTGACCGGGCAGGTGGAACGCCTGATACTCATACCACTTTATACGATGCCGCCTGCCCATTCCCGTTTTTCAGCCGACCGTCGCCGGGCTTTGCTCGGGCGCGGGGTTTTGTGGTGTGCGGGTAGTGCCAAGTGTCCACTCACGTCGAGTAAATGGGACCGTGCTTAGATCCTCGGGACGAGCCCGAGGATGACGATGGAGTGAGTGGCGGCCGCCAGTAACCTATTGAAGTAATGAGGCAATCGACAATCTCGGCGTCATCCTCGGGCTCGTCCCGAGGATCTAAGCACGTCGCCGCGATTGCAACGGTCATGGCCAAAAATTACGCGTCACACCAACCCCTACAAAACCTCAATCACCGGCGTCTCGATCACCCGCCCCGTCAGCACATCGGCAATCCCGCGATCCGTCTGGTGCGGGCCGAGGTTGCAGGCGAGGGTGGCGCCGAAGCAGGCTTTGAAGACGAGGTAGGGTGGGCGCCAGTCGACGACGTCTTCCATGGCGCGGCGGATGGCGCGGAAGGTTTCCGCCGTTTCTTCCAGCGGTGCCTCGCTGACGAGGCCGGAGAGCGGGAGCGGCAGGAGCACCTTGATCTCGCCGTCCTGCACGACAGCCATGCCGCCGCCGGCCGCGATCACGGCGTTGGCGGCGATGGTCATGTCGGTGACATTGCCGCCGAAGACGGTGAGGTTGTGGCTGTCATGCGAAACCGTGGTGCAGAAGGCGCCGCGCCATGTGCCCCAGCCGGTGAGGAAGCCGATGCGCGGGCGGGCGTCGACCTTGCCGTGGCGGTGGACGACGGAGATCATCGCGCTGCCCTCGGGCGGGACGACGTAGCCGTCCTCCACTGTGGTTTCGGCTTCGGCCCACTGGGTGAAGCGCGGGCGGTCGATGGTGGCGACGCGGACGCGGCTGCCCTTGGAAGGGATGCGGAAGTCGTTTTCGCTCAGCGCCGGGAGCTTGACGGAGTGCTGCAGCGGCGCGCTGTCGACGGCCGGCAGGTCGATCGACATCTGGCCGTCGCGCGAGACGAGGCGGCCATTGGCGAAGACGGCTGTTGTTTCGAACTCGGTGAAATCCTTGAACAGCACGATATCGGCGCGGCGGCCGGCGGCGATGAGACCGAGGTCGGGGCGGCGCAGGCGCTGGGCGGCGTTGAAGGTCGCGGCGCGCAGCGCCCATTCCGGCTTCATGCCGTAGCTGACCAGACGGCGCACGACGTCGTCGAGGCCGCCGCAGTAATGGAGCTCGTCGGGGAAGACGTCGTCGGTGCAGAGCGTCACGGTGGACGGCAGGTGGCCGATGCCGTTCAACGCCGCCACGAATTCGCGCAGCAGGTGATCGTGCGAGCCGCGCAGCTCGATCGTCAGGCCGGCCGCGAGCTTCAGCAAGAGATCGTCGGCCGAGGTCAGCTCGTGATCGGAGGTGACGCCCGCCGCCATGAAGGCGTTGAGGTCGCTGCCCTCCAGCCCGCGCGCGTGGCCGCAGACCAGCTTTCCGGATGCAAGGCCGGCATTGACGATCCCGGTCATGCGGGGATCGCCGTCGATGACCCCGCGCATGTTCATGACTTCGGCGACGCCGCCGATCTCGGGCCGACGCAGCAGTTCGGATATGACGGAGGCGTCGAAATCGGCACCCGCGACCTCGAGGCCCGGAGCCGAGGGGACGCAGGAGGGGGCAAGCAGGATGGTGCGGAGATGAAGGCCGCGCGTTGCCTCGATCGACCAGCGCACGCCATCGATGCCGTGGACATTGCCGAATTCGTGCGGGTCCCAGACCACAGTCGTGACGCCGCGCGGCAAAACGGCTGCGGCATAGGCCGATGGGGTGACCATCGAGCTTTCGATGTGCATATGGGTGTCGATCAGGCCGGGGGCGATGATGCTGCCGCGGGCGTCGATCGTCTCTTCGGCGTCCTTGCGGCTTTGCGGCGCGTGGACGCTTGCGATCAGCGGGCCGACGAGGCCGATATCGGCGTCGCGGATCAGGCCGGTGACGACGTCGAGCAGCTGGCCGCCCGTGATCAGCACATCGAAGGGCGCATCGCCGCGCGCGGCGGCGACAGCGCGGGCGCGGAGTTTGGGATCGCTGAGGTCCATGGGTTCCAACTGGCTCATCGGCCGGCCTCCTGCTGGAGCGAGCCGAGGATGATGGCGCGGGCGGCCTCGCTGTCGATCTCGACGGCGTAGTCGGCATTCGGCTTGGCGTGGGTGGCGCGGGTTTCGACCACGGTGCGGCCGCGCGTGAGTTTGCCCTGCAGTTCGACGTCGATGCGCGCCGCCCGGAAGGTGACGATCTCGGGGTGAGCGAAAGCGACTGCAGCGCAGGGGTCGTAGATCGCCATGCCGGCACGGCCACGGCTGGTGCCGATGCCGATATAGCCGTCGAGGAAATCGGCGAGCATCTCGGCATTGGCGCCGCCGGCATTGCGGATCGGGCCGACGTCATCGGGGACAGCGATGACCTTGCGGCAGAGGTCGAGATCGACCATGCGCAGCGGCAGGCCGGAGGCGATGACGATCGCCAGCGCTTCGGGATCGGCTAGCGCGTTGAACTCGGCGGATGCCGTGTGGTTGCCAGACGTGACGCCACCGCCCATCCAGGTGAGCTCGGTGATGCGGGCGGCGAGATCGGGGCGGGCGAGCGCAAGTGCTGCGATGTTCGTCAGCGGGCCGAGCGCCAGGATGCGGTGCGGGCCGTCCTGCTTGAGCCAGTCGCATAAGGCGGTGAAGGCGTCGCTGTCGGGAAGAGCAGCGGCGGCGGGCAGCGTCTTGCCTGATGTCGGGATGCCCGTTTCGCCGAGGATGGCCTGGGCGGTCTCGATCTCTCCAAGCACGGCTGAGGCGCGGCCGGAGTGGATCGGGAAGGTCCAGCCGAAGGCCTTCGAGGCGCCGGCTGCGTTCAAGCGCACCTGCGGCAGCGGCGTGTTGCCGAAGACCAGCGAGATGCCTGCAATGTCGAGCTTGGCATGCGCCACGACCAGAATGGCGGCGATGTCGTCGAAGCCCATGTCGGTGTCGATCCAGACGCCCATGATATTACCTGTAGCGAGAGAGTGGGGCTGCGGCGCCAAGCGGCAGATCGAAGGCAAGCGTGGAGCCGATCGTGTGGCTCGGCTCGCCGGCATCGACCTCGGCCTTGATGGGGCCGAGCGGCGTGTCGAGCAGATATTCTCTGACGTTGCCGGCAAACGAGGTGCCGCGCACGGTGCCTTGGAAAGGACCTGAACCAAGGATCACCATGCGCGGACGCCAGGCCAGGCCTTTGGCGGCCTGTGGCACTGGAGCGGAAAGCTCGACGAGTGAGTTGGATGTCGCGAGCTTGCCGTTTTCCAGCGCAAAGACGTTTTCGAAGCCGACGAAATCGGCGACGAAGGCCGAGACGGGCTTGTTGTAGATTTCTTCCGGCGTGCCGATCTGCTCGATGCCTCCATCAAGCATCACCACGATCCGGTCGGCAAGCGCCAGCGCCTCGATCTGGTCGTGGGTGACGAAGATCATGGTAACGCCGGTTTCCTTCTGGACGCGCTGCAGCTCGGCGCGCATTTCCAGGCGCAGGCGGGCGTCGAGATTGGAGAGCGGCTCGTCGAGGAGCAACACCTTGGGCTCCATCACCATGGAGCGGGCAAGCGCCACGCGCTGCTGCTGGCCGCCGGAAAGTTCGCCCGGCTTGCGGGCTGCGAAACTGGCGAGGCCGACGGACTTGATGCCTGCGGTTACTCTTGCGTCGAGATCCTGGCCGCTGATGCCCTTGAGGCGCAGGCCGAAGGCGACGTTTTCATAGACGGTCAGATGCGGGAACAGCGCGTAGGACTGGAAGACCAGACCGACATTGCGCTTGTTGGCGGAGACGCGGGTGATATCGGCGCCATCCAGCGTGATGCGGCCGGAGGCGGGGTTGAGCAGGCCGGCGATGGAGCGCATCGTCGTGGTCTTGCCGCAGCCGGAGGGGCCCAGCAAAGCGACGAGCTCGCCCTTCTTGATCGAGAGATCGAGATCCTTCACCGCGACCGTATCGCCGTAGGCAAGCGTCAGCTTGTCGAGTTGCAGATAGGTATCAGACATAGCGAGAGAACCCCAGGAAGCGTTCGGCAAGGAAGACGATGCCGATGGACAGAAAGGCGAGCAGCGCCGAGAGAGCGGCGATCGACGGGTCGTAGGTGGTTTCCATGTAGCCCAGCATGTCGATCGGCAGCGTGCGGACACCGGGACCTGACAGGAAGAGCGAGACGGGCACCTGGTTGAAGCTGGTGACGAAGCCGAGGATGAAGGCGGCGAGAATGCCGCCGCGGATGTTCGGCATCACCACGCGGAAGAAGGCGCCTGATCGCGACGAGCCGAGCAGGACGGCCGCTTCCTCGATATCGGAGCGCAGGTTGTTGAGGCTGGCGGATACGACGCGCACGGCATACGGCAGCACGAGTGCGGTGTGCGCGAAGAACAGCGCCAGCGTGATGTTGAAGCCGAAGGGCACGACCAGATAGCGCAGCAGCGCCAGGCCGACGATGATCCCCGGGACGATGATCGGCAGCGAGACGATGGTGCGGATGGTTTCCGCGCCCGGCAGCTTGTAGCGCGACAGCGCGTAGGCGGCGGGGATGCCGAGGACAAGGGCCGCCAGCGTGCCGCCGACGGCGAGCAGCATCGACATGGCGAAGCTGTCGCGGAAGCTGTCGATGGTGAAGACCTTGAAGACCCAGCGCAGCGACAGGCCCTGCGGTGGGAAGGCCAGCGTGTCGCCTGCCGACAGCGAGGCGGCGATGATGATGAAGAAGGGGCCGATCAGGAAGATCAGGAGCAGGCCGAGCACCAGCGGCGAGAGGATGCGTGATGTCATCGCTTGTTCCTCGCTGTAGCCAGACGCTTGAGCAGGATGTTGGCGGCGAAGCTCATGACGATCAGCATGAAGGCGATGACGCTGGCGGCGACGAAGTCGTTGGCGACCGAAACCTGCTGGTAGAGCAGGGTTTCCAGCATCAGCACCTTGGAGCCGCCGAGCACTGCGGGGGTGATGTAGGCGGTGAGCGAGCCGGTGAAGACGAGCGTGCCGCCGACGACGAGGCCTTCGCGGGTGAGAGGGAGGATCACCTTCCAGAAGACCTGGAACCAGTTGGCGCCAAGCACGCGGGCGGCCGGAATGGCGTCCTTCGGCATGTTTTCGAGCGCGCTGATCAGGGAGAGGATCATCAGCGGCAGGAAGAGCTGCAGCAGGCCGATGAAGACGGCGGTCTCGGTGAAGAGCAGGCGCAGCGGGCTGTCGCTGAGGCCGAGGCCCTGGATCGCCTGGTTGACGATCCCCGTGCGGCCGAGGATGACGATCCAGGCATAGGTGCGGGCAACCGGCGAGATCATCAGCGGTAGCGTCACGAGGCCGATCATCCGGCCCTTGCCCTTCGGCGGCAGGTTGACGATGGCAAAGGCCGCCGCATAGCCGATGACGGCCGAGACGGCGGTCACTTCGAGGCCGAGCTTGAAGGTGCGCAGGAAGACCGTGCGGTTCAGCGATTGCGAGAAGAAGCCGGTATAGGCGCTGAGCGTCCAGCTGCCGTCGATGTGGAAGCCTTCGGAGAGAAGGATGACGACGGGCAGCAGGAAGACCAGCGCGGCGAACAGGGCCGCGGGCAAGGCAAGCGCCAGGGCTTCCGTGCGGTTTTGAAACATGAGGCGTCTTTCAGAGCAATCGCATAAGGCGGCTCCAGCCGGAGCCGGAGCCGTTTCGGTGTCTCTCGGCCGTTACTGGCCGACCGTGTCGTTCCAATCCTTCAGCCAGCCGGCGCGGTTATCGAGGGCGGCGGCCGAGGGGATGAGCTTCAGGTTCTTCACCGTATCCTCGCCGTAGGTCAGGTTGTTGGCGGCTTCGTCGGAGACCTTGACTTCCTTGTTGGTCGGGCTGTCGACCAGCTTTTCGGCGAGCTTGGTCTGGATCTCGGTGGAGAGCCAGAAATCCATGAACTGCAGCGCAAGATCCTGGTTCTTCGAGCCCTTGGTCATGACCATGACGTTCATGCCGCCGGTCTGGCCTTCCTTGGGCGTTGCCCAGGAGACGGGGACATCGAGCTTGGTGAAGCCCGCCCAGGAGAAGCGGCCGATCGGGGCGGCCCAGATTTCTTCCTGCTGCATCAGCTGCACCAGCTGCGAGGACTTCTCGTAGAAGGTGACGATGTCGTCCTTCTTTTCACCGACGGCCGCGATCGGCACCTTCAGGTCGGGGCTGTCCTTGCCGAGCGCCAGGCCGAGCATGTAGAGCGCCGGCGGGCCCTGGTTGGTGGTGACATTCGGGAAGGCGACGTGGCCGACATATTCAGGCTTCAGCAGATCGGCCCAGCTCTCGATCTTCATCTTGTCGGAGCGGTAGGCGATCGAGGTGGCGTAGAAAGTGTAGCCGACGCTCATGCCGTCGCCGTTCGGGTCCTTGGCGAGGTCGTAGAGCTTGCCGAAATTGGTGAGCTTTGCGGTGTCGATCTTGTCGATCAGGCCCTTGCGGGTGGCCGACAGCGCATCGGCCATGGAGACGACGGCCATGTCGATGACGGGGTTGGCCTTGTTGGCCTCCATCTTCGCCAGGCGCTCGACGCTGTTGCCGGTCTCGACCACCAGCTTGCAGCCGCACTTGGCTTCGAAGGGGTCGTAGACGATCGATTTGAAGTCGTCCTGCGCGAAGGCATAGACGGAGATGGTGAGCGTCTTCTCCTGAGCGCTGGCGGCGACGGGCGTGAGGGCAAGAAGGGCCGCCGAGGCGATGAGGGCATGCTTCATGTCAGGAGTTCTCCGTCTGAGAGGCTAGGTCCAGTTTGGTCGGGTCGATCCTGGCTGGATCGGCGGGACCCGATGATTGGCGAACGATCAGCTGCATCGGCACCCGATCGGTGTCGGCGCTGACCAGCACGCCTTCGCGGCTGCCGCTTGCCTGTATGGTTTTCAGGAGCGACGAGATGGCGACATCGGCGATCGTCGCCATGTCCATCGCCACCGTCGTCAGGCTTGGCGTGATCACGGGGGAGAAGATCAGGTCGTCGAAGCCGGTGACGCTTGCCATGTCGGGAACGACGATGCCGTCGCGCTGCAGTTCGGTGAGCGCCCTCAGCGCCTGCAGGTCGGACAGCGCGGCAAAGGCGGTGTAGCCTTCGCGGACCTTTTCGGCGAGGCCGAGCGTGCAGCCCATGCCGTTTTCGCGTTCCAGGCGCTCGACCCAGAGAGTGGAGGACTGCATGTCGGGGCGCAATCCGGAGCGGATGCCGCCGACGCGATCGTTCTGGACGTTGGATTCGGGATTGTTGCCGATCACAAGGATGCGCTTGTGGCCGAGTTCGGCCAGATGGTCGGCTATATCGCGACCGCCCTGCCAGTGATCGGCGGCGACCGTGTTTCCGGGTGTCGAGGCGGTGTCGATGACGGCGACGGGACAGCTCGCGGCCGAGATGCGGGTCGCGCGGCGCGGTACGATCACAAGGCCCTCGACCCCGCGCTCGACCAGCCGGTTGATGGCCTCGGTCTGTGCGGTGATGTTGCCGCGGGAGTCGGCGATGAGGACGCCGTATCCTGCCGAGGTGGCGGCGAATTCGATGGCCTGCGCGAGCTTGGGAAAGAGCGGATTGGCGATGTCAGGCAGGACCAGGCCGATGACGCCGCTGCGGCCGGTGCGCAGCGCGCGCGCCGCCTGGCTCGGGACATAGCCCATTTCGGCCGCGTGTTCGCGGATCCGCTCGGCGAGCTGTTCGGACACACGGCCCTTGCCCGAAAGCGCGTTCGACACCGTCGCAACGGAGACGCCAAGCGACGTTGCGATCCTGCTCAGATTTGGTCCTGATCGGGCTGGAGGCATGATTTTCGACGGATTGGATTAATCGTTTAACCAATGCGTACATGACGACGTCGGCGTTGTCGAATCCAATCTTGCGCCGCTTTGCGATTTTCCGCAATCACGGGGGACTCCAGAAACAAAAAAGCCCCGGCGAACCGGGGCTTTTCTCAATTGCTGTCGTCTCAGCCTGCCTTTGCAGTGCTTGCCTTTGCGGCGACCGGCTTGGCCGGGGCGTTGTTGCCGCCCGGGTTGTAGCCGCCGCCGATGGCGACGTTGAGCGCGACGTAGTCGGTTGCCATCTGCTGGACGGCTGCGGCCAGGCTTGCCTGGGCGAGCGAGACCTGACGCTGGGCGTCGAGGACGTCGAGCAGCGAGGAGGCGCCGTCCTTGTAGCTGGCGGTCGACAGATCGAGCGTTTCCTGGGTCGTCTTGACCTGGGCGCGGAGCGCGGCCACCGTCTGCGCATCGCGGCGAACCGCCGACAGCGCGTTTTCCACTTCCTCGACCGCCTGCAGAACCGCCTGCTTCCAGGCGAGATACTGGGTCTTGGCGTCGGACTTGGCGATATCGACATTGGCGCGCAGGCGGCCGCCGTCGAAGATCGGGAGCGTCAGCGTCGGGCCGAAGGACCAGCTGGTCAGGCCGCCATTGGCGCCAACCGGGCGCACATAGGTCGGCGAGATCGAGCCGGAGAGCGAGATCGTCGGATAGAGCTGGCTGATGGCGATGCCGATATTGGCGGTGGCGGCGGCCAGATTGCGCTCGGCGACACGAATGTCGGGACGATTGCGGATCAGGTCGGCCGGAACGCCGGAGACGATACCGGCACGGAAGACCGGCTGCGAGCCGCCGCGCTGCAGTTCAGCGACCATCGAGCCGGCCGGCTTGCCGAGCAGGGTGGCGATGTGGTGGGCGGCAACGCGGAAGTTGGTTTCCAGACCCGGGATTTCAGCCTGGGTCGACTGCACCAGACCTTCGGCCTGCACGACGTCGAGACGCGAGGCTGCACCGGCATCGAGCTGGAACTTGGTCAGCTCGTAGGTTTCCTGACGCGATTTCAGGTTGGCCTTGGAGAGCGCGATGCGCTCCTGATAATAGCGGGCGTTGATGTAGGAGTTCACCAGATCCTGGAGATAGGTGAGCTTGGCGACGTCGGCGGTCGAGTAGGCGGCGTCGAGCGAGGCCTGGGCGCTTTCCTTCGAGCGGCGATACTGGCCGAAGAGGTCGAGCAGCCAGCCGACATTGGCGTTGGCGCCGGTCGTGTTGGTGGCGGCGCGGCTGTCGGCCAGCGAGCCGAGCGAACCGCTCGTGGTGTGCGAAGCGCCAACCACCAGGCTCGGCAGGGCGCCGGCGCCAGCGACCGTGACATTGCCGGCAGCGGCGTTGATGCGCTCCAGCGACTGCTGGATCGACAGGTTCTCATTGAGACCTTCGACCACCAGTCCGTTCAGGCGGGTGTCGCGGTAGGCGGTCCACCAGGCGACCGTCGAGACGTCGCCATCGGCCTTGGCCGAGCCTTCATTGAACTTGGCCGGGAGGGGCATCTCCGGGGGAACATGATCCGGGCCACTCACACAGCCCGCGAGCAATAACAACAATGCCGGAGAGGCAAAACGAAAAGACGCCATTAACTATCTTCCTGTAACTCGACCAAAAAATTATTCATGTCAGAAGCGATCATGCTTCACTATCGGTCGCGCTTCGCTCAAACGAGAAACGCCATCCCGAAGCAGTCCGCGGCAATGTACCAATGAGTCTCACTTTATCACAGTGCAGATATGTCACACTCATACCTCATTTTTTTGACGTCGCGAGAAGACGCGGCGGATAACCACAAAGAATGATGGCACGAAGAAAATGCCGAGCGCGGTCGCAAACAGCATGCCGCCGAGCACGCCGATACCGATGGCGTTCTGCGCGGCCGAGCCCGCACCGGTGGCAATCGCCAGCGGAACGACGCCGAGGATGAACGCCAGCGAGGTCATGATGATCGGCCGCAGACGCAGCCTTGCGGCCTCCAGCGTCGCATCGATGATGCCCATGCCGGTCTCCATTCGGTCCTTGGCGAACTCCACGATGAGAATCGCGTTCTTCGCCGCCAGACCGATGGTCGTGAGCAGGCCGACCTTGAAGTAGACGTCGTTTGCCTGGCCGAAGACGGTTGCCGCGACCAGCGCGCCGAGCACGCCGACCGGAACGGCCATGATGACCGAGAACGGGATCGACCAGCTTTCATAGAGCGCTGCAAGGCAAAGGAAGACGACCAGAACCGAGATGGCGTAGAGCATCGGCGCCTGCGAACCCGACAGGCGCTCCTGATAGGAAATGCCCTGCCACGCGACGGTGTAGCCGCCGCCGAGCTGCGCGGTCATTTCTTCCATCGCGTTCATCGCGTCGCCGGAGCTGACACCCGGTGCCGACGCGCCGTCGAGCGGGATGGCGCTCACCGCATTGAAGCGGGCGAGCGTCGGGGCGCCCTTCACCCATTCGGTGCGGGTGAAGGCCGAGAAGGGGACCATCTCGCCGTTGGTATTGCGGGCATACCAGTGGTCGAGGTCGTCGGGCTGCATGCGGAAGGGTGCATCGCCCTGGACGTAGACCGGCTTGATCTCGCCGTTCAGCGTGAAGTCGTTGACGTCACGGCCGGTGAAGATGACCGAGAGCATCGCATTGACCGCCGAGATGTCGACACCCATGGCGCCGATCTTCTCCTGGTCGATGATGATCTTCATCTGCGGCTCGACTTCCTTGTTGTTGCTGCGGAGCGCAACAACCTTGCCGCTCGTGTTGGCCATGCTGATCAGGCGCTTGGAGGCCGCATCCAACGCCTCTGTGCCGTGACCGCCGGTGTCGACGAGATACATGGAGAAGCCGCTGGAGACGCCGAGACCCTGAATTGCCGGCGGCAGCAGCGCGAAGACCTGGGCTTCACGGATCTGCGAGAAGGCGCCCAGCGCGCGGGTGGCGACAGCCTGCGCATGCAGCTTGTCATCCGTGCGCTCGGCGAAGTCTTTTAGCTTGGTGAAGACGATCGCGCTGTTCTGGCCGGAGCCGTTGAAGCCGAAGCCAAGGGCGCCGAACACCGACTGCACGGCGTCCTTTTCGTTTTCGCGATAGTAGGTCTCGACCTTCTCGACGACGGCCTGGGTCTGCTGCGTGGTCGATCCCGGAGGCGTGGTCACGATGGTCAGCAGCACGCCCTGGTCTTCCTGCGGCAGGAACGAGGTCGGAAGGCGGGTGAAGAAATAGGCGCAGCCGAGGCCGACCAGCAGGAAGACAACCATGACGCGCCACGGACGCTTCAGGAGATAGCCGATCGAGCGGACATAGCCGTTGGTGGAGCGGGTGAAGTTGCGGTTGAACCACTCGCTGGCACGGTTCTTCTTGTGGTCATGCACCGGCTTCAGCATCGTAGCGCAGAGCGCCGGCGTCAGCACGATTGCGACCAGCGCCGAGAGCAACATCGCCGAAACGATGGTGACGGAGAACTGGCGGTAGATGATGCCGGTCGAGCCGCCGAAGAAGGCCATTGGAATGAAGACGGCCGTCAGGACGAGCGCGATGCCGACGATGGCGCCGGTGATTTCGCCCATCGATTTCTCGGTGGCCTCCATCGGCGACAGCTTCTCCTCGGTCATGATGCGCTCGACGTTCTCGACGACGACGATGGCGTCGTCGACGAGCAGACCAATCGCGAGCACCATGGCGAACATGGTCAGCGTGTTGATCGAATAGCCCGTCGCCGCAAGGATGCCGAAGGTTCCGAGCAGAACCACGGGGACCGCGATGGTCGGAATGAGCGTCGCCCGGAAGTTCTGCAGGAAGACCAGGAGAACGACGAAGACGAGCACGATCGCCTCGATCAGCGTGTGCACGACCTTTTCGATCGACAGCTCGACGAAGGGCGTCGTGTCGTAGGGATAGGTGATCTCCACGCCCTCGGGCAGGCCCTTGGAAATGGAATCGAGCGCGGTTCGAACACGGCCGGCGGTATCGATGGCGTTGGCGCCGATCGCGAGGTTGACGGCGAAGCCGCTCGATGGCTGGGCGTTGTAGCGCGAGGAGCCGCCATAGCTTTCCTGGCCGATCTCGATGCGCGCGACGTCGCTCAAGCGAACCGTGGAGCCGTCCTTCTCGACCTTCAAGATGATGTGCTCGAAGTCGGAAACGGTGGTCAGCTGGCTCTGCGCGGTGATCGTGACGTTCATCTGCTGGCCTTCGACGGAAGGCTGGGCGCCGAGCGAACCCACGGATACCTGTGTGTTCTGCGCCTCGATCGCCGAGGTCACGTCGCCCGTCGTCAGCTGGTACTTGACCAGCTTGTAGGGGTCGAGCCAGACGCGCATGGCGTAGCCGGAGCCGAAGATGTTGACGCTGCCGACGCCTTCCAGGCGCTGCACCTGTTTTTCGATCGAGTTGGACAGGATGTTGCCGAGATCGACGGAGTTGCGCTTGCCGTCTGTGGAGACCAGCGCGCCGACGAGAAGGATACTCGAGGTCGAGCGGGTAACGCTGATGCCGGCGTCGATGACGTCGCTCGGCAGCTGAGACTGCACCAGCTGCAGCTTGTTCTGCACCTGCACCTGGGCGATATCGGGATCGGCCGCCGTGCCGAAGGTCAGCGAGATGCTGGCCGAGCCGGTGGACGAGGTCGAGGTCATGTAGGTGAGGTCGTCGAGGCCGGTCATGCCGTCCTCGATGAGAGTCGTCACCGATTTCTCGACCGTTTCAGCGCTGGCGCCGCGATAGGTGGCGTTGATGCGCACCGTGGTCGGCGCGATATCCGGGTACTGCGAGATCGACAGCGTGAAGATCGCCAGCACGCCCGCGAGCATGATCGTGATCGCTATGACCCACGCAAAGATCGGACGTCGGATGAAAAACTTGGCCATTGGCTAATTCCTGTACGGCTCGGATCAATGATCGACGCGTTACTTCGCGGCGGGCTTCTGCGCGTCGCCGGCGGCGGCTGGAGGCGCCACGGGCACGACGATACCCTTGTCATTGATCTTCATCTCGGTCGGCTTGACCGGCATGCCCGCGGTGATCGACTGCAGGCCGGAAACGATCAGCTGATCGCCGTCGTTGACGCCTTCGGTCACCAGCCATGCATTGTTTGATGGCGATGCGTTTTCGAAGATGCGGTTTTCGACCTTGCCATCCGCGGACACAAACTGCGCCGAAAGCTCACCATTGGCATTGCGGCTGGTTGCGAGCTGGGGCAGAGCGAAGCCGTTTTCGGAGCCGAGTTCCAGCGTCGCGCGGACATACATGCCCGGCAGGATGATGCGCTCGGGATTGGGGAAGCGCACGCGGATGGTGAAGGTGCCCGTCGTTTCGCTGACGACCGACTTCGACATGTCGAGCGTGCCCTTCTCACCGTATTCCTTGCCGTTTTCGAGGATCAGGCGGAAAGCGTCGTTGCCGCGCGTGCCCTTGATCTCGCCATCGGCGATCGCGCTGCGCAGACGCAGCAGGTTGGTGCTCGATTCCGTCAGAAGGATATAGGCCGGGTCGAGCTGACGCACGGTGGTCAGCGCCGTGGTCTGGTTGGCGGAGACGACGTTGCCGACGTTATAGGCCGTCTGGTCGATGACGCCGTCGAAGGGCGCGACGATCTTGGTGTGGTCGAGATCGATCTCGGCTGCCGAAAGGGCGGCCTTCGCCGATTCGACCTCGGCCTGCGCCTGCAGGAGGTTGGTTCTTGCTGTCTCAAGCTCGATTTGTGTCGCGCCCGAGCCGACGAGGCGCTGGTAGCGGTCGAAATTGCTCTGTGCGCTTGGCACGCTGGCCTCGGCCTTGGCGATGGCGGCGCGCGCCTGGGCGACGGCCGCGACATAGGGAGCGTCTTCGATCTGATAGAGAACGTCGCCCTTCTTCACCTCGCCGCCTTCGCGGAAGGTGATGTCGCGGATGAGGCCGCTGACCTGCGGACGGATGTCGGCGGTCTGGAACGCCTCGGCGCGGCCGGGAAGAATCGTCGTGACCGGGAAATCGCCCTTCTTCAGCGTGATCACGCCGACGGCGGCCGCCTGCTGAGCCGCCCCGGCACCGCCGGCGCCCGCGGCCGGTGTCTTGCCGCTGTCGCTGCAGGCGGCGAGAACGCCACCGATGGCAAGAGCTGAGGAAACGAGGAGAAAGCGACGTATCATGTTCAATTCCCTATGCGCTGGCTCGCGGATCTAAGCCTGCCGGGGATGCCACACGACAAACGATCCGGAGTCAAATGCCTCTGATCCGAATTAACAAAGCCTTTAGAAAGTGACGTAAGTTATGAATCGTCACTTAGCAAGCGCTATTTTGCAGCGCGGCATCGGCGAAATCGACGATATTGCGGGCTTTCTCGACAAGGGTCTCCCGGTCGTCCTTGACGATCAGAACCGGGTGCAGCACGCCTGCCAGCACATCGGCGACGGTCCTTGCGGCAAGCGCCGGGTCGGCGCAGTGATAGCGGCCTTCCGCGACACCTTCGCGAATGATGACCTCCAGTTTCTGGATCACTTTTTCGCGATATCGCTTGCCTGCCTCGATCTTGGCCTCGATGCTGACGAGGACCATTTCGAAGATGTAGGGGTTTTTCTGGATGTCCTCGAGATGGCTGTCGAGGAGCCGGAGCACGAAGCGGAGCAATTGTTCGCGCGGCGGCAGGTCATCGGCGACGAAGCGGTCGGCGACATCGCTCAAATGCCTTTCGGCGATCGCGTCGACCAGGGCGGTCTTCGAATGAAAGTGCTTGAAGACGTTTGCCGGCGACATGTCGAGTGCTGCGGCGATATCGGCTATCGAGACGGCGACGAAGCCGCGTTGGCGAAACAGCTGCTCGGCCATCGTCAGAATGTCTTCGCGGGTCTCTTCGGCCTTGCGCCTTGGCCTTCGTGCCATGAATTCTCCAGCCGGATCCGCCCGGCTTCGGTGTTTTTCAAAATCTAACGCGACATTGAAAGGGCCTGCAAGCTAAAGTCGCAGGCCTTCACGCGAACGAACGCTTACGGGAAGTAGCGCGAGAGGTTCTTGCGCACGCGCTCCACCGGGGTCGCGCCGGTGTCATCCGGCACGAAGGTCTGCGCGGTGATCGCTTCGTATGCCTTTATATAGACGGCCGAGGTCTGCTCGATGAGGTCGGTCGGGATCTCGGGGATCTCGTCCTTATAGGGGTCGCAGCGTTCGGCCACCCAGGCGCGGACGAAATCCTTGTCGAAGCTTGCCGGGCGCGTGCCGGCCTCGAAGCTTGCCTGGTAGCTGTCGGCGAGCCAGTAGCGGCTGCTGTCGGGGGTGTGGATCTCGTCGGCGAGGATGATCGTGCCATTCTCATCGGTGCCGAACTCGTATTTGGTGTCGACGAGGATGAGGCCGCGCTTGGCCGCCATTTCCTGGCCGCGGGCAAACAGCGCCAGCGCGTATTTGGACAGCGTATCCCACTGCGCCTGCGTCAGCAGACCGCCTTCGACGATCTGATCAGGCGTCAGCGGCTCGTCATGGCCACCATCGAATTCCTTGCTTGTCGGCGTGATCACCGGCTCGGGAAGCTTCTGGTTGTCGCGCATGCCATCCGGCAGGCGCATGCCATACATCTCGCGCTCGCCCTTCTTGTAAAGAGTGAGGATCGAGGTGCCGGTGGTGCCGGCGAGATAGCCGCGCACGACGATTTCGACCGGCAGGATGTCGAGGCGCTTGCCGACGACGACGTTCGGGTCAGGATAGGCGATGACGTGGTTGGGGCAGATGTCCTTCGTTGCCTCGAACCAGTAGCGCGCCGTCTGGGTGAGGACCTGGCCCTTGTAGGGGATGCAAGTCAGGATCCGGTCAAACGCGCTCAGCCTGTCGGTGCTGATGATGATGCGGCTGCCATCGGCAAGGTCGTAGTTTTCTCGCACCTTGCCGCGGTAGTAATTCGGCAGTTCCGGGAAATGGGCTTCTGAGAGAATACGCACGGGCTTGACCGTCCTTTTGGGTTACGGGGTCGGTTTGATCGGGGCTTTCCCCTGCTCTAGTTCCATCGCCGGGGATGTCAAGCAATCGGGGCTCAAACCCAGAAGACATATAGAAGCAGCAGGCTCAAAAAGTAGCTCAGCACCGTCACCGGCAGGCCGGCTCGGATGAAATCGGAAAAGCGGTAGCTGCCGATGCCCATGGCGAGCGTGTTGTTGTGGTGGCCGAAGGGTGTGAGGAAATCGAGCGAGGCGCCGAGGGCGACTGCGAGCAGATAGGCTTGCGGCTGGTGGTGGCCGGCTGCCGCGAACTCGATCGCGATGGGGCTCAGCACGATGGCGACGGTGGCGTTGTTGACGAAGGGCGTCAACGCGATCGCCAGCAACAGCACCACGGCGATGCCCGCGAGCGGCTGCGATACGGGCAGGACGGCGCCGAGCGCCGAGGCGATCACTTCGGCGGTCCCCGAGGTGCCAACGGCAGAGCCGATCGGGATCATCGCGGCGAGCATGATGATGACGGGCCAGTTGAGATCGGCCATCGCCTGGCGGATGTTCAGGTAGTTGAGGAGCGCCAGCACCAGGACGACGCCGGCGAGCGCGATATCGGGCCGTACGACCGTGGTTGCGGCGATGCCGCAGGCAAAGATCGCGAAGGGCTGCCAGCTCAGCGAGAATGAGGGCGAAACGGGCGGCGAGGCGAGCGGCAGACATTCGCATTCCTCGAGTGCTTCAGAGATCGCGGCGCGGTCGCCCTCCAGCACCAGGACATCACCGATCGAGAGCTGCAGATCGTCGAAGCGTCCCTCGATGCGAGGGGAGCGCATGGATAGGGCGCTGATCGCGATGCCGCGCGTAGTGAAGACCTCGAGCGAGCGCAGGCGCGAGCCGACCAGCGTGCTCTCCGGCATGACGACAGCCTCGACGCGGCTTGCCTCTGCCTGCCCATGATCCGTCTGCAGCGCGCCTGATGCCGCGAGGTCGATAAAGACCGTATCGTCGGCTTCCGCCAGGAGGAGATCGCCGGCCTCGACGACGGAGCGCTCGGCGGATCCGAAGACGAAGGCGTCGTTGCGCAGCAGCGCGTGCGGCTTGAGCGCGAAGCGGGCGGGGAGCTCGGCGAGGCTTGCGCCGATCAGCGGCGAGCCCAAGGGCACGCGCCGTTCGGCCACCATGCGGCGTCGCGGCGTTTCGGGTGCTGCCGCATCGTCCTCGCCATCCGCAGGGAAGAGGAGCGGCGCCAACACTGACGTCATCAGGATGTCGGCTGCGGCGACCGGCAGGCCGACATAGGCGAAATCGAAGAGGCGAAAACTCTCGCCGGTCGCGGCCGCAAGCGCGTTGCTGACCAGCAGGTTGGCGGGGGTACCGATCAGCGATACGAGGCCGCCGAGCAAAGCGGCGAACGAGATCGGGATGATCAGCTGCCGCTTGGGGATGGCGCTGACGGCGCTGATGCGCAGCGCCACCGGCAGCGAGATCGAGAAGGCGCCGATATTGTTCATGAAGATCGAGACGAAGCCGGTCACGCCGGAGAGGATGGCGATGACGCCGGTGCCTCGCATGCCGCGACTGGCAAGCGCTGTTGACACCCTGTCGAAGAAGCGGGTGCGGGCCAGCACCTGGACCACCAGCAGGATCTCGACGACGGTGATGACCACGGGGCTGGCAAAGCCCGCGAAGACCGCATCGGTCGGATAAAGCCCGAGCGCATAGCCGGCAAGAAGGCCGGCGATCGCCACCACCTCGACCCTGAAACGGTCGATCAGAAACAGAACCAGCATCGCGATCAGCAGGATCAGCAGACATGCTTGTTCTGGGGTCATCAGGTCTTCCGGATTGATGCGCTTGCTTTACGTGTTGACGGAGACTGTAGCGGTTCGCGGCGCGCTGTATAGAGGGGCGGGCCCAGAGCGCAGTCTATAATCGAGCGCACTCTACATTAGGAGCGACGGCTCAGATCCCGGGCGCGCGCCAGGCACCTTGTTCGGTGCGCTCCAGCATCGGGGTCGCGAAGACGGCGACCGTCCGCTCCAGCCATTGCGGGCCGGCCTGGTCAAGAGTCGTGCGCCAGCGCTCAGATTGCAGCATGGCGGCGCCGATCGCGACCGGCTCGATGGAGCAGGCCGACAGCAGCTTGAGGCCGGAGACGATCGAGGTGCCGCTCGAGATGACATCGTCGATCAGCGCGACGCGCCTGCCTTCGAGCAGCGGCAGCATGCGCGGATCGATATAGAGGCGCTTCTGCTGGGTGGGGGTGGTGATCGACGACAGCGGCACGGACAGTTCGTCGCGATACCAGAACTTCCTGGAGGTGCCGAGCGGGACATATCGCTTGTGCCCGAGTTTCTGTGCCACGGATGAGGCGAGCGTCAGCCCGAGCGTCGGCAGTCCGGCGACGACGTCGATATCGAGGGCTCTCAGCCTGTCCGCCAGCTGTCCGGCCAGCGCGTCCAGCACTTCGAAGCTCGCCTGGTTGATGATGAGCGAGGCCAGCGCATGCTCGCCATCGGCAAGCGGGCGAAGCGGCAGGCGGAGTTGGCGACCATCGGTCAGCGTCGCGACATAGAAGGATGTGAAGTCACCCCCGATCGAAAAGGTGCCGGGTGCGTCCAGCTCCTGCCAGAAATCGTGCGGGGCGAGGGCGGCGCTGTCTGTCATGATGTCATCTGGTCCGTTTGGTCGTTTCCATGCCGGCGCGGCGACGTAGCGCCTTGAGCTCGGCCTCGGTCAAAGCGCGTACCGCGCCTTTCGGGAGGTCGCCGAGTTGGAGATCACCGATCGCCACGCGCACCAGCCGCAGGCATTCGGTGCCGAGCGCTTCCAGCATGCGGCGGATCTGGCGGTTGCGGCCCTCGTCGAGCTCGACTTCGATCCAGGAGTTGCGCTCGCCCTGTCTTAGAAGCGTGGCCGCCGTCGCCTTCAAGAGTTCGCCGTCGTGGCGAACGCCATAGGCCATCTCGGCCAGCATCTCGGGCTCCATGACGCGATCGACCTGGACATGATAGGTCTTGGTGACATGGGTGACCGGGTCGAGCAGCGCCTGGGCGAAGACCGTGTCGTTGGTGAAGAGCAGCAGGCCCTCGCTCGCCTTGTCCAGCCTGCCGACCGGCGAAAGATGCGGGGTGTCGACATCCTTGAGGCAATCGAACACCGTCGGGCGGCCTTCGGGATCGTGGCGTGTCGTCACCAGCCCGCGCGGCTTGTTCAGCATCAGATAGGTCATCGGCTCGGCGGCGACATCGCTGCCGTCGACCTTGATCTTCGCCGATGAGAGGTCGATCCAGGCGGCGCTGTCGAGCACGGTGCGGCCGTTGACGGTGACGCGACCGTCGGCGATCAGCTTTTCGGCCTGGGTTCGCGAACAGTAGCCGAGCTTGGACAATGCGCGCGGCAGGGTCACCCGCTTGCTCTCGACGGCTTCAGGCCTGTTGCGGCCGTTCTGCCTTTGCGGTGCGCGCCGCTCTCTCAATCGCCTGTTCCTCTGCTCTTTGTTATCGGCGTTCTGTTATCGGCGTTTTTGGCATGAACGGTGAGGGGATGCCAGACGCGGGGTCGCAAAACGCGGGGATAAGAAGGATCGGACAAGAGGGGAGGGGGCTCTGCCGCTGCGTCAAAAAGAAGAGGCGGCGCCGGTGGCGCCGCCTGTCTTGGCCGCATTTATATATAGAGAGCGGATCGCGGTTGCGACCGCTCTCAGTGACGCGCCACGAAGCCTGCAAGCTGCTCGCGGTTCATGGTAACACCGGCTGCCGCCTTGGCGGGATCCGGATGGGTATAAGAGACGCTGGGCATTTCAGGAAGTTCGAGAGCCTGTCGCATGTTCATAATACCGACCGCTAGGCGGCCCTGCGCTCCGTCAACCGTGACTTCGACGATGCAGTTCGATCCTTTGGCAATCATCAGCAGTCCTCCCTCGTTCTTTATAGTCTCCATTATTGGCCTGAAAAACGGGTTTTTCTAAGACCTAAGTAGTACGGGCCGGATGATACTTCGGATCATCCGGCTCGTAAACAAATTAGATATGTCTAATTTTAACGAATGCTATCGCCACCACTGCTGGCGCTGCGGGGCGGCCTGGGCGCCGCTTAAGAGATAGCCGGCGAGAAAGCCGAGCGCACCGGCAAGCGCCAGCGCCGTGGTGGTGGCTGCCGGGTGCTCGCGCGCGGCATCGGCCGCGGCGACACCTTCGGCCTTGATCTGGGCAACGGCGGTCTTGGCGCGGGGCGCCATATCCTCATACGCCTTGC